>JAZQQB010000070.1:0-13350 GCA_045628865.1 Lachnospiraceae bacterium | reverse complement strand
GCGAAATGGAGATAAGTGTGTAAAATATTCTATTTTACACACCGGTCTATTTGTTTCACCCCTATTAGGGGTGCGCAAATAGCCCGCTCCGGATTTCGCGGAGCGAAATGGAGATAAGTATGATTTTGGGGTGTAGAAATGATTAAGGTGTTTTTGGTTGAGGATGAGGTGATCGTTCGGGATGGAATTAAGAAAAATATTGATTGGGAGGCGCATGGACTTGAGTTTGTGGGTGAGGCAAGTGATGGAGAATTAGCATTTCCAATGATCCAAGAGCGTAGACCAGATATTTTGATTACGGATATTAAGATGCCATTTATGGATGGATTAGAACTTAGTCGTCTTGTGAAGGATGCTTTACCAGATACAAAGATTTTGATTTTAAGTGGATATGATGAGTTTGAGTATGCCAAGGAGGCAATCAACATTGGTATTACTGATTATCTATTAAAACCGATTACAGGTGCAAAGCTTTTAGAAGCTGTTAAGAAAACCAGAGATCTTATTATGGAAGAAAATGAGAAGAAGCAGATGTTTTATCTCATGGAACAGGAAAAACTGAAAAACGAGAAAAAGGATCGTTTACAATTTTTTAATCGTCTGGTGAGTGAGATGCATTCAGCGTCTTCCATATTAGAGGAAGCGAGAAAGTTTGAGATTGATCTGTTAGCAAATTGTTATTCCTTGATACTTTTTCAGATTTTTTCAGATACTGAAGAATTATCAGACAAACTATATGAAGCGAATGAAAGGGTAATTCAGTGGACTGCCTCTATTGAGAATCTGATTGTGATCGATCGCGGTATTGAAGGTTTTGCTTTCATTTTAAGAGAAAGCAGTCTGGAAAATATGACACTTCGTAAAATGGAAATAGAGAAATGCATTCAAACCATGATGGAGGAATATTCGGAGCTTTCTTACTTTGGTGGAATTGGTTCAACAATTCAAAGACTTAGTGAATTTCCAATGAGTTTTCAGACGGCCAATAAAGCTTTTGCATATCGTTTCTTTAGAGAAAAGAATATCTTTTTTGAGAGTATTGGCCATCAACAGGAGGAATCGAAGGTACCATACGAGGAAAAAATCAGTTTGTCAGAATTAAGTACCAAGAACATGAACCGTAGAGCGATTGATAATTTCTTAAAGAGTGGTTTAAAGAGAGAAGTAGTTGGATTTTTGGATGAATATTTCGACAGTTTTTATGAACAGGGAGAGAAGTCCTTTATCTTTAGACAGTACACTACCATGAATCTATATATGGAAGTAATTAGTATGTTAGAGGAAATTGGATTTTCATCAAAGGAATTGGTTGAACTTTGTGGAGAATATGATCAGATGGCTCATGGAATGAACAGTTTAAAGGATACAAAGATCTATCTAAAAACTGTTTTCGAAGCTGCAATCGAACTTCGCGATGAAGCTTCCAATAAGAAGTATCATGCCTTTTTACAAAATGCCATTGATTTTATCAGGGAAAATTATGCTCACGGTGATATGTCATTGAATATGGTTGCGGCAAAAGTAAATATGAGTCCAAATCATTTTAGTTCTGTATTTAGCCAGGAAATGAATCAGACTTTTATTGAATTTTTGACAGAGGTCAGATTAGAAAAGGCAAAGGAATTACTGCGTGGAACAAGTATGAAGACTGCAGAGATAGCCTTTGCAGTAGGCTACAACGATCCTCATTACTTTAGCTATATTTTTAAAAAGAATATGAACTGTACACCACGTGAATACAAAACAATGGTGTAGGACAGGAATAATTGTATATGAAAAGATCACCAATCAAAAAAAGATTAAACACTTTGATCGTTGTTTGTTGTGTTCCATTTGCTATGCTTGCTTTGTATTTGATCTTTATGCTTGGACATTTTTCTGAAAAGTATAATGTTATTGTTAAAAATATTACAAAGGTAAATTCTTTTAACACAAAGTTTAAAGAAGATATTGATTATTCTATGTATATTATCATTGTTAACTCGGAAAGAGCTCCGGAGTTTGTAAATACCAAACAGCCCTATGAAGAGATTAATGAGATGCGTACTGTTTTTACAGAGCTTGAAAAGCATGCAGATAATAAAGAGGCAGAGAACCTGCTTGCCAGAATCGTGACTTGTCTGGATCTTTTAGAGGATCGTGTGGATGAGATTGTTTCGGATGCTAAAATTAGTGGAAATTACGATGTGAATATAGAACGTTTAGACGTGAATATTCGAATTCTAACACAGCTTATCCAGGAACAGCTACAGGAATATATTTATTATGAGGCTACTAATTTAGAGATTGTACGTGCAGAATTGATGCAGGATGTCACACATGCCATACAGATGACATTGATTATTTTTATTCTCATTCTTGTAGGTGCGATTATAGTTGCGGGCACATTGAAAAAAAGAATCACAGATCCCGTACAGGAACTTGTGAATGTATCTAAAAAGGTATCAAAAGGTGATATAGAAGTACGCGCGAAGTATACTTTTTCTGATCCAGAGGATGAATTGGCTGAGCTGATGAATAGCTTTAATCAGATGCTTGATCAGATTGGACAGCTTGTAGAAGATGTCAAGGAGGAACAGACGAATCTTCAGGCGACAGAGCTAAAGCTTTTTCAAGCACAGATCAATCCACATTTTTTGTACAATACATTGGATACTATTGTATGGCTGGCTGAGACCAATGAAAAAGAGCAGGTTATTGCCATGGTAACCGCATTATCAGACTTTTATAGAATCTCTTTAAGTAAGGGTAGAGATTACATTACCATCAAAGAGGATGAGGCACATATTCGAAGTTATTTGCAGATCCAGCAATTTCGATACCAAGATATTTTGGAATATGATATTGATTTTGATCCGGAAATCTATTCCTACGAAATCCTAAAGCTAACATTACAACCTCTTGTTGAAAATGCGTTGTATCATGGATTGAAAAACAAACGTGGAAAAGGCCATATACAGATTTCAGGCTATAAGACAGAGGATGGTATTGAATTCTGCGTAGAGGATAATGGCGTTGGAATGAAGCCTGATCGTTTAGAAGCCATTTTAAAGCAACTTAGCGGTGATCTAAGAAAGGATGAGGGTGTAGATCATTCTTCGTCTTCTGGCTTTGGTCTTTATAATGTGGCCCAGAGATTGTGGTTAAATTATGGAAGAAATTATGGTTTACGAATTGAAAGTGAATATGGTGAAGGTACGGTAGTATATCTTAAAATCCCCTATGGAAATTCATAGGGGATTATTTATGTTTTTTAAAAAGTTAGAAAACATAAATATTTCAACTTTTATCATAAAAAAATGAACTTTTATAAAAAGTAAATGATAAGAACACAAAAAAGTGTACATAATTCCGAAGAAACTCTGTATTTATTTTTTCCGAAAACAAGTAAGATAATTACATCAAAGCTATTTAGAAATGGTTCTAAATAGAGAACCTGTAACTGTTAGAGACGGTTACAAAATCATTATCATTTTTTGGGAGGAAATAAATAATGAAAAGAAAACTTATGGGATTGTTGCTTGGTACAACAATGGTAGCAAGTGTATTTGCAGGATGCGGAAAGGAAGAAGCAAAAAAACCTGCTTCAGGTGATGGCACAGTAACAGTTGGTTTCGCTCAGGTAGGTCATGAATCTGACTGGCGTACAGCTTCTACAAAATCATGTCAGGATGTATTTAGTTCAGCTAACGGATATGATCTTCAGTTTGTAGACTGTGATAACGATTCTGCAAAACAGATTGAAGCAGTAAGAAACTTTATCCAGCAGGATGTAGATTACATCATCATCGATCCAATCGTCTCAACAGGTTGGGACACTGTTTTAACAGAGTGTGAGACAGCTGGCATTCCGGTTATCGTAATCGATCGTACAATTGATGACTCAGACAAATATGTTTCTTGGGTAGGTTCAAACTTTAAGACAGAAGGTCTTGCTTGTGGCGAGTGGTTGAAGGCTTACACAGATGCAAAAGGTATCGAAGATGTGAATGTTCTCGTAATCGAAGGATCTACAGGTGCTTCTGCTACAATCGGTCGTACAGATGGTTTCAAAGAAGTTGCCGATAAATATGGTTGGAATATCATTGATTCTCAGTCAGGTGATTTCACACAGGCTGGTGGACAGGAAATAATGGAATCTTACTGCAAGAGCTATGAAGGTCAGTTCAATGTAGTAGTTTGCCAGAATGATAACGAAGCCTTTGGTGCTATGGATGCTATGACAGCAGCTGGTGTTAGCTTTGGTGTAGATGGAGATGTCATTCTTCTTTCTTACGATGCTTGTACAGCAGGTCTTGAATATGTAATCAAGGGCAATATCACAGCTGACTTCGAATGTAACCCACTTGCAGCTCCAACTGTAGAAGGCGTTATTAAAGATTTACAGGCTGGAAAAACACCTGCAAAAGAAGTTTTCATGCCAGAACACTGGTATGTTGCTGAAGACATCTTAACATCTATTACAGTAGATGGTCAGGAACAGCCATTAACAAAAGTAACACAGGAAATTATCGACGCTCAGTACTAATATAGGATTTCAGGCAGGGAGGTCCCCTCAGGACCTCCCTTTTTTAAAGAGATGAGAAACGAGTATAAACGACCTTAAGAGTATGTCAGAAAGAAGGGGTTTGATGGAAGAGAATATTGTATTAAAAATGAGAGGAATCACCATGACTTTCCCAGGCGTAAAAGCTTTGGATAATGTGGATTTTACATTACGTAAAGGTGAGATCCATGCTCTTATGGGTGAGAATGGTGCAGGAAAGTCTACACTGATCAAGTGTCTGACTGGTATCAATGATTTTGAAGCAGGAGAAATATATGTAGATGGCATCGAGGGATTAGTTGTAAACCATTCTACTTTAGATGCACAGAATAAGGGAATCTCAACGGTTTATCAGGAAGTAAACTTATGCCCGAACTTAAGTGTAGCAGAGAACCTTTTTATCGGAAGAGAACCAAAAAATAAAGTTGGACTCATTGACTGGAAGACCATGAACAAAAGAGCAAGAAGGATCATGGACAGTCTTGATATAAATATTGATGTAACAAAAAATCTGGAAGAGTATTCATTGGCATTGCAGCAGATGATCGCCATTGCAAGAGCAGTGGATATGGACTGTAAGGTTTTAATCTTAGATGAGCCGACCTCTTCTTTGGATGACAATGAAGTAGAAAAATTATTTAAGCTTATGAAACAGCTGAAAGAAAACGGAGTAGGTATCATCTTTGTAACTCACTTTTTAGAGCAGGTTTACGCTGTATGTGACAGAATCACAGTACTTCGTAACGGTACGCTTGTAGGAGAGTATTTGATTGAAGATCTTCCTAGAGTGAAGTTAGTTGCAGCCATGCTTGGAAAGAGTTTTGATGAATTGGCAGAATTAAAGACAAAAACTGAGAAGGACTATGAACAAGAGGAAGTATTTTTAGAGGCAAAAGGTGTCAGCCATAAGGGAACCATCAAACCATATGACCTGACCATCCATAAAGGTGAGGTAATTGGGTTAACAGGACTCTTGGGATCTGGTCGAAGTGAATTGGCAAGAACGCTTTATGGTGCTGATAAGGCACAAACAGGTACCATTACTGTGAATGGTGAAAAGAGACATATCAATGCTCCAATCCAGGCAATGAATCTTGGTATGGGACTTTTACCAGATGATAGAAAAGCAGAAGGCATCATTGCTGATTTGTCAGTTAGAGAAAATATCATTCTTGCGCTGCAAGCAAAAAACAGTATGTTTAAACTTTTGTCTATGAAGGAACAAAATGCGATTGCAGATGAATTTATCGATATGCTACAGATTAAGACGGCTAGTAAGGAAACACTGGTAAAACAGTTATCAGGCGGAAATCAGCAGAAGGTAATCCTTGCAAGATGGCTTGCAACAAATCCAGACTTTTTGATTTTGGATGAACCAACACGTGGAATTGATGTTGGTACCAAAACAGAAATTCAGAAATTGGTGATCAGACTTTCAGAAGAAGGAAAGAGCATTATTTTTATTTCATCAGAAATAGAAGAAATGCTTAGAACCTGTTCTAAAATGGTTGTACTTCGTGATGGAGCCAAGGTTGGTGAATTGACTGGAAATCTAACACAGGAAGTAGTCATGAAAGCAATCGCCGGAGGTGAGATAGATGAGTAAGGTAAAAAAGATAACAAAAATGAGATTGTTTTTACCAGTCTTTTGTTTACTGCTGGTAATGGCGACAAATATTTTTTATGATGTGGCTCATGGCCAGTTTGCATTTGACTTCTTTACCATTTCAATTCGAAATGGTGTATTGTATGGTCGAATCATTGATATTTTAAATCGTGGTAGCGAGATTGCAATTCTCGCCATTGGTATGACTCTTGTCGTATCCGCTTCAGCAGGAACCGATATTTCCGTGGGTTCTGTGATGTCATTGTCTGCATCTTTCTGCTGCATGTTATTAGCAGGCTATGGCGTTTCTTCTACCAACGATCTTGCTGTTCCGCTGATCGTTGGTGTGCTTGGCGGTATTTTACTTGGTTGTGTTTGTGGTATGTTCAATGGATTTTTGGTTGCTTGCTTAAACATTCAGCCTATGGTTGCAACCCTGATTCTCTTCTCGGCTGCAAGAGCCATTGGATTGCTCCTTTGTAATGACCTGATTGTATATGTTAGAAATGATTCCTTTAAGTTTTTTGGTGGTTACTGCGGGCTTTTACCAACTCCAATCATCATTGCAGTAATCTGTATCGTGATTGCGTCAATTATTCTTCGCAAAACCGCTCTTGGATTATATATTCAGAGTGTTGGTATCAACAAGAAAGCATCTAGAATCGCAGGCCTTAACTCAACAAAGATTATCTTTTTGTGTTATGCAGTATGTGGTTTAATGGCAGGTATTGCAGGTGTTGTAGCATCTTCTAGAATCAGTTCAGCAGATTCCAATAACATTGGACTAAATTTTGAGATGGATGCGATCTTAGCCGTTGCCCTTGGAGGTAACAGCTTAGGCGGTGGTAAATTTAATTTAATGGGATCTATCATTGGTGCGTATACCATTCAGGCAATCACTACCACTTTGTATGCGTTAGGTGTTTCTTCAGATCAGGCACCAGTATTTAAGGCTGTGATCGTTATTGCTATTGTTGCAATTCAGGCAACTCCATTAAAAGCATGGCTTCAGAAAAAATCTCTTGTACGTCAGGCAAAAAAAGAAATGGTTACAGGAGGTGATCAGTAATGAAAAAGAAGTTGAATTCAAATACGTTGCTGCTTTTTATTACAATTGCATTGTTTTTTATCATGTATCTGATTGGATGTCAGGTTTATGAAGATAAAGGTTTTGCTCATTTACAGACTTTTTTAAATATTTTGATCAATAATGCTGGTCTTATTTGTGTAACCTGTGGTATGACCTGCATCATGTTAACAGGTGGTATTAATATTTCGGTTGGTTCCTTGATCGCACTGGACTGTATGCTTTTGTCTGTTGGTATGGAAAAATGGCATTGGAACCCAATTGTTTTGATCATTCTTGTTTTGGTCATTGGGCTTTTGTTTGGTCTGGTACAGGGCTATCTCATTGGATATTTGGAAATCCAGCCATTTATTGTAACCATGGCAGGTATGTTTTTTGCCAGAGGTATGACAGCAGTGATCTGTACTGATCAGGTAAAGATTGAGAATGCATGGTTTAAGGGTCTTTCTAACTTAAGAATTGATATTCCTTTTGGCGGATATGTAAACAGAAAGGGTGTATATCAGGTTCCATATATTCGTATCACAGTTGTTGTTGCATTGTTGGTGCTTTTACTGATCTTTTTGATGCTTCGTTATACAAAATTTGGAAGAAGCCTGTATGCCATTGGTGGAAGTGAAGCTTCTGCTAGCATGATGGGTCTTGATTGCAAGAAGATTAAATGTAAAGCTTATGTATTATCATCATTTTTGTGCTCTGTTGGAGGTATTTGTTACTGTTTGAATACTATGTCTGGTAATGTGCAGCAGGCAAAGGGCTTGGAAATGAATGCAATCGCATCATCAGTTATTGGTGGAACCCTTCTAACAGGTGGTGTTGGTAATGTTATTGGTTCTTTCTTTGGTGTATTGATCAATGGTACCATTTCAACTTTGGTAAAAACCAATGGTAAACTTGCCAGTTCATGGTCAAACATTGCAGTTTCTGCTTTGTTATGTTTCTTTATTATCTTGCAGAGTGTATTTGCAATGATTAAGAATGCAAAGAAATAAATAGTATGATATACTCTTAAAGTGAAAAGAAAAAGGTCGGATGATGAACATTCGACCTTTTTCTAACGGAGGGGAATACTCTGAATTTCGTAAGTGAAATGGAGATTATCATGAAGAAAAATGTGGTTGGAATAATCGCTGTGGTAGCAGCACTTTTGTTAGTCATAATATGGGCAGGTCATTCTTCAGGGAAGGAAGTTGTGGAGGTTTCTATGGAGGATACCATTGATGAGGATTTGATTGTGGTAGGAGTTGTGCAGGTAGGAGCAGAATCTGATTGGCGTGTCGCTAATACACAGTCTTTACAAAAAGCATTCACAGAACAGAATGGCTATTACATGATCTATGTGGATGCACAGCAGAAGCAGGAGAGTCAGTTAAAAGCAATCCGTGAATTTATTTTACAGGATGTGGACTATATCGTATGTGCACCCATTGTAGAAAGTGGATGGGATGCTGTTTTACAGGAAGCCAAAAATGCTGGAATTCCTGTTATTTTGATTGACCGAATGGTAGATGTATCTGATGATAGTTTATATACATGCTGGGTAGGATCTGATTTTGAAAGAGAAGGAAAAGAAGCAGGTATATGGTTAGCATCATATCTTCGAGAAACAGGACGAAGCAGGGATGAGATCAATATTGTAACCCTGCAAGGAACCACAGGAGCTTCAGCTCAGATTGGGCGAACAGAGGGGTTTGATAGTGTACTGAAAAATCATCCCAACTGGAATATGATTGATATGATGGATGGGGATTTTACACAGGCAAAAGGGCAAGAGGTTATGGAATACTTTTTGACCCAGTACGATGATATTGATGTTGTGATCAGTGAAAATGATAACATGACTTTTGGCGCAATTCATGCTATTGAAGAAGCAGGATTAACCTGTGGACCAGAAGGGGATATCATTATTGTTTCCTTTGACGCAGTTCATGCAGCACTTATTGAGATGATCAAAGGAAATCTGAATGTTTCTGTTGAATGTAATCCATTAACAGGTCAATTGGTAAGTGATATTATCCAGCAAATGGAACGCGGAGAAACGCCAGAAAAGATTGTGTATGTGGAAGAGGAAATCATTACCTCAGATGAAGCAAGTGAGCTGATATCAGATCGAAAGTATTGAATCGATTACGATTATTTAAATGGAGAGTGGTTTACCGTAGTTTTTTTGAAAATGTACTAAATATTCAGACAAAAATAAAAATAACCAAACAACTTATTGCAAAAAAGATGAATGGATGATACAATAAATGTAATTATCGGAAACCTTATATTGTAGAAAGGTCGGGAATATTTAAGTATGGATACAAATATTTTATTAGAGAATGGAACGAATGAATTAGAAGTACTTGAATTTGAAGTGGCAAATCAGAACTATGGAATTAATGTTGCCAAGATTCGTGAAATTATTCCATATGAGCCAATTACAGAAATGCCTAACTCACATCCGAGTGTAGAGGGTATCTTTATGCCACGTGACAAACTCATTACTGCGATAGATTTAATGAACTGTCTTGGAAAAGGAAAACACGATGTTGGTGGCATGTTTATCATCACCAATTTCAATAAATTGGATATTGCTTTTCATGTAGATTCTGTTGTTGGTATCCATCGTATTTCCTGGTCAGAGATCATCAAACCAAGTGAAACTGTAAATAGTGTTGACAATAGTGTATCTACAGGTATCATCAAATTTGATGAGAGATTGATTACGATTCTTGACTTTGAAAAGATTGTATCCGATATCAATCCCGAAACAGGACTTAAGGTTGCTGATTTTTCAGCAATGGGTCCTCGTGAGCGTAGCGAGGTTCCGATCATGTTGGCAGAAGATTCCGTTCTTTTGAACAAGATGATCGTAGAATCCTTGAAACGTGCAGGATATAGCAATGTTATCTCTACAGAAAATGGACAGCAGGCTTGGGATACTATTGAAAGCTGTATTGAAAAGAACAGCTTAAAGGATCATTGCCAGTTGCTGATCACTGATATTGAGATGCCGCTTATGGATGGACATAGATTAACAAAGCTGGTAAAGAGTAGTAAGGAAACCCAGGATATTCCAGTTATCATTTTCTCATCTTTGGTAAATGAAGAAATGAGAAAGAAAGGTGAAGCCCTCGGTGCAGATGCCCAGATTTCTAAACCAGAGATGGCATCCCTGGTTGAAATCGTTGATAAGCTTGTTCATATCGAAGATGACAAAGTAGCGAAGTAAGTGAGTTGGAAGGATTATTTCCGGGTTATTGTTTTGGTGTATAATTGGCAATTGTTGTTTAGATGCCAATTTTATATGTGGAATAACTATTTTGTTTGAAAGAAAGGCGCTTTTAAAGTGCCTTTTTTTCAATTGAGGAAATACGTTGATTAACTTGAAGATGATTTCTTATAAAAATACCACTCTTGAGTTTGCGAGTGGTTTCTGATATAGTTTTTCATGTGGAAAATATGATAGAAAGATAAGAGAAAGATTGCTCATGAAGGAATTGATTGAAAAAATAGAAGAGGCAGATTATGTATTAGTTGGAATCGGGGAGGAATTTCAAGTTGATTTTCAGGAAATCCGCAATGTCCCTAAATATAGAAATTTGTTGAAGGCAATGGATGAAAGTGAAGAGAACCAATGGGTGTCCTCTTATTTGATCCATGATTATTTGAGAAATAATACGTTTGAAGAACAACAGAGAGCATATGATGATTTGGCTGATATACTAAAGGATAAGGATTATTTCATCGTATCAACAAGTGCAGATGATCTGATTCGAAGTTCTAGGTTAGACCAGGACAAAATTGTTACCCCATGTGGTTCTTTTTATAAGATGCAGTGTGAGGATAATTGTGGTGCTGAGGTTGAGTATGGAGAACCAGTTGCCAACGCGGTAACAAGGGAAATGTTTATTCATACCCATGGATTGTCTATGGTGGAAAGACCGAGATGTGAAAAATGTAATTCCTACTATGTTTTCAATACCATTTATGAAGAAAAGTATGATGAAAAAGGCTACTTAACAGACTGGCAAAAATATTCAGGATGGCTTCAAAAGACTGTGAATCGAAAGCTTGTAATTTTAGAGCTTGGTGTAGGTATGTTATATCCGTCTGTGATTCGATTTGCTTTTGAAAAAACATCTATGTTTAACAAAAAGAGTGTATTTTATCGTGTGAACAGATCGGTATTCCAACTATCAGAACAATCGGAAGGCCGTGGAAAGGGAATTGAACAAAGCCCATTTGAGTTTCTTGAACAATTAAAAAAGAAAATGGAATAGGAAAAAGTCAGATGCAGAGATTTGTGATAATCAGTCACAAATCTCTTTTTATTTGAGGAAATTCTTCGAATTTCTTCAAATAAAAGCTCCGGGTGCGCAAGGCGCGGAAAGGTATATATTGCTTACGCAACCTCTTGGGCGCGAAAGAGTGCTTTGCACTTATTTTATGATGGAAAAAGGAATAAATATAGAGGGAAATTCGTGTTCACAAATAAAAATCTATGTTTAAATGTGGGCAAACTATATTTTTGTAGTATCCACAGGTGTATTTTAGAATAGAATATGATGGGAAATTACAAATAGCGACAAAACCATTCATTTTGCTTTTTAAAACGTGATGGTAAAACGCGAAAATCGAAAAAAACTTTCACTTTTTCCTAATAATAGATGGAGGGAAAACGCGAAAAAGGCTAAAACCACTCATATTGCGTTATAAGATATGGTGAGGAAATAAGAAAAACGTAAAAAACCCTCATTTTTTCCAGAAAATCAATGGTGGGGAAAACGTAAAGAGGGCAAAAACACTCATATTGTTTTATAAAATGGTTGGAAAATACAAAAATGACTCAAGCTGTTCATGAGTTTACGTGGTGCCAAAGCTAGGCTAGTATCGCGAAGCGATACCCTTTGACTTGCTTTTGGTGATACGGAGAGTAGAGATAGCATTTTGTGTCCAAAAAAAGATGAGACAGAAAAATAGGACATGTAGAACCAAAATCAGATTTTGTACCTTAAAAACTAGAAAACAGAGGAAAATGTAGATGTTTTTGCAAAAAATGTTAAAAAAGTTTGTGAAATCACGTAAATTGTGTTAAAATTATTATAAAAGACTGAGTACTTGTGCCCAAATGAGCTTATGGCGGACCGCAGGTGTGGCAGTTGTAATAATTCAGAAGAATAGGAAATTATAAGGATTTGATAGTGGAAAATTACAACAGTACTAGTCCGATAATTTCAAAATGTTGTAATAGCCAGGTAGATAAGAGCTGAAAATGTGGAACAAAGATGGGAATACATAGAAGCAGGGGGCTACAAAATGGATTCACGGGAAGAATATCTAGATCAGTTATTGCGTGATGCGGCAGAACCAAAGCCGGAAAATAGCATAGATGGGATGAAAACTGGAGAAATAACAGATTCGCCGGTTCGTTTTGATGAGCCAGAGCAGATTGCCAGAGAAAATGTGGAAACATCATCAGATCAGGTTGACAGTAGTGGATTACAGGTAGGAGAAGAATCATTTACAGATTTTTTTGGAACCGATACGTTGAAAGAAGAAATTCTTACAGAAGAGATGCTTGAGGAGAAAGTGACCAAAAGTATCAATGATATGTTGGATGAGAGTAATGGATTATTAGAAAGTATGGTTAAGACTCTGGAAGAACAGGGTGTGGGGGTTGATGATACAGATTTAGATAGCGAGATCCTTGCACAGAATACAGATGAATCTGCGCCAATTGAAGAGTCAGCAGTTATAGAGGAATTAGTAGTAGTCGAAGAACCAGTGGTAGAGGAAGAGTCTGTACCAATTGTTGAACCAGTGGTAGAGGAAGAGTCTGTACCAATTGTTGAACCAGTGGTAGAGGAAGAATCAATGCCAGAAGAGGAATCAGTGACGGTCGAGGAACCAATGCCAGAGGTGAGCCCAGCGTCAGACAATTCAAATCAAGGAATGACAGCAGAAGAAATCGAAGCGCTATTTGGAATGTCAAGTGAAGAAACATCAGTAGTTGAAGAACCTGAAGTAATAGAAGAAATGCCAGTAGTCGAAGCGCCAGTGGTAGAAGAATCAATGCCAGAAGAGGCTCCAGTGACAGTCGAAGCGCCAGTGGTAGAAGAATCA
>JAZQQB010000069.1:0-33126 GCA_045628865.1 Lachnospiraceae bacterium | reverse complement strand
CGATGGATCACACCTCGCGGAGAGGAAGGTAATGCTACGCATACCGCTCGGGCGCGAAGTGTGTGCGAGCACACACTTTGTTCCAATCAAAACATGGCGGAAACTCATTCTGAAAATCGAGTTTCTATTATGAAAAAATTGATAAATTTTATTGCTTTAAAGTGCTTGAAAAGTCAGATAAATCAAGGCAATTGTGGCATTGACAAAAAAAACACAATTTTATTAGGAAAAAGGATTGATAAAACCATAACGATATGTTAAAATCAAAACGATGTTAATGACAAAAAATTAACAACCACATGAAAAACTATTACTAAACGATAGTGACGCAAGTCACCTTAGTTAAAAATGGAGGAAATTAAAATGGCAGGTAAAGTAGTTATTGCAGGCGCATGTCGTACAGCAATTGGTACAATGGGAGGAAGTCTTTCTACTACTCCAGCAGCAGATCTTGGTGCAATTGTAATTAAAGAAGCATTAAACAGAGCAGGTGTTAAACCTGAATTAGTTGATCAGGTATATATGGGATGTGTTATCCAGGCTGGTCAGGGCCAGAACGTAGCACGTCAGGCAGTTATCAAAGCAGGTCTTCCAATCGAAGTTCCAGCTGTTACAATTAACGTTGTATGTGGTTCAGGTCTTAACTGTGTAAACATGGCAGCACAGATGATCAAAGCTGGTGAAGCTGACATCGTTGTTGCAGGTGGTATGGAAAATATGTCAATGGCACCATACGCTATGATGAATGGCCGTTTTGGTTATAGAATGAACAATGGTACATTAGTAGATACAATGGTTAACGATGCATTATGGGATGCATTTAACAACTATCACATGATCCAGACAGCAGATAATATCTGTGATGAATGGGGAATCACTCGTGAAGAGTTAGATGAGTTTGCATTAAAGAGCCAGTTAAAGGCTGAAGCAGCTCAGAAAGCTGGTGCTTTTGATAAAGAAATCGTTCCAGTAATGGTTAAGAAGAAAAAAGAAATGGTTGAATTCAAGGTTGATGAAGGACCAAGACCTGGTTCTACAATTGAAGGACTTCAGAAACTTCGTCCAATCAACAAAGATAAATATGTTACAGCTGGTAATGCATCAGGTATCAACGATGGTGCTGCAGCAGTAGTAGTAATGAGCGAAGAAAAAGCTAAAGAATTAGGCGTTAAGCCAATGGCTGAATGGGTTGCAGGTGCTCTTGCAGGTGTTCGTCCAGAAGTTATGGGTATTGGTCCAGTTGCTTCTACAAAGAAAGTATTAGATAAAACAGGTATGAAGATTGAAGACTTCGATATCATCGAAGCTAACGAAGCTTTTGCAGCTCAGTCTATCGCAGTAGGAAGAGATTTAGGTATCGACGTTGACAAACAGTTAAATCCAAACGGTGGTGCTATTGCATTAGGACATCCAGTTGGAGCTTCAGGATGCCGTATCTTAGTTACATTACTTCATGAAATGGAAGCTAAGAATGCTAAGACAGGTCTTGCAACACTTTGTATCGGT
This sequence comes from Lachnospiraceae bacterium, assembly GCA_045628865.1. Lineage (GTDB taxonomy): Bacteria > Bacillota > Clostridia > Lachnospirales > Lachnospiraceae > JAZQQB01. Next base: position 31,620 of record JAZQQB010000069.1, on the reverse strand, counting down.
GGTGGAATGGGCTGTTCTACAATCGTTAAAGCATACGAAGCATAAGAGTATAGAATAAACGGGTATCATTGAAAAGGAATTGAGCTACCGGGGTATTATTACCTCGGTGGCTTGTCGCATAAGTGATACCCTATATTAAAGATAGAAAGGAAGTTCCCATTATGGAATTCATTACATATGAAGTAAAAGGACAGACTGGTATTATCACAATCAACCGTCCAAAGGCATTAAATGCTTTAAATTCTCAGGTTTTAGATGAATTAAATGAAACACTTGATGCTGTAGATTTAAATGCAGTACGTTGTTTGATCTTAACAGGTGCAGGAGAGAAATCTTTTGTAGCTGGTGCTGATATCGCTGAAATGAGCACATTAACAAAAGCAGAAGGTGAAGCTTTCGGTAAGAAAGGTAACGATGTTTTCCGTAAATTAGAAACATTCCCATTACCAGTAATCGCTGCAATCAATGGATTTGCACTTGGTGGTGGATGTGAAATCTCTATGAGCTGTGACATCAGAATCTGTTCTGATAATGCAGTATTTGGTCAGCCAGAAGTAGGTTTAGGAATCACACCAGGTTTTGGTGGTACACAGAGACTTGCTCGTTTAGTAGGTGCTGGTATGGCTAAGCAGATGATCTATACAGCTAGAAATATCAAAGCTGATGAAGCTTTAAGAATTGGTCTTGTTAACCAGGTTGTTTCGGCTACATTAGATGAAGCTGGTGAGGTAGTAGCTACTGCACAGGCTAACTTAATGGCTACAGCTGAGAAGATGGCAGCTGGTATCTGCAAGAATGCACCAATCGCTGTTAGAAATTGTAAAAAAGCTATCAACGATGGTTTAGAAGTAGATATGGATCAGGCAATTGTAATCGAAGAGAAATTATTCGGTGATTGTTTTGAAACAGAAGATCAGAAATATGGTATGGCTTTCTTCTTAGATAAGAACAAAGAAAAAGTAAAAGAGCCATTCAAGAACTGTTAATAAAATGATTGGTTCTCTCCGGGTGATTATCATGCCGGAAATAGAATTGAGTATAAAAAGTTTATCAAAAGAAAGGTAGGACTCAAAATGAAAGTTGGAGTTATTGGAGCAGGTACCATGGGACAGGGTATCGCAAAAGCATTCGCAATGGTTGATGGATACGAAGTAGCACTTTGTGATATCAAACAGGAATGGGCAGAAGGCGGTAAAGATAAGATCGCTAAAGGTTATGCTAAATTAGTAGAAAAAGGTAAGATGACACAGGAAGCTGTTGATAAGATCTTAGCTAGCATTACACCAGGTTTAAAAGAAGACTTATGTGCAGATTGCGATTTAATCGTTGAAGCTGCATTTGAGGATATGAATGTAAAGAAAACAACATTTGGTGAATTAGACAAAATTGCTAAACCAGAATGTATCTTTGCTTCAAACACATCTTCATTATCAATCACAGAGATTGGTAATGGTTTAACAAGACCTATGATCGGTATGCATTTCTTCAATCCAGCTGATCGTATGAAATTAGTAGAAGTAATCGCAGGTGTTAATACACCAGCTGAAACTGTAGAAACTATCAAGAAGATTTCTGAAGAAATTGGAAAAACACCAGTACAGGTTAACGAAGCTGCTGGTTTCGTAGTAAACAGAATCTTAATAGCAATGATCAATGAAGCTGCTTTCATCAAAATGGAAGGCGTTTCAGATGTAGCTGGTATTGATGCAGCTATGAAGCTTGGTGCTAATCACCCAATGGGACCATTAGAGTTAGGTGATTTCATCGGTTTAGATATCTGTCTTGCTATTATGGATGTTCTTTACAATGAAACAGGCGATAGCAAATATCGTGCATGTCCATTACTTCGTAAAATGGTACGTGGTGGTAACCTTGGTTGCAAATCTGGTAAAGGTTTCTACATCTACAATGCTGACCGTACAAAAACACCAGTAGACGCTCAGTAATTCATAAAATTTATTAGTTTGTTCAGGAATTTCCTGAACAAACTATAATCATTTATATATCAAAGGAGAGTTAAATCATGGATTTTACTTTAAGCAAACAGCATGAAATGGCAAGATCTTTATTCAAAGAATTTGCTGAAAAAGAAGTAAAACCTCTTGCAATTGAGGTTGATGAAACAGAGCATTTCCCAACAGAAACAGTTAAGAAAATGCAGAAATATGGATTTATGGGTATTCCAGTAGAGAAAGAATACGGCGGACAGGGCGCTGATCCATTAACATATGTTATGTGTGTAGAAGAACTTTCAAAAGTTTGTGGTACTACAGGCGTTATCGTTTCTGCTCATACATCACTTTGTGCTGATCCAATTCAGACATATGGTACAGAAGAACAGAAACAGAAATATTTAGTTCCATTAGCAAATGGTACAAAATTAGGTGCTTTTGGTTTAACTGAGCCAGGTGCTGGTACAGATGCACAGGGTGTTCAGACAAAGGCTGTTTTAGACGAAGCTACAGGCGAATGGATCTTAAATGGTTCTAAATGCTTCATCACAAATGGTAAAGAAGCTGATATCTATATCATCATTGCTTATACAGATATCGTTGAAGATAAGAAGGGCAGAAAACAGAAGAAATTCTCTGCATTTATCGTAGAAAAAGGAACTCCAGGTTTCTCATTCGGTACAAAAGAAAAGAAAATGGGTATCCGTGGTTCAGCTACATACGAATTAATCTTTGAAGATTGCCGTATCCCAGCTGATGCATTACTTGGACAGAGAGGAAAAGGTTTCCCAATCGCTATGCACACTCTTGATGGTGGACGTATCGGTATCGCTGCTCAGGCTCTTGGTATTGCAGAAGGCGCTTTAGAAAGAACTATCGAATATACAAAAGAGAGAAAACAGTTTGGTCGTTCAATCGCTGCTCAGCAGAATACACAGTTCCAGTTAGCTGATATGGCTACTAAGGTTGAATCTGCTAAATTGATGGTTTATAAAGCTGCTATGTTAAAAGCTCAGTATCAGAAAGATCATAAGACTTCTTACTCTGTAGAAGCAGCTATGGCTAAATTACTTGCAGCAGAAGTTGCTATGGAAGTAACAACAAAAGCTGTTCAGTTATTTGGTGGTTATGGTTACATCAGAGAATACGAAGTAGAACGTATGATGCGTGATGCTAAGATCACAGAAATTTACGAAGGAACAAGTGAAGTTCAGCGTATGGTTATTTCCGCGAATCTGTTAAAGTAAGACGTGCATGATATGGCAATATTTCAAAAATCAGCTTGCTGAATTTTTGAAATGATGACATAGCAGAGCGCGGTGTAGCGCAACGCGCGAATGAAAAAATCGAAGATTTTTGAATGCGCGTCGATAAATGAAATATATTGAATAATAAAGGAGAAAATACAATGAAAATTGTTGTTTGTATTAAACAGGTTCCTGATACAAAGGGCGGCGTTAAGTTCAATCCAGACGGAACACTTGACAGAGGCGCAATGTTAACAATCATGAACCCAGATGATAAGGCTGGTTTGGAAGCAGCATTAAGATTAAAAGATCAGTACGGTGCAGAAGTTACAGTTGTAACAATGGGTCTTCCAAAGGCAGAAGAAGTTTTACGTGAAGCTATGGCTATGGGTGCCGACAACGGTATCTTAGTAACAGATAGAGTTCTTGGTGGTGCTGATACTTGGGCAACATCTCAGACATTAGCTGGTGCTTTAAGAAACATTGAATACGATTTAATCATTACAGGTCGGCAGGCTATCGATGGTGATACAGCACAGGTTGGTCCTCAGATTTCTGAGCATTTAGGAATTCCAGTAATTTCTTACGCACAGAACATCAAAGTTGAAGGAAACAGCGTAATCGTTGAACGTCAGTATGATGACAGATATCATGTATTAAAAGCTCAGATGCCATGTTTGGTAACAGCATTAGCTGAATTAAATGAGCCAAGATATATGACTCCAGGTGGAATTTTTGATGCATACGCAAAAGAAATCACTGTATGGGGAAGAGCAGACCTTAAGGATGTAGAAGATTCTAACCTTGGTTTGAAGGGATCTCCAACACAGATCGCAAAAGCTTCTGATAAAGTTCGTAAAGGTGCAGGAGAAAAAGTTACTTTAGATCCAGCTGAATCTGTAGAATATATCATGAGCAAATTAAAAGAGAAACACGTAATCTAGTAGATTATATACATGAGTAAATTATTTGGAGGTTAACCATGAATTTAGAAGAATATAAAGGCGTGTATGTCTTCGCTCAGCAGGTTGATAACACAGTAAGCGGAATCGCTTTAGAATTGATCGGTGAAGGTAAAAGACTCGCAGAGAAATTAAATGAAAAAGTTACAGCTGTCTTAATTGGTAGTGATGTAAAAGGTCTTGTAGATGAACTTGCAGCATATGGTGCTGACAGAGTTATCGTTGTAGATGATCCAGAATGTAAAGAATACAGAACAGAGCCATATGCACATGCATTAGCTTCTGTAATTAATGAATTCAAACCAGAAATCATGTTAGTTGGTGCAACAGCTATCGGACGTGATCTTGGTCCTAGAGTTTCAGCTAGAGTACATACAGGTTTAACAGCTGACTGTACACTTCTTGAAATTGGTGATTTCCCAATCAACCCAATGCCAGGAAAAGAGCAGAAACACAACCAGTTATTAATGACTCGTCCAGCTTTCGGTGGAAACACAATCGCAACAATCGCTTGTCCAGAGTTCCGTCCACAGATGGCAACTGTACGTCCAGGTGTTATGCAGAAGCTTGAAAGAAACGATGCTAACAAAGCAGAAGTTATCGAATTCAATCCAGGATTTACACCAGACAACAAGTATGTTGAAATCCTTGAAGTTGTTAAATCATTAAATGAAACAGTAGATATCATGGATGCTAAGATTTTAGTATCTGGTGGTCGTGGTGTTGGTTCTAAAGAGAACTTCAAACTTCTTGAAGATTTAGCAGAAGTAATCGGTGGTACAGTATCATGTTCACGTGCTTGTGTTGATAATGGTTGGTTACCAAAAGATTTACAGGTTGGACAGACAGGTAAGACTGTAAGACCTAACGTATACTTTGCAATCGGTATTTCAGGTGCTATCCAGCACGTAGCTGGTATGGAAGAATCTGATATCATCATCGCTATCAACAAAGATGAAACAGCTCCAATTTTTGATGTTGCTGATTATGGTATCGTTGGAGATCTTAACAAGATCCTTCCAGCTTTAACAGCACAGTTAAAAGCTGAATTAAAATAAGAATCATTTTTTAAAATGAATTTTTGAGCCATCCACATATGTGGGTGGCTCATTTTTTCCTTCTGTGGTAAAATAGCAAAAAATATTTCTTTTATGGTTCGTACGAACTATATAGAAACAGAATGAAGAAATAAAAGTTACATAGATAAAATTGATAAAGGGGATAAAATATGTCGATGAAGAGATGCTCCATTTGTAATGCTGAATTGGAATTAGTGAATGATAGAATGATCTGCAAAAGTTGCAAAGCCGAGTATATGGTGGAATCATATTCATGGGAGGAAATGCCTACGGAGTTTCGGTCCTCAAATTCTTATCAAGGATATGATGCAGTTAGTTTTAATTCATCTAACCAGTCATCAAATTCCTATCAGGAATTTGATGCAACCAGGTATGACTCATCGAATCAGTCTTTAAATTCCTATCAGGAATTTGACGCAACCAGGTATGATTCATCGAATCAGTCTTTAAATCCCTATCAGGAATTTGACGCAACTAGGTATGATTCACCGAATCAGTCTTTAAATTCATATCAAGAATTTGATGCAACAAGATATGATTCATTGAATCAGTCCTCGAATTCTTTTCAAGAAATGAATTTGACTACATTCGACTCTGCATACCAGGCCATAGATTCTTACCAAAAATCAGATTCATATCATTCTATGGAGGATTATCAATCGTTCTCCAATTATGATGATTTTTTGTCTGTTGGAGCAAATTCTTATAATGTAACTCCTTCAGAGATGCCAAAGGATATGAGCCATAAAAAAAGAATTTTGATTATACTAGCTATAATAGGAGCATTCTTTTTGTATGGAATGATCAATGTGTTGTGGATAGGACATTCTTTGGGAAAAAATAATGTTTATGAAAATCAGTCAAGTGGAAAGGAACAGGGAAGTATAACATCAAATGACGTCCAGGAAGACTCAGCACAGAGTTCGGATGCATCTGAATTCCAGACTCCTTCATCCATTACAATTGCTAAAAGCATAGATACTTCACTTGTAGAAGGAACCATGATTGAGGAATTGATTACGGAGGCATTTGCTTGTAAAGCATCTGAGGTGACAGATGAGCAATTGGAAATGGTTTTGGAAGTATCTGTGAAAAAGGATGGATATGGTCATATAATGGTTGGATATGTTCTTTCCGACGGAACAGAAAAAGAGTATATGACCACTTTTGAAAAGATTGATGGTGGTTTATGCGCTATATTTCCGAAAATCCAGAAAATAGATATTGAAACAGATTATATTCAAACAAAGTATTTAACAAATTTAAGGGACTTAGATACTATTTATGCCAAGTTTGACGGAAATCCAACAGAATATGTAAATGTGGATAAGATTCAAGAATTAGGTATCTATAGTGGAACATCGTATGTAGAAGACTTGGTTCAATTTACAAACCTGCATACATTATCCATAGAGATTAGCGGCAGTAAGGGAATGTCTACGATTGCAAAGATGGGAAATATAAAGAAGTTAACTCTTGAAACAAGTGGAGGTTTTGATGATTTTTCAGAATTGTATAATATGACTCAACTTGAAGCATTGTACATTAAGTCTTCACAATTAAAAGAAATTGGATTTGTAAAAAATATGCCAAATCTGACAGAGTTTGGTTTGGAGGAAACAAGTGTAGTAGATATTTCACCATTGTCTGCTTATGAAAACCAACTGACAAAACTTGTAATGATTGAAAATTATAAGATTCCAGAGTACTCATTGGTATGTAATATGACTAATTTAGAGGAACTTCATATCATTGGATCTGATGGCAGTTTTGATATTCCAATGCCGGATTTAAGCAAATGCACAAAACTTCGTAGCCTTACCATTCATGATTATGGCTATATAGATTCTTTAGAATGCTTGGTGAATTTGGAAGAACTGACCCTACATCACATTTTAGCAGATGACATTTCACAAATAAGAGCATTGACGAATTTAAAGAAATTAACCTGTTATAATTGTTCCTTTGAAAATGAAAATATACAGGACATTGTGAGTTTATCAAATTTGGAGTACTTGGATATGAATGATTCCTTCGTATTTGGTGATATGACAGATTTATTTAAGATGGAGAATTTGAAATATTTAAATTTGTATTCCGCTTCAGGAGGAATTGATCTTACCAGATTTGAGGTGAATGAATCACTCACATTTATGAATATGGAAAAGGTTCGCTTTTGTTATCTGAAGGATGATAATACATGGAATTGGGGTGATTCTGTTGATATTGAATGGCAGGATTTTATCGGAATCTGCGAGAATTTTACAAATCTTGAATATTTGATGATTCCAAATAATTCATTATCCAATATTGAGTGCTTAAAGAGCTTAAAGAGTTTAGAGATTTTGGATATTCGAGATACCTATATCACAGATTTATCCCCACTGGTGGGCGCACCTCTTCGCGGTATATATTCTGAGAGAACACCATTGGTTGAAAAAGCCGGATTTGAAGATATATTGATCAAAGACTAGCAATTTGACAGTTTATCTCTTTAAAGCGTCAAAAGGGTAATAATAGCAATATTGCTATAAAATTTCAAAGATAAATGGATAATATTGAACTGCGATTCTATGATACGAATACAAAAAGAATAGAAATGTGTGCGTAGTGCAAACACATGAACGCAATAACAAAACAGATAGGTTGACAAAAATCAAGTAAATGATAAAATAATTCAAGATAAATAAAAGACGATGACGGAGACAGTAAACTCTTTCTAAACATCACAGAGAGCCGTGTAAGCTGAGAAACGGTATTAGTAGGAAATAGTCGAAGATCCCTCCCGAGTTGCAGCACGAAAGCAGTTGCAAGTAGATGCTGACGGTACCCACCGTAATCAGGGGCGCATATGATGGTATGTCGTAAATGGATAGAGACATTAATAAGCTTCTAACCTTTGCGAATGGTTAGAAGCTTTTCTTATGTAATTGCATAAGAAACAAATACTGTCAGATTGCGCGAGTAGATTCTACTCGCGTTTGTTTTTCTTTAGAGAGGAGTAAGCTTTTATGAAAAATGGAATCGAAATCAGATGGCATGGACGAGGCGGCCAGGGAGCAAAAACTGCAGCATTACTTTTAGCAGATGCAGCTTTTAAAACTGGAAAATATGTGCAGGGATTTCCTGAATATGGTCCAGAAAGAATGGGAGCACCAATCACAGCCTATAACAGAATCAGTGAGGAACCAATTACTGTTCATTCCAATATTTATGATCCGGATGTTGTGATCGTAGTGGATGAAACATTGTTAGAGACAATTGATGTTACAAAGGGCTTGAAAAAAGAAGGAAGTATTGTAGTCAATACACCAAAGACACCAGAAGAAGTAAAGCCTTTCTTAAAAGGATATGAAGGTAAGGTATATACAGTAGATGCTTGCCAGATTTCAAGAGATGCACTTGGAAAGAACTTACCAAATTCACCTATGTTAGCTTCTTGTGTAGCAGTATCTAAAGTGATGACCAAGGATGAATTCCTTGGTGGAATGGAAGAATCATATCGTCATAAATTTGCAAAGAAGCCAGAAGTAATAGAAGGTAATATGCAGGCACTTAGAAAAACATACGAAGTTTTAGAAGCATATTTATAATATTAGAAAAAAAGAGGATGAGTTGAGATGGCAATAGTAAATGAAAAAAGTCCTTGGAGAGAAATTACTGAGGGAAATAAAATATATGAACCTGCAACATCAAGAGAGTTTTGTACAGGTGAATGGAGAACAGAAACGCCTGTTTTTCATGAAGATTTATGCAAGCAGTGTTTACTGTGTGCGCCAGTGTGTCCAGACGTTAGTATCCCTGTAAAGGATGGTAAACGAGGAGATTTTGATTATGATCACTGTAAAGGATGTGGCATTTGTGCTAAAGTTTGTCCATTCAAAGCAATCACAATGAGGGAGGGAAAATAATATGTCAATCAGAGAACGTTTATCAGGAAATGAAGCAGTTGCATATGCGATTAAACAGATCAATCCAGATGTTATGCCTGCATTTCCAATCACTCCTTCTACAGAAATCCCACAGTATGTGGCAAATTATATTGCAAATGGAGAAGTAGATACAGAGTTTATTACAGTAGAAAGTGAACATAGTTCTATGTCTGCAGCACTTGGTGCATCTGCAGCTGGTGCTAGAACATTAACTGCAACATCTTCCTGTGGTCTTGCGTATATGTGGGAAGAGTTATATGTAGCAGCATCAGACAGATTGCCAATCGTATTGGCACTTGTAAATAGAGCTTTAACCGGTCCTATCAATATCAATGCGGATCATTCAGATTCCATGGGTGCTAGAGATTCAGGATGGATCCAGATTTATGCTGAATCAAACCAGGAAGCATATGATAACTTTTTGCAGGCATATCCAATTGCAGAGGATCCTAGAGTACATCTTCCAATCATGATCTGCCAGGATGGTTTTATCACAAGCCATGGTGTTGAAAATATTCTTTTGGAAGAGGATGAATTGGTTAAGAAGTTCGTTGGTGAGTATGAACCAGAACATTTCCTTTTGAATAGCAAAGAAACAATGGCAGTTGGTCCTTATGCAGTTTCTAACTACTACATGGAAACCAAAAGAGCGCAAAGAGAAGCTATGAACAATGCCAAAGAAGTGATTTTAGAAGTTGCAAAGAAATTTGAAGAACTTACTGGACGTAAATATGGTTTCTTTGAAGAATATATGTTAGAGGATGCAGACTATGCCATTGTAATTATAGGATCAGCTGCAGGTACTGCAAAGGAAACTATCAATAGATTACGTGCTCAGGGTAAAAAGGTTGGTATGTTAAAAATTAGAGTATTCAGACCTTTCCCAGAGGAAGAAATTGCAGAAGCGTTGAAAAATGTAAAAGCTGTTGCAATCATGGACAGATCTGAAATGTTTTCTGCTACAAGTGGTCCTCTTGGCGCAGAAGTTACAGCAGCACTGTTTAGAGGTCATTTTAAAGGAGAACTTGTAAATTATTTCTATGGTTTAGGTGGACGTGATATTACAGTAGATGATTTTGAAAAAATTTATGCAGATTTGTCTACAATGGCTGAAACACATACAGTAATTGATAACTACAAATACATTGGAGTAAGAGAATAGAAGAGAGGTTTATAGGTTATGGAAAATTATAATTTTAAAGAAGTAATGAGTAAGCCTGACAGACTTGCTCCAGGACATAGAATGTGTGCCGGATGTGGTGGAACAATCGCAGTAAGAAGCGTACTTAGAATGATTCATGAAGGTGACAAGGCAGTTATTGGTAATGCTACTGGATGTTTGGAAGTTTCGTCTTTTATGTATCCTTATACAGCATATCAGGACAGCTATATCCACAACGCATTTGAAAATGCAGGTGCAACTTTAGCTGGTGTCGAAACAGCATATAATGTACTGAAGAAAAAAGGTAAGATCAATGATACTTATAAATTCATTACATTTGGTGGTGATGGTGGTACATATGATATTGGTTTCCAGTCTTTATCAGGAGCTATGGAACGTGGTCATGATATGGTTTATGTTTGCTATGACAATGGTGCTTATATGAATACAGGTACACAAAGATCATCAGCTACACCAATGTATGCAGATACCACAACAACACCTGCAGGAAAAGTATCTAATGGTAAGGTGCAGTTACGTAAGGAACTTGCTGATATTATTGCAGCTCATCACGTGCCATATGTAGCACAGACTACTTATTTAGGAAATTTTAAGGATATTCATACAAAGGCAGAAAAAGCTATTTATACACCTGGCCCAGCATTTTTGAATGTATTATCACCATGCCCAAGAGGATGGGGGTATCCAGCGGCAGATTTGATGGAAATTACAAAACTTGCAGTTGAAACATGCTATTGGCCATTATTTGAAGTAATTGATGGAAAATGGATTTTAAACTATGAGCCTAAGAAGAGACTTCCAATCGAAGATTTCTTAAGACCACAGAGAAGATTTAAACATTTATTCAAACCAGGCAATGAAGAACTGATCGTTCAGATGCAGCAGGAAGTTGATAAGAGATTTGAAGAATTAAAACAAAGACAAGGTTAATAGAATATGGTAAGATAGGATTGGAGGAGCACATATATGTGTTCCTCCAATCTGAATATACGGGTGAAAAAGGTCTATTGTTGAATGGCAATATTGTGAGGGATGGAATGAGAAAGAAAAGGTATAGCTTAAGCTGTGGAATAGTAGGATGTCTTAGTTGTCTATTTTTCGCTGCAGGTGTATTAAAAACAAGTGCAAAGGAACAAAATATGATTGAACAGTTGGCATATGCCAACACACAGTCTTTTCTATATGGATTAGAACATCATGTGCCTGAAATTGTTGAGATTACAATATCTGCTACAGGTGATGTTACTTTGGGCGTAACACAGTATACAGAATATGAAGGTTCCTTTACACAGGAATATGCATTGCACGGAGAAGCTTTCTTTTTTGATAATGTAAGGGAGTATTTTGAACTGGATGATATGACCATAGTGAATTTGGAATGTTCTTTAACAACCTCAAATGATAAGCAGGAAAAACAGTGGAATTTAAAAGGAAAACCTGAGTATGTTGGAATTCTTATAGATGGATGTGTGGATGCGGTTAGCATGGGAAATAACCACAATAGGGACTATGGAGAAAGTGGCTTACAGGAAACAATATCTCTAGTTGAAGATGCAGGTATCGCATATGCATATGATGATGTTGTTGGTATATATGAAACTAAGGGAATTAAAATTGGATTTGTTTCTGTAAATGAACATTATGATGGTGTATTGGTAGAAACCTTTTTACAAAATGGAATTAAGGAGTTAGAAGAGCAAAATGTAAATATGATTATTGCTTGTTGTCACTGGGGTGTGGAAGCTACAAAAAAATTAGATGACTATCAGGTGGAATTAGGGTACAAATGTATAGATTGGGGAGCAGATTTGGTAATCGGAAATCATCCACATGTTTTACAGGCTCTTAATGTATATCAGAATAAGATGATTATATATAGTTTGGGTAATTTTTGCTTTGGGGGAAACAGAAATCCAAAGGATAAGGATAGTGCTATTTATCAGCAGACCTTTACTTTTGTGGATGGAGTGCTTCAAAATAACATCAATGCGTGGATAATTCCATGTAAGATCAGTTCAGTATCAGATCGAAATAACTATCAGCCAACTCCACAAGAAGGAAAACAGGCAGAACGAATCATAAAGAAAATTTCAGGGTATTCGGAACCCTTTGGAATTACGATTGATACAGAAGGGATGATTATTATTGAAACAGAAGCTGAGGATATAGAGGAAGAAATAGAAGAATCAGATTAAAAAGCAAAGTGACAAAAAATGCCTCGGTGATGAAGACAAGAGTCTTTATCATCGGGGCATTTAATTTGTAGAATACTACAAATTAGTATTCCATAGGTTTTTCTTCGCCATTCATAACGCGGATAGCACCCTGGGCTAATGCTAAGAGTTCATCTTCACCTGGATATACAGTGAAAGGTGCGATAAATCCAACGTATTCTTTGATGCTATTGATAACGACTTCGCTATATGCGATACCACCAGTTAATACAATCTGATCTACTTTACCCTTTAATACACAAGCCATAGATCCGATGTTTTTAGAAATCTGATAAATGAATGCATCATAAACTTCTTTTGCTTTTGTATCGCCTTCAGAAATTCTCTTCAGAAGTTCTCTCATATCATTAGTTCCAACATAACCATTGAAACCACCGTTACCTACTAATTTTTTGTATACTTCTTTTTCTGTGTATTGACCAGAGAAACACATTTTAACAAGTGCACCTACAGGAACTGCACCAGAACGCTCTGGTGAGAATGCTCCATCTCCATCTAAAGCGTTGAATACATCGACAACTTTACCGTTCTTATGAGCACCTACAGAAACACCACCACCCATATGAACAACGATTAAGTTTAAGTCTGTGTAAGGTACATTTTTTTCTTTTGCATAACGTTTTGCTACAGCCTTCTGGTTTAATGCATGGAATACAGAAGTTCTTGGAAGTTCAGGAACACCTGACATTCTTGCAACTGGTTCTAATTCATCGACAACAACTGGGTCAACGATGAATGATGGAACACCAACTTCATCAGCGATTTCTTTTGCTAAGATACCACCTAGGTTAGATGCATGCTGTCCCTGTTTACCAATCTCAAGATCATGAATAAGATCAGGAGTTGTTGCATATGTACCACCTGGAATTGGTTTCAACATACCACCACGACCAACAACAACATCTAATGTTTTGATGTCGAAGTTCTTTTCTTTTAATACGTTTAAGATTACTTCCTTGCGGAAATACTTCTGATCAACGATAGAAGCATATTTTGCAATCTCTTCTGTGCTATGACGAAGAGTTTCTTCAAAAAGCTGTGTTTCATCTTCAAAAACACCAATCTTTGTTGAAGTAGAACCTGGGTTTAAGATTAAAATTTTGTAAGACATAGGATTACTTCCTTTCTATATAAATTGATACTAAATAAATGAAGTTTAATTTACTTACTTATTCAACCCTTCAGCTACAGCAGAAGCAAGTAAGATTGAGTTTACTTTTACTTCGAAAGAATCTGAACGAGAAGTTAAGATAACTGGAACCTTAGTACCTGTTAAGATACATCCGTTCTTAGCTTCTGTAGTATGTGCAAGACATTTGTAAACAAGGTTGCCAGCGTGAATATCTGGGAATAAGAAGATATCAGCGTCACCAACGATCTTACGATTTTCAGCTCCCTTATGTTTAGCAGCTTCTGGATCAAGTGCTAAGTCAAGAGAAAGAGGTCCATCAACGATACATCCTGTAATCTTGCCTTCTTCATTCATTTTTGTTAATTCAGCAGCTTCAACTGTTGCAGGCATTTTAGGGTTAACAACTTCAACGGCAGCAAGTGGAGCAACCTTTGGATTAGCAATACCACAAGCATGAGCAACTTCAACAGTGTTGTTGATGATTGCAACTTTATCTTCTAATGTTGGATATGTCATAAATGCAACGTCTGTTAAGAATAAAAGACGATCATATCCAGGAACTTCGAATACAGCAACATGAGATAATGGGTTACCTGTACGAAGACCAACTTCCTTGTCTAAAACGCTCTTTAAGAAGTTCTTTGTATCGATTACGCCCTTCATGTAAATTTCAGCTTTTCCTTCATGAATCAAAGAAACAGCCTTACGTGCAGCTTCAACCTGATCCTTTTCATCAACAACTTCAAACTGGGAAAGATCCATATTGATTTCAGCAGCGATCTCTTTGATCTTATCAGCGTCACCAACTAAAATAGCATTGGCAATGTTATGTTCTTTTGCATATTTAACAGCAGTTAATACGTGTTCATCCTGTGCAACAGCAACAGAAACAGTCTTTGGTGCTTTAGAAGCGGCACCCTCAAGTAATTCAGAAAAACTTTTAATCATGTTCGTACCTCGTTTCATTATTTGAATATTTTGATAATTATTATATAGTATAAAAAACAGGATATTTCTTGTCTGGGGAAAAAGAAAATGTCTCCGATAGATTTGAAAAAATCTGCTTTTTTACGTCCGTTAAAATAATAACACTATCGTGCGAAAAGGTCAATTGATTGCTGTTAAAATATTGTCATAGTAAGAACTCACATAAAAATGTTCAAAAATAATTCACATATTGTTTGCGGTAAATTAACGGATTGTAAGGTTGAAATAACTGGCTTAATCTGTTATTATATAGCTTGGGTTTGTTTAAAACTTAATTTAGTTCCAGCATGAGGTTAGAGATGAAAATAATTGATAAAGTATTTGGTACGCATAGCCAAAGAGAATTAAAGAGAATTGAACCAATTGTTCAAAAGATTGAATCATATAGAGATGCAATGATGGCTCTTTCTGATGAAGAATTAAGAGCTAAAACAGAGGAATATAAAAAGAGATATCAGGATGGGGAATCATTAGATGATCTTCTTCCAGAAGCATATGCTACTATCAGAGATGCAGCAAGACGAGTAATGAATCAGGAACATTATCGTGTACAGCTGATTGGCGGTATTATTTTACATCAGGGTCGTATTTCTGAAATGCGTACTGGTGAAGGTAAGACACAGACAGCGCTTTTACCAGCTTACTTAAATGCATTGTCAGGAAAGGGCGTACATGTAGTAACAGTCAATGATTATCTTGCTAAGCGAGATGCTGACTGGATGGGACAGGTACACAGATTTTTAGGCTTGACCGTAGGCTGTGTATTAAATAATATGAACCAGGATGAACGTAGAGCCGCTTATGCATGTGATATCACATACGTAACCAACAATGAACTTGGTTTTGATTATTTAAGAGATAACATGGTTGTATATAAGAACCAGCTTGTATTAAGAGATTTGAATTTTGCCATCATCGATGAGGTTGACTCTGTATTGATTGATGAAGCAAGAACACCATTGATCATTTCAGGTCAGAGTGGTAAATCTACTAGATTATATGAGGCCTGTGATATTCTTGCGCGTCAGTTAAAGCGTGGTGATGACGTAGCCGAAATGACAAAGATGGATGCATTGATGGGTGTTATGCCAGAAGAGAATGGAGATTTCATCGTCAATGAAAAAGATAAAGTTGTAAACTTAACCGAAGAAGGTGTAAAGAAGGTAGAAGCATTCTTCCACATTGAGAACCTTGCAGATCCTGAGAACCTTGAGATTCAACACAATACAATCCTTGCACTCCGTGCCAACAACTTAATGTTTAGAGATAAGGATTATGTTGTAAAAGACAATGAAGTATTGATCGTTGATGAGTTTACTGGACGTATTATGCCAGGTAGAAGATATTCAGATGGTCTTCATCAGGCAATCGAAGCGAAAGAACATGTAAAGGTTCGTCGTGAAAGTAAGACCTTAGCAACAATCACATTCCAGAACTTCTTTAATAAGTTTGAAAAGAAATGTGGTATGACAGGTACAGCTTTAACCGAAGAAAGAGAATTCCGCGATATTTATGGTATGGATGTTATCGAAATTCCTACAAATAGACCTGTAGCCAGAATCGATCATCAGGATGCTGTTTATAAGACTAAGAAAGAAAAATTAAACGCTATCTGTGATGCTGTTGTGGAAGCACATGAGAGACAGCAGCCGGTATTGGTTGGTACTATCACAATTGATGCATCAGAAGAATTGAGTAAGATGTTATCAAAGCGCGGGATCGAACATAAAGTGTTGAATGCGAAGTTCCATGAACTGGAAGCAGAAATCGTAGCAGAAGCAGGTATCCATGGAAAAGTTACCATCGCTACTAATATGGCTGGTCGTGGTACTGATATTAAGCTTGATGATGAGTCTAAGGCAGCAGGAGGTTTGTTCATTATCGGTACAGAGCGTCATGAAAGTAGACGTATTGATAATCAGCTTCGTGGTCGAGCAGGTCGTCAGGGAGATCCAGGTGCTTCTAAGTTCTTTATTTCCTTAGAAGATGATTTGATGAGATTATTTGGTGCTGAGCGTATGACAAATATGTTCAATGCAATGGGTATTGCAGAAGGACAGGAAATTCAGCATAAGATGCTCACTAACGCTATTGAAACGGCTCAGAAGAGAATTGAGAACAATAACTTTGGTATTCGTAAGAATTTATTAGAATATGATGCAGTAAATAACGAGCAGAGAGAAATCATTTACGATGAAAGACGTAAGGTATTAGATGGCGAAAGCATGCGTGATGTTATTTACAATATGATTACAAATGTTGTTGAAAATGCAGTAGATACCTGCATTACTGATGAGGTAGATCCAGAAGAATGGGATATGCAGGAATTAAATACATTGTTGTTGCCAATCGTTCCTATTGAGCCAGTTACATTAGAAAGAATCGAGAAGAAGAAGAGAGATGCTGTGAAGCAGCAGTTGAAGGAGGAAGCTGTTCGTTTATACGAAAGCAAAGAAGCTGAGTTTCCAGAAGCTGAAACAATTCGAGAAATTGAGCGAGTTGTCCTCTTGAAGGTTATCGATCGTAAGTGGATGGATCATATTGATGATATGGATCAGTTACGTCAGGGTATTGGTTTACAGGCTTATGGACAGAATAACCCGGTAGTAGAATACAAGAGAATGGCATATGATATGTTTGATGAATTATCAGATGCTATCAGAGAAGATACCGTTAGAGCAATGCTTCATGTTCAGGTACAGAAGGAAGAAGAAACCGCAGCAGTTGTAGAGTCAGCTCCACAGAATGGTGAAGATGGAGAAGAACAGTCAGCTGTGAAACCAGTTCCAGCACCAGCTAGAGTGGTAAGGATTGATCCAAAGCTTATGAAACGTGAGCAGGTTGCACAAGTAACAGGAACCAATAAGGATGATTCCCTTGGAAAAACACCGATAAAGCGTAGTGCAGCAAAGGTTATGCCTAATGATCCATGTCCATGTGGTTCTGGCAAAAAATACAAACAGTGCTGTGGAAGCGTAAAGCAATAGTACGAAAGAATAGAGGAGGACAGGGAAACTTGTTCTCCTTTATCAATAAATGTCTAAGATACTATACAAACAAAGAGAATAATAAAGGTGGTGATTCGTAAATGGTAGAATTAGATAATATGAAGATGGAACTTCAGACATATGAAACTCCATTGGCGGAAGTGAGGGATTCACTTTGACTTAGCTGGTAAGGAAAAGTGGATTGAAGAAATGGAACGAGAACTGGAAGCTCCAGGATTTTGGGATGATCCAGTGAAATCGAACCAAAAAATGAAAGAATTGAAGAATTGTAAAGATACAGTTGCATTGGTTAATAATTTGCAGAATCAGTACAATGACATGTTAGAATTGATTCAGATGGCACAGGAAGAGTATGATCCAGAATTGTCGGAGTCAATCAGAGAAGAAATGGATTCCTTCATTGCAACATTTGAGGAATTGCGAATTTCTACATTACTTTCTGATGAATATGATAAGTACAATGCTATTTTAAAGCTGAATGCAGGAGCTGGTGGAACAGAAAGCTGTGACTGGTGTGCAATGCTTTACAGAATGTATACAAGATGGGCGGAAAGACAAGGATTTTCAATTGAAGTTTTGGACATGCTAGATGGAGATGAAGCAGGAATTAAATCTGTGACATTCCAGGTGAACGGAATCAATGCTTACGGACTTTTGAAATCAGAAAAAGGAATACACAGACTGGTTCGAATTTCTCCATTTAATGCACAGGGTAAACGTCAGACATCATTTGCATCCCTAGATGTTATGCCTGATATTGAAGAGGATTTAGATGTCGAAATTGATGAAGGGGATCTTCGAATTGATACATATCGAAGTGCAGGTGCTGGTGGACAGCATATTAATAAGACTTCATCAGCAATCCGTATTACGCATTTGCCAACAGGTATTGTAGTTACCTGCCAGAATGAGCGTTCTCAGTTTCAGAACAAAGATAAGGCTATGCAGATGTTGAAAGCAAAGCTGTATATGTTAAAGAAAGAGGCGAATGCAGAAAAGCTTTCAGATATTCGTGGAGAAGTGATGGAGAATGGATGGGGTAGCCAGATTCGAAGCTATGTTATGCAGCCATACACTATGGTATAGGATCACAGAACCAATGAAGAAACAGGAAATGTGGATTCTGTATTGGATGGTGATTTGAATCGATTTATCAATGCATATTTGAAATGGATCAATTTATCTGAAACAAAATAAGGAAAAGCCATGAAAGAGATTGATATTCTTTCATGGCTTTTTGTATATTTAAATTTCTGATTTTGCATTTGTTAGATTTAGATAGAAATTGGTAAATGAAGCAAGGATATAAGGAACAATCCAAATCAAACCAACGTATAAACTAAAGATAGAAAGTAACATCAGAGGGATAAATCCCATAAAAAGATAGAATAATCTGAATCGATTTCCTTTCATTAGATAGGAACTCATAAGAAACATTTTGGAAATGTCGTACTGAGGAAAATCCAATGCAATGAAAAAAACAAGTCCATATTTTAGAAACATAATAACAGCATAAATAATGGAACAAGCCAATATTAAATATCCCGCAAAACAAATAAATGGATTATCAGAATGAGTAAGGATATTACAAATTAAATCACCAATGAAATAAGGAAAAAGAATGATAAGGATCAAACGTAATGAGATACTCAAATTGCGATTCAAATTTTCCTTAAATCCATAAAAAATATCACTTATCTGAACATGCTGTTTACAGGATAATTTTAAGTAGGTATGTGCAAATCCAATTGCAAATACACAAAGGAATATGGATACAATAAATTGTATGATTGTATATAAAACAAGACCAGAATATGAGGTCGGGTTTGCAATTGAAAAAACAAAATTGTTTATGAAAAGAGAGATAAAGTAAAATAAAACAATGCCTAAAGAAGTTGTAGTATAATTTCCAATTAACTGAGTTCGAGCAATTGATTTTAATTCGGTTGTTGATTTAAGTGACGACATAAAAGATGTATAATCCCTTTCCTATTTTTTATTCATTCTATACAGCAGCGTTTATATTCATTCCAATAAACATGGCTGCATCCTGTGATTTCGCATTTTTCTGATATGGATTGGTTTCATCAGAATACTTGATCATAGTAGTGGTTTCACCACCTGATACATAGGTTCGACCGCATTCAGGACATACTGCAGTTTGCATGGAAACACTGCATTGTAATACTTCCCCATTTTTTTGAGATGCTTTCTGGTAAGCATTGGATACATGCTCCTGTTCATGAGCACGCACACGAGAACCAGATGCTTCCGGGGAAATATGGGACGCGGATTTAAAAGATACATTTTCATCCGATCCATCCTGATATTTACGATTGGCACAGGTTTCACATTCTGCAGGAGAAGATTTTCTGCCTGGCTGTTTGACATCCGATTCCTTCGGATTTTTAATGGTATTCTGATATGGATTTGTATAAGGATTGTTTGAAACTGCTCCGATCAAAAAAACACCTTCTTTATAAAACGACTAATGAATAAGTGAATGTAGAAACATTGGAGAGTTAGGAAGTTGAATCTGTTTTCCATTCTTGATTGCTTCAATCATTTCATCAAAGGACATCTGATAAATTGATTGACATTGCTCATTCAAAAGTGCATGTGCTGTAGGGTTAACCAAAACAAAAACAATTAATGCAATGGTTAACACAATGGTTACAGTACCAAGTGCGGCACCAAGTTTTCCATCACGTGTAAATTCGTTATCTTTGTTTTTGGAAAGAATTGCAAAAATAATAGCTAAAGTCCCAAAAACAAAACCTATTCCAAAAAAACAAGTGATAATAGCAACAAGCCCCATAAACTTAGATGCGTTGGATAAACTGCTTTGTGGTTTGTAATCCATGTATTGTTACCTCGTAATAAAAAATTCTGACTATTTTACTTATTTTATCATGAGAAGAAAAAGAAAACAAGAGACCTTGAATCATGGACGGTAATAATTTATAATTATGAACAGAAATAAACGAAAAAGGAGATATTCATGGATATTATTGTTAAGATCAAAGAGGAATTACAGGTTGAGAAATGGCAGGTTGAAGCTGCTGTGAAATTGATCGATGAAGGAAATACCATTCCTTTTATTTCCCGATATCGTAAAGAAGTAACAGGTTCCTTAAACGATGAACAGTTACGTAATCTGTATGAACGTTTGACCTATCTAAGAAACTTAGAAGAAAGAAAAGCTGCTGTCATTGCAAGTATTACAGAGCAGGGTAAGATGACAGAAGAACTGGCAAAGAAGATCGAAGCAGCAGAGACCATGGTTGTAGTCGAAGATTTATATCGTCCATATAAACAGAAACGTAAGACAAGAGCCAGTGTTGCGAAGGAAAAAGGATTAGAGCCTTTGGCACAGTTCATTTTAGCCCAGAATGCAACAGCCCCAGTATTGGAGGAGGCAGCGAAATATGTGGATGAAGAAAAAGAGGTAGCGGATGCAGAAGCAGCGCTAGCAGGAGCAAAGGATATCATTGCTGAAATGATTTCTGATGAAGCTGATTATCGTCAGTATATCCGTCAGGCTACTATGGAGGATGGAAAATTAGTTTCTACAGCGAAGGATGAAAAGGCTGAAAGCGTATATGAAATGTATTATGCTTATGAAGAACCATTGAAGAAAGTGGTTGGTCATAGAGTTCTTGCAATCAATCGTGGAGAGGCAGAAAAAATCTTAACAGTAAAAATTGATTTAGATACTACAAGAATTCTTCAATATCTAAGAACCAAAACAGTAACTAATGAGAATGAATTTACATCTCCAGTTCTAGAAGAAGTAATCAAAGACAGCTATGATCGTTTAATTGCTCCAGCAATCGAAAGAGATATCAGAAGTGAATTAACTGAGAAGGCTGAAGATGGTGCCATCGGTGTATTTGGAAAGAATTTAGAGCAGCTTTTGATGCAACCTCCAATCGCAGGAAAGGTTGTACTTGGATGGGATCCTGCCTTTAGAACAGGCTGTAAGCTTGCCATTGTAGATGAAACAGGAAAGGTTTTGGATACAAAGGTTATCTATCCAACTGCTCCACAGAATAAAGTGGAGGAGGCAAAGGTTGAATTAAAGAAGCTGATCAAAAAGTATAATGTTTCTTTGATTTCTGTTGGTAATGGAACAGCATCCAGAGAATCAGAACAGGTTATTGTAGAATTGATTAAGGAGCTGGATGTGCCAGTTCAGTATGTGATCGTAAATGAAGCCGGAGCATCTGTTTATTCAGCAAGTAAGCTGGCAACAGAGGAATTTCCACAGTTTGATGTAGGACAGCGTAGTGCAGCATCTATAGCTAGAAGATTACAGGATCCATTGGCAGAGCTTGTAAAGATCGATCCGAAATCAATTGGTGTTGGTCAGTACCAGCATGATATGAACCAGAAAAAACTTGGTGAAGCATTAAGCGGTGTTGTAGAAGACTGTGTAAACAAGGTAGGTGTTGATTTGAATACCGCTTCAGCACCACTTCTTGAGTATATTTCAGGTATTTCAAAGCCAATTGCGAAAAATATCGTGGAATATCGTGAGAAAAATGGACGTTTCCGTAATCGTAAACAGTTACTTGATGTTGCAAAGTTGGGGCCTAAAGCATTTGAACAGTGTGCAGGATTTTTAAGAATCAATGATGGTGACAACCCATTGGATGCAACTAGTGTACATCCAGAATCCTATAAAGCATGTGAACAGTTACTTGAAAAATTAGGATTAACAATGGATGATGTGAGAGCTGCACAGAAGAAAGCGGCAGAGAACAAAGGTAAAACAGCAAAGACTCCAGCCAAAAAGGAACAGCCAAAGAAACAGCAAAAGGTTGTAATCAGAAATACCAATACTGCAATGGGAAAAGCAATGGCAGCAGCTTTGGGTAATATTACCTTAGAGGAAGAAAAGAAAACTCAAAAGGAAGCTGTAACAGTAGCTGAAGTTTCAGATCTTGAGAAAAAAGCAGGAAATAAAAAGAAACTTGCTGAAGAATTGGGAATTGGTGAAATTACATTAACAGATATCTTAAAGGAATTGGAAAAACCATCACGAGATCCGCGTGAGAATATGCCTGCACCAATCCTACGCAGTGATGTATTGGATATGAAAGATTTGAAACCAGGTATGATCTTAAAGGGTACCGTTCGAAATGTTATTGATTTTGGTGTATTCGTAGATATCGGTGTACATCAGGACGGTCTTGTTCATATTTCACAGATTACAGATCGATTCATCAAACATCCATTGGAAGCAGTTGCAATTGGTGATATAGTAGATGTAAAGGTTATGGATGTAGATGTAGCCAAGAAGCGTATTGCATTAACAATGCGTTTAGAAGAGAAAAAGAAATAATAGTTTTTATGAATTGCCAGTTCACTTGGCAGAGGTATGAAATATGGCAGAGAAAAAATGTATAATTGTAGGATCGGGCAAAGGATTGCCTAGAACAATTGCAATCAATGAGGATGATTTTGTTGTTGCAGCGGATGGCGGGTTGTTTTATCTTCGAGAGATGGGAATCCAGCCACATCTGATTTTAGGTGATTTCGATTCTTTAGGATATATTCCAGATGAGAACAATCTGATTGTGCATCCTGTTGAAAAGGATGATACGGATATGATGCTTGCTGTGAAGGAGGGCTTAAAAAGAGGATACCAAAGATTTTATCTTTTCGGTGGACAGGGAGGTCGTCTGGATCACACAATTGCTAATATTCAGATTTTGAACTATATCACTTCCATTGGATGTGAGGGTTTCCTTGCAGGAGATGATTTTCAGATTACGGTACTTCGTAATGCAAAACTTGTTTTAAAAAAAGAAGTCTTTTTATGGAGTGGAATGGGACTAGGTCCAACAGTATCTGTATTTAGCATCGGAAGCGAAGCAAAAGGTGTTACTATTCAGGGAGCTAAGTATGAAGCTGAAGACATTACTCTAACAGATACATATCCTTTGGGCGTAAGCAATTCCTTTGAAGGAAAGGATATTCATATTTCTGTAAAAGATGGTTCAATTCTTGTGATGTGGCAGGGTCAACTAACAGGTGAAGAATAGGAGAAAGGTGGTAGTTCTAAATGGACTATCACCTTTTTATAGGAGAAAAAAAGATGAATACCGGTATGGAAAAAATATTTACAAATCAGGTTGTTGTATGTATATGTGCCATTATTTCCTGTTTGTTGTGGGGAAGTGCGACACCATGTATTAAGACTGGATACAAGCTGTTTCAAATTGAATCTAATGATATAGGAACTGTGTTTTTATTTGCAGGAATTCGATTTTTTCTGGCTGGTATTCTTACTATTATGGTAACGAGTATCATTAGTCGTAAATTCTTGTATCCAACAAAAGGAAATAGACTTCATGTTATGGAACTTGGTATGGTGCAGACTGTGATTCAATACATCTTTTTTTATATTGGCCTTGCCCATGCATCAGGAATGAAATCCTGTATTGTACAGGGCATGAATGTATTTATTGCTTTATTAGTTGCAAGTCTCGTCTTTCGAATAGAGCGATTAACATTTTCAAAGATTTTGGGTTGTGCAATTGGATTCGCGGGGATAGTCTTGGTAAATATTGTCGGAAAAACAAAGGATGCAGCAGGTTTTTCTTTTTTGGGAGAAGGCTTTGTGATCTTATCCATTGTTGCATATTCGTTTTCTTCGGTGATGATCAAGCAGTTTGCTAAAATAGAAAACTCATATACATTAAGTGGTTATCAGTTTCTATTTGGTGGTTTTGTAATGTTAATTTTGGGATTTTTATTAGGTGGCAGGATTCATGGCTTTACATTTGTTTCTTCTATGTTATTATTGTATATGGCTTTTATATCAGCTTGTGCATATACTCTATGGGGACTTTTGCTAAAGTACAATCCGGTTGGTAAGGTAACTGTATTTAGTTGTATGACACCTGTATTTGGAGTGATATTATCTGCTATATGTTTGAAAGAAGGAAATGAGACGTCACCCCTTGTTGTAACGATTTCCCTCATTTTGATCGTAATTGGTATCACGATTGTGAATAAGAGCAATGAATAGGAAATAGAAATGCCAGTTTTGTTGTTGCAATGTCCGCAGGAAAGACTGGATGAGAGGAGAAAAAATGAACGAATTAGTAACAAATTTAAAAAAGAATGCCGTCTTTGTTGTTGAGTTTTTGGCAGTGATTGTTGTTTTGTTTTTGATTGCATATGCAGTAGAATTGCTCAAAGCAAAAAAGGATGGGAAAAAAGTGCAGGGGCTGAATACGAGAAAGACTTGTGTATTGGGACTTTTTTCAGCGTTGGCAGTAGTCCTTATGATCTTCGAGATACCATTTCCATTATCACCTTCTTTTTACAAATTGGATTTTAGTGAACTTCCAGTTCTGATTGCAGCATTTGCTTATGGACCGGTTGCAGGTGTTTTGGTGGAATTCATAAAAATTATTTTAAAATTATTGATCAAGGGTACCAGTACAGCTTTTGTAGGAGAGTTGGCGAATTTTGCAGTGGGTTGTAGTTTGGTGCTTCCAGCTTCTATGATCTACTTGTTTAAGAAAAAGAAATCAGTTGCAATGATTGGATGTATCACAGGTACAATTTGCATGACTATATTTGGAACAGCGTTTAATGCAATTTATTTACTGCCGAAGTTTGCAGAATTATTCCATACAGATATGGATGTATTGATTGGAATGGGAACTGCTGTGAATTCATATATTAAGGATGTATTTACATTTGTATTTTTTGGGGTTGCACCATTAAATTTGGTGAAAGGTACCGTGGTATCTGTAATTACAATGTTTGTTTATAAGCCATTAAGTCCAATTATAAAGTTTGGTGTGCATGATCAGGGACGTAATTAATGAAGTGCAGGTATTTGGCATATTGCTAAATACTTGCACTTTCTTTTTTTTACGTTATAATAAAAAGTGAGAGTTTATGTAATTGAGGCTGGAGGATAAATCCATGAGGGAAGAATTTGACATTCAAATGTCTGCAAAGATTTTATATAATTATCTTTTGTATCATGCGTACAAAGGATTTACAGGTATTTTTGGAACCTGTGTTGGTATTGTTTTTGTGTTAGCTTTTTCAGTGAATACGGATACCCCGATGTATCTGGCAGCGGGTCTTATTTTGATTCTTTATACGCCATTAACGTTAAGGACACAGGCTGCAAG
This sequence comes from Lachnospiraceae bacterium, assembly GCA_045628865.1. Lineage (GTDB taxonomy): Bacteria > Bacillota > Clostridia > Lachnospirales > Lachnospiraceae > JAZQQB01. Next base: position 5,739 of record JAZQQB010000069.1, on the reverse strand, counting down.
ACAGTTTTTGGCAAATGAATCATTAAAAAATCCGCTTCATTATTGTATGGATGAAGAAGGGATTACAATTTCCCAGGGAGAGACATCACAAAATATTGGATGGGACGTTGTTACCAAGGCAGTTTCAAGCCCAAGTGCCATCATTATCTATACTGGAAAGAAGAATGCATCTGTTTTACCAAAGAAACAGTTAGGAGAGCGTCTTCCAGCTGTTGTACAGTTGATTTCAGCACATGTGGCACCAGAAAAAGTTAAAATTCGTGGAAATTTATAGTAGTTGGAGTGAGGAAATGGTTATAGAAACGTTTAGTGCAGAGGAAACATTTGCATTTGGTCAAAAAATCGGAGAGAATGCAAAACCAGGAGATGTCTATACATTAATCGGAGATCTTGGCGTTGGAAAGACAGTATTCACACAGGGCGTAGCCAAGGGCTTAGGAATACATGGAGCTGTAAACAGCCCTACCTTTACTATTGTACAGGTATATGAGGAAGGAAGAATTCCTTTTTATCATTTTGATGTTTACCGTATTGCAGATGTGGATGAAATGGACGAAATAGGATATGAAGATTATTTTTATGGAGATGGACTTTGTCTGATAGAATGGGCCAACCTTATTGAGGAGATATTACCAGATACCATCCATGAGATCATCATAGAAAAAGATTTAACAAAAGGATTAGATTATAGAAGGATTACAGTCAATGAAAATCATAGCATTAGATAGTTCAGGATTAGTAGCAACAGTTGCTATATTAGAAGATGAAATCTGCGTTGCAGAATATACAACAAATTTTAAGAAAACTCATTCTCAGACATTGTTACCAATGCTTGATGAGATCAAAAAAATGGTAGAACTGGATTTAAATAGTGTTGATGCCATTGCGGTGGCTAAAGGACCAGGATCTTTTACTGGATTAAGAATTGGTTCAGCCACAGCAAAGGGATTAGGGCTTGCCTTAAATAAGCCTGTAATAGGTGTGCCTACTGTGGATGCTCTTGCATACAATTTTTATGGAACGGATAAGCTGATCTGTCCATTAATGGATGCAAGAAGAAGTCAGGTTTATACCGGTATTTATGAATTTGTGTTAGAGAAGGAAGCATATAAGCTTCATACAATTGAAAAGCAGTGCGTGGTGCCTGTGGAGGATATTATTGGAAAAGTGAATGCCTGTGGAAAGGAAGTTATCTTTTTGGGAGATGGAGTTCCCGTATATCAGGAGAAGGTTAGAGAACTGATCAAGGTTCCATATTCCTTTGCACCTGCATCACATGGAAGACAGAGAGCCGCTTGTGTGGGTGTACTTGCTTTTGATTATTTTAAAGAGGGTAATTATACAAGTGCAGCAGATCATGCACCAGAATATCTTCGTTTGTCTCAGGCAGAGAGAGAAAGACAGGAAAAAGAAGGATGATCACATATAGAAGAATGGAAATAGAGGATCTAGATCAGGTTGCAGCCCTTGAGGCAGAGTGTTTTAGTACGCCATGGTCTAAACAGTCTTTTTTGTCTGCAATTGAGGATGAAAATGCTTATTTTATGGTGGCAGAATGTGCAGGAAGCATCATTGGACAGTGTGGATATTATTTGCTGTATGATGAAGCAGATATCAGTAATGTTGCAGTAACACAGTCGCATAGAAAAAATGGAATTGGCTTTAAAATGCTTTCAGAATTAATGTCATATGGAAAAAATCATGGTGTAAAGGCATTTACATTAGAGGTTCGAAAAAGCAACATACCTGCCATTGGTTTGTACGAAAAGTTAGGTCTTTCGTCTGTTGGAATAAGACCTAAATTTTATGAAAATCCAACAGAGGACGCAGTGATCATGTGGGAAAAAGAAAGGTAAAAATTAAATATGTTAGAAGTATGTTTATTAGGAACAGGCGGTATGATGCCACTTCCTTACCGATGGCTGACATCGTTGATGGTAAGGTATAATGGTATGAGTCTGTTGATAGATTGTGGGGAAGGAACTCAGGTCGCCATGAAAGAGAAGGGCTGGAGTCCAAAACCCATTGATGTGATCTGTTTTACCCATTATCATGCAGATCATATTTCCGGATTGCCTGGAATGTTACTTACCATGGGCAATGCAGAGAGAACGGAACCATTGACACTCATTGGCCCGAAGGGATTAACCAAGGTGGTTTCTGCTTTACGAGTGATAGCTCCAGAATTGCCATTTGAGATTCAGTGTATAGAAATAACAGAAAATGAACAGTCCTTTTCATTTGGAGGACTTCGTATAGAAGCATTTAAGGTAAACCATAATGTTCTTTGTTACGGTTATACTTTAAATGTAGACCGCATCGGTAAGTTTAATCCACAAAAGGCAATGGAACTAGGAATAGAACGCCCTCTTTGGGGACGTCTTCAGAAAGGGGAGACCATTGTAACCGATGAAGGAACCTTTACACCTGATATGGTTTTAGGTGAAACAAGAAAAGGCTTAAAAGTGACTTATACAACAGATACACGACCAACAGAATCCATTGTAAAATTTGCAAAGGATTCCGATTTATTGATCTGTGAGGGTATGTACGGGGAACAGGATAAGCTTGATAAAGCAAGAGAACATAAACATATGACCTTTATAGAGGCAGCAGAAGTTGCGAAGAAAGCAGAAGTGAAAAAAATGTGGCTTACCCATTACAGTCCTTCTTTGATTCGCGCAGAAGAGTTTATGGGACCGGTGAAGGAAATATTTCCGAATGCAGTTGCAGGAAAAGATGGCAAAACAGTTGACCTGAAGTTTGAGGATTAGTGACCTATCAAAGGAGGATACTCATGAAAAATGTAAGGACCATTATTGTTTTAGTAGTTTTTGTAGCATTTGTAGCGTTTGTGTTTTATTTTTTCTCAAATAAGGAGACAAAATCGGAAGAAAGTGTTGCAGTCGAAACAACGGCAATGGATGCATTATTGTCCAGGAATATGGAAATCAATTATCCTCCAACTCCGAAAGAGGTTGTAAAGTATTATAGTGATTTATCTGTAGAATTATATAAATATGATTATTCTGATGAAAAGCTTTCTTTGATTGCACAAAGATTCAAAGAAATCTATGATGATGAACTGGTGATGAATCAAGCAGATTATCTTGCAAGTCTGAAAAAGGATATTCAAAATTATAAGGATCAGGGAATCACTATTTCCGAATATAGTATATCCTCTAGTGTTGATGTGGAAACCTTTAAAGAAGATGGATTTGAATGGGCACGTTTATATGTGACCTATAGACTTCGCCAGGAATTAAAGGGTGTTATTAACTATCAGAACGAGGAACAGGTGTTTTTGCTTCGAAAAGATGCTGACGGACATTATAAGATATATGGATTTGATCAAGTAAAGTAGATTGAAAGGCATAAGAAATGAGTTTAGAAGTAACAAATAAAAGCGAAGAAGATGTATATATACTAGCAATAGAGAGTTCTTGTGATGAGACAGCCGCTGCTGTAGTAAAAAATGGTAGAGAAGTGTTATCCAATGCAATCTATTCTCAGATTGATCTTCATACACTGTATGGAGGCGTTGTACCAGAGATTGCTTCTAGAAAGCATATAGAGAAGGTGAATCAGGTTATTGAACAGGCATTATCGGATGCCAATATGAAATTAGATGATATCACCGCCATTGCAGTAACCAGTGGACCAGGACTTGTGGGTGCGCTGTTAGTTGGTGTATCTGCAGCAAAAGCCATTGCATTTGCCACAGGAAAGCCATTGATTGGTGTACATCATATTGAAGGTCATATCAGTGCAAATTACATAGAAAATAAGGAATTAGAACCTCCATTTATCTGTTTGGTCGTATCAGGTGGACATACCCATCTTGTAAAGGTCGCAGATTATGGCAAATATGAAATCCTAGGTTGTACCCGCGATGATGCTGCAGGTGAAGCATTTGATAAGGTGGCTAGAGCAATTGGATTAGGATATCCTGGTGGTCCTAAGATCGATCGTGTATCTAAAGAGGGTAATCCAGAGGCTATTCATTTCCCACGTGCAAAGGTGGGAGAGTCTATTTATGACTTTAGTTTTAGTGGGTTAAAATCAGCAGTGTTAAATTATATCAATACGGCGGAAATGAAGGGAGAAACTGTAAATCAGGCAGATATTGCTGCTTCTTTCCAAAAGGCGGTAGTAGATGTGTTGGTAGATCATTCTCTTGCGGCAGTAAAAGAGAATCATTTTGATAAATTTGCCATTGCAGGTGGAGTTGCATCCAATTCTACCCTTCGTGCGGCCTTTGAGGCAGAGTGTGCGAAGAAAAAGATTACTTTCTATCATCCTAGTCCAATCTTTTGTACGGACAATGCTGCTATGATTGGTGTGGCTGGATACTATGAGTATATGGCTGGAACAAGACATGGTTATGATTTGAATGCTGTACCAAATTTAAGATTAGGAGAGAAAGTACAATAATTATCGTATTTGAATTAAGAACACAAGAGCAAAGATTTGGAGGATAGATCCATGAAGACGGTTGGGATTTTATTAGCAGCTGGAAGTGGAAAAAGAATGAATAGCGGGGTTCCTAAGCAGCATATGTTGCTTTCGGGGAAACCCGTTCTTTATTATTCTTTGAAAACTTTTGAAGAGAGCTTTATAGATGAAGTGGTTTTGGTTGTTGGTAAAGATGAAATAGAGTATGTACAGAAGGAATACGTTGAGAAATATCAGTGTAAAAAGATAAAATGTGTGGTTGCTGGTGGAAAAGAACGATATCATTCTGTATATAATGGACTTCAGGCAGTGACAGATGGGGATTACTATTTTATCCATGATGCAGCTAGACCATTTATGACGCAAGATATTTTAAAGCGAGTATTTGAAGAAGTAAAAATACAGAAAGCCTGTGTAGTAGGAATGCCGGTAAAGGATACCATTAAGATCTCTAATGAGGCTGATTTCATTGAATATACACCAAATCGAAGCAGTGTATGGATGATTCAGACTCCGCAGGTATTTGAGGGAAAATTGATCAGACAGGCATATCAGGAGCTTATATTAAATGAGGAGCGTATGTTAAATGATCATATTCAGATCACAGATGATGCAATGGTGGTAGAAACATTAATGAAGCAAAAGGTAAAACTGGTAAAAGGATCTTATATGAATATTAAGATTACTACGCCAGAGGATATTGCCATTGGTGAGGTTTTAAATTGTCAGCTGAATTCAGACCAGTAGTTTCCATGTGAGAATAGGGAAAAACGATAATTTGTATATGAATTTCAGACAATAAAAGCAACTTTGAAAAGCCTTGTTTTTGTGCTATATGACTAAATGCAAAAAAAAGGAAAAAAAAATAGAAAAACCTGTTGACAGTTCAGTAGTGATTTGTTATTATTAATCTCGCGCTGAGGCACACAGCTAAAGCGCAGAAAACAATACATGGAGAGGTATCGAAGTGGTCATAACGAGGCGGTCTTGAAAACCGTTTGTCCGCAAGGGCGCGTGGGTTCGAATCCCACCCTCTCCGTTATCACGAAGTGATTCGTGATTTTTTATTGCAAAAGTTTGAACGCATTCAAGCACTGGAGAAGTACCCAAGTGGTTGAAGGGGCTCCCCTGGAAAGGGAGTAGGTCGTTAATAGCGGCGCGAGGGTTCAAATCCCTCCTTCTCCGCTAGAAAGATTTTTCAAAATTTTGAAATAAAAAAATAAAAAAGTTGTTGACAAGATGAAACTTAAGTGATAAGATAATCAAGTCGCCGCGAGAGCGGAA
>JAZQQB010000068.1:0-13067 GCA_045628865.1 Lachnospiraceae bacterium | reverse complement strand
GGAAACACCCTTCATTTTCCTATTTGCAAACCCTTATATATTATTTATTTTATACTCCCCTCATCGCAAGCCACTGATACCCCGGTGGCTTGCTTTCTTTTTGTCAAATAAAATATCCATTGCCCTCGCTTCATTCCTATGATATGATAAATCGCGGCTGTTACAAACAGATATGACACTTGAAAGGGAATAATTATGAGTATATTAAACGTTGAACACTTAACCCATGGTTTTGGTGACAGAGCTATTTTTAATGATGTTTCTTTCCGTTTATTAAAGGGCGAACATATTGGTCTCATTGGTGCTAATGGCGAAGGTAAATCTACTTTTATGAATATCATCACAGGTAAACTGATGCCGGACGAAGGTAAGATCGAATGGTCTAAAAATGTTCGTGTTGGATATTTAGATCAGCATACAGCACTCGCCGCTGGCATGACAATTCGCGACGTCTTGACCAAAGCTTTTGATTTTTTATATGATATGGAAACACAGATGAATGAAATCTATGGAAAGCTTGCTGAAGTAGATGAGTCTGAAATGGATGCCCTAATGGCAGAAGCTGGTACCTTACAGGATCTTCTTACCATGCATGATTTCTATATGATTGATGCAAAGGTGGAGGAAGTTGCAAGAGCACTTGGCTTATTGGATCTTGGACTTGATCGTGATGTTACAGAACTTTCAGGCGGACAGCGTACCAAGGTATTACTTGCAAAATTACTATTGGAAAAGCCAGACATTTTATTACTGGACGAGCCAACCAACTATTTGGATGTTGAACATATTGAATGGCTGAAAAGATATTTGAATGACTATGAGAATGCTTTTATTTTGATCTCTCATGATGTTCCTTTTATCAACAGTGTAGTAAACCTAATCTATCACATGGATCAGCAGCAGTTAAACCGCTATGTAGGTGACTATGACAACTTCCAGGAAGTATATGCCATGAAGAAGAGTCAGTTAGAGGCCGCTTATGCAAAACAACAGAAAGAAATCGCTGACTTAAAGGATTTTGTAGCTCGTAACAAAGCAAGAGTTTCCACAAGAAATATGGCTATGTCCCGTCAGAAAAAGCTAGATAAGATGGATGTCATTGAACTCGAGAAAGAAAAACCAAAGCCAGAATTCCACTTCAAGGAAGCTCGTACACCAAGCCGTTATATCTTTGAATGTAAGGATCTTGTTATTGGATATGATTCCCCATTATCAAAACCTATTACCATCGCCATGGAACGAGGTGAAAAGCTTGTATTAACAGGTGCCAACGGTATTGGTAAGACAACCCTGTTAAAAAGTATCTTAGGACAGATCAAACCATTAGAAGGTAAAGTTACCCTTGGAGAATACTTAAGCATTGGCTACTTTGAACAGGAAATGGATCAGAGTATCCAAACAACCTGCTTAGAAGAGATTTGGAACACTTTCCCTTCTTATTCACAATACGAAATTCGTTCAGCACTGGCAAAATGTGGTCTTACAACAAAACACATCGAAAGTCTTGTTCGTGTATTATCCGGTGGTGAACAGGCAAAGGTTCGTTTGTGTAAGCTGGTAAATCAGGAAAGTAATATTCTTGTATTAGATGAGCCTACCAACCACCTTGATGTGGATGCTAAGGATGAATTGAAGCGTGCATTACAGGAATATAAAGGAAGTATCCTCATGGTATGCCATGAACCAGACTTCTATCATGGATTGGCAACCAATGTTTGGGATTGTTCTGAATGGAGCACCAAATTGATTTAATTCCATCGCTTCAAGAACGCCTCCAGCGTTCTTGAAGCGAAATACGTGTCAGCTCAGCTGACATTTTCATCTGCCTCTCTTGCTCGGTGCGCATCTATGGAGCTTTTTCATTACTCGCCAATCAGGCATTTTTTATTCACACCAATATGAACGCCAGATTTAAAAAGAGCCATCAATGTTGCATAAATAAACTCTACTGCATCTGGCTGATTACAATACTCTCCAACCAAAGAAACAGCCTCTGTAATCAAATCACTCATCAGTACCAGATATCTTTTTGCTGAATCCGAATTCAAATCTGTTGCCTGCATCAATGACAAAGCTTCATCTGTCACCTCAGCCTCACATAAATACAAAATCAATGTTTGTTTGTTCTCACGAATCACACTCCAATGACTTGCGCCCACGATACCACCTGTTACTGCTGCCACAAAAATTTCTGAAGCTTCCTTGATTCCCGCCTGCTGAAGCAATGCAGCCACATAGCTCTCCCCAATCTCCACAAGGTCAGCATCCATAGTTTCATCCGCCAAAGCCTCATGTGCCCTAATGATATAAGTCAGTCTTTCCTCTAAAATCTGTTCATATGCTGTAAGTTCAGCCATACATCATTCCTCTTCTTTCACGGTTTGTTGTTTCCATTTTATCACAATGGCGCATACAATTACCACCCCAAGTAACATATAGCATATGATTTTATCCTTTGAAAGTGGTCTTGTATAAGCGCAGTTGCCAGGCAATGATACATAAGAAATCACATTCGTCAATTTTCTTACCCAATATGGGACCATTTTTCCTGTACTAAGCAAAGAATCTGTGATGGCATATGGCAACAGGCATAGCAGAAAAATCCCAAAAATAATGCTTAAAATGCCCTTTTTTGACCTATTCAAGATACTAATATAAACACCTAAAAAAGTCAGCACAAAACCTGTCAAAACAAAACGTAAATACCAGTCAAACCACAACATCTCATATCCCTTTTTATAGGCGCAAACCTGATAAAACACACCAAAATAGAAACTGATCACGCCAACAAAAATAGCATAATACAGCATTCCCAATACCACTGGATGCTTCCTTTTTCTTTCTTTCTTATCTAGGCGTTTTCTTGTTATGATACTCTTCATATAAAAATAGTACAGTACCCAAGCACCCAACGAAAAAAGAAGCTGTGCAAACGCAAAGCCTACAGTTTTTGTCTCTAGGTGTTTCACACCAATCAATTCTCGAACCATGATGGCCCAATGATTATACTCTGTCAAACTTACATTCTCCCTGTTTCTTTATGAATTTCTGTACCACATAAAGATAGCTCATGCAAAGCATGAGCTAAAATGTTAATTCTGTGTAACGCCTTCTTTAAGCCCTTCATCAATCTTCTCAAAAGAATCTATTACAAATTCCTTTGGAAGGCCAGACATGATTTCTTCCCGGCAAAGCAGAACACTTCCGCACAAATGACATCTGCAATCCTTATGCACATGTAACTGTGAAATATGCTTTCTACATTCCGGACATCTGTGCCACATCAAATAAACGAAAAAGATTCCTACAATCTCCACTACCATCAATGTAGCAATGATATGTCTTACCACCGGCACTTGTTGAAAAATCATCAATACAACAAATTCAGGAACTGGAAGGTACAGCAAACATAATAACATGGTATGCGCTTCCTCGAATCCCATGAACGCCTTCTTCATATACAACTCTCCCCATTTTCACAAAATCAGAACCCCTATCTGATTTCAAAAGCTGGTTTCCCAGAACAACAATACTACTTTTTCATCATACAATGATTATTTACATAAGTCAAGGCACGATAACCTACATTCCCGACCTGTCCCTATACTCAGAAATTGCATTTAAAAACTTGCGCCCATACAGATTACATTTAGACTCAGCGACACCATATATTGCAAGAAACTCCTTTTCATTAGAAGGCATTTTGATGGCCATCTGACGAAGTGTCTTATCCAAAAAAACAATATACGGAGGCACATTCATAGACTTTGCAATTTCATTACGCAGCTGTTTTAACTCTAAGAACAGTTCCTGAGATGCTGCCGGAAGATCATCATTTTGCTTTTTCTTAGAAAAAGTAAGGGACAGATCCCTATCCCAGTCACTTCTCTCATAATCATCTGACCAATCATTTCCGTACATTTTGCCTCTTTTTCCATAAGAACCATAAGACGAATTACCACGGTATTCACGCCTCTCAGATTCATAATAAGCATTCTGTTCCTCGAAAGCTCCCTGATTTTCACAGACAGAACAATTATCACATCTGCCCTCACTTTTTTCACCAAAATACTGGAGCATATACTGACGAAGACATTTCTTCGTAAAGCAATAGCTTCGCATTTTCTGCAAGCGCTCCTTATCCCGTTCCCTGATTTCCTCTAACTCATCTGCTGTCAGAGACTCATTTTCATTCTGATCAATAAAAAACTGGTTGGTATACATATCCGAAGGACTATATAGAAGAATACACTCTGCTTCATCCCCATCTCTGCCTGCTCGTCCAGCCTCCTGGTAATAGCTTTCCATATTTTTCGGCATATTATAATGAATAACAAAACGTACATCCGATTTATCAATTCCCATACCAAAGGCATTGGTAGCAACCATAATCTTAGCCCTGTCATAAATAAAATCATCCTGATTTGCATGACGTACTTCATCTGGCAGACCTGCATGGTATTTTGTAACTGAATACCCACGCTTCTCCAATTTTTCGCTGATTTCTTCCACAAGTTTTCGGGAGATACAGTAAACAACTCCACTTTCTCCCTCGTGTTTTTCGAGATAGCGGATCAGATCCACCATCTTTTCTTTCGGACGTCTTACTACAAATCTAAGATTGGGTCTGTCAAAACCTGTTACCACAACCTTAGGATCTTTCAGTGTTAATAACTCCTGTACATCTTTTCTTACAACAGCTGTCGCAGTCGCTGTAAAAGCTCCTACTACAGGTCTTTTTGGAAGCCTCTCAATAAACTCTTTAATCTGTAGATAACCTGGTCTAAAATCCTGTCCCCACTGAGATACACAATGTGCTTCATCAATGCTGACAAATGGAATATCTGCATGCATAGCAAATTGTAAAAAGCTACTGGTCAAAAGTCTTTCTGGTGCCACGTATATGATCTTATAGCGTCCCTGGGATGCATAAAAAAGCGCAAGCTCATACTGCCTTTTTGTCAATGAGCTATTTAAATATGCTGCATGAATACCTGCCTGATTTAAGGCGGACACCTGATCCTTCATCAAGGAGATCAACGGAGAAACCACCAATGTGATTCCCTTAAACATAAGGGCTGGAACCTGGTAACAAATGGACTTTCCTGCCCCGGTTGGCATGATACCAAATACATCATTTCCTTCTAAAAGTTCATCGACCAGAGCTTTCTGCCCTGGTCGAAATGATTCATAACCAAAATATTTTTTTAAAATATCCTCTGCTGTTTCAATTAGATTCTCTCTCTCTATCCTCATTGATTATCTATTTTTTCCTTTAACTCCGTCAGATACATCCAACGATCCATTTTTTCTTCTATCCGATTTTCGATTTCTATCTTTTTCTGCGTTAATTCATTCAGCTTCACAAAATCGCTAACACAATTACCCATTTCGACATCAATCTCATCCATCTGTTCTTCCAGATCAGCAATTTCACCCTCGATGTTGTCCCAGTCTCTTTGCTCTGCAAATGTAAATTTCAACTTCTTAGGTGCGTTTTCTTTCCAGCTTTTCGAAGTATTCGCTACTTCTGCAGGTTTCTTGGCCGCTATTTTATTCTGACCATCTTCCTTCTCTGCAAGTATCTCACTTCGTCTAATTTGATAATCTGTGTAATTTCCTTCGTACTGAACTACCCTGCCATTTTCCTCAAAGGCAAAAATTCTTCTTACAATTCGATCTAAGAAATATCTATCATGGGACACTGCAATCACAATTCCATCAAAATGATCCAAATAGTCCTCTAAAATAGTAAGGGTGCTAATATCAAGATCATTCGTAGGCTCATCCAGGATCAAAACATTTGGAGCCTCCATCAAGACACGGAGAAGATTCAAACGTCGCTTCTCACCACCTGATAGCTTTTCAATCAAAGTATACTGCTTTTCAGATGGAAATAAAAAGCGTTCAAGCATCTTACTTGCTGTTAATGGTCCATCCTCTGTATTCACATATTCCGCTGTATTGCGAATATAATCGATCACACGAAGTTTAGGATCCATGAAAGCCAAACCTGCCGCTTTATCTGTTTCTATCTCCTGAGCATAATAACCGATCTTTATGGTCTGTCCGATGGTAATCTTGCCCTCATCTGGTTCCACGATTCCCTGAATCATCTTCATTAAGGTTGATTTTCCACATCCGTTCTCACCAATAAAACCGATACGATCATTTCGCAAAAAGGTATAATTGAAATCCTTACATAGTACCTTATCACCATATGCTTTACTAATATGCTCTAGTTCAATGGTAGTATGACCCATTCTGGTAGAGGCTGAACTCATCTCCACTGTCTGATCAAATTTCGGTTTTTCCTGAGCCGCCAACTCTTCATATCTTTGAATATGAGCTTTCTGCTTGGTGCTTCTTGCTCTTGCACCACGCATCATCCATTCAATCTCAACGCGAAGAATACTCTGACGCTTTCTTTCTGAGGCAATGGCGATTTCTTCCCTCTGGGCTTTTTCCTGTAAAAAGCCGGAATAGTTGGTCTGATAGCTGTAAATTTTTCCTTTATCGATCTCAACGATTCTATTGGAAACGCTATCCAAAAAATAACGATCATGTGTCACCATGATCAATGCATGCTTCATCTTCTTTAAATATTCCTCTAACCACTCTGCCATACGGCTATCCAAATGGTTGGTAGGCTCATCTAAAATCAGTATCTCGGCTGGAGAAAGCAATGTAGCAGCTAATGCGATTCTTTTTCTTTGTCCACCAGATAAATGGTCTACCACCTCATTGACATCCGGAATCTCCAGTTCATTGCACATAGCCTTTGCATCGGCTTCAATGCTCCATTTATTCTCTTCCGTAATATTATCCTTTAAAATACATTCTAAAACGGTAGCACCCTTTTCAAAAACAGGTACCTGTGGCAAAAATCGAATACATACATGATTCGCCTTCGTAATGATACCATCATCAGGTTCTACAATTCCTGCAATCATTTTCAATAAGGTTGATTTACCAGTCCCATTAATCCCAATAATACCGACCTTCTCTCCTTCCTGAAGAGAAAAGTCGGCATCATCAAACAATTTATGGTCCGTAAAAGATTTTGTAATATGTTCTAAATTTAATAAATTCAAAATATACCTTTCCAAATACGATTCTGATCCTTTTTATTTTCTTCATGATCAGTATCGTATCTTCATCTCTACTTGCTCACTCGGCTTATTTTTTAACAGGGCCTCCGGATCCATTGGGAGGCAGCGCATTTCCCTGGCCATTTCTTGGATTCATTCCATTCATGACCGGGCCACCATATCCGTTCATTGGACCATTTGGCATTGGTCCCATTGGTCGTGGGCCATTCGGCATTGGTCCCACCCCACGTGGACCATTTGGCATTGGTCCCATTGGTCGTGGGCCGTTTGGCATTGGTCCCACCCCACGTGGACCATTTGGCATTGGTCCCATTGGTCGTGGGCCATTTGGCATTGGTCCCATTGGTCGTGGACCATTCGGCATTGGTCCCACCCCACGCGGACCGTTTGGCATTGGTCCCATTGGTCGTGGACCATTCGGCATTGGTCCCACCCCACGTGGACCATTCGGCATTGGTCCCATTGGTCGCGGGCCATTCATCATTGGCCCCATCCCACGTGAACCATTCGGTGCCGCAAGACCTGGTCTTGGCGCCCCCTGTGACATAGAAGGATTATAGCTTCTATTAGGCATCGGCATTCCTGGTCCCATTGGACCACCTGGTCTCATGGACGGATTATAATTTCGATTTCCTGCTGGTCCATACATTCCTGGCTGTGGACCACGAAAGCTCATATTAGAATAACTAGATTCCATATTCATACCTGGTCCTTTAGTTGGAGCAGGCATACTTACCTCTTCACCATTCAAACAACGCTGTAAAGCTTCTAATTCCTTACGCATCTGTCGTGCATTTTGGTAACGATCCTGAATACGATATGCACAAGCCTTCAAAATGATCGCTGCAAATGGATCAATTGCCTCTGATGGTTTAGGCATCGGATCACCCATAATTCTCTTTCTCATAGCCACTTCACGATCAGTAAAAGTAACCTCCTTTGGGAAAGGTGGCATAAATGGTAATCTATTTTTATTACATAAACGATATAAAACGATACCCAGTGAATAAATATCCGCTGTTTCGTTAGCAATTTCTTCTTTATAAAGCTCTGGTGCCATGTAAGACTGTGTACCTTTTCTTGACAACACATGGTTGTCATTCTCCATTGTACGTGCAACACCAAAGTCACCTAATTTATATGTACCGATTTCAGAAAGGAAGATATTTTCCGGCTTAATGTCTCGATGGATGATATGGAACTTCTCACAAACTTCTAACGCACGGCAGATATCAATACCCATCTGCAATACATCCTCCTGTGGCATCTCACCAGCAGTCAGTTTTGTACTGATCGGTGTCAAAAGTTCCATACGAATGATGATATCATAACCAATGCCATTCTCATGCTCCTTGATCATATGGTCATCATAACTAACAATATAGCTGTTACCCTGTAGTTTTGCTAAAAGCTCAAACTCATTGATCATCTCCCCAGCCATACTGTTAAAATATTTCTTAACACTCTCATCATCCATACCCTCAGAGGTTAAACTTTCAATCTCACTTTGATTGGATGGAATCGAAACAACCTTTAAAGCAGATTTAAAATTCTTTCCAAAATCTGAACGCTCTACCTCAAATACTTTACCAAAAGCGCCCTCACCTATTTTTTTTACGATTTTCCAAGAACCAAAAAAAGGTTCATATTTCCTAAAATCTTCCAATACTTTTCACCCTTACTCAAACAATCCTAAGCTACATTATTATAAAACGGAAACAATGTTTCTTTCAACCTTTATTTCAATATTTTTCGTATTTTTTCCTTCGAATTTTCCCCTCTGGCAACCCTGGTCAAAAAATAATAAGAAATCTATTCAAAAGACGCTTGTTTGATATGCATATATTCGCTATAATGGAAGCTGATAATTCATACATTTAGAATTTCAAAATTCATAATAGAAAAGGAATACATACATGGGCAATATGGACAAAACCGAGGTTTTCAGACCTGTCAACACCGGTGCTGGTTATCTTTATATTCTAGACAACACATTGAATGTCAGAGTTCATAAACTGGATGCACATGCACCTATGGGACGTTTATCTTCTACAGAAACTCCTGAAATTGCGTTAAATTCTAGTATTGCAAGCAGACATCATGGTGAATTTTACGAAATCAACGGAAATTACATTTATCGTGATCTTCATAGTACAAATGGAACTTATATCAATAACGTTAAGCTTACCCCTCAGGGCAACGATGTCTATGCAGATCATCCAATGTTAGATGGTGACGTAATCCGAATCGATCATGGTGATCTGATACATCCACATCCAGATGCAAATCTTTTGATTTTTTCCACAACATGTCCTCCAGATATGACCTGGGAACGTGTAAAACTTGATCCACAGGATGATTCAGAAATCTGCATCGGCCGAGGTGGTGCCAATACAGATATCAATTTAACAAATAAACAGGTATCACAAAACCACGCCATTTTCAGAAATTGGAACAATGCCTGGTATATCGAAGACTGCAATTCCACAAATGGTGTTTATTTAAATAACATGCGAATCCAACATCCTTGTAAATTAAACCTTTTGGATGTTGTTAGAATTGCTGATTACTTCTTCATTTTTGTAGGAAATCAGCTGATCTACAACACAGTAAAGGGCAACAACAAACTGGTAATCCGCATCAACAAGCGTACAGCATGGAATCATTTTAAACGACTTACTCTTTTGCAGGACATCAATTTAAGTGTGGATGAGGGAGATATGTGTCTAATTCTTGGTGGATCTGGCGCAGGTAAGACTACCTTCATCAATGCAGTTATGGGTTATGAAAAAGCTGAAGGAACTATCCTTCATGAAGGACAGGATGTTTACAAGGATTATGAAGCTGTGAAATATCAGATTGGGTTTGTACCTCAGCAGGATCTTCTTCGTGAAAATGATGAAGTATTTGCAACTTTAGATTCTGCAGCCCTCATGAAGCTTCCTAGAAATACAACAGAAGAAGAACGACACCGCCGAATCGATCAGCTTTTAGAGCAATTTGGTTTGGAACGTGAGAAATATTCTTTGGTAAAGAAGATTTCTGGTGGTCAGCGCAAGCGATTAAGTATCGCCGTTGAATTCGTATCCAATCCATCTCTATTTTTCTTAGATGAGCCTGACTCAGGTTTGGATGGTATCATGGCACGAAGTCTGATGGAGAGTCTTCGTAAAATTGCAGATCAGCGAAAAATCGTAATGGTAATCACACACTCTCCTGATCGTGTAGCTGATCTTTTTGATAAGGTAATCGTACTTGCCAAGAGTGCCGTTGATAACTGTGGACACCTTGCTTTCTACGGAACAATCGATGAAGCACTTGCTTTCTTCGAAGTGTCCAGCGTTGAGCAGATTGTTCGTCGAATCAACCGAGTTGATGAAGGCGGCGAAGGCTTATCCGATTTCTATATCCAGCGTTTCCAGGCAATGATGGAACGTTAGAAATTACGAAAGAACTGTAAAGGAGTATATAACTATGAGCGGAAACAGAATTTCTCGTGCTGGACAGACCAATGTCTACGTAAAAAAGTTTTTTGGATTATTTTGGAATGATAAAAGCTGGAAAAGCATTCTCTTTGGTATTGCTATTTCTGTGATCATCTCTTTGGTACTTGAGGATGGAACGTTTAAATATTGGATGCCAACCCAGTCAGGGTGTTTCACCATTGTATCAGCTTGTATCTGGATTGGTGTATTTAACTCTATCCAGTCAGTTTGTAAAGAAAGAGCAATCTTAAAAAGGGAACATCGAGGCGGCTTACATATGTCATCCTACATTTTTGCATTGATGATTTATCATAGTGTAATTTGTTTGGCACAGAGTATCTTAATGACTATTGTTTGTTGTATCTGCATCAAACATTTCCCAACATACGGAATCATTTTTAATTCTGCTGCTTTAGAAATGTTTATTTCATTTTTCTTGATTACATATTCATCTGACGTATTAGGACTTATGATCTCTTCCCTTGTAAAAACAACTACAACTGCTATGACAGTTATGCCATTTCTGCTTATTTTCCAGCTGGTATTATCTGGTACTTCCTTTGAGTTAACTGGTGGTGCCAAAGCAGTTGCAAATCTGGCCATCAGTAAATGGGGTATGCAGGCAGTTGGTTCTATCGGTGGTATGGAAGATAACAATATGTACTTCAGTGCAAAGAGCCAGATTCGTTATTCTATGTCTACTGACTGCATGAACTATGATTTTACATCCTCACATTTATTAACATGTTGGGGAATCCTTCTTTTGTTTATCGTATTATACTGTGCAATTGCAATCATTAGCTTAGAATTCATTGATAAGGATAAACGATAAAACTATTTCACTACAATATAAAACCCCTACGGTACTACCGCAGGGGTTTTCTTATACTTAATTGTCTAATTTCCTTATTGCTCTACACATTTGATCAACATAACCGTGGCATTATCTCGCCCGCCAGCTTGTAAAGCAAGTTCGATCAATTCATCTACTTTTTCCTTCAATGTGCAGTCTTTTACTATTACAGCCTGCATATCTTCTTCTGATACAAGATCTGATAATCCATCAGAGCAAAGTAAATACTGATCTCCTTCTTCCCACTCATACTCTTCTGTATATGGAACCAGCAATGCCTCTTCCTCTTCTAAACCTAAATTCTGCATCAGGATGTGCCATGCATCTGAGTTTCTTGCTTCCTCTGCATCCATAACGCCCATATCCATCAAAAGCTGAGCCTTACTGTGATCCTTAGAAGTTCTGAAAAACTCCCCATCATGGATGCGATAATTTCTACTATCACCTACATTACCAACAATCAGCTTGTTCTCCTTGGTCTGTCCCAAAAAGCTGATGGTACAGCCCATTCTGCTGAAGCCTAATTCATTAGCCTTCGCCAAAACAACTCTGTTTAATGCTCTGGAGAACTCTGTTGCATCTCCATCCCAATTTTCCTTTACATGTATTACTGTCTCATAAGACGCAACCTCTCCTGCA
This sequence comes from Lachnospiraceae bacterium, assembly GCA_045628865.1. Classification (GTDB taxonomy): domain Bacteria; phylum Bacillota; class Clostridia; order Lachnospirales; family Lachnospiraceae; genus JAZQQB01. The sequence goes on along the minus strand of JAZQQB010000068.1, from coordinate 978 downwards.
TCTTCTCCACCCATTCCATCACATACAACAAAAATGTTCTCTTCACCGCATGCAACGCCTACATGTTCCATTTCAGAATCATCCTGTTTTTTATAGTTACCATCTGCAAAATAATTATCTTCATTGTTAGCACGAACCAATCCGCAAATAGATTTCACACTATATTCAAACACCTTACTCATACTACAATCCTCCTATATAGCTGGAAATGGAATGATTCCTGCCTGAACCATCATAAACAAAACATAAATGACAAGTGCTACGCACGCCACCTTCTTTAAGGTCTTCAAGCCCTTAATAAAGGCCAAAATAAGTGCCAACACAATTGCAATTGGTGGTAAAGTAATCCCGGTAATTGCTGCAAAATGCGAACCGGTCTGCTCCACCAAATTGTTGAAAATCTGCTCCATATTAAAACCTTTCCCTTATGTATTATATTCCCTAAATATCATACAAGATAACACCCGATTCTTGCAAGCGCTCTTCCTAAATTCCTGTAAAAACATTTTTCCTATCTGTATCAGTCAGATGCACCATATTATGTATCTGATTGATTTTAAAACACAAGATTTTGTTATTGTCAGATTATTGTATATTATGCGGTCGTTTTGTTTGTATTTCTCTTGCAATTCGCACAAATATATCATATAATAATATCAACAGATAGGAAAACACCCTTCATATTCCTATTTGCAAACCCTTATATTAATTATTTATACTCCCCTCATTAACAAGAACCGCTGTTTACCCAGCGGTTCTTTGTTGTCTGTTGCCCTGCGGGCGCGTGTTTTCCTTCCTCTTATTCGTATTTTCCACAGACTTCGTCTGTGACGTCGCTTCGCGACTTATGAAAATACTCATATACGCTCGGGTGAAAACAAATGCCCTACGGGCGCTTGTTTTCCTTCCTCTTATTCGTATTTTCCACAGACTTCGTCTGTGACGTCGCTTCGCGACTTATGAAAATACTCATATACG
>JAZQQB010000067.1:0-11568 GCA_045628865.1 Lachnospiraceae bacterium | reverse complement strand
CTCGCACACACTTCGCGCCCGAGCGGTATGCGTAGCATTACCTTCCTCTCCGCGAGGTGTGATCCATCGCGGAGCTTTTTATTTGATAGATAAGTTCGGAGAACTTTCCTATCAAATAAAAAAGGCCGCCACAAATGTGGCAGCCTGTCCATTTTCTATATTCAATTAATCTTCCGGTTCAATCAAGCCGTATGTATTTCCTTTTCTCTTATATACTACATTTACTTGATCTGTTTCTGCATTGCAGAATACATAGAAGTTATGTCCTAATAATTCCATCTGGATACATGCATCTTCAGGATACATTGGTTTGATATCGAATTTCTTTGTTCTGATAATCTTAACTTCATCTTCATCTTCATAATCTTTTTCAATGAATGCTGAACTGAAGCTTGCAGCTGACTGTTTCTGTCCAATTAGTTTCTTTCTATATTTCTTCAACTGACGCTCGATCACTTCTTCCACAAGATCGATTGATACATACATATCATTGCTAACCTGTTCTGAACGGATAATGTTTCCTTTCACAGGAATGGTAACCTCTATTTTCTGTCTCTCCTTTTCTACGTTAAGAGTAACGTGAATTTCTGTTTCGGGTGTGAAATATTTTTCAAGCTTGCTAAGCTTGTCGATGACTGCTGATCTTAATCCCTCCGTAATATCGATGTTTTTTCCGCTAATAATATAGTTCATGCCCATCACCCTTTCTATTTGGTTTTGATGGAAATATTATACCATACTGTATATTCTTTTGGCAACTTTTAGATCAATATTCAGACATTTAAGACTATTTATTCTTTTTTTCTCGCATGCTTTTTGGATGTACAAGAGCACATATATTGCCATAGTACACAAAACACGCGTTTGTTTTCATTCGACATTTTTCGATTTCACTTTTCCATAAAGCATGTGGATAATGTGGATAAGTCAGTGTATAAGTCATTTTCTTGTCTTTCGCACGTGATTTTTATGTGGATAAATATGTATCTACCACATTTCACTTAATTTGTTAAGTGAAACATTTTGTGCATTTTCGACAACCCTGTCGAAAGTAATGCCCAAATCACAAAAAGATAATGTCTGATAAATGTTCGAAAATATTATAACATTTATTCAAAATTTCATATACTTAAATACAGCTTTATGGGAAACCATTTTATTTCATTTCAAAAAAAGGAGAGAACCATCAAGTTCTCTCCTTAATAATCTCTTCTAATTAGAAAATTCTTCTAACAGCAATAGGTGTCTTATAGCTTGCATTAGACACGATGATACCAGTCTTAGATGTACTAGCATGTACAATCTGACCATTACCAATATATAAAGCAACATGTCCTGAATAACATACAAGATCTCCTGGCTGTGCATTTGCAAGACCACCTTCTACTTCATAACCAACAGAACGGTCTGATTTAGAAGAATGTGGAAGACTAACACCAAAGTTCGCATATACACTCATAACAAAACCTGAGCAGTCAGTACCATTTGTCAAGCTTGAACCACCATATACATATGGATTGCCAACAAACTGTAATGCATAATTTGCAACATCTGTACCATATCCGCTACCAGATGCGGCATATGTTGTAGCTGGAGCAGAACTTGTAGTTGTACTTGTAGAAGTACTTGCTGCTGCCTGCTGCTGAGCAGCTTCTGTTGCTGCCTGTTTCTTTGCTGCCTCTTCAGCTGCTTTCTTTGCTGCTGCTTCCTGTGCCGCTTTTCTTTCTGCCTCTTCTTTTGCTAATCGAGCTTCTTCCTCTGCTTTCGACTCAGCATATACAAAATCAACATTTAACTCAACATATTCCTTCGAAACAAATCCTTCACCATCTTCTGTAGTAATCTGAATCCATTCGCCCAAATCATCTACAACGATAAAATCATCACCGTTAGGAACCATACCAATACAAGCCGCTTCTGAACTAGCTTCTGCACGAACCTTCAAAGTAGTGGTTGTTACTGTAGCATATGTAGTGCTGATTTCTGGCACCATCTTAGCTGCTTCTTTTCCAGACACACAATACTCGGCTTTTACCCAGCCTGTACAATTACCGGAAGTGATTTCATACCAACCATTCTCTTCTTTTACCAAGGTACCAACTGAATTGTTGTAAAGCTTACCAACAACCTCACCCTTGTCAGCATCTGGAAGGCTACGTACATTTACATAGCTGTTAACCTGTGCAACAACAAGATCCTTATAATCAATCTTCGTACCATCTTCAGTTGTAATAGAATCCGAAGCAACCTGTGACTGTGACTTCACCTCTACAGAAACTTTCTCATTTGAAAGATATGATGAAGATGATACTGCACGAGTTGCAGTAGCAACTGTAGCTGTCTGATTGAGGATTCCATCATCTAACACAGATGCCATACCAGCAGATGGTAAAACAGATGATGCTGTCTTAGCTTCTGAAACTGATTCATTCAATCCAAACAATAATGCCACCGAAACAACTCCGGCTATAATAACTAATTCTTTTCTCTTCAAACTAAACCTCCAACCCCATGATAGACCCCTCTATCATTATCGGTTATATAATAATTTTTCTTTTATTTTCACGTTTAAATGTTACATATTTGTTACATCTGTTAAAGAATATAACACATCTTTTTCTTTTTGTCAACTTTTCGATAAAAATACTTCTGTGAAAAACGAGGTAAAAAATGGAAAAAGTAAACATTTTTTTCGTCAAATTGTCAAAAAACCGGAAATCACACCTGTGATTCCCGGTTTTAAAATATTACATTTTTGTATTTTCATGGTTAACACAATTCAGTTTTTCAATTCTATTGATTCATATATTATCTCAAATTTTCCTGCACTGATGTAATAGCATTCGCGCCATCAGATACTGCTGTAACAACCTGTCTAAGTGCTTTTTTTCTTGCGTCTCCTGCTACAAAAATACCTCTTCGCGAAGTTTTTCCTGTCTCATCTGCGATGACATAACTAGATTCATCCAGTTCAACAAGATTTTTTACCAGATCAGTATCCGGAATGATACCAACTGCTACAAACACACCACTGATTGCAAGTTCCGTTTTCTCCTGCGTTTTCTTATTCACTAGGCTCAGGCTCTCCACCTGTCCATCTCCATTGATTTTCTCCACTTCACTGTCCCAGATTACTTCTACATTGGAACAAGCAAATAATTGTTCCTGCAACACCTTCTGGGCACGCAATTCATCTCTTCTATGAATTACATAGACCTTTTCACACATTCTTGCTAAAAAGATCGCATCCTCAACAGCAACATCGCCGCCACCAACAACTGCAACTTTTCTTTTTTTGAAAAAAGCTCCATCACATGTTGCGCAGTAAGAAACACCACAGCCGAGAAGTTCTTCTTCCCCTTCTACTCCTAGTGTTGCGTGTTGTGCACCAGTGGCTAAAATAATATTTTTTGCCTCATATATTCCTTCATCAGTCGTAACGATCTTTTTTTCACCCTGATCTTCAATTTTTGATACCTGCGCAGTTACAAATTGTGCACCAAGCTTATCCGCATGTTCTCTAAACTTCGTAGCCATATCAAAGCCAGCTATTCCCGGCAATCCTGGATAATTATCAACCTCATAGGTCTGCATGATCTGTCCACCACTCATTGGACTCTTCTCTAGCACCAACTGCTTTAATCCTGCTCTGCATCCATAAATAGCGGCACTTAACCCCGCAGGGCCTGACCCGATAATAATCACATCATACATCTTTTATACCCTCTCCCTTGTATATTCATCATTTTTTATCTTTTTTACTAAATCCAGCCTCCATCAAGTGTGATAATCTGTCCAGTCAAGTAATCAGAAGTTTTTGATATATCACTTACAAGCATTGCTACATCCTTTGGCTGTCCGATTCTGTCTGCTGGAATTTCTTCGATCAACGCTTCCATATCTTCCTTAGAGAAGCATGCATTCATCTGTGTATCGATGACTCCACATGCAATGGCATTTACCTGAATATTGCTTGGGGCTAACTCTTTTGCCAAAGCCTTGGTAAAAGAATTGATTCCACCCTTAGACGCTGAATATGCAACCTCCATAGAAGCCCCAACATTTCCCCAAACTGACGAAATATTGATAATTTTACCTTGCTTTCTCGATACCATTCCCGGAACTGCATTTTTACATATATAAAACAAAGACGACAGATTCGTAGCAATTACATGATCCCACTCATCATTACTCATATCTGTCAAAAGACCTACATACGAAATACCCGCATTGTTAATAACAACATCCAAAGCAGGAAGACTTTTAAATAACTTTTCTACTTCCGCTACATTAGATACATCCACTTGAAAAGTATGCACCTGAATCCCATATGCATCCTGTAATTCCTGTTGTAACTTTTGTAATTTTTCTATCTGCTTCCTACATACTAGATATAATTCATCAGATTCTTTTGCAAACTGTCTCGCAATTGCTTCCCCAATTCCTCTAGACGCTCCGGTTATCAATATTTTACGATTCATTTTTTCTCCTTTATCCATCTATTGATCATCTTCATTTTTGATCGCATTTAAATAGGAAGAAACACTTTCCGAAATATCATCAAATAAATAACGTTTTCCCGTTTTTTGGTTCTCTAAATAATCTGTTCTGATTACTTCTTCCTGATATAATACCTCTTTTTCAAACTCTCTTGCCGAAATTAATCGGCATCCTGCACCAGTAATGATAATCTGTTCAATACCATCTGATGTTGCAACTGTTACATCATACTGTTTTCCCATTTCATGGGCTGCACGTTCAATATATCTATCTGCAGTCTCAGCCTCTTTGGTATATACAACTGTAATATTGTGATATGGGACTACTTCACAAGGATGCCCCTCTAAACGGTAGGCATCAAACACCAATATGACATTGACTTTTTTAAAGCCTTGATAGTTACTTAAAATATCCATCAGTTTTGTTCTTGCAGCTCCTAGATCAACCTTGGCTAAGCTTTGCAAAGCTTCCCATGCAAAAATGATATTGTATCCATCCACCAAAAGATATTCCGGTTTTTTCACCCGTTCCTTATATACATAAGGTTTTTCTTTTTTCGGTTTGGAAAAAATAGTCTGCCCAGGCTTTGGAAGTTCTCTTTTCACTGCACCATAGGTTTTCTCAAAAATTTCCTGAAGTTCCTTTTCTGTAGCAAAAAAATCCTTTTGTGGTTCTTCCTTTTTCTGAAACTGATTAGCATGATAGCCAGTTATATCCAAATCCTTGACACTGACTTTCTTTTCTTCACTTGCAAGTGGCACATGCATATAAGAAAAAACCTGATCCCAAGAAACCAAAAAACCTGACCCATGTGCACAAAATACTGATGCAGATGGATTATCCACATCCTGCTCCGGATCATAATGATATGCTTCTATGATTTCCTCCGCATTATGGCAAGGTGCATATCCGTGAAAATTCGTAAGTAATCTGCCTCTCCCTTTGGTGTATGCTGTTAACTCCTTCTGATAATTCTGCATGGTTGCAACCGGTACAACGCCTGTTAATACAGACATTTCTCCTCGCTGTTCCGGGCCTTCAAAGCTTCCACTCATTTTTTCCATATCAGAAATAGCTCGTCCGATCATCTCAGACGGAACCTCTAGCTCATAGGAATACATCGGCTCTAAAAGCACATTAGAAGCCTGCATAAGTCCCTGTCTCACAGCTCTATAGGTGGCCTGTCTAAAATCGCCACCTTCTGTATGCTTTGGATGTGCCTTTCCTCCAACCAAAACAAACTTCACATCTGTTAATTCTGACCCTGTCAATACACCCGAAAACTGTTTTTCCTGTAAATGGGTAAGAATCAATCTCTGCCAGTTTTTGGAAAGATCGTCCTCCGAGCAATCCACAGAGGTTGTAATTCCACTTCCCGGTTCTCCTGGCTCTATTCTGACATGAGCCTCTGCATAATGCCTAAGTGGTTCAAAATGTCCTACACCCTCCACTGTATTCGCAACAGTTTCCTTGTATACAATCTGGCTTTCTCCGAATTCTATGACAATCTGAAATCTGTCCTTAACCATTTGCTGCAAAATTTCCAGCTGTACCTCTCCCATAAGCTTCGCCTGAATTTCACCAGTTCTTTCTTTCCAAGTAAACTGAATTTCCGGTTCTTCATCTTCTAGCTGTTTTAGTTTTCCTAGCCACAACATAGGATCACATTCCTTTGGCAGAATCACAGAGTAGGTTAATACTGCCTCTAATACAGGCATTGGAGAAGACTGTTCAGCACCGAGTCCCTGACCTGGATGTGTCTTTGTTAGTCCTGTTGCTGCAACTACCATACCTGGAGTTGCTTCATCGACTAACGTAAACTTCGTTCCTGAATATACTCTAAGCTGATTGATTTTTTCCTCCTCGATCATACTTCGAACCTTTAAAGTTCCACCAGTTACCTTCAAAAAAGTAAGTCGATTTCCCTGATCATCTCTGGAAATATTGAAGATCTTCGCTCCAAATTCATCTTGATAAATTTTCTCTTTCATGAAGGAATATAATCCTTCTATAAATTCATCTATCCCCTGCAATTTCAGAGCAGAACCAAAATAAACTGGAAAACAAGCCCTTTTTGCAATACACGCTGAAACCTGTGATACGGTAACCGATTCACCTTCTAAATATTGCTCCATCAATGCTTCATCGCACATGGCAATCTCTTCTTGTATCTCATCATTTTGCCAGTTTGTAAAATCAATACAGGTATCTGATAATCTTTCCTTGATATTTTTCAAAACCAGTTCCTTATCTGCACCAACCTGGTCCATTTTGTTCACAAAAATAAACGCAGGGATATCATACTGTTTTAGAAGTCTCCACAAAACTTCAGTATGTCCCTGCACGCCATCTGCTGCGCTTACTACAAGTACAGCAAAATCCAGGACCTGCAAAGCTCTCTCCATTTCAGCGGAGAAATCCACATGTCCCGGTGTATCTAACAATGTAATTTCAATATCTTTCAAGGAAAAAACAGCTTGTTTTGAAAAAATTGTGATTCCTCTTTCTTTTTCCAAGGAATAGGTATCCAAAAAAGCATCCTGATTGTCCACACGTCCAAGCTTACGAATCGTTCCACACTCGTAAAGGATACTTTCTGAAAGGGTTGTTTTTCCAGAATCTACATGAGCCAGAATCCCTAATACTAATCTACGCATTTATTTCTCCCAGTTCGCTTTTCTCTTTCGCCTGACACTTCTTACAGTATCCATACAATTCAATCTTATGCCCTGTAATCTCGAAGTCGTCTTCCTGCGTTTTGTCCAATTTCATCATACGCTGAAATGGACATTTTTTCAAAGGAACTTTTGTATGACAGCTTAAACAAATTGCATAATGCTTATGCTCTGTACCATTTTTCCACTCATAAACGGCCATATCTTCACCCATCATCGTTGTCTTTTCCACATATCCTTTTTCCTCAAAGGCAGCCAACACACGATAGATGGTGGATACTGCATATCCACATCCGCCATCCCTTTTAGAAATTCTTTCATAAATATCAATTGCTGTCAATGGTTCAGATGCATTCATTAAAATGGAATACACATCCATGCGTTGTTTTGTTTTTTTCATTCCTTCTGGTAACTGAAACTCTTCCATTTTCTGTCCTCCAGTCATGATCTTGCGTAACATGTCCTCTTAACGTCCTATAAAGCAATTCCTAAAAAGTCCATAACGATACCACAGATTACACCAACTGCATAAAGAATTCCTACAACCTTCAAATTGTCCTTAACATCCTTATTTTCCTTTGCGAGGATAATAAGACCAACACCTGCTCCAACCAAAAGACCTGCCATCATGGTTCCAAAACTCATAACTTTTTCCAAATATAGCTGTGTGATCACAACAGAAGCAGCACAGTTCGGAATCAGTCCCACAATTCCAGATAATACTGGTCCCAAAATTGGTCTATTAGAAACAATAGAAGCTATGGCTTCTTCGCCTACAGCTGCTACAATACCATTCAAAATCAAAGAAACAAGAAAAATAAAACCTATTGTTGTCAATGTATGCTTGATGGTAGCTTTCATAATTACCTGATTACATTTGCAAAGACCATTCTCACAAAGGGTATTGGTTGTGGTAATTTTCTGTCTTCTTCCCATCTTTGCTTTTTTGTTACCACTATTTCTAAAAATCAGATCGATCAAAAAACCAAAAATAATAGCGATGACAATTTTTAAACCAATCACTTCTACAACTAAAAGAAATGGCACTTTTTCAGAAATCATAATAGGAAGCATCTCATCCGAAGTAGACCAAAAAATCGCCAACATAGTTCCCAAAGAAATGATTTTTCCACCATATAAGGTTGCTGCTGCCGTTGAAAAACCACATTGTGGGAATGCTCCAAGTAAACCACCTAATACTGGTCCAAATTTCCCCGCCTTTTGAACGGAAACCTGCATTTTCGTATTTGCTTTATGCCCTATATATTCCATGATCAAATATGTAAGGAATAAAAAGGGTAGAATTCTCAATGAATCCATCAATGTATCCATAAAAACATCCAAACATGTATCTATCATAATAACCTCCATTTCGCCCACAAAACCTGGAGCGGTCTCAAATAAATATAGTAGTTGCAAATGAATTGCATTTGCAGCTACTACAGTTTATCATTTTTCATCTTTTTGTCAAGACTCTTTCCTATCTTAATGATCGTAAAAAGCTTTACAAATATTTTTCCATCTCTTTTGCAAAATCTCTTTCAATTTCTATCAGTTGTTTTGTTATTTCAATGCTTTCTTTGGATGCTTCTTTATACTCATGCATTTTCTCTGTCAAGGTTTCGATTCCCATATTACAGCCTTTACGCATCATCTCTGCGCAGTTTCGATCTTGATGATTCACACTCATCCCAACCTTAACTGTCGTCTGCATTTTGATCATACTTTCAGCCATGATACCAGGCTCTTTTTCAGATTCACCCTGTTCTTTCAAAAGAATCTCCGTTTTTTCCTCAATTTTTTTATGTTGTTCCGTATATTTACTGATTACCTCTTTCAGTTCCTCATTTTCAATCTGCTGCATCATTTCAATCATGCTTGTGATAGCAGTATTACATCCTTTGTTGCATTCCTTCAATAATTTAAGTGTATCACTCATGCTTTTCCTCGCTTTCTGATTCGCTACACCTATTATTGACCATTTTTTATTTTTTATTCTCTTATCAACCTAATATATTTTTCTTTTACCAATGTGCAACTCTATCCAGATGATTACTATTTATATACTTGTGAAAAAGGAGGATATTTCATACCACTTAAGCATTCAAATCTTCTACCTCGATATATTCATATGATACGGCTTTTACCCTGGTCATATATTTATATTCAAGTATCTTAGACAAACACATATCATCAAAATTCAAAAAATCCCAATCATATGAATCTACCTCTGGTATTTCAATTATACCCTCACATGAAGTTGTAATCCTTAAACATACCTCCTTATTACCAGATTCTGCCATAATATTTGCTGGCATCTCAAATCTTATCATAAGTGTTCCTGCCTTGTTGGCATATTCATTTACAATAAATTCATCTGATTCTTGTATTTTTGCTAAGATAAGTTTATTAACATCTTCTGCCTTAACATATCCTACATTTTTTATAAGTGCATCTTTAATACCTTCAATGTCTTTACAAACATAATCATCTATAATATTCCACAAAAAATCAGTACCTAATTTCTCAATAAACTCATCATCAATAATCATAAATTCATCTACACTCCATTTTTCATTTCTAATTCTTCCCGATATTCTCAATTCCATAAGTGTGGTATTCTGCTATTCTATCCCAATCACTATCATTCATTTTTCTTACCATTACAACACTTCTCCATTTTTTCGTCATTTTCACTCATTTTACATGCTTCGTTGTATATTTTTAATGCTTCTAGAACCATTACCTGTTTATCCATTGGAATAAAATCAAATACTTTTTTGAATTCTAGATACATATCATGTTCTATCTTCTCAAATCGTTCTTGTCCCTTTTTTGTCAACGAAAGTATAACATATCTTCTGTCTTCTTGTGATGGTTCTCTAATAACAAAACCTTTTTGAACCAATTCCTCAACCGAACGGCTTATACCACTCTTATCTACTTTTAAAATACTAGCCAAATCCTTAACAGAAATCCCAGGCTTTCGTCCTATCTCAACCACTAAAAAACATTGAGATTCATTAACTCCACACTTACAACAATCAGATTTATTCATATTACCTAGGTGACACTCTAATTGTCTTGTATACTCTCGAAACAATTGAATACTATCCATCGCTCTCCTCCTTTATAAATATGCTACCCTCAATAGTTGCGTTTGTCAATTATATTTGCAACGCATAAGCCATTAACGGCATGCATTCCAAAAGAAAAACAGCCAAATATCTATCGTACTCAGCTGCTTAACTTATATGCACTAATACTTATAGGCGAAAATGAATCATTGGGAGTTAGCTTAACTATAGCTTCATTAAAATTTTCAACTAGTATATTTATGTGTTCTTCAAATTTGCACACTAGCAAATCCAATATATTTTGTTTATTTTTGTAATGATAAAATTGAGCTTTCCTTAATATTCACTGCCTTTGCTATATCTCTAATCGAAACCGAGTCGTATCCTTGGTTGGAAAACATCTTCAAAGCTTCCTGTAAAATGAATTCTTTTGTCCCCATCTACTCGCCCCCTATCTAACAGTCGTTAGATAGTCAATTAAAACAAAAGCCTTAAGTATTTTTTACCTAACAAAACACTTAAGACTTATCTTTAAATCATGTTCTTACGCCATAAACAGCAAGTGTTTATGGCTACCTCTATCAAAATTATTCTCTCCACTGAGCCTATTAAACCCACTATTAAAAACCATACTAAATCCATTATTTTATTTCCCTCCTTTATTTGATTAGAATCAATATTCTTATGTTATTGAAAAAAATCTTTTCATCTGCTACACAGTTTTCTTTGTAATGGTTACACATCACAAAAATATCCATGATCATCATAACCAATAAAAGTGAAACAAATATACCAAATAAAATAGCAATCGATGTTCTACTTTCGTTCATCATCTATCTCACTTTTCAAAAATTAATATTTTTTCTGTGACTTTATTGGCAATCGGCAACATCACCAAGATCAGCAAAGCAATCTGCTCCAAACACATATTTTGCGCCAGTCTGCTGTATAGACTTCTCTATGCTCTCCTGATTCACCCATCTCTTAGCAATACATTCCAACATTACAGTTGCATTATCAAAATGGTCTCGAATAATACCAAGCATTTGCTTGTTCTCCTCAGCAGTTAAATACATAGAGAGTCCTTCTATAATAAACAGCATTTTTCCTCTTACCTTTATTTCATCAGCCCATTTCGAATCCAATGCAGAAATTCCTATTGTGGATATTCTTCCTTCTTCTCCATATATTTGATTTCGAACAGCAGCTGTTTCAGGAAGATCAACGTTATACCATGTAAGACGTCCATTATCCATTCTGTACCGGATTCTCAATGGGTAGCGGAAAGACCTGGGATATGTATCAGGAATATCCTC
>JAZQQB010000066.1:0-16658 GCA_045628865.1 Lachnospiraceae bacterium | reverse complement strand
GTTTTAGCCTTAGTTGGATCGCCCCAAAGATTAACAACATCAGTAGGACGATAAAAATCAGGTGAAACCTCAACCACAATCTTACCTGTTGCTTTGTCGATACCCTTTTCATCCATGCCTTCACCCTGCCATTCAAGTTCGATTCCTGCATGATGGAAAGCAAGTGTAGCAAACTCACGTACTGAATGCTGAACACCAGTCGCAATAACGAAATCTTCTGGCTTGTCATTCTGTAAGATCAACCACATACATTCTACATAATCTTTTGCGTAACCCCAGTCACGAAGGGAAGAAAGGTTACCAAGATATAACTTATCCTGTTTGCCCTGTGCAATACGAGCTGCAGCTAATGTGATCTTACGTGTTACGAATGTTTCGCCACGTCTTTCTGATTCATGATTGAATAAAATACCTGAACAGCAGAACATATCGTAAGCTTCACGATATTCCTTTGTGATCCAGAAACCGTACTGTTTAGCTACAGCATATGGGCTGTATGGGTGGAAAGGTGTTGTTTCTCTCTGAGGAACCTCTTCAACCTTTCCGTATAATTCTGAAGTAGATGCCTGGTAAATACGACATGTCTTCTCTAATCCACAGATACGAACTGCTTCCAATACTCTAAGTACACCTGTTGCAACAACATCTGCAGTATATTCTGGTACGTCAAAAGATACCTGAACATGTGACTGTGCTGCAAGGTTGTAGATCTCATCTGGTCTAACCTGTGAGATTACTTTTACAAGACCAATAGAATCTGCAAGATCACCATAGTGAAGGTGGAATTTAGGATTTCCTTCTAAGTGTGCGATTCTTTCTCTATAATCTACTGATGAACGACGGATAATACCGTGAACATCATATCCTTTTTCTAATAAAAACTCTGCTAAATAAGAACCATCCTGTCCTGTTACGCCTGTAATCAATGCTACTTTATTACTCATTCTTTTCTTTCCTTTCTGATTCTGATTGAATAAATGCAAAAGCAAGAACGCTTTATCACTGTTGAAATATTATAGAAACATTTTGCTATTCAATCAATCTAGGCAATTAATTTGATATTTTTTCTATTTCTCTTGTTCCTTTGTGAATTATACTAGTGTATAATACTTCTATCAATTCAAAATATTGCGATAAAATGGTAAAATATTGCTCCATCCTTTTTCCCATTTTTAGGAGGTAACATGGAAAAATCTTCATCCATTCGAGTTCTTGCCACTCCCTCTGCTTATGCCAAAAAGCATTATTTGTACGTACAGGAGGCTGGAACACTAAAAAGCATTACGCCCCATATTAGTAAGCGTGCCAACTTAACGTCTTTTTTATTCATTATTATCCTATCCGGACGAGGCACCATTCATTATAAGGATGCCCTCTATACGGTAAAGGCCGGTGACTGTATCTGGTTAGATTGTCGCGCACCTTACTCTCATGAATCCAGTGTGGATGATCCATGGGAACTTCAGTGGGTTCATTACAATGGAAATACTGCGAAAGACTATTATGAGAATTATCGTGAGCAGGATTTTCCCATTGTGTTTACCCCAAGAAATTTAAATCATTTTACTGATACCATCACCAACATTTACGATGTGCACAAAGCTGCCCATTCCAACACAGAGCTTCTTAGCCACAAATACCTGACAGATCTCATCACGTTTTGCTATGTGGAGAATCAGGAGGATATTGATCTTTCAGAATCTACGGAAGCCAAGGTAAAACAGGTAAGTGATTATATCGATCAGCATTTTTCTGAAAAAATCACCTTAGAAGATCTTGCTGATATCTTTTATATTAGTAAGTTTCATTTATCTAGGGAATTTAAAAAGCAGTATGGTATCACCATAGGAAATGCCTTAACAGCCAAAAGACTTTCCCATGCAAAATCACAGCTTCGCTTCTCAGATTCCTCTATAGAACAGGTTTCAACTGACTGTGGTTTCTCAGATGTGGGCTATTTTATCAAAGTTTTTAAAAGCTATGAGGGACAAACTCCCCTGGAATTTAGACGTTCCTGGAGAACCGGTACCACTTAACAACACTCCTGCAACAAGAAAAACAAATGCTATTTTGTGTAAGTGGACAGGACTTGCCGACCTTAATCATACAAAGAGAGCAGGTACATAATGTACCTGCTCTCTTTGTGCCATCAACGAATTGGTAAAGTCGCCAAACTTTTACATTCGTTCGCACACTGAACTGAATCCTGGTAGTGGAATCAATCAAGTTACGTTGTTCTATCTATGTTCTCCTTGTAACAACCTCTTGCCAGTCAGTTGTTACAAATCCTGTAAGCACTATATTCCAAATTTACATTCTAATAGTTATTTTGATTATAAACTCTTTTTGACAATTTTTCAACCTTTTTGTCTAATCTTCTTTACTGTATTTTGGATTATTTTTTCCCATAAATCGTCTTTAATTTTCTTTATTTTTGGGCATACTTTTACAAATATTATGGTGCTTTCTATGAAGTTATGGAAATATAAAATGACTTTTTTGCCATATTATGATATACTTTTGGTTAGCATACATTTATGATTTTCAAACTATTATAAGGGAAATCATTAGGGAAAGGGATTTATATATGAAACGTTCTCGTTTATTTTTAGCTGGATTATTGGCTACTTCTATGCTCTTTGCAGGATGCGGAAGCAATAATCAGGCATCCAGCAACAATGAGGGTTCCGGGGATTCGGGTCCAATTGACATTGTGGAACCTGAATCTATTGAAGTCGAAATTGATTCCAATGGAGATGAAATTCTTCCAGATGGTTATGTTAGAAGTCAATTAACCAATGAACCTATCCTCGAAGAGAAAGCTAACATTCGTCCAATCGCTGTTATGGTTCCAAATGACTCAACTGCATTGCCACATTACAATATCAGCAATGCTTCCGTTGTATACCAATGCCGTGTTGAAGGTTCCATCTCTCGTTTGATGATGGTGTTAGAGGATTGGGAGGACATGGAGCGAATCGGTAATATCCGTAGTGCACGTGAGTATTACGTTTACTGGGCTGCAGAATGGGATCCAATTCTTTTACACTTTGGTAATCCATTCTATGCAGATGAGATTCTTGCAAGTGAACACATCGATCGAATCAATGGTACTACTGCTTCTGGCGGAATCTTTTATCGTTCCAGTGATCGTTCTGCTCCACAGAATGCTTACACAAGTACAGACGGAATTGAAGTCGGATTAAGTACCTACTCTATCAGCAAGACACATACCAATCGCTATCAGGAGGGGCACTTTACCTTTGCTGAAAATGGTGGACAGACTGATCTGACTGGTATGAATGGATGCTTTGATTGTACAAAACTAGACATGGGAAATTGTTATCCAGTCGATAAGACCTATTTCGAATATGATGAAGAGCACAATGTTTATTTACGTTACGAATTTGGGAAGGAACATGTAGATGCAGCCAACAACTGCCAGGTTTCTTTTTCTAATATCATCATTCAGAACTGTAAATGGAATGTACTTGATGAAAAAGGATATTTATGGTTTAACACTGTTGATAAAGGTTCCGGTTATTACTTAACCAACGGTAAATGTATTCCAATCACATGGAGCAAAGCAGATGTAGAAGCACCAACCAAGTACTTCGATGTTGATGGAAATGAAATCGTGTTTAGTACCGGTAAGACTATGATCTGTATAAATGAAGACGGAAATTGTGAACCAATTTTTGAATAAAAAAGGGACTCAAGCGAGTCCCTTTTTTATTCTCCAAGGCCTTCTTCAATGGCATCAATCAATGCCTTCAGTGCCTTCTCTTCATCTTCACCATCACAATGGATTTCTATTTCATCTCCACACTTCACACATGCGCCAAGAACACTTAACACACTTTTCGCATTAGCTGTATTCTCACGATATGTAAACGTAATCAAAGATTTGTACTGCATTGCTTCCTTACATAACAGACCAGCTGGACGTAAATGTAAACCAGTTGGATTTTTAATTGTCACTTTCTGACTTACCATTTCAATCTCCAATCCCAAACTTCATTTTAACATCTATCATGTTTCATAAATGCATATTTTGCTCTAATATTCAGATATATTATATCAATTCATTTGAAAAAGTACAAGTAGTAACACAACGTTTTACTATAACATGATTTCTTCAATCAATGCTGCTAATTTCTTAGCTTCTTCCTGAATCTGATTCTGATCTTTACCCTCAATCATAACTCGAACCAATGGTTCTGTACCTGATGGTCTGATTAATACACGACCTTCATTAGCAAATTTGTCTTCGATTTCCTTGATTGCTGCAGCAATCTCAGGGTACTCCATGTATTTATCCTTTTTATGAGTAGGTACTTTCGCATTAATCAGTGTTTGTGGAAGTACTGTCATTATTTTCGCAAGTTCTGACAATGGCTTGCCAGTTTCAACCATTACCTCTAATAAATGAAGTGCGCTCAAAAGACCATCACCTGTTGTATTCTCATCTAAGAAAATAACGTGACCTGAATTTTCTCCACCAAGGCTTGCGCCAATTTCACGCATTCTTTCCAATACGTATCTATCACCAACCTTAGTCTGTTCTGTCTTAATCTTGTTTTCATCTGCAAATAAGAAGAAGCCTAGGTTAGACATGATTGTTGCAACAATGGTGTCCTTCTTTAACTTGCCCTGTGATTTCATAAAGTTTCCTACAATTGCCATAATCTGATCTCCATCAATCAGATTACCTAACTCATCAACTGCAAGAAGTCTATCTGCATCACCATCGAAAGCAAGACCAACCTGCGCTTTTTCATATACAACCCTTGCCTTTAATTCTTCCATATGCGTAGAACCACAGTTGGCATTGATGTTGGTTCCATCTGGAGAGCAATGAATTGCTACAAGATCAGCACCCAATTCCTTCAATGCTTCTGTTGATGTATAATGTGATGCACCCTCTGCGCAATCAACTACGATCTTCATACCCTTTAAGTTTATAGGTACTGACTGTACGGCATGGTTGATATATTCTTCTCTTGCATCTGTTCTATACTTGATCTTACCTACACCAGAACCGATTGGAAAACGAATTTCATGCATATCACTTTTGATCAATGCTTCAATCTCATCTTCTAATTCATCTGGTAATTTATAACCATTGCCATCAAAAAACTTGATTCCATTAAATTCAACTGGATTGTGAGAAGCGGAAATTACAACACCTGCATCTACTTTATATTTCTTTGTTAAATATGCAACTGCTGGAGTTGGAATAACACCAACATAAACAGCATTGGCACCTACTGAACAAATACCAGCCATCAATGCGTTGGCTAACATATCTCCTGAGATTCTTGTATCACAGCCTACCATGATAGTTGGCTTATGATCATTCTCCTTTGTGAGGACATATGCGCCTGCCTGACCAAGCTGCATTGCTAAATAAGGTGTCAATTCCTCATTGGCTACTCCTCTGACACCATCTGTTCCAAATAATCTACTCATATCTTACTACCTTCCAAAAAACTTTTTATTACTCTGTCAGATCAACCTATTTCCATGATCTGGGTTCCGATGATCAATCTTCTAAACTATTCTTTGTAATTTCTATTTTAATTCGATAGTTATCCTTCACTTCAACGCCTACTGGCACTGTAATGGATACCGGCACATCATAAGTCCCTGTATCGATTGAATCATCAGTCACATACTCTGACATATTAGCCATAACACGAATCTCATTACGATTCATATCATTTATATTCTTCTGCAATCCAGATGCCACAAACATTAAGCTTGAGGATGGATCTACAATTTCATAGGAATATCCTGTAGGCACACCAACAACAGTGATATCTGATGTAGAACGCCATATATTCTGTTCAACCTTTTCCTCGATTCCAACAATAATCTGAACTCTACCAGAATAATTTGAATCAATTACGCTAACACCCTCTGGAAGATAATTATTCAATGATAAATACAAGGACAGGTTATTAGTCAAACCTGATACATCAATGGCACTAGCCGGGATTGTAATCTTGGAAACATTTGATAAAACGCCTGCCTCGCCTGCAATCCATAAATTAGCTGGTAAAATTGTATTCTCACCATTTAATGCATAACCCTCTGCTGGTTCTCCTGATACGTTAATGGTTACCGGAACCTGTTTCTGTTCATAAATCTCTACGGTTGTGCTTACTTTTTCCAGACTCATAATCAGCTTGTTACTAATAATCTCATTACCCTGGATGTCATATAATCTGATATCTGCATCCCAGGAAATAGTATCCGAGAAGCCTGATACATCTGCTACAATCTTGGCACTTGCCACCTTGTTTACTTCAGATGCAGGGCCTGAAATCTTAACCAGGTTAGAGGTGGTTGAAATATTTCCAACTACATAACCCTCAGCAGGCTCACCCTTTACCTCAACCTCAATAGACTTCTGAACACGTTTCATATCTTCAATGCTTACCTTCACATAATCTGAAGATGCTGAAATCGTCTCCAATTCACTATTGTATTTATTGGTCGATACCGCAATCTTGATATTATCCAGATATGCAGAACCATCTGTGTCAGCCACCTGAATGGTATCCTCTAAATCCTTTAAATCAGCATATGCCCTGATGTTAGAAACATCCAGTGTATCTAATACCGATCTTCTTGCATAAATCTTTACTGTAATATAGTTTGTTTTATCTAAAACCTCATAGATCTTGTCATTGTCTGTAACAACATCTGTATTTAACAGCATAACTTCCACATTGTTAAACTCTTCCATTTTTACTGGATCATCTACGTTAATAATGATCAGCCAAAGGATAAACGATGTAACAATGGCAAGAATCTTCAGGCCAAGATTATGCGTTAGCTTCTTTTTCATCCTTAGCCTTTCCTTTCCGTCTACGATGCTTCTTGTCATCTTCAACTTTACCCTGTAATACTATTAACTTCTGTTTTAATTCATCTGCATCAATGTTTCGATACAACTCTCCATTCTGGGTTACACTGACACGACCTGTCTCCTCTGAAACAATAATGGTCAAAGCGTCTGTTGCTTCTGAAATACCAACGCCTGCTCTATGTCTTGTTCCTAACTCCTTACTCAAATTATCATTATCTGAAAGAGGCAGATAACAGGTTGCCGATGTAATGCGATCGCCTCGGACAATAACTGCACCATCATGGAGTGGTGTATTATGTTCAAAAATATTAATCAAAAGCTGGCTGGTCACGATACCATCCACTGCGATTCCTGTACGTTCATATTCCACAAGTGACTGATTTCTTTCCATAACGATCAAGGCACCTGTTTTCACTCTACCCATTGCATAGCATGCTTTCACAATTTCATTCAAGGTTTTATCTGAAAATCTTCCATTCTCATCTGTATTATTCAAGACAAGAAAATTGGAAAAAATATTTTTCTGACCCAGCTGCTCTAACGCTCTTCGAAGCTCTGGCTGAAGAACGATAACCACAGCAATAACTGCTATACTTAAGACATTATTTACGATCCATAAAATCGTAGTCATGTCAAATAAAGCAGCTATCATAACAAATACCAATATGACAATAACACCCTTGAATAAAGACCAGGCTTTTGTGTTTTTAACCCACACCATAAGATGATAGATTAAGAAAGAAATCACAAGAATTTCTATCACATCAGTCAATTCAACTCTTCTTGGGATGTGGATTGTTGTCAAATACTTAGAGATTTGATCCCACATAAAACTACCCCTTATACGTTAGTTTACTAGTTTCTTGTTGAATTAGATCTCTCGTTGTTTTCAGGTCTTGTATTTCTTCTTTCCACTGGTTTTCTGTTTACAGAAGAACGATTATTTCTAGAACCTGTATTACGAGATTCATAATTTCTATTACTGTTGTATCTATTGTTACTGTTTGTTTTACCAGTTCCATTTACTCCAAAACCAGTTGTATCGGCACTTTCCTCTGTTGCCTTCTTTTCCTCTTCCTGATGTTCCTTTAAGGTATCACGGTCAATCAAAGGAAGCTGCTTGGTTGCAGAGCTAACCTTTTTTACCGATTTCTCAGGCTTTGCAACTACATTCTTAGGTACAGCCTTTACGTAGTAATAATACTCGTCATCTTCATACTGAACATATTCTGTTCTGTTGTAATCTACATTAAACTTAAAGAATTCGATTACCTTTGCAATTCCAACTGCAATCAATGTTCCAAATAATGCTCCAATAAAGGAAATGTCCATATCGAATACAAGTGCACCCATCAAAAGAATCACAATATCTGTAATGGCACCTGCAATCATGGCGATGGTCCATGAGTGGTTCACTGCAAGTCTTCGAATCATATATACCAAAATGATTGTTACGGAAAAGGCAACAATCCAAATAATCATTTCCTCATTCTTGATAATACCATCGATTAGCATCTTAAACTGCGCTACCAAAGCTTCATCCTCTGCTGTGCTTAATGCAACTGCATTGGCTTTCACAAGTTTACAAACAAAATAAATGATGGTACCGGTTCCAACTGAAAAAATAGAAGTTGGTGAACCAACAAGACCGCACACTACCGGTGAAACATATGGTATCTTCATAATAAACAATACTGGTGTAGAAACTACTGATAAAGTTTCCTTTGGTGAAAATCTAAAATACAAAAGAACCAAAAGCAGAAATACAAGGCCTACCACAATCAAACTTGCCATACTTAAGGCGTACATATGAAGTAGTATGAATAAACCATCCAATAAGGTAATCACATTGGTTGGCATGAATGAGCAAAACAAACCTGCCACAATAACAATTGGTGCACTATCAATCTTGTCAAAGTATCCTAACTTGCTGTTAATCACTGCAAGCGAAATTACTGCAAGTAAAAATTTATAAATAGGTGTAATGATAAACTCATATTTCCCATATATATTTCTAATCTGTTCCCTTATTACAAGTAAATTTTTCATTTATAGTCCTCCAGGCCCACCCTGAGCCATTCATATCTCATTCAATTTCCCAGCGCTTATTTATTCTTCTTCAGAGTCATCAGCGTCTTCTTTATTCAACATTCCATTCAATCTCTTCAGATTACCATAATATCTTTTCAAATCCTTCTTGGCTCTCTGATACCGCAGCGCATACACTATATACGTAATGACCCCAAAACACACTACAAAGCACACATAGATGTAAATCATATTCTTTCCATATGTTTTTAGATCAATCTCATAGATTTCCTCGATCAACGCTTCGAAATTATAAAAAATATAAGCTGCAAGCACGACAAAATAGGCCACCGTAGATGCTATGACCGATTTGATCACCTGCCAGCCTATATAGTCGCCTCTAAAATATTTACATATTGAAATGCTTTTCTTTCCTTCATTTTCTTCAAACGAAGCCATCTTCGTCATCAGAATAACTCTGTCACGATTTAGCATGAACTAAAAAAATCCTTCCTGTATTATCGATCCAGGTAATGCATTCTAATGCCTTCTTTTTTATCATCCTTCTGTGGCATTTGTGGTCTGTTCTTTCCAGATGCCTCTGAAAATGTATTGGCCATATTTAGCTTACATTTCTCACAGAAACGACCTGTACTAATGCTCGCACCACATTTCTCACATGTAGCCGCACCAATTCCACCAGAGAATTCCAATCGTTCTTCTCTGATCCACTGCTGAATCTGGTTACGGTCTACACCGCATGCCTCAACAACCTCTGCTACACTGCAGGTTCTGTTGTCACGGATATAATCCTTTACCTGTTTGAATTGATCTTCCAACTTATCCCGACAAACAGGACAGATTGACTGACCAACTACATAATTAAAAATTCTACCACACTTTCTACAATTACGAACATCCATAGCATTTCCTCCTCTGCTAAAGCCCTTTTCCAATCGCTAAACAGATACTATAAACTCTTACTACACCAGCATCTAAACAAACCTTAGACACCATGTCTATCGTACTCCCAGTTGTGTAAATATCATCAATAACTATAATTGTATTTAATTTTACATCATTTCGTTTTATTTTAAAAGCCTTTTTCAAATTATTTTGCCGATTCTGGCGACTTAATTCCTTTTGCGGCGTGGTTTTTTTCACACGGATTACATAATCGGTCAATACTGGAACACTTATCAGTTTTCCGATTTCCTTAGCCAAAACCTCTGCCTGATTATATCCCCTTGTATAGAATCGAGACCTATGAAGAGGCACCGGAATCAAGGCATCCGGCTGTATTTCACGAATTACATCCCCAAGCCTTGCAGCAATCTGCTTTGCATAATACGCGGCGTATTCCTGCCTTTTTCCGTATTTAAAACGGTATATGGATTGTGACATACTTCGATAGGAAAAGCATGCGAAATTTCTGCTGTAGTAATGAATTCTTTTTTGACAATCCTCGCAGAATTCCTTTTCTTCTCTGCCAACTTCCTTTCCACATCTCATGCAAACAGGTTCCTTTGTATATTGAAAAACATCCTTACAGGAATCACAGACCAGACCATCACCATATCTCACGATTTCATCACATACAGGACACCTTCTAGGATATATAAGTCCAATTACAAATTCATACAGGTTCTTCAGTTTTTCTTTAAATTGACTTTTATTCCAATGTTCATTTTTTCTTATTTTTGCCATTTCATACTCATTTCGTCTCCCCAGACAAAATCGTATGTTTTCAGCTACTGCAGCATCTCCTGGATTCGTTCCTTTAATCCGGTATATCTTTGCTGTTCACTCTCATTCTCAATCATGCTACTGACTGTCTGTGAGCTGCCTAGAATTGTTACACAGTTTTTCGCTCTAGTAATGCCAGTATACAACAAGTTTCTGTTAAAAAGCATTCTTGGTCCTGACAAAAGCGGCATCACCACTGCCGGGTACTCACTACCCTGCGATTTATGTATGGTCACTGCATAGGCAAGTTCTAACTCCTCTAACTGTGAAAAAGAATAGGTCACCTGTCTTGCATCATCGAATTCCACTAAAATATTCTGGGCACTTTCATTGATGGCCTTGATGATACCTGTATCACCATTAAACACTCCCATACCCTTATCAATTGGAATATTGTATTTCGATACTATTTCCCATTCAATCTGGTAATTGTTCTTGATCTGCATTACCTTGTCGCCAACGCGAAACAAACTTCCATCAGAAAAAACATGTTCTGTTTTTTCCCTGGATGGTGGATTGATATACTGCTGCAAAATCTTATTCAAGGACTCTACACCAAGATTTCCTTTTTTCATAGGGGTTAACACCTGAATATCATATGGTGTTGCGTTAACATATTTGGGAAGCTTTTCTGTAATCAGCTGTACCATATGCTTATAGATTACATTCACATCATTTCTTTCTAAGAAAAAGAAATCCTTACTCTTATTATCCAGTGCGATTTGCTCACCCTTGTGAATACGATGAGCATTCACAACAATATCACTTTCGCCTGCCTGTCTAAAAATCTTTTGCAGGATTACCACTGGAAATACTTGACTTTCAATCAAATCTCGAAGCACCTGTCCCGGTCCCACACTTGGAAGCTGGTTCACATCTCCAACCAAAATCAGTCTGGTTCCTACGCTTACAGCCTTTAACAAAGCCTGGAACAAATGCACATCCACCATAGACATCTCATCAATAATAATAACATCTGCTTCTAATGGATTTTCTTCATTTCTTTCAAAGCTCACACGCTTATTTTCATCTAAATTGGACCCGTTTAATTCCAGTAACCGATGGATGGTTTTGGCTTCATAACCAGTTGCTTCCTGCATACGCTTACTGGCACGTCCTGTTGGAGCCGCCAAAAGGATCTCTAAATTCTCATCCTCATAATACTGAATAATGGAATTAATGGTAGTTGTTTTACCTGTACCGGGTCCACCTGATAGGATAAACACTCCATTTTTTACGCTTTCTAAAACAGCCTGCTTCTGCAGTTCATCTAAAGTGATTCCTTGGGCTTTTTCCAATAAATCTATTTTTTTTCTGATTAGAACCTCTTCTTTTTTCAGTTCTGACTCTGAGCACATTCTCACATTTAATTCAAGCAGCATTCTTGCACAATTCAGCTCACTATAATAGTAGCTTGCTGCATAGATTTTTTCATCCTTTTTAATGATTTTCTTATCCATGATCAGATTAGGAATCTGAATACTGATGACTTCTGCCGGTACATTCAGCAATTCAATGGCTTTCTCAATAAGCACATCTTCTGGCAGATACACATGCCCATCCTGAGAAGCTTGTAGCAATGAATAGAAAATACCGCTTCGAACCCGGTAGTCCGAATCTGTGTGAATGCCCGCCTTGGTAGCGATTTCATCTGCCATTTTAAATCCTACACCTTGAATATCCTCTGCAAGGCGATAAGGATTCTCACGCATGACAGTGTATACCTTTGGGCCATATTCATTATAAATTTTTACTGCTAAGGTATTAGAAATTCCATATTGCTGCAAAAAGAGCATAGCCTCTCGCATCTCTCGTTTATCTTCCACCTGAGAAGCGATCTCCCTGGCAATTCGTTCGCTGATTCCTTTTACCTCAGTCAAACGCTCTGGTTCCTCTTCTATAATCCTAAAAGAGTCTTTTTTGAACTTTTTCACAATACGTGCAGCAAGAGCTGGTCCAATCCCTTTGATTGCTCCAGACCCCAAATATCGTTCTATACTCAACTCATCCTCTGGTGGTATAAAATGATATTCTGCAATTTTAAACTGCTTACCGTAAACAGGATGGTCTACGTACTCACCCTGTGCCTCAATTGTTTCTCCTTCTGAAACACCCTTTAATGTTCCTACACATGTGACCTCGAGTCCCTCAACCACTAAGATCATCACTGTGTATCCATTTTCAGCATTCTGAAAGATAATATGGTCAACAAACCCTTTAATTGAATCCATATTTATCCCTTCCTTTTTTTATTCTTCCAGCTCGGTTCCTGGAATCACTGGTGTTCCATAGTTGATCTTCATCTGTTCATAAAGCATCTGGGCAAGCCCTAAGCTTTTCTGATCTGTTGCTTCCTTACAAAGCTCTGTCACCGTTGAATCCATAAAGTAGGACACAAGCTGATTATTCATAACGGAATCTTCATCTATCGATACCGTATCCATCATTTTTTTCATAACCTGTTCCAAGTAATAGCTTTCAAATTCCTTACAGGCATTCATCAGCTGCTCATCTGACGCTGATGCATAGTCTGTGGTATCAATGGCATTCTTCATGCCAGATGAAGATACCTGCGAAGCTGTATTGGAAACATAATCCTTATATAATCCACTAATATCCATGGAAAAATCCTCCTACTTATCTCTTCAAAGCATTGGCCTGCTGCATCATTTCATCACTGGTTGTGATAACCTTTGATGCAAATTCATATGCACGTTGTGCCACAATCATGTTAACCATTTCATCTGCCACCTGTACATTGGATGCCTCTAAATAACCCTGACGAATTTCTGATTTCGCCACATTGTTATTGGTTGCTTCGTTGATCGGATCTCCACTTGCGCCTGTTACAGCATATAATGTATCTCCTTCATTGGATAAGCCCTGTGGATTGCTAAACTGATACATACCAATAAAAATACCCAAACCTCTCGGATTGTTGTTCTCATCAGGATAACAGATTTCACCTTCCTTGGTTGCTGTGATCTGACTTGCCTGATATCTATTTTTATCCAACTGGATTGGTCGTCCCTGACTGTCTAAAACAGTTTTTCCTTCTGATGTACAAAGGTTCAAACTATTTGCTGTTCCAAGTGACCAGGTAAAATTACCATTTCTGGTATAATAATTCTCTCCATCCTCGCCTCGTACTGCAAAAAAGCCATCTCCAACAATTGCAAAAGCAGTGTTAGATGTTGTAGCAGTAATATTTCCTTGTGAAAAGTCGGAGTTAATTGAAGAATTTCTGGCGCCCAGACCAACCTGCGCAGAGGTAGGCTTTAAGCTACCATCAGCTAATGTAGTTTTCTGTTGTACAGTCTGGTATAATAATGACTTAAATTCTGCTGCCTGTGTCTTATAACCAACAGAATTTACATTTGATAAGTTATTTGATATTACGTCTAGATTTGTCTGCTGGGCAAGCATTCCTGTTGCACCAGTCCATAATGATCTCATCATAAGCGATTTCCTCCAATGCTTCTAAATCTTACTTACTACACTTACACTCTTCCAAGTTGAGATACCGCAATCTCTAAAGTGGAATCCATGGTCTGGATCAATTTCTGATTGGACTCATAAGCCCTTGAAATTGTGATCATATCGACCATTTCTGATACTACCTGAACATTGGACATTTCCAGATAACCCTGATATATGCTTCCCTCAAATTCCTTTGTGGTAGCACCCTCCACCGGGTATAGAAAATTCTCTCCATATTTCTCCAGATAGTTGTAATCTGTAAAATCTGTGATCTGTAACTGTGCAACGGGTACGTTATTCTGATAGATAACCCCATCATGATCAATTGCAGATTCAGCATTAGGATCAATCTGAATACGATTGCCATCGGTTCCTAATACATAGTTTCCTTCATCTGTAACCAGGAAACCATCCTTATTGATGGTAAAAGAACCATCTCGTGTATACATAACAGAAGCGCTTCCATCTGAGGCGATTCTGTCAACTGTGAAAAATCCTCCTCCACTAATTGCCATATCATATGGTCCCTCTGTCACACGGAAGCTACCCTGTGTGTAATCTGTATAATTCTCACCAATCTTAACGCCCAAACGGATACTTCCGATTGGTGCCTGATCAACACCATCTGTTTCGTCCTTGATTCTATACATCATTAACGTATCAAATGCCTGCTGTGTAGTGCCCTCTTTCTTAAAGCCTACTGTATCTGCATTCGCAAGATTGTTTGATAATGTGTCCATTCTGTGCTGTTCATTCATCATACCGGTATATGCGGTATATAATCCTTTCAGCATATGTTCCCTCCAATCTCAATCAATAAACCTTGAGGTTACTAAAGCTTCTATAGGTTTATCGACACGTATTGGAGAAAACACAAGTCCAAATGGAAAAATAATTATTATTTTTTCAAAAAATATACGGTAATCCGATAATGCTTTTATTCTTCTCTGTAACCAGATAAGAATTCAACATACTTACCAGTACCAATTGCAACAGCTGTCATTGGTTCTTCTGCTGTCATTGTAGTAATACCTGTCTTAGAACAGATAAGATCTTCAAGTCCATTTAATAATGCACCACCACCTGTGAGAACAATACCTCTTTCAGAAATATCTGCTGCAAGTTCTGGTGGAGTCTTTTCCAAAATGCTATGTATTGCTTCAACTATCTGCTCTGTAGTAGAACGAAGTGCTTCTTCTGTATCTTCAGAAGATACTCTTACCGTCTTAGGAAGACCTGTTACCAGATTACGTCCTCTTACATCAAGATACATCGGTTCAGAACGCTTATACGCAGAACCAATTCTTACTTTAAGATCCTCTGCTGTACGTTCACCTATCAAAAGATTATGCTTAGTTCTCATATATCGAACTAATGCTTCATCAAAATTATCTCCAGCTACTTTTATAGAATCACTAACTACAGTTCCACCAAGTGAAATAACAGCAATATCAGTTGTACCACCACCGATATCAACTATCATGTTTCCGCATGGCTTACTAATGTCAATTCCTGCACCAATTGCTGCAGCAATAGGTTCCTCTATAATAGCTACTTCTCTGGCACCTGCCTGATATGTAGCATCTTCAACTGCCTTTTTCTCTACTTCAGTTACACCTGATGGTACACAAACTGCTATACGAGGCTTTCTAAAACTTCTACGTCCAACTGCCTTTGTGATGAAATATTTCATCATCTTTTCTGTAACTGTATAATCCGAAATAACACCCTGTCTTAATGGTCTAACTGCCACAATATTACCTGGTGTTCTACCAAGCATAAGACGAGCATCTTCTCCTATTGCTTTAATCTTATTTGTATCTCTATCAAAAGCTACTACTGATGGCTCTTTTAAGACAACACCTTTGCCTTTTATATACACCAGTATGCTAGCTGTACCTAAGTCAATTCCAATATCTGTACCCTGCATGGTTTCCCCTTTCTGCATAAATATCCATAATCTAAAATATTATAGCTGATTTTCTACAGTTTTTCTAGGCAATAGTACAGATTTCACAAATTCTTAATAAATAAAATGAACGCAAAAAAGACTATTGAGATTCCTTCTCTTCTTAGCCTCCTTGCGTTCATTTTATATATCGGCAAGTTTTTTTATTACTTAATGCTTTATTCTATTTTTATCTCTCTCTATCATTTTAGCAATAAACCTACCTGTATGAGATTCTTTGCATTTTGCCACTTCTTCAGGCGTTCCTGTAGTGACAATTGTTCCGCCCTTATCACCACCTTCAGGGCCTAAATCAATAATATAATCTGCTGTTTTTATTACATCCAGGTTATGTTCAATTACAACAACTGTGTTTCCACCTTCGGTCAACTTCTGCAATATCTCAATAAGCTTTGCCACATCAGCAAAATGTAATCCTGTTGTAGGCTCATCTAATATATAAATTGTCTTACCTGTTGATCGCTTACTAAGTTCGGTGGCAAGTTTTATACGCTGTGCTTCTCCTCCAGATAATGTCGTAGATGGCTGACCTAATTTAATATAACCAAGTCCTACATT
>JAZQQB010000065.1:0-40777 GCA_045628865.1 Lachnospiraceae bacterium | reverse complement strand
TAGATCCCTGTCTTGCATGACCGGTACCTTTCTGCTTCCAAGGTTTAATACCGCCACCAGAAACTTCTGAACGTGTCTTTGCTTTCTGAGTTCCCTGACGATTGTTTGCAAGCTGCTGAACAACTGCTAAGTGTACAAGATGCTCGTTGCTCTCAACACCGAAAACAGAATCGTGTAATTCGATTGTTCCAACTTCCTTGCCTTCCATATTATAAACAGATACGTTTGCCATCTGTTTGGTCCTCCTTTCACCGCGCCGTTAGCGCCGCTAATTAAGCGTCCACTCTTGTGGTTTCTTTAATTGTAACTAATGCTTTCTTGGATCCTGGAACTGCACCTTTAACCAAAAGTAAGTTCTTCTCTGCATCTACTCTAACAACTTCAAGATTCTGAACTGTTACTTTCTTGCATCCCATATGACCAGGCATTCCTTTTCCTTTGAATACTCTTGAAGGAGAAGAACATGCACCGTTAGAACCCTGATGACGATGGAATTTAGAACCATGAGCCATAGGTCCTCTGCTCTGTCCAAGTCTCTTAATAGCACCCTGGAAACCTTTACCTTTTGAGATGGCAGATGCATCTATCTTATCACCAGCAGCAAAAATATCAGCTTTGATTTCCTGTGCTAATGCGTATTCATCTGCGTTTTCGAATTTAAATTCTCTAACGAATCTCTTTGCAGAAACACCAGCTTTATTGAAGTGGCCTTCTTCTGCTTTTGTCACACCATGAGCGTGAACCATTTTTCCGTCAACATACTTTGTCTTCTTGTCAACGAAACCAACCTGTACTGCGCTATAACCGTCATTCTCAACAGTTTTGATCTGTGTTACTACACAAGGACCAGCCTGGAGTACAGTTACTGGAATCAAACTACCGTCTTCAGCGAAAACCTGAGTCATTCCAACTTTTGTAGCTAAGATTGCTTTTTTCATTACTCTTTTTACCTCCATTGTTCTACAGCGGAATAATATGGGCGGTTTGCGTGAGCGCAAACGTCATACATTCATCCTAGTAGGGGTTAATTTTGTATCTGCGGCTTTGCCGCTATCAGAAATGAAGTGCTGATCTAAAAAATTATTTAGTCTTCATTTTGATATCAATTTCAACACCTGCAGCCAATTCTAATCTCTGTAAAGATTCGATTGTTTTCTGTGTAGGTGCTACAATATCGATCAGTCTCTTGTGAGTTCTCTGTTCGAACTGTTCTCTGGAATCTTTGTACTTATGAACCGCTCTTAAGATTGTAACTACTTCCTTCTTTGTTGGAAGAGGTACTGGTCCACTTACTGTTGCCCCATTCTTCTTAACTGTTTCGATAATTTTTTTGGCTGATGCATCTACTAACTGATGATCATAAGCCTTAAGTGTAATTCTCATTACTTGACTTGCCATAAAAAAAGTCGCCTCCTTTTCGCACTTTTTACTTCTTAAGTACGACAAGCGGTGACTGTACACTAACCCGTGTGTATCCTGCCAGATTGCAAGTTGCGAGCAAACTTTGCTCTTACACATCTAACTTTCGTTCACGTTATACTGCCTTCGGCAGTTTTGCATGTATACAGTGACTTGTCGTCAGTTTCCTAACTTGACATTCGCTCCACGGAAAACCCGCTAAATAATTAGCGGCAACCTCACGCTTCATAGCTATCATGCCACAGCACTTGATAGTATACAGTAGTTTCTATTCAATTGCAAGCATTTTTTAGAAAAATGAAAAAACTTTATTGTATTTTTTTCAGTACAATCTATTCTCATCCCGATCAGCAATTCTAAGATGATTGCTTACACAAATAGTCCCTAAGTACTATCGCCTATTTATATATACTCCTTTTCTTTTTTTCTGTCAACCACATTTTAAAAATTTCTGTAACTATTCAGAACCCCATTCGCAAAATCGCTGCTTTGCAGCTTTCATTTCAGAGCCATGCGTATTTTTCTGCGAAAAACACTTATGTGGCGTGCTCGCCAAATGATTTTAAATACAAACAAGAGCTTTTAAGTAAGCTTAAGCTCTAATTTGTATTTAAAATCGCATGGCTCTGAACAATTACCAAATTTCTTTATATGAACTAGTTTCTTCCTTTATAATATATGTAGAAAGTCATTTATGCATTTGACATTTCACAACGACACTATATAATAATATGGTAATTACTGATTCAAGTTAATTGTAAGATATATTAATAAAGAATGGAGAACCAGCATTATGTGGATTGCAGATGGTTGGAAAGATTATGAAGTCCTAGACACTTCAAATGGAGAGAAATTGGAAAGATGGGGAAACTATATTTTGGTCAGACCTGATCCTCAGGTTATTTGGAGCACCCCACACGATCATCCATGTTGGAAAAAGAAAAATGCTCATTATCATAGAAGTAGCAAAGGTGGAGGAGAATGGGAATTCATTAATCTTCCACAGGAATGGAGTATACATTACAAGGATTTAACCTTTAACCTAAAACCTTTTAGTTTTAAGCATACTGGATTATTCCCAGAGCAGGCTACTAATTGGGATTGGTTTTCAAATCTGATCAGAAATGCAAATCGTCCTGTCAAGGTATTAAATCTTTTTGCCTACACAGGCGGGGCTACCTTGGCCGCAGCCAATGCTGGTGCTGAGGTAACTCACGTTGATGCTTCGAAAGGTATGGTTAACTGGGCAAAAGAAAATGCTGCTTCTTCTGGATTATCTGACAAGCCAATTCGCTGGCTTGTTGATGACTGCGTAAAATTTGTGGAACGTGAAATCAGACGAGGTAATCATTACGATGGTATTATCATGGATCCACCTTCTTATGGAAGAGGTCCAAAAGGGGAAATCTGGAAAATCGAAGAATCCATTTATCCATTGGTTGAATTAACAACTCAAATTCTTTCAAAAGATGCGCTATTCTTCTTGATCAATTCCTATACTACAGGTTTGCAACCAGCTGTTTTATCCTATATGATGAATACTGCTATTGTAAAGAAATTTGGTGGTAGTGTTGAAGCAAGTGAGATTGGATTACCCGTTACAGAAAGCGGTTTAGTGCTTCCATGTGGTGCATCGGGCAGATGGCACAAATAATTGATTATCATATTATAGGAAGAAAGACCTTATTGATTTAAAAAACGCGCAAACCATAAAAAAAGCTGAGAATCTTCTCAGCTTTTTTATTCTTTCATAGTAACTGCTCTTATTCCACTTCCAAATAAATAACATTAAATACCAAAACAGCACCTACAAGATCAAGATTATCTTCGTACACAAGAACCTTTAACCATTCAATAAATTCATCCTCTGTTAAAGGTGGTACTCTCACTGCAACCGAATCGTTGCTTTTAAGTTCATTCACTACAGCCGTCCTTGCTTCCTCCATACTACCAAATGACATACCATTCATATAATAATATTCGTTGGTATCGACTGCAGCATACACTTCCTGTGTGTCACAAATTGCTTGCTGCTGCGGAACCAAAATTCCCGCAATCTGCTCTTCAGATACATTCATTAGACCGTTGATGGCATCTTCTCTATCATTATTGGTAACATCTAAAACGCACCAATCTCCATCAATTTTTACACGATTCCATTCATGGCCACCTCCATACAAGGTACCGATTTCCATAATAGCCTCTAAACCAGCCATTCTAGCTGTTAAGGCAAACGCTTCTGAATAGCTTTCACATACGCCATAATTATTACATAATATTCCATATGGGGTATGTGCATCCATAAAAGCTTCACTAATAGCATATACATCCTCAATGTCTGTTTCTGCCGAGTCAAAATCATATTCACAATTCAATCTGAAATATTCATTTAACGCATATACTTTTTCATAATCCGACATGGAATCATTACACTGTGTAGAAGCAATCTCATATGCCTTGGCCAATTCCTTTTCTGTCTTAGTAAATCTTTGTTCTGAATCCTCTACATAATCAAAACAAAAACATTCATACTGATAGTTATATGCAACGCTTTCTATATCAATAATGCCACAAGACGGATTCTGACGATAGCACTCCAAAAACAGTTCAGCTGCATATTCCAAATTAGCTGCTTCAGGAAATTCACTAATCGGCATAGGAATCACATCTGACTGCGCTATCATGCAGTATGCCATCCATGCCTCTAAGCTACTTCTTGCATATAATACAGAATTCACTGTATCTACACCTAATAAAGTAATATTATTTCCAACAACCTCAGCCACCTGATCAAATAATTGCATTGGAATATCATCTGCTGGTACATCAGAATCATCTGGCTGTTGCGAGGCAGAAGACTGCTGCGATTCTTCTATTTCTTGCTGCGATTCTTCTATTTCTTGCTGTGGTGTTGATTCAGTAATCACATCAGGTTCATCTTCATCCGCAGGAAGCTCCGGCATCTCAATATCCGCATCAATGATAGCAGTATCATCATCTGTCACATCAACAGGGCAGTTGGAAGGTACAGGTGTAGATGCGGTTGATAAAATCTCATCTTCTCTTTCACTAATATAACTGACATCCTTCATAACATCTTCATAAGTCATTCCATGCAAAACAACCATAAAATTATCAAGATCTGTATTGGCTACTTTCGCCTTAATGGACATTTTTAATTCATCATCTTCATAAATATACGTCTGTGCTCCATGGTAATCAATCACCATTTTTGCAATGGAACCATCCACCATTTCAACATCAACATATGCAGGAATATCCATCACAGAAGAGATTGTAACCTCTACCTTTTGCTCATGAACTCTTACCGGAAGAATAGATGCCATATCTCTTACATCTACAATATTACTGATACCAGATGATTTTCCATTTGCATCAAAAGCAACTACAACATAATAACCATCCTTCAGATCATCGCTGTATTTCAAGCAGCTATTGACCATAGACTTTCCGTCCATATTCACTTGATATCCTTCATTAGCCAAATCCTGTTTAATCAGATTATCATAAGTATCATCTTTAATCTGTGAATCGAATTCATTTACACTTACAGATGTATTCGAAGTAGAACATTCCTTTGTAAACGCAAACGCATCACCACCAAAATATTCATAAACAACATATTTTACCGCACCATCCACAGGCTTCCAAGACAAATAATAATTATTATTCTCATCAATATTTTGTGATACCAATGGCGCTTTCAAAGCATGCTTTACAGTGAACGGTGTAACAAGCGGTTTCTCTAATGTTTTTCCCGTTTCCAAATCAATAAACTGCACCAAATACATTTGATTAAAAGATCCCCAAGTTCCATCATCCGTATTCCGTGCACAAGCTTCATCAAATCGTACAGTTCCACTTGGTGCCACCGTAATATAACCATCCTGATATGTGCTCACGCCATAATTATGAAAGGAAGGTTCATAATCTGTAGTTGCATATACAGCAAATGCTTCATATGCGATATTACCTGCTTCCTTTGAGCACGGAAATGAAAAAATATAATCTTCTGGAAGTGAATATACTCCCTTATTATAATCTTCATCCAACTGAGCTGACGCAAAATTATTTTCAATCGTAGAGATCAAATTTATTTTCGCGCCCGCGTTTGAAGACGTATCTACTGAACTTGATATAACCTTTGAATCGTCTGTTTTAACTGCTTCTTCCGTCTTAACAGGTTCATTACTGGATGTATTTGCTTCTGGCTCAGCTTCTTTTCCACATCCTGCAAACATGGTAGACATCATACTTACAACCAATAAGTAACTAAGAATTTTTCTCTTCATTATATTATCCTTTCTCACTTTTGATGTTCTTTTACCATCTGAATTTTTCCTATTTGCAGAATATATTATACATCAACATCTATTGTATGACAATATATTGTATGTACGGCTTTTTAATACACAAGTTTTCGTTTTCACATTTTTATTCTTCTATATAATCTTTCTGTATACAGTCTAAAACAAAGCCCTGTACCATTTCAGTTACTTCTTTCTCTTCTTCCTGGTTTTCTGCCTCAAATTCCTTACAGGCACTTTTGATCAATTCTTCTTTTGTACACACGCCCTTTGCAATTTCACTCATAATAAAAGCTCCTGTTTCATTAAATCCAATTGCATCAGATGGATAAAATGATTTCGTGCTGATTGGAACCAAATAAGATTGATCCAGTATGGTTACAAATGTATAATCTTTCACTATTTTCATATTCATCCACCTTTTACTGATTACCCTTTCCAAGCAATTCCATTTTATCAAGCATCTCCATTCTGTGTTCCGCAAGTCTCATCTTCTCGGATGCAGAAGCTCCCTTTCTACGAACAACACGATTAATCAAAAAGCGAGACCACTTATGCACCCACGCAACAGGCAGTAAAAGAACACATTTCTTTGCATACCAGAAATCATCCTGTAATGCATTGGGTAATGGAAATAATAATTTCAAAATTCTTTTTCCTTTGTTTGAAGAAACACTGGCTCTTCCTTCAAGATATGGAGACATAGTTGCAATAATCTGGAAATTTCCTGAAGAAGTATAATATGCCATATCTTCTACCATTACCTGACAATCTGCTTCTGACTCCGCCTCATTTGTATTCTTCATTCCCAAATAACGCATACAAACCGTAAAGAAAATTTTAACAAATTTCGTATAACCCATTTGATCCATGGATTTCCAGAATCGTCCCCAATCAATGGTATCATAGTACCGATCCACATAACACTTTATATCTGGAAAATATTTCAATCCAATTCCTTCTACCGTAAAATGCTTTACAATATGAAACATCTGATAGATCAAATGCTCTGTATAGCCTAATGTATAGAAAGAAAAATCTCGAAAAGTCTGTCTTAATAGAGTTGTTTCATCATCCAGATGCATTTGCTTTAGCAATTCCATCTGTTCCCCTTCAAAATCCTCCCACAAACAACAATGTACCTCTATTTTGTGGTTGGTTGCAAACTGATAATAAACCCATACCTTTTCCTTGGTATCTTCTTCGACCAATTGATAACCTTCCTGCAAAATAACAATCTTTGCCTTTTCCATATCCTTTTCCGGAATTAGAATATCGTCATCTGATGATTGTCTCAAAAATGGTTCC
This sequence comes from Lachnospiraceae bacterium, assembly GCA_045628865.1. Taxonomy (GTDB): domain Bacteria; phylum Bacillota; class Clostridia; order Lachnospirales; family Lachnospiraceae; genus JAZQQB01. Next base: position 33,722 of record JAZQQB010000065.1, on the reverse strand, counting down.
ACATACAAAGAAGCCAATGAAATCCCCTTAAATACAATTGGATGGATTTCTTCTTTTTCTAAAAGCTGATAGATTTTTTTCAAATCATACAAATGACGAACGCTCATCAATGCACTTCGATCCACTGCAGCTCTCCAACCACTTAAATGTTCATTAAAATCATCAGCCTCAATATCATATATTCCTCTATATGCAATTCCCATCAATACATTCTTACATGCCAATTGATAGATTTCTAAAAATTCCTGTTTCCCCTCAAAGGCAATTGAATCCTTTGCCTCTCTTTGTAGTGATCGTTCCAATACCTGAAATAGCTTCTCTATTTTTTTATCCATTTTGCTTTTCCACCATTTCCAATGCTCTTACTGCATCTTCTGTTTTTGTACAATACAATTTATAAACATTTACTCGTTTCACTAGTTCTTCTAAAAATTGCAACGTCATATCCAAAGACACAAGGTCAAATTCCGGCTTGATCACATATTGAAACATTGCAAGCAATGCATCCTGCGTTGGTAATTTCTCAACTCTATTATCTGCATCTTTTTGTACGATTACTATATTTCTTAATTTTGTTTTTCGATTGATGGATTCTCCACTGCTGCCACACCAAGGAGTTCCATGTACATAAGCCTCATTTTCAATCGTAACAACAGGACAGTCGCCATTTAAAATGATTGCTTGTCTGTACCTTTGCCAAAGATGGGCCTGCGTCGACTTTCCTGCTCCGCTTACTCCAATAAAAATGGTTCCCGAATGATCCTTTTCAATAGCTGAACCATGAAATGTGATTCCATTTTTTAAAAGAATCAATCCTCGGAAAACTTCATTCACCCAAAACAAATCATATTTCTCGTATTCTTCCTGATAAGGAATATAATGAGCTTCTGTAAAGTCTTTTTTTATTACAATAGAATAAAGCGGATGTGTCGAAGTAAGTTTATTTAATAATAACGATTCCTCATGCGTATAATAAACCAGTTCAAAATAGTCACCGGAATCAATATATCCAATACAGCCTAAATATTTCTGGCATAAACGCTCTTTCCAAGGTTTTATTGAATGGTAATATAATTGACAGTCTGCCTGCTCTTTTTCTTCGAAAGCTTCATATGCGCCAAAAACATTGGGCGAAATCTCGCAATTTCTCCCTTCATAAGACCGTAACATTCTATTATAGTCTTCAAATTCTATCTTCAATTGTAGCCCTGCAATCTCAAATACATTTGTTTTTATCATACATTTCTCCAACAAGACATTTTATCATCTATTTCTAAATCCTAAAATCCAATCACCTAATCCAAACACATGAGTACCTGTTCTCTTTCAAGCATCAAAAGAAAGCTTTCTATTGCTTGCATCGCATCAGCTTCTTCAACCTCATAAGTTTGTAAAAGCGCTAAAAGTATTTCCGCTTTTGTTTTCGGTTCCATAAGACACTCCCATAAAAAGGCGCCAACTTCATTTAATCGAATCATGTCCTTATTTAATGCAATCGCAGGACCAATCGGAAATACAATATACTCTGAGCCAAAATGTCTCACATACAAATCATCTGCCACTTTATATTTCATTTTTATCCTCTTTTTGTTCCTTTAATCGATCTTCATCCTCATAAGTTCCAAATGCTATCTTCAATCTAATATTGATTCTTTTGATCAATGGACGAAATGGTCTTAAAAAAACCCATATATGCCAATACACTCTATATTTAAATACTTTTACCGGGAAATAATAATCCTTTCTTTCAAAACCAATGGCTTTCCCAATCACATCGGCTTCTGGAATTTCTTTTTCAATCTCCACATTCCCATCCCCAAGCAAATCATAGGATGATTCATGGATTTTAACAATTCTATGTAAAATCAATTTGTTATCTCTCTTATACAGGATAACGTCTCCTTTTCTTAATTGATGTTTTGATTTATGTTCAATATATGCATAATCAAGGCCATTTCTTAACAATGGGCGCATAGAATTTCCCACGCCAAGCAATCGGATACACTCGCCATGTTCTAACAGTTCAATCATTTCTAATTCTTCCTGATCCGTCATTTAATCACCCATTCCTTTTATTTCAAATTGTAACTATTCAAAGCCACGAACAGACAGTTACTTGAAATTAATAAAAAGACAAGAGCTTTCACAAAACGTGAAAGCTCATATACAACATCTGCAAATTACAGTTCTGATTCTACCACCATGGCCACCATGGGTAAGAACATGGTTTCTTTGGTGGCATTGAACCGCATCCGTTTCCACCATTTGTTGTCATTCCACCTGAAACGGTTGTCTGTGGTGGTGTCTGTGATGGTGGGCATGATGGATACCAACCTGGTATACACAAATGAGCAGTTGCTTCAAATTCTGTTTTTGCGATTGCTGGCTTTTCGAATGTCTTCTTCATGCTATTATAACTCCTTTCATCATATATGCTTTTTTAAAAGCGATTCTCCTTGGCATTTCTGAAAGAAACGCCAAATACAATAGATGATTATAGCAAGACACCTAAAACCTGCATAGTAACTTTCAGTATGATTATTGTAATTTTTAAAAAATATTATGTAAATTCTATTCTATGTCAATTTCTTTATATATCTCAGGTCGTCTATCTCTAAATAATCCCCAGCTATTTCTCAAATCACGCACCTCATCAAGATCCGATTCTCCGTATATGATTTCTTCCTGATCTCTACTCGCCTGGTAAAGCACTTCGCCAGTCTCATCTGTCACAAAAGAAGAACCATAAAAGATCAATGCTGATTCCTGACCACCATTAGCTTCTGAAGGAGTCACCTTTTCTTCACCATAACGATTGGCTGCAAGAACAGGGATGACATTGCAGGCTGCATGACCCTGCATACAGCGTCTCCAATGTGGCATACTGTCGCACTCCAAAATTGGCTCTGAACCAATAGCTGTCGGATAAAGTAAAAGTTCTGCGCCCTGAACAGCCATTCCTCTTGCTGTTTCCGGGAACCACTGATCCCAACAAATTCCGACACCAATCTTACCATATCTGGTATTCCATACCTTAAATCCAGTATTTCCTGGAGTAAAATAAAATTTTTCCTGATAAAAATGATCATCTGGAATATGCGTCTTTCGATAGATTCCCAAAACCTCTCCATCTGCATCAATCATGGCAACTGAATTATAAAAAACATTTCCAGCCTGCTCATAAAAACTAATTGGCAACACAACAGACAATTCCTTCGCAACCCTTTTGAAATGACAGACAGCATCGTTTTCTTCTACTGGTTTTGCCAGCTTATAATAATCATAGTTACGTTCCTGACAAAAATACAAATTTTCAAACAACTCCGGAAGTAATATTACCTGTGCGCCATTCTTTGCTGCTTCCCTTACCAAACGATCTGCGGTCTTAATATTCTCCTGCACATCATTAGTACATTTCATCTGAATTCCTGCATATTTCAACTTTCTCATTTCTAGTCTCCTTTATATAATCATATCAGTTATTCCAAATTTACACCAGCTGGAATCTGCTGTGTAATACAATGTATATTACCGCCACCTACAATAATATCTCTTGCGTAAATTGGAACAATCTTTCTATCCGGAAATGCTTCTTGCAGTACTTCTACTGCCAGCACATCGTGTTCATCTTCAAATTGCGGAAGAATAATAGCATCATTGGCAATATAAAAATTCACGTAGGATGCAGCAAGTCTTTCTCCCGCTTCTCTTTCATCCTCTCCCTCTTCAAAAGCAAAACCCTTTAATTCTTCCTCTGTGATACAAACTGGCGCCTTTGGAATCAGTAATTTACGTACTTTAATTTTTCTCCCCTTAGCATCTGTTTCACTTTGAAGAACCGCTAAACATCTTGCACTCATATCATACTGTGGATCTGTTTCATCCTCTGTCCATGCTAATACAACCTCTCCTGGCGCAGTAAATGCGCAAACATTATCCACATGTTCATTGGTTTCATCATGATAGATTCCACATGGAAGCCAGATTATCTTTTCAATTCCACAAAAGTCTCTTAATTTATCCTCAATTTCATCCTTATTTAGTTCTGGATTTCTTCCTTTACTTAACAAACATGCTTCCGTTACCAGTAAAGTTCCCTCTCCATCACTATGAATAGAACCACCTTCCAATACAAACGGAGCCGCATCATAACAATCAGTTCCAAGTATCTCCATAAATGCTTTGGCAATTTTATCGTCTTTTGACCAATCCGCATAAAGACCATCATAGGTTCCACCCCAGGCATTAAAGGTCCAGTTGATTCCTCTGACATTTTCTTCATCATTCTTTACAAAGGTTGGTCCAACATCTCTTGCCCATGAATCATCCGATTCCATCTCTATCACTTTTACATAATCAGGAAGCATCTTTCTGGCCTGCTCCATTTGTTTAGCGCTTGCAAGCATATACATTTGCTCTGTTTTTCCAATCTCAGAAGCAATTTTTGTAAATGCTGTCTGGGCTGCTTTTGCTCCATAAATCCAGGAACCTGGTCTTTCTGGCCAGATCATTAAGCATCCATGATGCTTTTCAAATTCTCCTGGCATTCTATACTGATCTTTTCTTGGTGTTGAATCTATTATTTTCAAGCTAGCTGCTCCTTCCAAATATATACTGGTATGGTTAAATTTATTTAAATTGGATATTTCAACAATTCCACTTTTGATACATACTTGATTCATGCTATTTCGGATAAGCAAGAATCAATTCTATTTTTACACAATCTGTTAAAAAAAGAAAGTGCTTCTTTCCTATCTATTATGAGGAGGAATATTATGAAAAAACAAAACAATCTAATCTTAAAAATTGCTGGCTTTATATTAGCAATTGCTGGAGTTGCTCTTATTATTTTCGGTGCAACATCCTATTCAAGTGAAGGTCATTCTATTGACGAAACTGATCCAGCCTTTAAGCTGATTCTATTCGGCATTTTGGGAGCCTGTCTTGGCTTTTTGTTTCTGATCAATGGATTTGCCAAAAAAGCTGAAGAAACATTAACCATTTCACAAAAAACTGCACGCATTACACAAGCTGCTCTTTTTGCTGCACTGGCTTATATCGGTTTCCAATTTTTCAAGATTGATGTTCCTGTTGGTCCCGAAAAAACTGCATTCCACTTAGGAAATGTTTTCGTCGTATTAGGCGCGCTCTTATTAGGTGGTTCCTGGGGAGGCATTGCAGGTGCTATTGGACTAACCATCGCAGACCTTACAAGCGGCTATGTTACAAGTGCTCCAAAAACATTTTTGTTAAAACTATGCATCGGTCTTATTACCGGATTTGTTGCACATCATATTTTTCATATGACTGCTTCTGGAACTTCCAAGAAAAAAATCACAGTCGCAACCATCACCGCTTGTATTTCGGGTATGGTCTTTAATATCATCGCTGATCCACTTGTAGGTTATGCATATAAATACTATCTTTTTGGTATTCCACAGGATATCGCTGAAGCATTGGCAAAAATGAGTGCCTTAACAACTTCCGTAAATGCAATCTTAACAGTAATTGCATCCACTCTTTTATATACTGCCCTTAGACCGATTCTTGCAAAATCCGGATTACTCATCCGATTTACAAAATAGCGCAACAGAACTGTCAAATAAAAAAAGAATTGAACATCAAGTTTGCTTGTATGTTCAATTCTTTTTTCTTATGAAAGTCTTTGTTTAAAATCCTGATATCCAAACTCTTTCACAACTTCACATGTTCCATCTGTATGCATCGCCACAATATATGGCAAACCAATTCCATTAAAAGTATTATTTTTTACCATGGAATAAATCGCCATATCCTCAAAATAGAGAATATCTCCTATATGCTTTTCTTCATTAAATGAGTAATCTCCAATGATATCTCCTGCAAGGCATGTATACGATGACAAACGATAGGTATATTCTAATTCATCAGCTTCACCCGAGTCCTTTAACGGCGGCCTATATGGCATTTCTAACACATCCGGCATATGACAGGCTGCAGATGCATCTAAGATCAAAGTCTTCACCCCATGATTCTCTACAATGTCCAAAACCTCTGTTTTCAAATAACCTGCATTTAATGCAACAGCTTCACCTGGTTCTAAATAAACCTCTACATGATAGGTTTCTTTCACATGGTTAATGAGAGTGATCAATTTCTCAAGATCATAATCATCTCTTGTAATATGATGTCCACCACCCATATTCAGCCACTTCATTTGATGCAGGTACTTTCCAAATTTCTCTTCCACTGCCTGTAAGGTTGTTTCTAAATCGTCCGAGTTCTGTTCACACAAAGTATGAAAATGAAGTCCATCAACTCCAGCTAAATCCTCTGGCTTTAGCTGATCAATGGTCACACCCAAACGGGAACCTGGTGCACATGGATCATATATTGCATGATCTCCTTGTGTAGAACACTCTGGATTAATTCGAAGACCAAAACTAACACCTTTACAACGTTCCTTGTATTTTTTAAGCTGTGCAACAGAATTAAAAATAATATGATCACACAGGCCTACAATTTCATCAAATTCTGAATCACGATATGCAGGAGAAAAAACATGATTCTCCTTTTTCATCTCCTCGAAACCAAGTTTTGCTTCATACAAACCACTGGCTGTACACCCACTGATATACTTTCCAATCAGTGGATACTCATAAAACATAGAAAAACATTTCTGTGCCAATAAAATCTTACAGCCTGTTCTATCCTGAACACTTTTTAAAATTTCAAGATTATGAATTAACTTTTTCTCATCTACGATATACGCAGGTGTAGGTACATTCTCAATTCTCATTTTCTTCTCCATATAAAAAAGAGTGCTCCGCGATGGATCGCACCTCGCGGAGCTTTTATTTCATAACTTAATCAACCAATATAGGATTCTCATCTACTACCCATGGAAGACCGTATTTGTTCAATGCTTCCATGTATGGATCCGGATCAAATTCATCTGTTGTAAATACACCTGGTTTGTTCCAAAGTCCGTTTACCACCATCATGGTACCGATCATTGCTGGTACACCTGTTGTGTAAGAGATAGCCTGTGATCCAACCTCCTTGTAACACTCCTGATGATCACAAACATTGTAAATCTTGATTGCTCTTTCCTTGCCATCTTTGATACCTGTAAAGATACAGCCGATGTTTGTCTTACCAACTGTACGTGGTCCTAAAGATGCAGGATCAGGCAATAATGCTTTCAAAAACTGAATTGGGACGATTTCTCTTCCTTCAAACTGGATAGGTGTTGTTGATAACATTCCAACGTTCTCTAAACATTTCATATGTGTTAAATAACTCTGTCCAAAAGTCATGAAGAAACGGATTCTCTTTACACCAGGAATATTAGCTGCAAGTGCTTCAATTTCCTCATGGTGTAATAAATACATATCCTTCATACCAACTTCTTCAAAGTTGTATTCTCTCTTGATTGCCATTGGTTCGGTCTCGATCCACTTACCATTCTCCCAGTAAGAACCTGGAGCTGAAACTTCACGCAAATTGATTTCCGGGTTGAAGTTTGTAGCAAATGGATAACCATGGTCACCACCATTACAATCTAAGATATCGATTGTGTGGATTTCATCAAAATAATGTTTTAAAGCATACGCTGTAAATACACTTGTTACACCTGGATCAAAACCTGTTCCAAGCAATGCTGTGATTCCAGCCTTTTCATATCTTTCACGATATGCCCACTGCCATGAATAATCAAAATAAGCAGTAAAGCCTAAACGTTTACATCTTTCTTCATAGATAGCTCTCCACTCTGGGTTATCTGTATCTTCACACTCATAGTTTGCTGTATCAATATATGGAACTTTTGTTTCCAAACATGCATCCATGATGGTTAAATCCTGATATGGAAGTGCAACATTAAGTACCGCATCTGGTTCATAGGAATTGATCAGATCAATCACTTCCTGTGTATTGTCAGCATCTACATGTGCTGTAGTGATTACTGTTTTTGTTTTATCCTTTAACTGCTGCGCTAACGCATCACATTTACTTTTTGTTCTGCTGGCGATACAGATTTCTGTAAACACCTCACTAACCTGACAACATTTTGAAATTGCTACCTGGGCAACTCCACCACATCCAATGATTAAAACTCTACTCATCGATTTTCCTCCTCTTCTAAAAGGTCTTCTACATATTTAGGCAGCATAAAGGCTCCCATGTGAAGATTTGTTGTATAATATTCTGTTGGAATGTTTCTTTCATTCCACTCTTTTGCCTTAAAATCCTGTAAAGGATGATATTTCTTTGATGCAAATCCAAAAAGCCAATAACCTGACGGGCTGGTTGGAATATGTGCCTGATAAACGCGGCTGATCGGGAATGTATGGTATACCTTTTTATGCATAGCTCTACAGGCATCCTCATCCTCATCATAAAATGGACTTCCATGCTGATATACCAGGATTCCATCCTCCTTCAACGCTTTAAAACAGTTTCCATAGAATTCTCTTGTAAAAAATCCCTCTGAAGCACCAAATGGATCTGTTGCATCGTTGATGATCAGATCGTACTCATCTTTTTTGGTACGCAAAAATCTCAAAGCATCTTTATTATAAACATGGACACGTGAATCATTTAAGCCTTCAGCTGTCACAGGAAAATATTCCTTACAAACATCCACAAACATATCATCCTGTTCAACGATATCAATCTTCTCAATAGAGTCATAATGAAGTAATTCCTTAGAAACACCTCCATCACCACCACCAATGATCAACACATTTTTTACATTAGGATGAACAGACATTGGAACATGTACAACCATTTCATTGTAGATAAAACAATCCTGTTCTGAAAAAATAACACTTCCGTCCAAAGTCAAAAACTTTCCAAACTCTGGTGAATCAAACACATCAATTCTTTGATAATCACTTTTCCCTGAAAACAACTGCTTCTCAACTCGTATGTCAAATTTCACATGAGGTGAATGAAGCTCTGAAAACCACATTTCCATCCTATTTTCCTCCAAGTTTCCTAACATTTCCCGCATTTTTTATTATTCAACAATCTGCAATAATAGTTGCATCATGTTACATCTTCAAAACATTCAAAAAATTCAATTCCGAATCTTCCATACCCTGCATTGAACATCCTTTTTCAATGGAATATAAGATGTAGTCTATGATTTCCTCGGTTATTTCTTCTCCCGGAGCAATAATTGGAATACCTGGTGGATATGCCATTACAAATTCTCCAGAAATCTTGCCTGCACATTCTCTGATTGGAAGCTTTTCCTTTGTTGCATAGAATGCTTCCTGCGGTGATGCCAAAACAGTAGGTAAAAGCATTTCTCTGTCTACTTCAAAACGCTTCTCTTCTTTAGAATAAAGTCGAGTAATTTCAGCCAAGGCCCCCACCAAACGTTCAATATCCTGAATTCTATCTCCAATGGAAATATACGCCATGATATTACCGATATCACCAAACTCAATCTGAATATCATAATCATCACGAAGAATATCGTATACTTCAATACCATCCAAACCAATATCTCTTGTAAAAATACAAAGCTTGGTTACATCAAAATCAAATACCGAGCTTCCATTGATCAATTCCTTACCATATGCATAGTAACCACCAATATCATTGATTTCTTCTCTTGCATATTCAGCCCACTCTGTAACCTTTTGAAAGGACTGGCGACCACGAAGCGCTAAGTTTCTTCTGGAAATATCCAGGCTTGTCATTAACAAATATGATGCGCTGGTTGTCTGCGTAAGATTGATGATCGTCCTTACATAATCAGCATTCATACCATTGTTAGTCAAAAGAATAGAACTTTGTGTCAAAGACCCACCTGATTTATGCATGGAGATAGCTGCCATATCAGCACCTGCTGCCATTCCGGAAATTGGAAGATTATCTCCAAAATAAAGATGTGTACCATGAGCTTCATCTGCAAGCACCTTTAAACCATAGGAATGTGCCACATCACAGATTCCCTTGATATCAGAACAGATACCATAGTAAGTTGGATTATTTACCAAAACAGCAACTGCCTTAGGATGAGCTTTGATGGCTTCCTCCACCTGTTCCACTGTGATACCTAACATGATACCAATCCTTGTATTAACCTCTGCAGTAATATATACAGGAATTGCTCCGCAAAGGATCAATGCATTGATCACACTTTTATGTACATTTCTTGGCACAATGATCTCATCACCTGCTTTACACACAGACAACACCATGCCCTGCACGGCTGATGTAGTTCCTCCTACCATCAAAAAAGCATGTTCTGCACCAAAAGCATCTGCCATGAGATCCTCCGCTTCCTTGATAACGGAAACCGGATGACAAAGATTATCCAAAGGTTTCATGGAATTTACATCAACACCAACACATCGTTCTCCTAAAAAATCTATCAATTCTGCATTACCACGTCCTCGCTTGTGACCTGGTACATCAAATGGTACTATTCTCTTTTTTCTGAATTTCTCAATCGCTTCATAAAGAGGAGCAGATGTCTGTTTCTTTAAATCCATGGAAGCCTCCTGCTATTACATGTATTTATTACTTTCTATCACACAACAAAGGGTATCGCTTGCGATACCCTGCGCCGCTTTTGCGTCGCATAAGCGACATCTTCCTCTGCCAAAGCGTGCGCATCCCCCGGAGGGGCTTTTTGTTCAATAGGTAAGTTCGGAGAACTTTCCTATTGAACAAAAAAAGCGTGAATACTTGAATATTCACGCCTGTTAATCAATCTATATTCCATACGGATATTTACACAAGAGTTTATCTAGCAAACCTACTGTTACCGCTCTTATTGACCGTTTCACAAGATGATATGCACAAAATGCATGATATTCAATGAATCAACTTATAAAATTTGAGCTTTTAACTCAATCAATAATGTGTGCCCTTGTCACACTTCGGCAACCGACCCGCCTGTCCGCATGGCTTAACGTATCGCTACGTGGTCTGCGTTTATCTAAACCGTAAACACTACTTGAAAATATAATATAATGAAATAGTTTTGTCAATCGTTTTGAGAAAAAATATCCAGAAAATTATTGAATCATTTAACTTTTCCATTATATGATATATTCCATTAAATCTGCGCTACAAAATCCTCTACAAGCTTTGCGCAATGCTCTGCTGCTTTTCTTTCAAATGTTGGATAATCTTCCTCTGCACTATTATCTGCCTTATCAGAAATAGCACGAAGGATTACAAATGGAATCTGATTTAAGAAAGCCGCATGAGCAATTGCTGCGCCTTCCATTTCTGCACAAGATCCACCAACATTGGCCAAAATCTGATCCTTAACTTCAGCACTTGAAATAAACTGATCTCCACTTGCCACTCTACCCTCAAATACATTTACATCCGGGTTTACTTTTTCACAAGATGCTTTCGCCTTTTTACGCATGTCTTCATCTGCTGCAAAAGATTTCACACCAAGCTGTGGAACCTCTCCATGAGCATATCCAAATACCTTTACATCCATATCATGATAGATTGCATCTGTGGATACTACAATATCACCAATATCAATACGTGCATCCAATGAGCCGGCTACACCTGTGTTGATGATATGTGTTACTGCAAAAAGATCTACCAAAATCTGAACACAAATACCTGCATTTACCTTACCAATTCCTGAACGAACAATGACTACTTCTACACCGTTTAAGCTTCCCTCAAAAAATTCCATGTTCGCTTTTTTCACAACCTGCTTTGTAGACATCTTACTTTTTAATGTATCTACTTCAAGCTCCATTGCTCCAATAATACCAATTTTTGCCATGTTGATCTCCTTTATCTATCAGATGCATTTACACTGGATATACCAAATGCGCCTCATCAATTGTAAGTAAAACATTATCTAAATATTTCTTAGCAAGATACTTTGCCATATTTAAATTCATATCAAGATAGTTTCCACAGTCCTTTGCAGAAGCACCTGGAACCTCACCTTCAAAATCTCTAATAAAGGTGTACATCTCTACCATCAATGGCACGATATCTTTAGATTCTAAATCACCTGCTAACAATAAATAGAAACCTGTTCTACAACCCATTGGTCCAAAATAAACAGTCTGATCCTTGTATACTGGATGATTTCTTAAAAAGGTTGCTGCCAAATGTTCAATGGTATGCATTTCAGCTGTATTCATAACCGGTTCATCATTTGGTGATGTCATTCTTAAATCAAAAGTAGTAATCACTTCCTGTCCAATATGATCCTTTCTGGATACATATACACCAGGCTCTAGTTTAATATGATCAATTGTAAAACTTGCAATTTTTTCCATATAATTTCTTTCTCCTGTCTCGCCTTTGTTTCTCTTAACATTGTAAGTGATTCACACTCTTTTTTCAACTGCAATCTCCATGGTATTTTCATTTACATTTGTATAAGAGTTACTGTACACACATAGTGTGCACAGTAACCGATTTTGGCCATGCTTCACATTCCAAATGGCCAAAATCTAAAGGCTTAAGTTTTTTCATACGGTATTTCGACATAAGTAGAAAGTACCATTTACACTATATATCAGCTATGCTATTTTGGTATAAGGATTTAAATGTATTATGGAGGATTTTATATATGGCAAGAATCGTATATGGAACAAAAGTATTTACAAAAGCACTGGGCTACTATGGAGAGAAGCAACAGTGTCCTAACTGTCAAAGAGTTTACAGCAAAAGCCTTGTTGCCTACAAGAAATGGGCACATTTAGAATATATTCCAATTTTTCCAGTAAAAACTACATATTATCATATGTGTCCAATCTGTTCACAAGGATATGAAGTAGATAAAGCTACTGCAAAAAACATGTTAGCAGGTCAGCCAGTTACTGATCAGAACATTACCATGTTTGCAAAACATTTTCGTGCCAGAAAACCAAAGGGACTTTTAACTGCTGATACAAGTTATGAATTGTGGGTAAAGGATCTTATGACCAACGAAGAAATCTGTATCGCTGCAAACATTTCAAAGGATCATATCAAGCAGGAAGAAAAAACTCGCGGGTTTGGTAAAGTTGCGATTTATGAACTATAATTCATAAGTTAGGAGTGAAGTACTATGCAATTTTTATCAATTCCTGAATTTCTGATGGGATTGTTTTTATGTGCCATCTTTGTATTCATCTGTATTATCGCTTCAAAATTAGGCGATAAGAAAAAAGAAAAAATTCGTTCTCAGATTCCAGCAGGTTCATTGGCGCTCATTGATCGCGCTGTTTTGGAGTATGATCCTGAAAATAGAAATTTTTTGGTAGGAAAAAGCTATATCTATGATATCAAAAAAGAAGGGGACCGCTATAAACTCAGTTTACTCTTCCATCATGAGCCGAAAACTTATGCCAAAACCGGAGATTCATTAGACTTTGTCTACATGGATCAGCAAAGCTATGAAGCTTCTGGTTTAAAAATCGGCGATGTTGTCACATCATATCATAATGCTGGTCCTGAATATCAACTTAAGATTTCTAAAATCGTAGCATAAACAAAAAAGCATTGCTCATTTATTTTTGAGCAATGCTTTTTATTTATTCTTATCACGTCACAATATTCTGAATCCAGACCTTATTTTTTAATAAGATGATTCCTATTACACCCTTGATAATATCAAGACTTTGTACAATAGCATAACACACCAAAATTGGCAAAACTGTTTTATGACACAATACCCATGCACATGGATATGCTACAGCCCAGGTAAACACACTGTCAAACAAAAATGTAACCACGGTTCTTCCACCTGCTCTTAAAGTAAAGTAACAGCAATGTGGGATTGAGAAAAATGGCATCATGACCGCTAATACTCTTAACAGATCACAGGCTAATAGCTTAACCGGGGTTTCTGTGTTGTACATATTCGGAATAAGTGGAGCTACTATAAACATAATACTTCCCATGATCACGCTGGATAGAACCGTTGTAGCAATCAGCTTCCAGGATAACTCATATGCCTTGTCATTCTCTTTCGCACCAAGAGCCTGTCCAATCATAATAGCCGTCGCATTTCCCATTGAAAGAAATACGACATTAAAGAGATTGTTGACTGTTGATGCAATATTACTTGCTGCCACCGCATCAATTCCACGTTTGGAGTAACATGCCAATACTGCTGCCATACCCGAAGACCACAAAAACTCATTTACCAAAAGAGGAAAGCCTTTTATCATTACCTTTTTAAACAGATCCAGTGGAATACGAAATGTCTTATACACACCTCGTACAAAGGTATAAACCTCCGATCTTACATGTGTTACAATTGACACAATCCCAAGCTCTACGAATCTTGAGATCACTGTTGCAATAGCGGCACCCTTCACGCCCATAGGTGCAAAACCAAAATGACCAAAAATCAAGATCCAGTTAAAGATCAGATTCACAAAGATAGCAACCACACTAGAAACCATTGGTAAGGTTGTCTTTCCATTCTCTCGAAGGGTCATGGCATATACCTGTGATATTGCAAACGGGAGTAAACCAAAGACCATGATTTTTAGGTAATCCTTGGAATATCCCATAACATATACTGCATCAGCACCACTTTCTGTCAGATACTTGTTGATCAATGTTGTTGAAAATCCATGAAAAACCAATACTCCAAGTATAGTCATAAAAATTGCTATCACAAATTTTAATCGAAAACAGTCCTGCACACCCTTGGTATCACCCGCCCCCACAAACTGCGTTGAAAAAATACCAGGTCCTGCCAAACCTCCAAATATACATAGATAGAACACAAACATCAACTGATTCACAATGGCAACTGCCGACATCTGCAATGTTCCAACCTGTCCAACCATGACATTATCCAATAAACTTACCACATTACTAATAGTATTCTGGATGATGATTGGTAAAACGATAGCTACCGTTGTTTTGTAAAATTTTCTATCCCCAATAAAAATTCTGAATAGGTGATTCCTTTTTGTATTCATAGTTTCCCCTTTATCAATGTAAAATAATGGCTTAATATTATCTATTAAGCCATCGTTTTATCATATTACTATGTTCTTATTCTCTTTTCAATCTCTTTTGGAAAACTTATTTTTTTATTTTGTAAATACGATCTGTGAAAAATTATACATTCCCAAATACCAAATACCAAAGTCATGTCCGCCATCTTTTTCCATCCACATAAAGTTCTCACCATCTGTGATATTTTCACAAAGTGTAGGAAGATTCTTTGCTGCCTGAGATGAACTTCTATAAGCGATATCATCCTGTAAACCACAAATATTATAGAAATAATCTACGCTATACTCAGAAGCATCAATGTTCTGCGCTACGATAGAGGATGCGTTAGATGTAGGTGCTGCTGAAAATGCTCCAAAATAGCTAAACAAATCCATGCATTCACCGATTCCAATATTAATAGTCTGCATACCACCCATAGACAATCCAGCCATTGCTCGATGTGTTCTTGTCGCAGAGAGATCATATCCGTTCTCATCATATTCTGCATAAGTAGCATAATTACTTTCAATATACGGAATCAAATCATAACGTAATTCATTTCCAAACAAATAAAAAGCATCATCTGCACTGGCATGCTCGCAACCAAGTGCTCTGCCGTTTGGCGTTACTACGATAAATGGTTCTACACTACCCTCGCCCATAAGGTTATCTAAAATTTTCTTTAGCTTGGAATTGCTCTCATTTAGGCCCCATTCTCTTTCACTACCACCAATTCCATGCATCAAATAAACAACATTGTACTGCTTTGTTTCATCATATCCTGCTGGAAGATACACATAAGCTTTCTTCTCACAGCCTTCGCCATCACCAATATAATCATTGGCCCAATATGTGATCAGATCAACCGTACCCTTTTCACCTTCATATGGCATAGAATACTTTGTTGGAAGTGTTTCTGAAATCTCAGCAAGTGCATCTGCATCAGTAACATCATCAGCTGTTAAATTTGCATCTGCCTCATCCAGTTCCTGCTTACTGTTCTGCTCTGCTGCAATCGCCTCTGCAATTCCATCACTTACTTCTTCAGTCATTGTTTCCTCTGCCACAGATGTATGTGTTTCTACTGCTGTAGCTGTTGTTGTTTCATTTCCTTCCTTTTTCTTACCACATCCAGCCAACGCAGTTACCATCATTGTGGCAATACATAAATAGCACACTAATTTCTTATTCTTCATAATACTATGTCACTCCTTCCCTTATTCATTAGAGTAACATTTTCATGCCTTTCACACTAACCAAATTAAGCGTTTTAATCTTCATGTATTGCCTAGACTATTATCGTTTTTCCAATTCTACTTATACAATATTCGCCTGATGGAATCTGTAGAAAGATTGTATTCCATGGACAATTCACTAATCGTGCAACCTTCCCCATGCTTCTTTCGAATTTCTGCATTACGAATAACATAATAATCTCTCGCTCCAGATTTCGCTCCCCACTTTCTTTTTTCCTCTCTTTTTTCTGGAATATAGATCAATTCTCCACTGGCATATTTTTGAATCTCGTAAAGCAGCTCATCCGGAAAAACATCTGACGCATTTCGATATTTCATCACAACATTCCTCCTGTCATTTGCTAGCTTCTTACTTTCAAAAATTCCTGAACGGATGCATAGCTATTGATCTTGATTCCATTGGAAGTGATCATGTCCTTTATAATCTGTTCTAACTGGTCTGCCTTATTACTTAACTCCAACAAATGATTTTGATCAAAAGAATCCAGTAAATTAAGTTCCTCCATATCATACTCGCCTGCTAAATATAGAAATTCTTCCTGTAAATAGCATGCATCTGCATATGCTTCCTCTACCATATTTTCTTTGGCAAAAAATCGGATTCTTCTAAAGGTAAGACTTAGTTCCTGATACCAATCTGCCAGACTCTCATAATTTTTACTGTATGCTTTCCTGGTTTCTTCCGGTTTTCTTGATAAAATAAAGCTACGTGTATTCTTCATTAACTGAAGAACATCTTCACACAACTGTTTTGAATCCGTTTCATTCATTATTTTTTTTGCCAACGTAAAAAATTTATCTGGTACGATTTTCATTTCTGGGCAATGATATATTCTGGTTTTCGGATCATCATTATATGCCTGTTTTTCTGTAAAAATAGCGGTTTCAGTATAAGTATGATTCAAAAACGCCACTGCATTGGATAAATATAAATGGATGCATTCTGCTTCAGAACGTAATCGATAGCTTTTTTCTTCAAAAATCATGGAACGATATACCTCAAGTGCTTTGTCCATACATTCCAGGGCTTTTCCGTACACAAAGGAATCGTTCTTTAAATTTTCCCAGAAACGCTTTTGCAAATTCTGAAAACGCATGATATCTTCTTCTGATCTTGCATATAAAATTTTTGCGCCAGCCAACACGATTGCCATTTCTTCAAACTGTACCGACTGTTCCAATCTCTCCCAGGATCTTGAATATAGATCATGACCGACTCCATCAATGATAAAGGTTTCTGAAAGTTCATACCCCCTATCGGTTGCCGGCACAAAATAATCAAAACATTCTCCATGTCCATCACCATCTGTAGAATGCCCCTCGATACCAATCAAAAGTGCTACATCTTCCTTATATTCTGTTTCTATTTTTTTAATCACCCATTCTGTTAAAGGATTTAGACTACTCATACAATATTACCTCTTTCTCTTTATTTAAGACATCTTATGAACAAATCATACCAAAACCTCAATAAAACAAAAAGTGGCATGAATGAGTTAACTTGTTTTTTCATCTTTTAGCTGTCCAAAACGCTCCCGTCATAATTCCATCATCTACGAAAATTTCCATGATATCACCATCAACTAGTACCACAATCTTTTCTGCATCTTGGATTACTTCATATTTCTTTTCCCCAACAAACAGATCTTTTGTAGTCTTATTATAAGAAAGCTTTATTCCTGCAACTATTACTCCTTTTACAAGCTCCTTAGCCTGAAATTCATAATATCCTTCTTTAGTAGGAAGATCTAGAAATTCCTTAACCGGTTTTTGTCTTAAGTAAAGCTGTCCTTTCTTATGCACAGCATCTAACTCTCTTGGAATTCCCATTGCTCCTGTATACAATTCTCCTCTATTATCCAAACGAAGCCATGGAACTAAAATCTTTCTATCAGAAACGCCTGAATAAGTCTGGGCTGCATACAGTGTATCGGTAAAATAAGCTGTATGACTTTCTCCTGTCTTTGCAAATCGATATCCGTCAAAATCTCCCCAGAAATATATTCCACCCGCTGCAATAAATACCCAATGATCTTTTCCTTCCTCATCTTTTACCGTAAATAGATCCGGGCACTCCCAGGCTCCATCTAATGTAATTCGATCACTTAGTTCCCATCTTCTTAAATCAGTAGATCTTAAAATGGCGAAGTCATTTTCCTCCAGCCAGATTACCATGATATAAGCATTTGAATCTTCATGCCAGAATACCTTTGGATCTCTATTTTCTCTGCAAATAGTATCTACAACTGGTTTTTCTAATTTATGAAGTATCTTTCCGCCATCTATGCTGTATGCAATACGTTGCGTAAATGTCTTATCCTTACTCCACTGATTAAAATTCCCTGCCGCAGAATAAAAGAATAATAATGCATCCTTTGGAAGTCCCAATAATCCTCGTTCATTTATGATTCCACTTCCTGAAAACATCATACCATTTTCATCTGGATAAATGGTAGTTTCCAACTGTTCCCAGTGAAGAAGATCCTTACTGACAGCATGTCCCCAGCACATATTGTTCCATTTCACATCATATGGATTGTACTGAAAATACATGTGAAAGCATCCTTTATCAAAAACAAGTCCATTAGGATCATTCATCCAACCAGATGTTGGTGTAAAATGAATATCTGGACGATTTTCAAATCCTGAACAGTCTTTTATAAATGCTGTATCTTTATATTGAAGACTATTGATAAAAGATTCTGTAAAATCCCCTTTTATCAACAGCTTCTCCCCCATAAATCTTTTTACCGGGATAGGTGCAAAATAATCTGCGGGATACTCTTTTATAGCTTCTTTATAGACAGGAATCTCAAATTCATATACTTTTTCTTCTAAGCTACTTTTCATTAGTAACATTTCCACTGTTACAGTTTCTGCTCCTGCTTTTATTGGAACAAAAATAAAAGCATTCTGTACCAAAACCTCTTTTTCCATTGTTTTCTCCCTTTGCAATAACTCCTTTATGATAACTTTCTCTTCTTCCATGTTATGATCAAAGGAATGATCATAACACTCCACACGATTGGTTCTGAAATAACAACTCCAAAATATCCCATAGCCATTCCATTTTTTTAAAGTGTTGTAAAAAGTTTTCTATCAAATCCAAGATTCTTTGCCTTTATGCGCAATTCTTTTTTACTGCATATAAAATAGATTTCGCATCCAATACAACAAACTATCTGTGTAACAACGGTTGCCCAAGTCGCTCCTTTTACGCCAAATCCAAGGTTCTTTACAAACAGAATATCTAAAATAATATTCATGATATTAGAAATGATCAAAAAGATAAGCGGTGTAACTGAATCTCCCATGGAACGCAATACTGCCACCAAAAAATTATAGATTGCAAGAAAAATGATACCAATCAATATGATGATAATATACTCTTTTGCCTCCCCTTTTATCTCATGATCTATATTCATATATTTTAAAATACTCCCTTTTGTAAGCTCTAGTTTCATAAATCTTGTTTCCCTTCAATCATCATCCGTTTTTTTGTATACCGTATTCCAATCATATCATTTTTTAATCTATACTTAATCTATTTACAATGGAGCTTACACTTATCGAAACATATGTTTATAAAAACAAAAGATATTTTTATAAACCAAAAGACTTTCAAGGTTCTTATTAAAAAACCTTAAAAGTCCTTAATCTTAAATTCTCTTATTATTTGAAAATATGGATATTCTGCACTGATAATGAATCAACCAGCTTAGCAAGATTCTCCAATTCCAAAGTCAAATCCTGATTGCATGCTGCCGCTTTCTCACACAGATCATCTAATGTAGATCCATGCGTTCCGGACTTTACTGTCTTGATCAATTCCCTGCTATAATCGTGCAGTTTTTTGTGATTTACCTCCAATTCTCTCCATAAACGCAACACTTCCGGATGCTTTGGCTGAATAGAATAGTGAATATGACCCAGACCGCACTTTGTTTCGTCCTGCTGAATAATTCGAATTTCTCCAGTGGATGCTACTGTCTTGAAATCTTCTAACCACTCATTATGCTCATCAATCTCCCGACGAAGAAATTTGGCAACTACTTCATTAGAAAGCATGTAGAATGGATCAAGTCCCATTTCACTTACCTTTTCCATTGCATCATCCAAATGTGCTTCAATCTGTTTTGCAGGTCCCACAATTGCCTCGATTGCATCACTTGATACATCCAGTGTATGAATATTTTCACGAAGTTTCTGACACTGGTCATCAATATGGTGAACCTGATTCTCTAATTCACACATCGAACTTGAGATTTCTTCACTAACAGCTGCCAGAGAAGATATGGAATCCGTGATATTTCCCATACTATGTCGGTTATTTCCGGTGATCTTATATACTGCTTTGATATTTTCATTAATATTTTTCATTTGTTCTACAGTAGAATCCACACTGGCAGAACTTTTCCTTGAAGCTTCTACAATACTCTGCAAAAAAGTATCCATGGTACCTGTCATCTGTTTTGTCTGATCAGCAAGCTTTCTAATTTCCTCTGCTACTACTGCAAAACCACGACCTACATCTCCAGCTCTTGCTGCTTCGATAGAAGCATTTAAAGCAAGCAGGTTTGTCTGGTTTGAAATGGAGTTGATAGACTGAATAACTTCATTCATATGACCAACAACATTCTGAAGATCATCAATATCAGCTTTCATCTCACCAGATGTACTGATTGCTGAACTCGATAACTCAGTAATATGTGTCAGTTCCTGTTCACAATCATCTATTTCCATCATAACCTGACTGGATTCTTCTGACACCTCCAAAATAGTTTGTGTTAGATTTTCATGAGCCTTTGCCATTTCTGTTGCAATGTTGGCTGTAGAATCAGAAGCATCACTGATATATTCCACTTCTGACGCAATGGCTTCATTCACTTCTTCAATAGTTTCGATATTAGCCTGTACTGTAATATCGATATGACTCATTTTGATAAGCGAATCCAATGTTTCTTCCACTACATCTTCAAAATGTTCACGTCCTTTAAAAAGACGATTATGGATCTGATTTAATTCTTCCTTATCAGATGGTACTTCCATTGGCTCTAAATTTGAAATTGCCAAAATCACATCATTATCTTTTTTCTTTCCGACAGCCATTTTTTTCCTCCTGTTTGACCAGCGAAAGATAAGTAGGGCTAATATAGTCGCTTATGATTTGCTGTTTCTCTTTTATATATGAATTACCAATAAATATTTCACAGTTGTTTTTGTACATTATTTCATCTAATGTCAGAATATTAGAAATATTAATTAAATTGTATCACTATTTGTGGTAATTGTAAAGACAATACATCACAAATCATAGAATATATCACACATAATGTGATCTTATCTTTTTTTAATCACGCCTATGTTTTAAAAAGTAATCATCAATATAATCAATAAGTTTTTCTCTTGGAGTAGACTTTAATAAATATCCATCTGGTTTTTGCGATAAAATATCCTTAACGTCCTTTGCATCATCTGTACCCGTCAGAAAGAAAACAGGTATATCCTCTGTATATGTACTGTCTCTGAGTTTTTTCAGATACTCCGCTCCGGTCATATCCGGCATATTATAGTCTAAAAGAATCAAATCAGGTCGGTTACTTGATATTTTTGTATCTGCAATCATAGTTGTATTTGCCACATCTACAGAATAATGATCTTTTAATGTTAACATCATCGTTCGTAAGAAAATTCCTGCATCATCAATAATCAATAATTTTTTCATCAGTTTCTCCTTCACTCATTTACATTCTTTCCAAGATCTCATCAATCGCCTTTAACATACTTTCTGTTTCAAGGTTCGTAACCAGCTGGCCTAAATTCATGACTGCTTCTTTCAATTCTCCCTCAAACTGATATTTTGTGAGTTTTTCCATACACGCATCCATTCCATCCACATCAAACGCTTTAGACACCTCAATTAATTCTGTTAGAATCTGTTTCACCTCTTTTAGATCAATAGCTTTATCACCACTTGCCATGCTAAAATCGAACGCTTCATTCAACTTTGTATAATACTTTTCACATTCTGACAAATAATGTGGTGTCATATCTAAAACAGTATCTACACGTCTATCTCTGGCAGCATATTCAAGAGTTGCTGCCATTCCTGCCAATGGAATGACTCCGCACATATTAGAACTGCTTTTATTACTATGAACAAGAATCCGATAATCATCTATACAGCTATCTTCACAATTTTCTTTTAGCCTTTCATAATGGTTTAAAATCTGCTTTATACTACTAGGTATCCCAGATACAAAAGTCTTTAAAACATCAATCAGCAACTCTTTTTTTCCAAAATGCAGTTTTGCATACTCCCAATCAACACCCTCAATCTGCGGAAGATCACTGACATCCCAATTAAATTCACCTTCATTTGTTCCCGGTACTATATCCGGTTCATCTACCGCTATAAGCAAGGAAGAATCAAGTTTGTCAAAAATAGCATTTTCCAGCTTTACCGGTATAATCGGCTTGCTTATGTATCCAGAAAAACCTTCCTTTAAATACTCTTCTCTTGCACCAGATATCGCATTAGCAGTTAAAATATACACTGGAGTATCCTTGTTTAACTCACTTTGCTCACGTATCCTGTGAAAGGTTTCCTTACCATCCATGCCTGGCATCATATGATCCATAAAAATAATGTCATACTTGTTTTCATCACACAATTTTATTGCACTCTCACCACTTAAGGCTGTGTCTATATTCATTTTCATATAAGCTAACAAACCTGTAAAAACCTGAATATTCGCTTCGTTGTCATCTACGACAAGAAGTTTTGCATCCGGCGCCATATATTTTGGAGTTGTTCTAACGTTCTCGGCCTGAATAACGCTAAC
Organism: Lachnospiraceae bacterium; assembly: GCA_045628865.1. Lineage (GTDB taxonomy): Bacteria > Bacillota > Clostridia > Lachnospirales > Lachnospiraceae > JAZQQB01. Next base: position 10,690 of record JAZQQB010000065.1, on the reverse strand, counting down.
CTCACTTGGGTCATAGTGTCCGATTGGTTCATCATTCACAATTTCCTGTTCTACTGAAAAATAGAATTTAGAACCCTCATTGATCTGACTCTCTACCATCAGATGAGAATCCATTAAATTTAAAAATCCATTTACAATGTTGATTCCAAGGCCGGTACCTTCCACAGAATGATTACGTGAGAGATTAAGTCTTACAAAACTTTCATTCAGTTTCGCCAAGTCCTCTTTTGCAATACCTGTTCCAGTATCAATCACTTCTACATTAAGCTTTATACAGTCTTTTTTTTCACTCTTAGAACTGAAAATGTGAAATGTAACACTTCCGTCATCCGTATATTTTAAGGCATTTGTCATAAGATTTATGATAACCTGTCGGAGTCTAATAGAATCCCCCAAAAGAACAGCTGGAAGCTTTTCGTCCACATCAATGATAAACTTCAATTTTCTGTCCGACATTTTCATGCAGAAAATGTTATAGATATCATTGATCAGACTTCGAAGGTCATACTCTGTGATCACCAATTCCATCTTGCCTGATTCTATCTTGGAAAAATCCAATATTTCATTCACGATTGATAACAAAATCTCACTTGAACTTTTGATAATCCCAGCCTTTTCTAATACATTTTTTTCCTTACTTTCTCTTAAGATCAGCTCATTCATACCTAAAATACTATTGATCGGTGTTCTGATCTCATGAGACATATTGGAAAGAAAGATAGATTTAGATTTTGTCGCACTCTGAGCCTGCTCATTTTTTTCTTCCAAAAGCTTTAAAATTTCTCTATTTTTTGCTTCAGCATCATAGCGATCAATTTTTACAATCGTCATCGTACTACTCACAACAACACTTAAGAATCCGAAAATGATTGCTTTAACAGTATTATCATTCAATAAATCCCGCTCCTGATGCATCACATGCAACATGCCAACAAAAAGAATATCTGTCAAAATAATCAGAACCGTACTGTGAATAGGTTTGACAATGAATAAAAGAGGGGTTACAAGCAATAATGCAATAAACGTACCTGCTATATCATTCACTCCTTCTACTGCACTGATGTAGATTCCTGCTAAATACAGACTGATTGTGAACAAATATACTGTAACATTAATAATTCGTGGTTTTATTTCTTTCACCAATATGTTTGCCAGCAGAAGAATCAGCATAAGGCTCATCTCCACAACATAGGCCACCCTATTTGAGCTTATCGATGTAAAAAAGAAGGATAAAATCAACGCTATTGTAAAAGTAATGATTCCGATGGATGAATATATGATTACATGATCTTTGTTGCTTTTATGAATAGCAGGTTTACAAGCCTGATATTCTTCTTTAGATATTCCACCATATAATAATAAGTTCTGCATCTTTTCTTTCATTTTCGTAGTAATCTCCATTTCATACATGAAATCTAAGCAATCTTTTTCCATTGCCATTTTTTAGCATACAATCCAGATAAGACTTTTTTGATGTTATTAGCCAATTGCTAATATAATTATATTCTTTTGTTTGACATTTGTAAAATATTAGTTTATTTTTCAGATAATTATGTGATAGGTAATACACATAAAAATACGCATCCAAACCGAAATATGGGTGCGTGTTTATTCAAACCTATCTCTTTTTATAAAGAAGCAACTCAGGATTTGCTCCTTCTGCTTCATAAGTACATACCATTATGAAATCCATATTAGCCAAAATACCAAAACATCTGTCTCCACCAAACTCAGATTCCAATTGATTTCCAAGATACGTCGTCTGGTCGTTTAAGAATTTTACACATGCACCACTTGGCAATGGATAAGCCAAATTTACATAGCCACCAACCAGTGCATTTAGTTTTTCAACCTTAGGCATTCCTTCGATATGAAGTTCATTGATTTCATCGATAAGCTGTTTTTTAAACAGTTCAAACTGTCCATCGTCGCTAAGTTCCTCATATCGTTTCCAATAATCAAGTGTTGGAAGAGTTGCCTTCATATGATTGCGTGCCTGCTTTTCAGAAAAGCCTTCATTCATTAAATGTTTCACACAAACATCTATTAAATCATTCATGTTGCTGTAAGTATATGTTCCATCTGCATAGCACCACTTACAGTAATCTTCATTCAAAGAGCCATCACTGTTAAGACCTACTATTTCATCTTCAAGAGGCATACCACAACACTGACATATCAGTTGCTTAGGAGCTCCCAAAAGTGTGTTGATCGTAACATTAAATTCTTTTGATAATAGTTTTAATGTTTCTGTATTTGGAACTGTTTCACCATTTTCCCAACGAGAAACTGCCTGTCTTGTAACCATTACCTTCTCTGCTAACTCATCTTGCGACAATCCCTTTTTTGTACGAAGTTCTAATATAACATTCTTTGTATCCATTTTTCTACCTCCAATACAAATATCATATCAGTAAACTGGTTTTACGAAAAGCAACTTGCTGTTTACATTTGCTTTGTTAACGTCGCTTTATGATGATTCTTTCATCTAAAATTTGCTGTTTATCTACTCTTTGAAAACATAATTATCCATATTCTTACAATCTGGATAATACACGTTTCGTCATCACGATAAAACGGGAGGAATTGGATGTCCCAATCCTCCCGTCAAAATTATCTATTTCGCAAATGATATTCCCATAAATTATTTGAAATATCTCTTTAACATGCCTGCTAAAGCCTTGCCATGTCTGGCCTCATCGCGAGCCATTTCATGAACGGTATCATGGATAGCATCAAGACCGTTCTTCTTAGCGCAAAGTGCAAGGTCAAATTTTCCTTGTGTAGCACCAAACTCACAATCAACTCTCCAGGCAAGATTATCCTTGGTTGTAGCCTTCATCTTAGGCTCAAGTTCTTCACCAAGAAGTTCTGCAAACCTTGCTGCATGTTCTGCTTCTTCGTTAGCTGCTTTCTCCCAGTAAAGACCGATTTCCGGATATCCCTCACGATGAGCGATTCGTTCCATGCAAAGATACATACCAACTTCTGAACACTCACCATTAAAGTTTGCCTTAAGCTGTTCAAGAATAAATTTCTTATCCTCCTCTGATACATCAGGATTATTCTTAACTGTCTTTGCAAATACTCCATATTCATGTTCAGCAGCGAGTTTTAATTCGCCCTCAACTTTTGTAAATTTTTCTCCACTAACATGACATGTTGGACATTCAGCAGGTGCCTCAGCCCCTTCATGTACATATCCACATACAGGACATACCCATTTCTCCATTTTTTATTTCCTCCTTAATTTTTTATTTCCTCCTTAATTTTTTAATAATTTTCTTTTCTCACTTCAAAGTAAGCCTGTGGATGATTGCATACCGGACATACCTCTGGTGCTTCCAGACCAACAACTACATGTCCACAGTTACGACATTCCCACATTGTTACACCACTTTTCTTAAATACTTCCATCACTTCTATATTCTTAAGCAATGCACGATATCTTTCCTCATGCATCTTTTCAATTGCGCCAACACCTCTAAACTGTGCTGCAAGTTCTGGAAATCCTTCTTCTTCAGCTTCCTTTGCCATTCTTTCATACATATCTGTCCACTCTGCATTTTCTCCTTCAGCTGCATGGAGAAGATTTGCTGGAGTATCACCAAGTTCGCCAAGTGCTTTAAACCAGAGTTTTGCATGTTCTTTTTCATTGTCAGCTGTCTGAAGGAATAACGCTGCAATTTGTTCATAGCCGGCTTTCTTTGCTACCGATGCAAAATATGTGTACTTATTTCTAGCCTGAGACTCGCCTGCAAATGCCTCCCAAAGATTTTTTTCTGTTTTTGTTCCTGCATACTTATTTGTTGCCATTATATTATCTCCTTTACTTTTCTTTACTTTTTCAAAATCTGATGCTGGATGCTTACATAAAGGACAAATAAAATCTTCTGGAAGATCCTCACCAATATACTCATAGCCACAAATCGTACAGCACCAAATCGTTTGACCATCTTCTGTCTTACCTACCTCTTGTGGCCTAGGTTTAATGTTACTCATGTAGTACTCATACGTCACAGACAGATAGTTACTTAATACTTCCATATCTGTAACCTCTCCTACAAACATTGTATGAGAACCTAGATCTTCAGTCTTATCTACCTTAACAGAAATATAGGCATTCGTTCCATCTGTAATATAAAGCAATCCATTTTTACCACGTTCACACTTATGAAAATCTGCAAACTTATTAACTTCTTTACCACTCTGAAATCCAAAATGTTTGAACAACTCAAATGTGACCTGCTGACTTAATATTGAAACATTAAATATGCCAGTTCTCATAATCATATCATGCGTGTAGTTGGCTTTATTGACACAGATGCTTATCTGATTTGGTGTTGAAGCTGCCTGTATTGCAGTGTTAATGATACACCCATTGTCCTTGTCTTCCTCTTTGGCAGTTAGCACAAATAGACCATAGCTAAGTTTATACTTTGCTTTCTTGTCCATTACATTCACTACTCCTTTACTTTGTTCTGACAGTCTTTGCAAATTCCTTTAAACAAAATATCATAATCCAGAAATTTCATGCCATGATTGTCACGTATAAAAGAATCCATTGCCTTTATCTCGTCCATATCAACATCAAATACACTGTCACAAACTATGCATCTGACATGATAATGTTTCTCAAGCGTAAAATCAAAACGATCCGCTCCACTGGGAATTTCGACTTTTCTTATTTTATTTTCATCTACTAATATACCTAAATTTCTGTAAACTGTTCCTTTTCCAATTGTAGGATAGTCAGCTTTGATATAATCATAGACTTCCTCTGCAGTAACATGCCTACGCATTTTCATTACAGCATTCAGAACCAGTTCCTTTTGGATTGTATTTCTTCTTTCCATCAGACCTCCTTGTTAGGAATTATTCTCAATTAGGATTACATATTAGTATTTACATCTTGTCAAATAAACTGCATTTGATTTAGCCGATACATTTCGTCTTACACTTAAAAAGATTATGTACAAATATACATAAATATAAGCGCACTCTATCCCAATTATCCATGCAAGTTTGTATGGAGATTTCAGAACAAAATATAAGAGACCTCATTACCATTTTTCGATAACGAAGTCTCTATTATATATTATGAAAAAATTATTTTAGTAATTCTGCTGTTTTATCATTTTCAACGATTGAAAACTTCATATACTCCCCCATATTCAAGTAATATCCACCATCTACTTCTTCTACAGAGAAAGTGATCGCCAGACCATTTACATTATCAGTGATTGTCAATAAGTCATTCTCCTCATCGGTTTCAAAAGGTCCTACAAAAGAACCAGACTCACCAGTTGAAACATCATAGAACATCAACGCACCAAAAATCTCATTGACAGCCAGCATAGCATCTACCCAGCCTTCTGCAGTTTCCATTGTCACATCTTCTCTTTCCACATTACCGATCGTCTCTATCAATTCAGTTGCTGTGGTTAATCCTGCCTCAATTTCAGCATTTGGCATAATAGAAGCATCATTATAAAAATCTGCTGTAGCATTATAGGTATCAACCAAAGCGCTATACATTTGCTGAAGTTCATCCCAGATTTCATCAGTTACAGCATCATCTCCTGTGACTTCCACTACAGCTGTGCTTTCAGTCGCTTTGTTTTCTACAGCCGGACTTTCATCAACAACTGAATTAGAAGCAGGGGCTTCTGTTGAGGATTCCCCGCAGGAAGCAAGCGTTCCAATTGCAAGTGCACTACACATGATCAAAGATAATATTTTTTCAAGATAAAAGGTATCATACGTGTGTCACGACACATCTTTAAATACATATATGACCCATTCGTCATCCATTACAAAACAACTAACCCATTATTGAACTTAGTCATACTATTTGCTCCACTCCCTTATCATTCCATAGCTATATCTTGAATCTCCGAAATCTCTTCTGGTAACCTGATGAACTCCCAAGTGACAATACTTATCTCTTTTGACACCTTCATCGGTATCTATAATCAACGGAAGTTTATATCTGTCAGCTGTTTTAAGCGCAAATTCCATAAGTGGCCTCATATAGCCCTTTCCCTGATACTTCTCATTGACTACTAACAGCTCCACCATTACAAATTTTTCTTTTTTCTCTTTCATTTGAGTCTCAATACTTTTACCGCCTGACTGACAGAATTTCGTAAATGCAAAAAATCTTTTCCACCCAAGTGCACCAACAACCTCCCTAAAAAAGGTTCTTATTGCTTTCAAAGGATGTTTTGTATCTGGTGCAGAATACGCAATATATCCCTCATGATTATCTGATGTTGTATATAACATTCCACATTCCATGCAAAACTTTGCAAATCCCATAATGTATTTTTTTAATAGCTTTTTGTCATCAAATGGAAACATACCTTTATCAGTTTCAGGGTAATTATAATTTGCGTATGTCTCCCCTATTTCTTCCAATTCAGTTTCTGTTAAATAATCGACCTTAATCATAGTTAGTTCTTTTTCTCCTTATTGGTCACCGTTACCTACATTTTTTCAAATATTAAAATTTTCTTCATAATCTTCTTTACATACAATATCCATGTAAATAGTTTTAGTGTAGGATAAAGCACAGTCATTCCCCTTCTTATATCATCATCCTTTACCTCTCGGAAACCTCTTGCAATATCTTTTATATCTTCCATTGCTCTTCTTAGCATTTTTTACTTCTAAGTACATATTCCATCTATATGATACCGTTCTTTACAAAATGCTTTTTGCAACAGGCTAGACCAATTAGAGCTCCAATGCTTCCACTTAAAAATGCAGCTACAAACAGAACAGGACACATCCATACAGGACACAGCTTTGTAAGTGTATTTACATAGTCTGCTCCAAAATCTGATTTATTGGCAAAGTAAGCTTCTATATCAACAAACAGGCATAATTCATTTGCCCAAAGAATCAGTGAAACGACACCGCTGCTTATAACTGCCATTTTTCTTGATTTACACTTTCCTATTATTGAATAGACAACATCGGCCAAAATTCCAAAAACAATTCCTCCAATAAAAGGATATATTCCCATGCCTGTTATCATGCTCAAAAAGCCAATTAAAATCCCAAAAATAGAAATCATGCCGAATTTCTGTACTTTTGTGAGAAAAAGCATATACGGAGTTGCACCAATCAAAGGACACAAAACTGCCAGCATCGGAATCATAATTGGAATGAACCCTGTCATTGCCACAGCAAAAACTATTACAAAATAAATTGCAAGAAAAAGACCAATATTAATCAAATCTTTTCCATTAAGTTTTTTTGAATCTTTCATTTTATAACCTCTTTATTTTTTTAATCTAACAACGTAACTGCAGCAGCCATGAATTAATTCTGCATCGTGGGTTACTACAATTACTGTTTTCTTCATTTTTCTAAGTTCTTTAAGTAAATCGCAAATCTGCTTCATGTGAACATAATCAAGTCCGCTGGTTGGTTCATCAAAAAGAAGAATTTCCCGACCGCTGGCAACTGCACATGCAACTGCAACTCTCTGCTTCTGGCCACCGCTTAAACTCATGGGATGGCGGTCTGCATAATCAAGCAAATCAAGCTTTTGTAAAATTTTCTTTGCAGCTTCTTCATCCTCTTCTTCCTGACTGATTAAAACTTCATCCAGAACGCTTTCTGTAAACAGCTGATGATTTACATCCTGCATGACCATAAATATTGATTTGGAACGTTTTTTATTATTTAGGGTCTGTCCCCCACAAATCATCTGGCCCTTGAACTTCTTTTTAAGGCCACACAAACAATCCAAAAAAGTTGATTTTCCTTCTCCATTGGAACCAACCACTGCAATGATTTCTCCTGCCGGAAATTCCATCCAAGGAATATCAAAAACATACTGCCTCTTATTATAAGAAAAAGTAAAGTTTTTCAAAATTATTGTTTTTTCTGATTGAGAAGTAGAATCTGAAATCAAATCAACAGGATTCTGATGGATTTTGGAACGTAATCCCCATTCTACCAGTTCCGAATCTTTTATTTCATCCATCTGCTTACGATTCAATTCTCTTACGACTTCCCCATTGTTCATAATCACAGTTCTATCTGCTAAATCCCACAAGTAAGAAATTCTATGCTCGCTAATAACTACAGTTTTACCATCAGCCTTCCAGATTTTTATCATTTCCTTAAGCTGATTTGTAGATGGAGTATCAAGATTTGCAGAAGGTTCATCAAGCACAAAAATTTCTGGTTCTGCTACTGTTACACTGGCACATGCAATTTTCTGTTTCTGACCTCCGCTAAGCTTAAACAGGCTTTTATTCATAAGAGACTGTAGCGAAAACATTTCTACGTTTTTTTCTACCTGCTTCATTATTTCGTCAGCTGGTTTTCCCTGATTTTCCAGTGAGAAAGCCAATTCACTGTTTGTATCAACATTAAAAAACTGACTTTTTGGATTTTGGAAAACTGAACCTACAATCTTACCTGTATCGTACAATTCCTGTTCACTAACGTTTTTTTCATTAATCAATACCAGCCCTTCCAGATTTCCTTCATAAAAATTTGGAATAAGCCCGTTTATCAGTCTGAGAACTGTTGTTTTTCCACATCCGGAACCGCCGGTAAGAAGAACACATTCTCCTTCTCTGAAGGTAAGATTAATGTTTTTAAGTTGACCGTCCTGACTTCCATTCTGCTCTTTACCTATATTCGCATTAGCATAGCTAAAGTTTACATTTTTCAATTCAATCATTTTGTCGCTCCAAAAATACTAATATAAATACATACCCCACAAAGACTTATACTTGCAATTAATATAATCCAGTCCCAAAATCTGAGACCAATCTTACAGATATTAGTTCTTTTTTCAGGTCCTCCAAGTCCTCTGGTTAATGATGCAGCAGACAAATCCTGCCCAATATTTACGCAACAGCACATCATTGGAATGAGGCGATATTCAATCATCTTAAAAACCTTCTTCCCACCAAATTTAATGTCCCTCATTTTCATTGCATCATTAATAGAAGAAAACTCTTCCCCAATCGTTGGAAAAAAGCGGAACATTACAGAAAGAGGAATTGTAATAAAATCAGGCATATGTATTTTATGCATTGCACCAATGAATTCACTTACTGTAGTTGTTTGTACCAAATAAGCTCCCATCATAATGCTTGGAATTAATCTGGTAAAAAATCCTGTAATAAAAAGGATGATGGAATTCAGAATTCCAGTGGTACTGTTTACTAAATATTTTTCACTCAGATAACCTAAAGATAAAATTACCAAACCTGTAATAAAGGTTTTAAGTCGCCCTTCCAATAAAAGCAGCATAAATGGCAATATAGAAAATATGAGGACTGCAAAAGACATTTCTGTACTACCCGCACCTCCCAGTACAAAAATAGCAATCATTATTAAAACAACAAGTTTTGTACGGGGATCAAGTAAGGAACGCTTTTTTCTTGTATCTTTAAAAAGTTCCATATTAAACAATTCCTGCCTTTTCAAAATGTTTCTTCAATATTGTTTTCCCAAGTAATGCACCCAGAATACCAAAAACAAAACAGGTAACTACAAGCACAGGGAACCCCCAGACCGGAGTATAAGCTGAAAGTTTTTCTATATAATCTACACCAAGAGTCTGTCGAGTTGAAAAATATTTATCCTTCATAAAAGTGAGCAGAACAAAATTTCCAGATATATACAGACTAAAAACTCCGTGTGAAAGGATTCCCCTATTTAAATTTTTAAATTCACCACTTTTATATATTAAATCTGCAAACAAACCACTAAATACACTAATAATTAATGCATGATAGGACATTCCTGTAATAAACATCATTAATCCCAAAAGAATATTCATTATCCAAATCATTCCAAATTTGCGTACTTTAGTTAAAAAAAGCATATATGCAATACCGCTTACTAATGGAGCAATTGCACATAATAGTGGCATAAAAATCGGGATAAAACCTAGCATTGAAGCCGCGGTTACAATAATAAAGTCAATTGCTGTAAAGATTCCAATATTTACAAAATCTTTTCCGTTTAACCTGTTTGTGTTTTTCATTTTTATCGTGTCTCCTAATTTATTTTGAGTTTAAATTTTCCATCCTATTGCCTGATTTCTTGAATCAACAAAGCGACTGTAAATTCCACCTTTGACTATCAGTTCTTCATGTTTTCCCTGCTCAGTAATTTTGCCGTTCTCAATTACCACAATATTATCTGCCCTTCGAACAGTCTTTAGTCTGTGGGCAATCATTAAGATTGTTTTACTGCGAGTAAGTTCATCGATAGCATGAACAAGCTCCGCTTCATTTTCAGGGTCTACGTTAGCTGTTGCCTCATCAAGAATGATAATTGGGGAATCTTTCAAAATGGCACGTGCAATACTGATTCTCTGCTTTTCTCCACCACTAAGACTAGCCCCACCTTCTCCAATGACTGTTTCATAACCATCTGGAAGAGCCATAATAAAGTCATGACAGCATGCCCTTTTTGCAGCTTCAACAACTTTTTCCATTGGCATTTCGCTCTGTCCAAAACGTATATTGTTGGCAATTGTGTCTTTGAAAAGATAAACACTTTGGAATACAAAACTAAAGTTCTTCATTAAGGAATCCATACTGTAATCCTGAACATTTCTGCCACCAAGCTTTACAGTTCCAGAATCTACATCCCAAAATCTGGAAACAAGATGGCATAGCGTTGTTTTACCTCCACCACTTGGTCC
>JAZQQB010000064.1:0-77012 GCA_045628865.1 Lachnospiraceae bacterium | reverse complement strand
ATCAGGAGCAGTCTATTTGTTCCACCCCTTTTATGTGGGTGCACAAATAGACTGGTGTGAAAAATACCATTTTTCACACTTCTCGGGCGCGAAAGAGTGCTTCGCACGTTACAGTACACACAAGGTGTGTACTGTAACCTTCGCACTCTTTGTTCTGGTTAGTAAATTGTCAAGTGATTGAAAAGAACGACGATTTAGTGTAAAATGTAAGTATTCGGAGAAGTACGGGGGAATATTGTGTTAAAAAAAGAGGAAAGCCGAGAAATAAATGAACAAAAGATTCTTTCATCCATAATGGATGTGAATGAATTGACGAAATTACAGAAACGTTTTTCCAATGTTTCAAACCTGTTTACATTTGCATTAAGTGGCCAGGGAAATCAACTGACTGAGATGACTGGACCGAAAGAACAGGGAGAACGTCTAAGAAAATGTCTAGGATCAGAGGTGATCTATTCCGCATATCATCGGGTGATGGATAACCCGTTGGAAGATATGATCATGGAAGATACACAGTTTGACAATGTTAAGATTGGGGCTGTAGCAATTAGAATTCATGATAAATTAGTTGTTTGCTGGATTATGATAGCAGTGCTTCAGGATTCACAAAATCAGGAAAACAAATTGGGCGTGCTTAATGGTATATCCATGAAAACCACTTATCAATCCTTTTTAAAATCCATGGATTTACTTCAGTATATGGCGTCTCAACTGCTTAATTCTCAAAGTATGCTTGCAGTTGCTGAAGCTGAAACAACCAGAATGAAATATACAGAAGAAAAGATCAGGAAAACAGCATTGAGATCGGATCTTACCACTAAGGTTGTGCAGTTTTTGGAACGAACAGATGCTATAGAAAATGTTTTTTTTGATTCGTTGAAGCTCATTGGGGAATATTTGAATTTAGACAGTGCGCATATTTTTCGTTTACAGGGTAATCGAAAAATGGAAGTAATCTGTGAATGGTATAAGGAAGCGGAAGTTTCTTGTTTTGATAGACATAATGATGTAGAGCGATTAAGTATCTTAAGAGGAGATAAGACTTCTGTTATATCATCTGATACAAAGATTTCCATTGAAGATCAGACTGCTTTGGATATCTGTAGTGCAACAGCGGTGATCTGTGCACCAATTATCGTTCAAAAAACACCAGATATCTACGCATTATTTGTCAGTCGAAAATCAGAAATGATTTGGAATCCAGAGGATGTTCGTCTGGTAAATGATTCTATGAAAATAGTACAAAGCATTATGATTCGTAAAATTCAAAAGAATTCTCTTGCAGTATCTTATGCCTCTTTGGAAGCGATTTTGGATAATGTAGGATCTGCAGTTGTTGTAGTTGATTCTGGATGGGATCGTATCCTGTTTGTGAATCATCTGACAAACACATATTTTGCAAAGGAATTAGAAGAAGAACGATTGATGGGACTGATCAGAAGTGATCATACTGAGAAGAAGGAAGGTTCTTTGAATCAACAATATGAGGTGTTTGATCAAGATAAAAATAGATGGTATGAAGTCAATCAGACGAAGATAACCTGGGTGGATGGCAGTCTGGTTGAATTGTATGCAGTGTATGATATTACAGAAAAGAAGGAATATCAAAAGCATATTGAAAAACAGGCGTTTACAGATTTTCTAACAGGACTAAATAATCGTCTTTGCTGCGAACGAGATTTGACAGCTTTTTTGGAAGAAGCAAAAGAGGATTCATCAAAAAGAGGTGCTGTCATCTATATTGATCTGGACAATTTTAAACAGGTGAATGATTCGCTTGGACATGAATATGGAGATATTCTGTTAAAATCTGTGGCAACAGGATTTCGTAGCGTAAGGGGCTTAGAGAATACCTGCTACAGAATGGGTGGAGATGAATTTATTATTGTAATTCCAGAAAAGGAATTTGATAGAAAAGATATGATTGTAGAACAATTGCAGGAGATTTTTAGAAAACCTTTCTGTTTATGTGAAGAGGATTATTACTGCACCATGAGTATGGGAATGGTTTATTATCCAACATTTGGAACAAGTATGCAGGAATTGGTTAAGCGGGCAGATCTTGCGATGTACAAAGCAAAAAAATCAGGGAAAAATAGAATTGCGGTATATGAGCTGGGAGATGAAGAGATGGAGGAAAAAATAAAGCAAGAAGGATAGGCATATACATCCTGGAGGAGCAAGATGAGGCTGAATGAATTGGAAAAGTTTCATGCAATCACAATACAGTGTCATGACAATCCGGATGCAGATGCAATTGCATCTGCGTTTGGACTTTATTGCTATTTTTTTAGTAAAAATGTAAAGGTTAGAATGATTTATAGCGGGAAAGCAGAAATCACGAAACCGAATTTGATTATGATGGTGAAGGAATTGCAGATTCCTATTTTTCATGAACCAGATCTACATAAGGTAGATGGGCTGCTTATTACCGTTGACTGCCAGTACGGAGCAGGAAACGTGACAAAAATTGAAGCAGACGAAGTTGCTTGTATTGATCATCACCAGGAAGAAATTAGGAACATCAAACGTCAACAAATTATTGCAGGGGTAGGAAGCTGTTCGACCATAGTTTATAAGATGCTAAAAAAGGAAAAATTTCCTTTAACCAATATAAACTTGTGTACTGCATTATATTATGGCTTATGTTCGGATACTAGTCAGCTTGCTGAAATTTATCATCCGTGGGATAAGGATATGCGTGATGAAATTCAGTTTGATAAGGAATTGATCACCCTATTTCGTAACTCCAATATGACCTTACAGGAATTATCTCTGATGGGAGTTGCTATGTTGCGCTATATCTATAATGAAAAGTATGCTTATGCCATTGTGAAAGCAGATTCCTGTGATCCCAACCTCTTGGGTATGATCAGTGATATTTTGGTACAGGTTGATCAGGTACATACAGCACTTGTGTATAATCAGCTTGGAGAAGGATATAAATTTTCTGTACGATCTTGCACAAAAGAAGTAAAGGCTAGTGAAATGGCATCATATCTTGCGAAGAATATGGGATCTGGTGGTGGACATGTTGACAAAGCAGGTGGCTTTATCAGTGTTATGAAGTACGAGAAGGAATATCCAGGATTACATACGGAAGCTTATTTCTCTGCAAGAATGCAACAGTATTTTGAAGAAACCAGCGTAATCTATGCAAGAGAATATGAAATCGATATTGATGAAATGCAAATTTATAAGAAAAAGAAGCTGTTGCTGGGATATATTATTCTTTCAAAAATATTTGAAATTGGCACACCAATTACCATACGAACTATGGAGGGTGATGTGGATGTTGTGGTGACTGAGGATTTGTGTATTATGATTGGAGTGAAAGGAAATGCATATCCGAATAGTCTGTCCAATCTAAAACGGAATTATCAGATCAGTGAAGAACCGTATCAAATGCAAACAGATTATAAGCCAGTGATAAAAAATAAAAAGAATGGTGAAACATGTGAAATAAGTGATAAAGTTAAGCTATGTGTTTCAAAAGATAAAAGTGAAATATATGCTCAAAAACTTGAAAAACGTGTAAAGATTTTTACTGAGTGGGATGACACCGTATATATGTTAGGAGAAGAGGGCGATTTTATTGTGGCTAGAAAAGATAACTTAAAAGATATTTACATTGTTGATCAGGAAACTTTCGATTTGTCATATGAGGAAATGGAAAAATAAAGTAATAGTTGACAATTTAGGAAAGAATATTTTATCATTTAATGTACGCTGTAAAAGAGATTGTGTTATTTTTTACAACGTTAAGAAGAATAAAGCGGGCTCATATGTGCTCGGACTGGAGTTAAGTAACATGAGTGAAGAAAAGATTGGTACTGAAGAAAAGGAAGTAATTTCCAAAAATTTTATTGAACAGATTATTGAAAAGGATTTAGCTGAGGGTCATTGTGAAACTGTAAAGACACGTTTTCCACCAGAACCTAATGGCTACCTTCATATTGGTCATGCAAAGTCTATCCTTTTGAATTATGGATTGGCTTGTGAGTATGATGGTAAGTTCAATTTCCGTTTTGATGATACAAATCCTACAAAGGAAAGACTTGAGTTCGTTGAATCCATTAAGGCTGATGTGGCTTGGTTAGGCGCTGATTGGGAAGATAGATTATTTTATGCATCAAACTATTTTGATCAGATGTATGAATGTGCAGTAAAGTTGATCAAAAAGGGTAAGGCTTATGTATCAGATCTTACAGCTGAACAGATTCGTGAGTATAGAGGCTCTTTGACAGAACCAGGTAAGGAAGATCCATATGCACAAAGAAGTGTGGAAGAAAACCTTCAGTTATTTGAAGATATGAAGAACGGTAAATTCGAGGATGGAACAAAGGTATTACGTGCCAGAATCGATATGTCATCTTCTAATATCAATATGAGAGATCCTGTTATTTATCGTGTAGCACATATGACACATCACAATACAGGAGATAAATGGTGTGTATATCCAATGTACGATTTTGCACATCCGATTGAAGATGCATTAGAGGGCATCACACATTCTATTTGTACTTTGGAATTTGAAGATCATAGACCATTGTATGATTGGGTAGTTATTGAATGTGGTTTCAAGAATACGCCAGAAGAATCTCCAAAGCAGATTGAGTTTGCCAAGTTATATTTAACTAATGTAGTAACTGGTAAGAGATATATTAAGAGATTAGTAGAACAAGGAATTGTTGATGGATGGGATGATCCAAGACTTGTTTCTATTGCAGCTTTAAGAAGAAGAGGATTTACACCAGAATCCATTCAGAAGTTTGTTGAACTTTGTGGTATTAGTAAAGCGCAGTCTTCTGTAGACTATGCAATGTTAGAGTATTGTATCAGAGAAGACCTTAAGATGAAGAAGCCAAGAGTTATGGCAATTCTTGATCCGGTTAAGGTAGTGATCGATAACTATGAAGACGGAAAAGTGGAGATGCTAGAGGTTCCTAACAATTTAGAAAATCCAGAACTTGGTTCAAGACAGGTTCCATTCAGCAAAGAAATCTATATCGAAAGAGAAGATTTCATGGAAGAACCTCCAAAGAAATATTTCCGTATGTTCCCAGGAAATGAAGTTCGTCTGATGAATGCTTATTTTGTGAAATGTGTAAGCTTTGAGAAAGACGAAACAGGAAAGGTAACTGTGATCCATTGTACTTATGATCCAGAAAGCAAGGGTGGAAACAGCCCTGATGGACGTAAAGTAAAAGGTACCATTCACTGGGTATCCATTGAACAAGCTGTGAAAGCAGAAGTTCGTTTATATGAAAACATTGTTGATGAAGAGAAGGGTGTATACAATGAAGATGGTTCCATCAATGTAAATCCTAATTCATTAACTGTTTTAAAAGAGTGCTATTTAGAACCATCCTTAAAGGATGCGAAGGCACCAGAAAGCTTCCAATTTGTAAGAAATGGATTCTTCTGTGTAGACAGCAAGGATTCTAAAGAGGATGCTTTGGTATTTAATAGAATTGTTTCCTTAAAGAGCTCATTTGTTTTGCCAAAATAATAGGAGATTGCCATGTCAGATTTATTATCAGGATTAGAAGCGTTTGGGATCAAAGAAGTAAGCGGCGAGAACATGTTTCAGGAGAAAAGTAAGAAACCTGCGCCTCAGCCAAAAGCAAAGCCAACAGTTGTGTACCAGGAAAAGGATGTTCTATTTGATAAAACATATACCTGTCCTGTATGCGATGGGGAGTTTAAGACAAAGACAGTGAAGTCTGGAAGAACCAGGGTAAAAAAGACAGATACTGATCTAAGACCAATCTATGAAGGGGTTGATGCACTTAAATACGATGTTGTTATGTGCCCAATCTGTGGGTATAGTGCATTGACAAGATATTATAAGGGTCTGACTGCATTACAGAAGAAAGCAATTAAAGAAAATATTAGCAGAAATTATCATATGCAGGATACTGCTGATGAAGTGGAAATGTTTACTTATGATGATGCCATTGCACGTCATAAGTTAGCACTTGCAAATTCAATCGTAAAGGGTGCACCTGCAAGCGAAAAAGCCTTTGTTTGTTTAAAAACAGCATGGCTTTTCCGTGGAAAGAAAGAGGAATTGGAAGCTGAAGGACTCCTTTCTGAGGAAGAGAGGGAAAGTCTTGAACAGGAAGAAAGTGATTTTTTGAAGAATGCCTATGAAGGCTTCATTGCAGCAAGAAAAAATGAGCTTCCACCATTATGCGGTATGGATGAACCAACGTTAGACTATGTTTTAGCAGTATGTGCAGCTAAATTTGAACAGTTTGATGTTGCAACCAAAATGATTTCCAATATTCTTCTTTCACCAATGTCTAATTCCAGAATTAAGGATAAGACGAGAGATTTAAAAGATGAGATCATTGCAAAAATCAAGGGGAAATCTTAGGAGAATTGCAATTATATTATGAATTCATTACCAATCGTATTAAAAACTACCGAAGAAAAACATTTATACGAACAAATATATGAATACATCAAAGATGAAATATGTGCAGGGAAGCTTCTCTCAGGAGAGAAGCTTCCCTCAACGCGTTCTTTGGCAGAGCATTTGCTTGTTTCAAGATCAACGGTGGATCTTGCCTATGAACAGTTATTATCAGAGGGGTATTTAGAATCTGTGCCTTGCAGAGGATATTTTGTACAGGGGACAGAAAATCTGGTTCGTATGCAGACGAATATTCAGACTTCTAAAGTGGAAAAAATAAAAAAACAGAAAAAATATCAGTATGACTTTTCCCCAAATGGAATGGACAAAGGAAGTTTCCCCTTTGAAACCTGGAAAAAGGTGAATAAAAATACCTTGGCGGATGAGCGAATGGAAATGTTTGTTCCAGGAATTCCGCAGGGAGAGTTGGAATTACGAAAAACACTGGTTCAGTATCTATATGCCTCAAGAGGAGTGAAGTGCAGTGCAGAACAGATTATAGTTGGTGCAGGAAATGATTATCTTTTGATGCTTCTTGAAAAAATATTTAGAAAAAAGAAAAGGGTGGCTTTGGAAAATCCATCATATCCCAAGGCTTATAAATCATTTCAAAGCTTTGGATATGAAGTGTATTCCGTTCCTATGGATAAAAATGGCATTGATATGGAGAAACTAAAATCCACAGATGCTGATTTGGTATATATTATGCCTTCTCATCAGTATCCGACTGGTATAATTATGCCAATTGGCAGAAGAATGGAGTTGATTCAATGGGCATTTGAAAAAGAGGATCGTTATCTGATTGAAGATGATTATGACAGTGAATTTAGATATCGAGGAAAACTGATTCCTGCTATGCAGGGGGTAGACAATGCTGGGAAGGTTATCTATATGGGTACATTTTCAAAATCAATAGCTCCGTCTATTCGAATTAGTTTTATGGTGTTACCACCTAAATTGTTGACAGAATATCATAAGAATTGTGCATTTTTCTCATCCACCGTATCAAGAATTGATCAGAATGTTTTGAAGGAATTTATTGCAGGCGGTTATTATGAACGTCATATCAATCGAATGCGAAAGATTTATAAGGAAAAGCATGATTGCTTGGTCAATGAGTGCAAATTGCTACAGGATGATTTTGAAATCTATGGAGACAATGCAGGCCTTCATATTGTATTGCAATCTAAAGGTGCCTGGAAGGAAGCGGAACTAGTAAAGGCAGCAGCTGAAAAATCTGTTAAGGTCTATGGAATGAGTGAGTATACCCAGGACGTGATCGTGGAACAGATGGAAAACAATGTGGAAAGGGCATCAATTCTATTGGGGTATGGGGGATTATCCATAGATGAGATTAAAGAAGGTATGAAGCGCTTTCGAGATGCTATTAATGAAAAATAAAAGGCCTGACGCACACAAGCGTCAGGCTTTTAAAATCTATTCTTCGTCATTGAAAAAATTTTCGATTTTATGATTTGCTTCTTCTAAAGTGGATGTAGCATCTTTGATAAGTTCATCAGCTTCTTCTTTCGCAGAAACAGTATCTAATGTAGTATAGCTGCGAGAAGTATCATCATCATCAAACTCAACATCAAAAGCATCAAAATCTTCATCATCGAATTCAGCATCAACATTCTGATCCTTTTTTGTTAAGTAGTAATAGGCTCCACCAACAGCTGCAGAAATAGCAACAGCACCTAAAACAATTTTACCGAATTTTTTTGCCATTTATAGACTCCTTTCCAATCAAGACTTGAAATCAAAAGTCAGATGTTCAATAATCAGTTCTATTGTAATACGATTTAGAAAAAATGAAAAGGAAAAAAATATAAAAAGTCTATAAAAATGTTTGACGAAAAGTGCAGAATCATATATGATTATCTTGTTAGACTGAATTAGTCAATGACAAGGGGAGCGATTCATGAACGAGAAATTTTTCGACTTAAAGAAAGAAAAGCAGGATCGAATGATCAATGCTGCCTTGAAGGTTTTTGGGGAAAACGGCTTCAAGAGAGCAAGTACAGATGAAATGGTGAAAGAAGCTGAAATCAGCAAGGGTTTACTGTTTCATTATTTTATCAGTAAACAGGGCTTGTATGATTTTGTTTTTGATTACAGCGTTCGCTATATGATGTTAGAACTGGCATCTGTAGCTGGTGGAAAAGAAACCAACTATTTCGAGATATACAAGCAAGTGGAAACAGCGAAGCTTGGTGTATTGAAGAATTATCCAAGTATGCAGCTGTTTCTAAATTCAGTTATGGAAGAAAATCAGGATGAGATTTCTTTGGAAATTGCGCAGAAACGATATGATTATCAGGAATTTTATAAGGGAATCTTTGAGAGGGCTGATTATTCAAGATTTATTCCTATCGTAGATGTTGAAAAGATGGATAAGATCATTGAATACACCATCAGAGGCCTTATGAGTGAATATGATGAGCCGGAAAAGCTTACAAAAGAAATTATTTCCTATTTGGATATGCTGAAGAAAGTATGTACCAGATAAAATAAGAAATAAGACAGAGGGGACTTGAGTCCCCTCTGTCTTATTTTTTTAACTGATAGACCGGGTCTGCTGGAAAGCCCCCCTTCATTTTTTGCATACCTCTTTGGATGGCATCCTTAGAGGTTTTCCAATCTGCATCTTTATTTCGATAATCAAACATTTCAATGATCCATGCTACATCTTCATACATACGATTCATGTTTTCCTCCATAAGAGTAAACATTTTTTCAAAAAATTCCTCTTTTTCTTTTTTGGACATTTTCTTTTCTGCAATATTACATAAATCACCAAAGTGTGTTAGACAAAAGCCTTTTGATTGGAGAATTTTTTGAACGAAAACAGGGTCATTTCGATATAAATACAGAAATGTGTCTAAATATCTTTCATAGGTTTCCTCGAATTCATTGCAAATATAGCAGCTTTTTGTTCGATTATAGGTCCATTCAGCTACAGTGTTTAATGGAAGTATTTTATTGGAAAAGGAATCCTTTAGACTTTGTTTAATTGGCTTGTTGTGTCGAAAGGCTTTTTTCATATCTTCAATCGTTTTTTTGTAATGTGTTTTTAGAATCCAGCCATTTCCCAATGTGTTTCCGTAGTCAAACATTTTTTTGAAGTGAGTTCTGCAAAAACCAGCTGCATCCGTTTTTTCTCGAATATCACTTTCCATGTAGGAGGAACCAGAACCTAGAACAAAGTCTAACAGATCACGTTCAATGTTTCTTTCAACAAAACAAAATGGACATTCGCAGGCAGCATCTACTGCATCATTCAATGGAATGGTATATAATTTTTCTTTCATATGATTCACGCTTTCTTATCAATGTTTTTGAAAACAGTTTACTAAAAAAAAGAAAATATTTCCATTATATTTTATGAAAATGAGAACATACTAAAACCAAGATAAGAAATGAACTTATCTCTAAAGCTTGAACCGGTTCAAATTGAAATTTCACTATTTAATGGAGGAAAAAAAATATGTCAAGTTCAAACAGAAGTAACCAGATGGAAGTTCCAGAATCTAAGGCAGCAATGGATCGTTTTAAAACAGAGGTGGCCAGCGAATTAGGTGTTAACTTAAAAGAGGGCTACAACGGTGATTTAACTTCTAAAGAAGCTGGAAGTATCGGTGGTGAAATGGTTAGAAGAATGATCAAGAATCAGGAATCACAGATGAAATAAGCTCAAAATAAAAAAAATGGGGTACTACAGTTTGTGTAGTACCCTTTTTTTGGATAGAAAATGAAAAAAATTAAAATTTGGTCTAGATTTTCAACTTTTTTTCTGTTATAGTAGTGAAGGCGTGCTTACAGTACGTTGTTCTTTTGTGCTGTTTTCTAGTACAAATTACCTATTCACCAGTAGGGTGAATGTATGTGGATATTTTAAGGAGGATTAAAATACAATGAGTGTACAAGTTGAAAAGTTAGAAAAAAACATGGCAAAGTTAACAATCGAATGTTCTGCTGAAGACTTCGAAAAAGCTGTCCAGACTGCTTACAATAAAGCAAAAGGAAAGATCCAGCTTCCTGGTTTCAGAAAAGGAAAAGCTCCTAGAAAAATGATCGAGCAGATGTATGGCAAAGAAGTATTCTTTGAAGATGCTGCTAACGAATTATTACCAACTGCTTATGAAGCAGCTTTAAAAGAATGTGGAGAAGAAGTGGTTTCTCGTCCAGAAATCGATGTTACACAGATTGAAGCTGGTAAGCCATTTATTTTTACAGCTTTAGTAGCTCTTAAACCAGAAGTAACACTTGGTACATACAAGGGTGTTAAAGTAGATAAAGTAGATGTAACAGTATCTGATGAAGAAGTAGATGCTGATTTACAGCAGCAGAGAGAGAATGCAGCTAGAAGCATCTCCGTAGAAGACAGACCAGTTAAAGATGGCGATCAGACAATCATCAACTTTGAAGGTTTCGTAGATGGTGTTGCATTTGAAGGTGGAAAAGGTGAGAACTATCCATTAACAATTGGTTCTGGTTCTTTCATTCCAGGTTTTGAAGAGCAGTTAATCGGTGCTGAATTAAACAAAGAAGTAGAAGTTAACGTTACTTTCCCAGAAGAATACCATGCAGAAAATCTTGCAGGTAAGCCAGCTGTATTTAAATGTACAGTATTAGAAATCAAAGAGAAAGAACTTCCTGAATTAGATGACGAATTTGCTTCAGAAGTTTCAGAATTTGAAACACTTGCTGAGTACAAAGAAGACATCAAGAAGAAATTAGAAGAAAAGAAAGCTGCAGATGCTAAATCTGCTAAAGAAGAAGCTGTAATCGCTGCTATCGTAGCTGATGCTAAGATGGAAATTCCAGAAGCTATGGTTGCTACAAAGCAGGAACAGATCTTAAATGATTTTGCACAGAGATTATCTATGCAGGGAATTTCATTTGAACAGTATTTACAGTACACAGGTGCTACAAAAGCTGTTATGTTGGATCAGGTTAAACCACAGGCTGAGAAACAGATTCAGTCAAGCCTTGTATTAGAAGCAGTTGTTAAAGCTGAAAATATCGAAGTTTCTGATGAAGAATTAGATGCAGAATTAACAAAGATGGCTGAGCAGTACAAGATGGAGGTTTCTAAGATCAAAGAGATCATGGGAGAAACTGAAACAAAGAACTTCAAGATGGATCTTGCAATCCAGAAGGCTGTTGAATTTGTTGTTGCTGAAGCTAAAGAAACAAAGCCAAGAAAGACAACAAAGAAGGCTGCAGCTGCAAAAGAAGCAAAAGAAGAGAAAGACGCTGAATAATTTTTATTGGAAGCGATTAGAGAGCTGTGATTTTTTCACAGCTCTTTTATTGTCTATCAGGCTAAAATGAATTTGAAAAAATAAACTGTGAATTTAGTACAAAAAAAACAATTCCTACAGTATACTAGTAAAGTAAAGATAATAGAGTCTGTATGTTTAATAATCAGACAAACGTGTAAAAAAAGGAATGGAGGATTTATATGAGTTTAGTACCTTATGTAGTAGAACAGACAAGCCGCGGAGAGCGTTCTTATGATATTTATTCAAGATTATTAAAGGAAAGAATCATTTTCTTGGGGGAAGAAGTAAATGAAACAACAGCAAGTCTTGTTGTTGCTCAGTTACTATTCTTAGAAGCTGAAGATCCAGAAAAGGATATTCATTTATATATTAATAGCCCAGGTGGTAGTGTAACTGCTGGTCTTGCAATTTATGATACTATGCAGTACATCAAATGTGATGTTTCAACAATCTGTCTTGGTATGGCAGCTAGTATGGGTGCATTCTTACTTGCAGGTGGAGCAAAGGGAAAGAGAATTGCATTACCAAATGCAGAAATTATGATCCATCAGCCACTTGGTGGAGCTCAGGGTCAGGCTACAGAAATTGAAATTGCTGCAAAGCACATTTTGGAAACAAAGAGAAAATTAAATCAGATGTTAGCTGATAACTGTGGAAAACCATATGAAGTAGTTGCAGCCGATACAGAAAGAGATAACTGGAAAACAGCCCAGGAAGCATTGGAATATGGTTTGATCGATCGTATTATCTCTTCTCATGATGCACAGTAGTTTATAAGAAAATAGGTTAATAGGAGTTAATTGGGATAATATGGCGGGAAGAAATTCTGATGAAAAAGTAAGGTGTTCTTTTTGTAATAAGACACAGGATCAGGTTAGAAAATTGATAGCAGGCCCAGCAGGCGTGTACATTTGTGACGAGTGTATTGAAATCTGTGCAGATATTGTAGATGAAGAATATGAGGAAAGTGTAACTTCCAATGATCTTGATATCAATCTTTTGAAACCTGTAGAAATCAAAGAATTTTTAGATGATTATGTAATTGGTCAGGATGAGGCTAAGAAGGTATTGGCCGTATCTGTATACAATCATTATAAACGCGTAACTGCATCTAAAGATCTTGATGTAGAACTTCAGAAAAGTAATATCATTATGATCGGTCCAACAGGTTCAGGTAAGACATATTTAGCGCAGACACTTGCGAAGATTATTAATGTTCCATTTGCTATTGCAGATGCTACAACATTGACAGAAGCAGGTTATGTAGGTGAAGACGTCGAAAATATTTTGTTGAAACTGATTCAGGCTGCAGATTATGATGTAGAAAGAGCACAGTATGGTATTGTATACATCGATGAGATTGACAAAATTACGAAAAAAAGTGAAAATGTATCTATTACAAGAGATGTATCAGGCGAAGGTGTTCAGCAGGCACTGTTAAAGATTATAGAGGGTACAGTAGCAAGTGTTCCACCACAGGGTGGACGTAAGCATCCGCATCAGGAATTGATTCAGATTGATACTTCTAATATTTTGTTTATCTGCGGTGGAGCTTTTGACGGACTTGAAAGAATTGTAGAAAGCAGACTTGATAAGAAGTCAATTGGATTTGAAGCATATATTGCAGGAAATAAGGAAGAAGAAATTGGTGAACTTCTACAGAAAGTTACACCACAGGATTTAGTGAAATTTGGTTTGATTCCAGAATTTGTTGGTCGTGTGCCAATTAATGTATCATTAAAGGGGCTTGATAAAGATGCACTTGTAAGAATTCTTCAAGAACCAAAGAATGCACTTGTAAAACAGTATCAGAAATTATTTGAATTAGATGATGTTTTACTTGAGTTTGAACCTGAGGCAGTAGATAGAATTGCAGAAAAGGCATATGAAAGAAAGACAGGAGCTCGTGGATTGCGTTCTATTATGGAAGACACCATGATGGATATCATGTATCGTATTCCATCTGATGAAGATATTGAGAAATGTATTATTACAAAGGATTCAGTTGATGGAACAGATGCTCCAATAGAAATTCGTAAAGAAACAAAAATGGAGCCAAAAAGAAGAGCAAAATAAAGAGTAAAAAACGCCGTCTGCTTCACACAGGCGGCGTTTTTAAAAGAAGGAAAGAAATACCATGAATAATGAGGAAAAAATGATGGAAATTCCAGCGGTGGCGCTTCGCGCATTGACAGTTGTCCCAGGAATGATTATCCATTTCGATTTAAGTAGACATAAATCTATTCAAGCGGTTGAGAAAGCACTTAAGGATGAATCGGAGGTTTTTTTGATTACTCAAAAAAATCCAGAAACAGAGAATCCAACAGTAGATGATCTTTATACAGTAGGAACCATTTCGGTTGTAAAACAGATCACGAAATTACCAGATGGTGTGGTAAGGATACTGGTGGAAGGAATTCAGAAAGCAACCCTGGTTTCGGTCGTAGAACAGGATGAATATATAGATACCATTGTAACACCTATGGAATGGGATGAAATCCAACAGGAACAGGAAGAAGCTATGCTTCGAAGCGCCAAGGAACAATTGGGCGTATACAGTTCTGTTCATCCACAGGTTGGAAAATCTTTGTTAAATCATTTAGATGAATATGACACATTGATCAAATTACTTGAAAAAATGATGAATAATCTGCCTTTCCCATATGAAGAGAAACAGAAATTTCTTGAAACTAAAACACAGGAAGAAAGCTATCTGTGTATGATGGAACTGCTACACTCTGAGAATGAAATTGGAAAAATTCGTATGCAGCTTAGTGCAAAGGTGCGTGAAAGAGTTGAAAAAAACCAGAAGGAATACGTATTAAGAGAACAGCTTCAGTATATTAAGGAAGAACTTGGGGATGGAGATAATACCATTGATGAATATAAGACAAAGCTGGAAGCATTGGAAGCGTCAGATGATGTGAAAAATAAAATTGCGAAAGAAATCAAGAGATTGGAAACCATTCCTTCTAGTAGTGCAGAATTTGGTGTGGAACAAAATTATGTAGAAACCTTGTTGGCCATGCCATGGGATAAAAAAACAAAGGACAATACGGATATTGTACGTGCAGAAAAGGTTTTAAATGAGGATCACTATGGTCTTGAAAAAGTAAAAGAAAAGGTATTGGAATTTTTAGCAGTCAGAACATTGACAAGCAAAGGGGAGAGTCCGATTTTATGTCTGGTGGGACCTCCAGGAACAGGAAAAACATCCATTGCAAGATCCATTGCACGAGCATTAGATAAAGAGTATGTGCGTATTTGTTTGGGTGGCGTACGAGATGAAGCTGAGATTAGAGGGCATAGAAAAACATATTTGGGAGCAATGCCAGGACGAATTGTAACTGGATTAAAGCAGGCAAAGGTTAGTAATCCAGTTATGCTTTTGGATGAAATAGATAAAGCAGGAAAGGATCAGAGAGGTGATACTGCCGCAGCTTTATTAGAGGTTCTTGATGGAGAACAGAATGTGGCTTTCAGAGATCATTATTTGGAAGTGCCAATTGATCTGTCAGAGGTGCTATTTATTGCAACTGCTAATTCCTTGGATACTATTCCAAAACCTCTTTTAGATAGAATGGAAGTTGTGGAAGTAAATAGTTATACCAATATAGAGAAATTCCATATTGCAAAGAAGTACTTATATCCGAAACAGCTTGAAACGAATGGACTTGCAGATGGCCAGCTAAAGATTTCGGACACTGCATTAAAAAAAATCATTCAGGCTTATACAAAGGAAGCTGGTGTTCGTAATTTGGAACGCAAAATTGCTAGCCTTTGCAGAAAAACAGCATGGAAAATCTTAAAGGAAAAACAGGACAAAGTTGCAATTGATGCAAGAAATCTTTCAGATTTTCTTGGAAAAGAAATATATCGTAAAGAAGAAATCAATGAGGAAAATTTAGTTGGTATTGTACGTGGCCTGGCATGGACCAGTGTTGGTGGTGTGACGTTAGAGGTTGAAGTGAATACAATGCCTGGAAAAGGGAATATTGAGCTTACAGGACAATTAGGTGATGTCATGAAAGAATCTGCAAAGACAGCCTTAAGCTATGTTCGCTCAAATGGTGAAAAATGGGGAATTGCCAAGGAGGTGTTTGAGACTACAGATCTCCATGTGCATATTCCAGAGGGTGCAACACCAAAGGATGGACCAAGTGCAGGTATTACCATGACAACAGCAATTATATCAGCACTGACTAATGTTGCTGTAAAAAGAGATGTTGCAATGACTGGTGAGGTGACATTAAGAGGACGTGTATTGGCAATTGGTGGCTTGAAGGAAAAACTTCTTGCAGCTATTAGCGCAGGATGTACAACAGCGCTTGTTCCAGAACAAAACAGGGGAGATATAGACGAATTACCAAAAGATATTAAAGATTCAATTAAGATTCACTTTGTCAAAGATATGAAAGAAGTGTTACAATTAGCATTAGAGGAGAATAGAGAATGGTAATTAAGAATATTAATCTAGAAACTGTATGTGGTGTTACGACAAAGGAATTTCCTAAAAACGAACATCCAGAAGTAGCATTTGCTGGAAAAAGTAATGTAGGTAAATCATCTCTGATCAATGGACTTATGAATCGTAAATCTTATGCGAGAACCAGCCAGAAGCCAGGAAAGACACAGACAATTAATTATTACAATATCAATGACGAGATTTACTTTGTGGATCTTCCTGGATATGGATATGCAAGTGTTTCAGCAGAAACAAAGGCAAAATGGGGAAAGATGATTGAGAGATATTTAAAAACATCAAAGCAGTTAAGAGCTGTCTTTTTGCTCATTGATATCAGACATGAACCTTCTGCCAATGATAAAATGATGTATGACTGGATCTTGGATAATGGTTTTCATCCAATTATCATTGCAACAAAATTAGATAAGATCAAGCGAAGTCAGATACAGAAACAGCTGAAATTGATTAAAACAGCCTTAGAGGTTGAACCGGATACAATACTAATTCCTTTCTCGGCAGAAACAAAGCAGGGAAGAGATGAGATATATGAGATATTAGATGCCATTATTCAAAATGAAGTATCAGAAGATGGCGATGAACAATAGGAGCTAACATTTATGGATTCTAATAAGAAGATGTACTGGAAGGCAGGAGCTAATATCGTATTATGGATTACAATACTATTGGGGTGTATTGTTTTTTTGCCTAAATTGATTAGTTTTTTCTGGCCATTTGTAATTGGCTGGATATTAGCATTGATAGCTAATCCTTTAGTACATTTTTTAGAAAGTAAATTAAAGATCAAACGAAAAGCAAGTTCAGCACTGGTAATCATATTTGTTCTTGGAATATTGATTTTATTGCTGTATTTGCTGATCAGTAAGCTGGTGGTTGAGATTTCCAATTTGATTTCAGATATGCCAAATGTTTTGGCTTCCTGGGAAAATGAAATTCGAATCATTCAGGAGAATTTGAATAAGCATTCTTCTAAAACGAAGTTCAATTTTGATATTGGAAAAATCTGGGACAATATATTACCAACTATTGAAGGCTTTATTCATAAGGTATTGCAAAGTGATTCGAGCATGCATGCAGTGGGAGAATTTGCCAAGAATTTACCAAGTGCAATTATTGGTGTTATTATGATGATCTTGTCAGCATACTGTTTTGTTGCACAGAAAGAGTATATGGGAAATGTAATCAGACAAGTTGCACCAGAAAGTGCAATGAAGATTTACGATCTGATTGTAAAAAGCTGTAAAAAAGCAATAGGTGGATATTTCAAAGCACAGCTTCAGATAGAAGTATGGATATATATTTTGCTTGTAATCGGTTTGCTTCTTTTAAAAGTAAATTATGCAATATTGGTGGCGTTACTGATTGCATTTTTAGATTTTTTGCCTTTTTTTGGCGCTGGTATTATCATGGTGCCTTGGGCTATTATGAAGTTTACCAGCGGCAATTACAAAATGGCAGTTGCACTTGTGATTATTTGGCTGTTAGGTCAGCTGGTTAGACAGCTTATTCAACCGAAATATGTAGGTGACAATGTGGGCTTGTCAGCAATTCCAACATTGTTTTTGTTGTACATCGGATATAAATTGGGAAGTGTGATTGGTATGCTGATAGCAGTCCCAATTGGTATTATTTTGGTAAATATGGATGATGCAGGTGTATTTGATAGTATTAAATACAGTATCAAATTTTTGGCAAAGGGATTGCATGATCTGTGCAAAATTGAACCATCTGAGCAGGAAGCGAAGAAACAAAAGTCGAATATTGTGTTTAAAGCTGCTGATGAAGAAGCACTGCGAGACCCATTGGGAAGTCTGGTGATGGATGAAATTTTTGAAACCAGAGAAAAAATGCAGAAACGCAAGGAACAAAGAAAAGAAACAGAAGGTTGTGAACACAAAAAACATAAAAGCACAAAGAAGGAAATGAAGGGTAACAACGAATAGAATTATTAGTTGGTGGAGGGCTAGAAGTGGATGCGAATCTTGAATATTACAAAGTATTTTATTATGTAGCCAAGTTAGGATCTCTTACGTTGGCAGCAGAAGAATTATCCATTTCGCAGCCTGCTGTTAGCCAGGCGATGAAACAGCTAGAATTAGCGTTGGATACGAAATTGTTTGACAGAGCAAAAAGAGGTGTGAAACTAACAGCAGAGGGGACCACTTTGTTTTCTTATGTGGAAAAAGGATATGATCAGATCCTTTTAGGTGAAAAAAAATTAAAACAGATGAAGAATCTGGAGATTGGAGAAATAAGAATTGGAGCGTCTGATATGACACTTCAGTTCTTTTTATTGCCTTTTTTGGAAAAGTTTCATGAAAAGTATCCAGGAATCAGGGTGAATGTAACAAATGCACCTACTCCAGAAACCATTACCCATTTAAAAAATGATCAGATTGATTTTGGAATTGTATCCACTCCGTTAGAGGAGAAACATTTGAATTTGATTCCAGTTATGGAAATTCAGGATACATTTGTTGCGGGGAGAAGATTTTTACCATACAAAAACAGAATGCTGGATTTTAGTGTGCTAGAGGAATTACCGATGATCTGCCTTGAGGGAGATACAAGTACCAGAAAATTTGTGGAAGGATATTTGGAAAGATATCAGGTTCATTTAAAATCAGAGTTTGAACTTCCTACAAGTGACATGATTGTACAATTTGCATTGAGAAATCTGGGTGTTGGTTGTGTTGTAAGAGATTTTGCAGAAAAATATATTGAAGAGGGAACCTTGTTTGAACTTCGATTCACACGTCAGATACCATCAAGGAAAATATGTCTGGTGAAGCCTGTAAAAGGAGAAATATCAGGAGCTGCCAAGGCTTTATATGATATGATTGAAGAGGAACTGCAATACGAGGAAAATGGTGAAAAAAGAATAGAGTGAGCCTTTTTTTGGAAAAAACGGCTCTTTTAATATAGGAGAGAATAATAGTTGTTTGGTTAAAAGTAAAGGGGAAAGATAATGGAAGAATATTCAATTACAGTATTACAGGAAATCGCTGAGGAACCAGTTGCACTTGCTTCTGCAGATGTGAAGTCGTATTTTTCGGTTCCATTCTATATTGGAATGTGTGTATTAATGTTGCTTTTGATTTATTTGGTTCATTATGTAGTGAAATGCTATATGTATCAGAGACGTGCAACAAAGATGCAAGGAAAGAAGAAAAGATTTTTATTTGATATTCGTAGCGGGAAACGATCTGCATACGAAGCAGAAGTACAAAAGGCAGAACAAATTTGGAAGAAATTAAACTGATAATTTTTGAATCTGTGTGACTTTCGTGTGACAGAGGTTAATTATAATTGTAAGGTATAAAATAGATGGAAGTATAAATAGTCATAAATAATATACGGGGGAATTGACCATGAAGAAAAAAGCATTGTTCATTGCTTTGGCAGGCGTGATCGTTCTAGGCGTTAGTATTGTTGGAGGGACAATGGCTGCGCGAAATGCATCAACCAAGAACGATTCCATGACCAGCGAGGGCGTCATAACAACAAATAGTTTGGAAATTGATCTTCGTCAGGATAATCCGAACAATAAGATCAATCTGAACAGTCCAGTTGAAATCACATATACAATTTCAAATGCAGAGAATGATAGTGAATCCTATGATCGATTTGCAAGGTTGGTAATAGATAAGGAATTTGGATTTGATACATCAGCTATAGAAGTGCTTCCGGTTGGAGCCAATGCTTCTGATTGGGTTGTTGTAGATCCATATAAAAATTATGCCAAGATTGCTAATAAATATAATGGCTTAGTAAATGTAACAGAGGATGAAAGTCTGAAGAATACCTACAAGGAGCTTGCAACATATTATGGGGAGCTTGCAAGCAAGACAACAGCAATTGAGGGTATGTCGGAGGGTTATATTTATATTTATTATAGAAATATGCTTGGCAAGGATGATGAAGCCGTTTGTCAGCTACAGGTTGTATTTACAGGAGATGCAAGTGCTAAATATACCGATGATTCGCAGATTACAATCAATGCTACAGCAGATGCAGTTCAGGCAGTTGCTGCACAGAAAGCAATTCCATCAGAATGGGGTATGTACGTGGAATTGAATAATGAGGGAACCCAGATTGTTACAATATCTGAAACACCTATTGCAGCAGAATAAAAATGAAATAGTATGATCAGTAAGGGGTAAAAACTGGTTTTGTATTTGGGTACAGAAACATAATGTATGGAGGGGATTTCAATATGATACGCAGGAGTTTAGGATTAACGGCAGCTGCTTTGGCTCTTGGTTTTTCCATGAGTATGACTGCATATGCTGCTACTAGTGATCTTCAATTGACATTAGATGAAAATGGTTCTTTTTATTATAGTACCGACAATAAGATTTCTAATGGAAAGATCAGTTTAGGAGATATGTTTCAGGGAATAGCACCTGGTGAAACAAGAACAGCAACGACTACATTAACAAATGATTGTGCATACGCTGATTTCTATATCAGCACGCAAACTTTGGATACCTTTGAGGACAATGGAAAGTCCGGTGGTGCAACAAATGGGTATTACGATATTCAGCTATCTGTTACAAGGGATGGAACGACAACATATGTCTATGATTCAACATTAGGAGGATACACAGGTAATCAGACAAATAGTGCATATGGCTTGTTGGAGATGAATGACAATTTAGATTCTTATGTTTTTTTAACAACCTTAAATGAGGATGAATCTGCAATTGTAACATTTTCTATTACATTGGATGGCGAAACAGTTGG
Source organism: Lachnospiraceae bacterium (assembly GCA_045628865.1). Classification (GTDB taxonomy): domain Bacteria; phylum Bacillota; class Clostridia; order Lachnospirales; family Lachnospiraceae; genus JAZQQB01. The sequence goes on along the minus strand of JAZQQB010000064.1, from coordinate 56,074 downwards.
AAATAGTTATTCGGCGAAAGATGCAGTGATTGATTTTGATTATCAGGCAGTTTACAAGGCAAAAAATGTAGTTACCTTGACAGGAAATGCACAGGTGAATACAGTTGATAGGAAGAATACAGAATATGTAACAGCAACTACTACTATTTTAGATGAGGATGTTGCATTGGCAGGTGTTCCTTCGGGAGTGTCAGCAGCAAAAACCGGTGATACATTTGAAATATATGTGTATAGTGTATTACTTGTTTTGGCATTGATTGTGTTTGGACTTACTTTTAAAAAAAACAAGAAGAATAAAACTGTGATTCTCTTTGCAATGCTTCTTGCTGGATCTGTTTCAATTTCAGCAAGAGCAGATAGCGCAGAGTATTTGATTACTTATCGAGTGGGGGGAATGGGAACCTTTGAAACTGATTCATATTCCTTACCAGTTGATCAATATACGATTGTTGAGAAAAATGCGTATTATGTGACAATTAAGGTAAAATCCGGTTCAAAGTATCCAGCTTGTCCAGATGTTGTTGTTTCAGATGATATGTATGAGGTAAACAATGAGTGGCTGAATCAGTACGATGGAAATGACGGAATAGTACAAGCTAATGAGGAACTTGTTGTTGATTATACGAGGTTGACTAATCCAACAAGATATACTGTTACGTATCAGACGAAGGATGGAACGATATTAGGCAGAAAAAATGGAAATGGTAATATAGATGAAACCATCGAACTAGCAAAGATTTTTACAGGATATAGAGTTGAATCGTCTGTGACTTCACTTACATTAAGCAGTGATTCAACTAAAAATACTTTAGTGATTGAGTATGTTGAAGACACTGCGTTGACTACAGGTGTTGAGTATCAGTATTTGCCAGGACCTACTTCCACGGTGTATCATGATGTGACGGAAACGGTTTATCTTCCAGGTACAGTTGGTGTTTCAGGTAGCAGTACCACTGGTGGAATGCTTATACTAACACCAGGGACTTCATTAGGATTAGATTTTGGAGGAACCGCATTTTCAGTGACACAGAATAATACCCAGAATGCGGGGTTGGGTGGAGGAAATGCAGCAGTATTCAATCCTGAAAATATGATTGCAGAGGATTTGGAAGATAATCCACAGAACAATGTCGAGATTAATGAGCAGGAAGTGCCATTGGATCAAAATGTAGATAATGAGAAAATAGATGTTGATTTGAATGAAACAATAGAATCAGGCGCAGTAAATCAAAACAATAACAATGTTATAATTGAAGATGAAATGACGCCGGTAACGGATGCGATTGGATCTGATGGAGATATTTATCCAATTATTATTTCTGTTTCAATTGTCATTTTAGCTATAGGTATAACGGCATTTGTGTTTTCTATCAGACAGAAAAGAAAAATATCAAATTAAAGAAAATGTCGGATAAGATTGTATAAAGTTCATAAAACGATAAACGATAGGTCGTTAATAATTGACTTATTCTACAAATTCTTTTAGAATAATACTATTCGAAGGATAATGGTTATTCAAAAGAATCGTTGGGGGATAATTCATGTTAACGGCCTATTTTTTGGGGAAATTTCAGATTGTTGATGGTGAGAAAGTTCTTACCGAGCAGAGTATACGATCAGAGATGTTGATGAAATTGATTTTATATTTCATTATACACAGAGATCATGCGTTGACAATTCAAGAATTATCTGCTGCTTTGTGGGAAGAAGATGAAATAGATAATCCTACAGGAGCATTGAAGAATTTGATGTATCGATTAAGAACAACCATGAAGGAAATTTTTGGTACAGATGCTTTTTTTGTTACAGGACGTGGCACATATAGCTGGAACTCAGAAATTGAAATAGATGTTGATGTAGAGCTATTTGAGGATTGTGTAAAAAAAGCTACACAAAGCGATTGTTCGAGAGCACAAAAGAAGCGAAGACTTCTAGAGGCCATAGACTTATATAAAGGTGAATTTGGAGTAAAGTGTAAAGATGTGTATTGGGTTATGACACAGGCTACTTACTACCATTCACTGTATTTGTCTGTTGTTTTACAACTGGCAGAAATGCTCATAGAGGATGAAGAGTATCATCAGTTAGAGGAGATGTGTGGGGATGCTCTTCAATATGATGTTGCAGACGAAAATTTACACTGTTATTTTGTAAAAGCACTGATTCTCCAAAATAAGCTTGAACTTGCCAGAGTTCATTTGGAAGAAGCAGAGCATATCTTACAGGAAACATTGGGAATAAGAAATTCAAGACCATTAGAAAAACTTCGAAAAGAATTGATGAAGCTTATGAAGAATGATTTGCTTTCTATCAAAGAGGTTTTACATGAGGCAACCCAGGAGGAAGATTATTCAGGAGCGTTTCAATGTTCATTTGGGGTGTTTAAAGAAATATATCGATTGGAATCAAGAAAGATAGATCGATTGGGAATGGCTGAACATATTGGGCTAATCACAATTAATAATCCTGTAAAAGAGCAGACACAGCATTTTTTTGCCAGACAGGCTATGGATCGGTTAGAACTGATCACAAAAAATTCATTACGTTCAGGAGATGCTTATACAAGACTGAATGACATTCAGTTACTCACGCTGTTACCAGGTTGTTCTTACGAATCAGCAAAGCGAGTGCTGGAACGAATATGTAATTTGTTCTATGAAAAATATACAAATACTGGTATTGAGTTTAAAACAGATATACGTGAGATAGAAGAGTATCATCCTAAAAAAAAGGAGTAACTCATGATGTCTGAAAAAAGTAGCAATCCGTTACCACGAAACGGATTACGTTTATGTATTCACAAGGTTGAGAACAAGGAAGCGTATGGAGAGGTACATTCTTTGTTGTTTAAGGAACCATTACATTTTCAGAGTTTCGCAGAAATGCTTTTGATGGTAGATGGGATGTTTGACCAAATCGGATATCCACAAGCATTTGAGGAAAAACGAACATTTACAGATGCTTTAGTTCATACAAGACCCTATGATGGTTCTCCAGATATTATGCAGGATGTGAAAAAAATTGAATCATGTTTTGGGAAAAGAAATACTATTGAAATACGAGTAGAAACTCGGAGAAAGGCCAATTGGCAAGGAACTGTTTATGCCATAACTAATAGGGAGAATAAAAAACAGCATGTGGCTCACTTTTGCAGTGAAATGGAACTGCTTCGTGAGCTCATGTGTATATGTGAAATTGAGTAAAAGCAGACGAAAAAAATCAGGTTTTCAACCTGATTTTTTTCGTGTGACTCATGTGTGACTATCTATTGATATAGTGTTAAGAGAATATTTTTCAGATCGGTCTATGGGAGTGGATACCATTCGAAAGATATATAAGAGTTTAGTAACTATTCAGAGCCATGCAAATTTGCTTTCTGCGAATGCTTGCATTTAGGCAGATGAGCAAATTTATATGGCGAAGTAACCACATGAGCAAAAGGAAAGCTGCAAAGCAGCGATTTTGCGAATGGGTTCTGAATAGTTACAGAGTTTAAATGAATATGGAGGGAAAACAATGGGGAAAGAATTGATTCGTGTGGCGAAACGTTTTGCGGTATATGCATTATGTTTGGCTCTTTTATTTGCAGATTCATCCAGAATTGGGTCTTCTGCTGAGGAAACTGGTGAGAATAGTGTTGATTCGAATTCACCAGTGGATTTGGGAGATAAAGCTGTAGAACCTCAAATTGATGACTGGAATGATAGTGAAGTGGCTAGAATATCAGGAGATTTAATAGCTTCTAACGCTGGTTATACTATTGTGGTTGAGGGAAGTAGACGCATATTTCAGGATTCTTCAGATTATACATTATCAGTTAATCCATTAAATATAGACGAATACGCAGAACTGATCAATCAGTATCAAGTTTATAACAATGTTGCATTAACTGATCCAGTTCTATTTGAGTTATCTGTAAAAGAAACAGAAAAGATCGTAGAAGAAGAAGAGTTTGTTGATCCAATCATAGCTGCTGATAATCATAGTGGATATAGAGAACATTATTCTGGACAAGATGATGCAGGTGAACTGGAGGAAGAAGCAACTGACGTTAACACTGCTAATGGATCAAGCGAGGTGTCTGGCTCATCGGGTGTAGAAACTGGAAATCCATCAAGTGGACAGCCAGGTGGTCATACAGGCAATCAGTCAGGAAATCATACAAGCAATCAGTCAGGAACACAACCGGGTAGTCATACAGGCAGTCAGCCAGGTGGTCATGATACAACATCACCTGAAGAGAAACCAACTGACGAGAAGCCATCCGACGAGAAGCCATCCGACGAGAAGCCATCTGAGGAGAAGCCATCCGACGAGAAGCCAACTGACGAGAAGCCATCTGAGGAGAAGCCATCTGAGGAGAAGCCATCCGACGAGAAGCCATCTGACGAGAAACCATCTGAGGAAAATCCAGGAGATAGTGGGAATGTCCCAATAAATGGCGGGGATGCAACACCAAACGTAGCATCTTATATGCTAGATGATGCACAGCCAGTTAAAGATTCTATACTTTCATTGGTTGAAGTAAAAGAAAATCCAGAAGATATAGAGAATCCTGAAGATGTAGAGAACCCAGAAGATATTGAAAACCCGGATGACATTGAAAATCCAATGTCCCCAGCAGAGAACTGGATTACACTCTTCGAAGAAGAAGTAACAGTAAGAATTTTTACAACAACTTCCTTTACAGGATTAAGCTTATATGAAATCAATGATGCTACATTAACTGAGATTGCATTTACTATTGAGAATGATACAACCGTTAGTTTCCAAACATCTCATATTGGTAAGTATGTGTTTGCATTAAAAAATGTAGATGATGATACAAGGGCTAAATTACAAAAGGCAGTAGAAAACTGTACTTTGATGTCAGAGTATATCGGACAGGACGGTCAGGTATTTAGTTTTAAAGCCAATATGTTTAACTATACAGCTGAACCATTAAATGCTTATACAAAAGAGTATTTCCAGGTAACTAGTTCGAAAGAATATCTGGAGTTTAATAAAGGAGCAGGGGCGGCTTGCTATAACATCAATAATGCATTTAGAAGCAAAAACAGTGCAAGCTATGATGCAGCCTTAGCAGGAATTGTTCAGAGTGAATTAAATAAGGATTCCCTAGAACCCGTATTTAACGTGAATGCAGCAAGACTTTTCTCTACGTCTGGTGAATTTGGAAATATTTATTACAATGGTGAGTTGGCAAAACGAACATATACCAATGTTGATTTTCCATTTTTATATCAGGATGGATATTATGTATTTGATTCGGATAACATGAGCGTTCTTGCTAATGATGAATTTTATGTAAATGATACATTGAAAGGCTATACCTTATATCATAACAATGAATCTAAGGGAGCATGGAATCTTGCAGGATTCTGGCCATTTGCGAAAGAAATGAATAAAAAAGACGTTCATTTTGGTATGAACCTTGCAGTGGGATTTACCATGAATGAAACTGGTACAGATAGAAATGGAAATCCGATTATTTATGAATTCGCTGGCGATGATGATGTATGGGTATTTATCGATGATAAGCTGGTTCTTGATATTGGTGGTATTCATGGAAGGGTAAGTGGAACTATCAATTTTGAAACAGGAGATGTATGTGTTTCAAGATCTGCAAAGCTGATTCAGAACGCAGATGGCTCTTTTACAGCCGAGAATACAGCAACTGATAATTACACCACTCATTTAGAGGATATCTTTGGTGAAGGTTATTTTGATAATGCAAAGACGATGCATACGTTAAGAATCTTCTATACGGAACGTGGTGATTATGAATCAAATTGTAAGATGAAATTCAACTTAGATGCATATCCGGTAGAAACATCTCAGAATAGCTATCGTGTAAATGGTACAAAGACAGCGAAACTTGTGAATTGGGATGATAGAACGTATGAAATTACAATTGGTGCTAATTCTACATCAACTACAACAAGAACTGTGAATGGAAGAAAACTTGCTCCAGTTGGAATTGATATCACCAATGCAGTGATTAAGGATGTAATTGACAATCGATTTATGATCACAACAGATGAGATTGCAAGACTTACATCTGACGAAGGCGGTAATGCAACTGTTACATTACCTACAGATAATTATCCATATTATGTTGTTACATGGTCAGGACAGACAATTCAATATGGTACAGCAGGAAATACATGGGAAAGGAAGATCAATGTAGTTGCAAGGAATACCTATTTTGGTGGAAATGATGTTCCAACCAATGTATATGGAGATTCTAAGATTACATATCCGGATAAAGAGGGAAATAAGAAGGATGTTACATTACCATTACCACATGTAAATGTAAAAATTCCAACAGATATTGCCGGTTCTTATGATGTTATTTTTAAGGGAGAATCACTTGCCCAGTATTTTACTAAGGATGATTTGAATCAGTTTATTACAGTTGATTCAGAAGGAGTGCTTACCGGAATCGGGCAGTATACAGATATTCGGGATATTACAGTTACAGACTACTATTTCTATCAGATTGTGAATAATGAAATTGTTAGGATGACTGCTGAGGATATTCGTAGTGAGAGACCATATCAGGACACAGTGTACAATTTTAGGATTTCATTTAAGCTAAATAGCAGAGGAAATCAGACAACCAAGGAAATGACTATAGAAACGGATAACGGTAAACAGTTTTTTGTGAATGATATTTCTCAGCATTATGAAATGAATTCATCTTACAGAGTATATGTATTTACAGCTGAGGTAACGGTTACAAAAGAAGTCGATGTGAATGCACTTGATTTTTCAACGGGAGATCCAATCTTTACATTCCAACTGATCGGAGATAATGGAGAAACCTATTATAAATCAGTAAGATTTACAAAGAATCAACTGACTGAGGGTGATGAAAAGGCATATGCATCTGTAACATTTACGGGACTTCATAAAGGTACATATACATTAAATGAACTATCAACCATCAGATATCAGTTGGATAGTTACACTGATGTTAATGTTGCACCAGCGATATTAGAGAATACGATCAATGAGGAACAGATTGTAGTTGCTTGCTCAAACAATGGTATTGCTCCAACATTTACATTTATGGTTCCTCAGTACGAACAGGAATCTCTAATTATTCCAGAAGATGATGTAAATCGTATTTTCAAAGGATATGCAACAGCATATAACAAGAAAGTATTAGAGTATTATGATTCTGATACAGATGTTGTAGTCAATAAATTTATCATTATCAATGGAGGACTGATGGAAATCGATCAAGACTATTTAAATGATGTCAGAAAAGTTTATCCATCAAATTAAGAATGGGGGGAATAACAGATGCGAAAAAGTAAAAAAATAGTCCTTGCTTTAGCTGGTGTTATTGCACTTGTAGGAATTGCTTCCATTGGTGCGAATGCATATTTTACAAGTCAGGATAAGGAATCCACTACATTTAAAATTGTAAAGATTGATACAGAAATTGAGGAACAGATTGATCTTGTAGATAAGAAAGTAATCACTGTAAAAAATACTGGAAACTCTGAATGCTATGTTAGAGTAAGAATCAGTACCTCTCCACAGGAACTGATCAATGCAGTGGTTTTGGATGATTTTAATTCTAATGATTGGTATGAAGTGAAAGTAGATGAGAATCAAGATGGTAAGGTGGATTATTCCTACTATTACTATAGAAGGGTATTAGAAGCAGGGAAATCTACAGAAGCTTTACATAGTGGATATTTGATCAATTCAGAACTTTTGCAGAACATGCAGTTGTCAAGCGTTGCTGTGGATATTATGGCATATGAAGAGTCTGTTCAGGTAATCTATGAAATAGATTCCAAGGATCCAATGAAAGCTATTTTAGATTCATTTCAAGAATATGAAAAATATACGAGTGAATAGCAACTATGAATAAAGAAAAGATAGTTAAGAGGGCTTTGTTTGGACTACTGACTGCGGGGGTTGTTATATTAGCTGTTATCTTGATTCTTCCACCAATTCTTGGATGGAGTAATCTTGTTGTCATGACAGATAGTATGGAACCAACGTTCAAACAAGGTGATATGATTTGTATAAAGCCATGTTCAATGGATGAAGTTCAGATTGGTGATATCATAACATTTGAAGACAGGCATGGGACTTATACAACTCATCGAGTAATATGTATTTCAGATGATTCTTTTACTACGAAAGGCGATGCGAATATTGATTATGATGCATTTCTTGTTGATGAGGATCATTTGGTAGGAAAGGTGCTGTATCACATTCCTTTTATTGGAAAACCGATCGCATTCTTTCATAAATAGTAATAAGGATAGGAAAATAAGGAGGAGTCACAGATGGAGAATTTTACCTGTACACGTGGCGAGCAGAGTTTTTACGTAGAAATTAAGAGTACAGAGAATCATACGTGGCAAGGAATGATTACATGGGTAGAAGGTAATCGAAAAGAGTATTTTAGAAGTACAATGGAGTTATTGAAATTGATGGAGTCTACAATTGCCAGCTAGATAGAAGAAGTGAGAAAGAGAAAGTTGAATAGCTTTCTCTTTTCTTTCGTAATATGGTATGATGAATTGGAATGAAAGAAAATGGGGATAAGTGTGAAAAATGAAGAAAGCTATTAGATTAATTCTAATCATAATCATATGTGCACTTGTATTGTTGATAGGAATAGATCTTTGGAAAAGAAATCAGGCGAATCAGGTTTATGAAAAATTAGAACAACTGGTGATTAGAAAAGTAAATAGTGGTGATGGTGTCAATTCACACTATGAAAAAGATGAACTAGATTGGTATCAACAGTATGGTGTGACTGTTGATTTTGAACAGTTAAAGTATTTGAATCCAGATATTGTGGGATGGATTCGCTTTGATGAACTGGACATTAGTTATCCGATTTTGTATGGAGATTCCAATGAGGAATATATTCGAACGAATTATTTGAAGGAATCAGTTACTGCAGGAAGTATTTTTATGGATTCTGAAAATAGTGGAGATTTTATGGAGTACCATCCTATTATTTATGGTCATAATATGAGAAATGGATCTATGTTTGGACAACTTAAGAATTACAAACAAGAAGATTTCTACCATGGAAATGAATTTTTTACAATATATACAGACGAATATATCTATCGATATCAGATATTTTCTTGCCATGATACGGATGCATATGGTAGTGTTTATACAGTTGGTTTTTCACCAGATGAACAATATATGCAGTTTATTCGCTCGATTTGTGAAGCTTCCTGGTATGACACAGGGGTTGAAGTAAATAATGAGGATCAGATTGTGACATTATCAACCTGTACTACACATACAGAGAATAGATTTGTTGTGCATGGTAAGTTGATTGAGGTTCGTCGAACAAAAGACTGATATGAAATATACCAGGGGAGGATAAGGAATGCGAATCAAATCAGTAAATAGAAAACTGGCTTTTATTCTGTCAGCTGCGTTGATTCTTCCAATTGCAGGATGTGGATTGGCTGGTAAGGATGAGAATGTAAAATATGTTTTGACAACAGGTTTTTCACAGGATGAAATTTTTCGAATTGAAAATCAAAGCTGCTATAAGCCTGAAATGATGTTGTATTTAACAAATATGCAGAATCAGTATGAACATGTATATGGAGCTCAGATTTGGGAGACTTCCCTAGAGGATGAATCATTACAAGATAATGTGAAAGATGTGGCTTTGGCGCGTTTGGCTCAGATTAAATGTATGCAGCTTCTAGCAAGAGAATATGAGATTGTATTAACTGATGAGGAGAAGGCCAAAATAGAAACAGCAGCAACAGAATATTTTCAGAGCTTAAATGATACAGAAGTAAAGAAAATGGGAATTACAAAGGATACTGTTGTTGAAATTTACAGTGAGTACTTATTGGCTACCAAGGTGTACGATTATATCATTCAGGATGTAAATCCTGAAATCAGTGATGACGAGGCGAGAAGTATTAAGGTTGAAACAATACTGATCAAAACATATTATTTGGATGAAAATGGAGAACGCCTTGAATATACGGAGAGTGAAAAAAAGCTTGCATATGAAAAGGCGAAGTGTGTCATAGAATTATTGGAACAAGGGTATGAATTTGATGATCTTGTTGAAGAATACAACGAAGACAGCAAGAGTATCTATTCCTTCGGTAAAGGGGATATGGATGAAACCTTTGAAACTGCAGCATACAATTTAGATACTGATGAAGTCAGTGGAATTGTTCAGACTGATTACGGATATCACATCATTAAATGTTTGAGTAACTTTGATGAGGATGAAACAAATGTGAATAAGGAAAAAATTCTGGAAAAGCGAAAGAATGAGGCATTTAATGAGGTTTACGATGAGTATGTTTTAAGTTTAACTAAGTATATTAATCACGATAGCTGGGATGAAATAACCTTTATTGAAGATGAGCAAGTGCAAACTGCTTCTCTTTTTGATGTGTACAATTCATATTTTCAGTAAGTTTAGAAAAATTTAATAATCCCCAAAACCCTTATATTTACAGGGGTAACGGTAAATTATTAGCACTCATATTAAATGAGTGCTAATTTCGTATTGACTTTTTATTGGTGAAAGACTAAACTATTTTTTAGAATGGATATAAAAAAGAGAAAGGGATGTGAAGACATGGCAACAAGACAAGGTAGTTTATCAATCAATAGTGAAAATATTTTTCCAATCATTAAAAAGTGGTTATATTCTGATCACGATATTTTTTACAGAGAGTTGATTTCAAATGGTTGTGATGCAATCACAAAGTTAAAGAAATTAGATATGATGGGAGAGTATACACTCCCTGATGGATATAAACCAAAGATTCAGGTGAATGTGAATTCAACCAAGAAAACAATTGAAATTATCGATAATGGTATCGGTATGACAGAAGAGGAAGTAGATCAGTATATCAATCAGATTGCTTTTTCTGGTGCAACAGATTTTATTACAAAATATAAGGATAAGACAAATGATGATCAGATCATTGGTCATTTTGGTTTGGGATTCTATTCTGCATTTATGGTTTCCGATCAGGTTCATATCGATACATTGTCTTACAAGAAAAATGCGAAGCCAGTTCATTGGGAATGCGATGGCGGAACAGAATTTACCATGGAAGAGGGTACATGGGAAACCCCAGGAACAAAGATTACTCTATTCTTAAACGAAGAGTGTTTGAAGTTCTGTAATGAATATGAAGCAAGGGAAGTAATTACAAAGTATTGTTCTTTCATGCCAACAGAAATCTTTTTAACAAAGACAGATGGGGAACCACAGACACAGACGATTAAACCTGAGGATAAGCTTGATACAGATGAAGTAATTGAAACTGTAAAAGAAGGCGAAGAAGAGAAATTAAAGATTAAGAAACGCCCAGAAAGTTTAAATGACACACAGCCTTTATGGACAAAGACTCCTAGTGAGTGTACTAAGGAGCAGTATCTTGAGTTTTATCGTAAAGTATTTCATGATTACAAAGAACCATTGTTTTGGATTCATTTGAATATGGATTATCCATTTAACTTAAAGGGTATTTTATACTTCCCTAAGATCAATTTACAGTATGAATCAGCAGAGGGCACCATTAAGTTATACAATAATCAGGTATTCGTTGCAGATAACATCAAGGAAGTAATTCCAGAATTTATGATGTTATTAAAGGGTGTGATCGATTGCCCGGATCTTCCACTGAATGTATCTCGATCAGCATTGCAGAATGATGGCTTTGTAAAGAAAATCCAGGATTATATTACAAAGAAGATTGCAGATAAACTTGCAGGCTTATGCAAGACTGAAAAAGAGGAATACGAGAAGTATTGGGATGATATCAGTCCATTTGTAAAATATGGATGCTTAAAGGATGAGAAATTCTGCGAAAAGATGACAGATTATATCCTCTTTAAAAACTTAGATGATAAATACGTTACATTACCAGAATGTTTAGAAGTAAAACCAATTGATGTGGATGAAGAGGGTAATGCGGTAGATCTTGAAACTGGTGAAAAGGTAGAAGCTGAAGTTGTATCTGATGAAGCAGCTGAAACAGACGAGAAGAAAGAAAAAACCATTTATTATGTAACAGATCCGGTACAGCAGAGCCAGTATGTCAATATGTTCAAGAAAGCAAAGATGGATGCAGTAGTTTTGAAACACGATATTGACCAACCATTTATTCAGCAGTTAGAAGCAAAGAATGAAGGAATCAAATTCTTAAGAATTGATGCGGATATTACAGATATCTTCAAAGCAAAAACTTCTAAGAAAACAGAAGAAGAAATTAAATCTATGACTGAAGAGCTTGAAAAGCTTTTCAAAAAAGTTATCAAAAAAGATAACATTGCAATCAAGGTAGAAAAGTTAAAGAACAAAGATATTTCTTCTATGATCACATTGTCAGAAGAAAGTAGACGTATGCAGGATATGATGAGAATGTATGCGATGAATGGAATGGATTTAGGACCTATGGGTAAAGAAGGTCAGACATTGATCTTAAATGCCAATAATAAATTAGTAGAGTATTTGGTAGAGCATAAAGAAGGAGAAAATGTAACATTGATCTGTGAACAGTTATATGATCTTGCATTACTTCAGCATGCTCCATTAGATCCAGAAGCAATGACAAAATTTGTTGCCCGTTCGAATAAGATTATGATGATCTTAGCACAGTAATTTTAAAAAAGAAAGATATCAGGAAGCCATCAGGGCATTCGAAAAGAATGCTTTGATGGCTTTTTTGTTTGATAGGAAAGTTCTCCGAACTTACCTATCAAACAAAAAGCTCCGTGATGGATCGCACCTCGCGGAAAGGAAGATAATGCTGCGCATCCGCTCGGGCGAGAAAGAGTGCTTCGCACTCTTTGTTCTGGATCAATGGTTTTATCTTGCAAATTCAGAGAGTCTTGCAACTGCAACGTAGATTCTTGAAATTGCATACCAGGTAGCAAAATCGGTAATACCTGTTTGTGGAAGCCCGAATATATTTTGAAATATGCGAACCGATCTTGCAGTCTGTGAACCATATTTTCCATCCACTGAGATAGTCGGAATAAGTGGATAATTTCTAGCTATACGATTGAGCTGTTGCTGGAGTTGGCGGACTTTTGTACCACTACTTCCAGTTGTTAAATTGTATCCAGGGTAAGAAGCTGGAATACCTGAAATATATTCAGAGGAATTGATGTAAACGTCGTTCCCATAATAGTAACGAATGATTTCGATTGCGGAGTATCCACGGGATGCAAGAGTTTTGCTTCCCCATTGACTGAGACCGGAACAGCTTACATTACTGCCATCACAATAGGCTGCAAAAAGAGGTTGTATTAGTCCTGGTTTGGATAAATAATTGGCAAAAATAGAATCTACAATCTGATCGATGTTTTTGTAGATATTTCTTCCATAAATCCATTTCTGATCATAGGCAGTAGAACTGGTGATGGTAAAGTTATACCCTTGATTTCGATACCATTCTGTATAAACGCGGTTTAAGGTAAAAGACATAATTGCAAGTGTATTAGCGTAGATGGCACTTTCAGGCCAGGTTGCATATATTTCGGAAGAAACAACATTTTTAATATAATCTGTATAGGGTACGTAGTAGTTTTTAGCAGAAGAATTTGAAGGAGCTCCATCGTGAACTACAATGTATTCAGGAATTACAACACGGCTTAATACAATTTCACCGGTATCCTCTATTGGTTTGATCATTGCTTCAGGAATTTTGGGTGGATAGTCACCGTATAAGGTGTGAGGAGGAATATTGATGATTTCATTCTCATCCTGCGAGGTAGTTTCTATCATTTCAACAGGTAAGATGGATTGTTCTCCTGGTAATACTTCAGAACCGGATATAGTAATAGGCTCAAAACCTTCTTTTTGAATAGTAACAGTATAATCGGTATAGGGTTTTAACGTATTGTCAGGATCTAAACTAAGTGAAACATTGGGTGTAGAAACCTCAAATATTTTTGTCTGTCCAGATGAATTTGTAATGCCGCTTTGTAATATGGTAGAAGGCGCTTCAGAAAGAGCAATGGAGACAGTAGCACCTTCAACAGGGAAATACCCCTGCCTTGTGGTGGCAAAAATTTGTAATCCTCCGACTTCGTTTTGTAATGTGTCCATAAATGTGCATCCTTATAAGTGAATTTCTTTTTATTTATATGCAAGCGGAAATGAGAATATGAATATTGTCAGAGAATTCTTTACACTTATCAGATAATTTGATAAAATATTCATACTAGTGGAAATATTTATTGTAATTTTGGAAAGGGCACAGTTATGTCATTACAATATTGGATTGGACTGATCTTAAATATCATAACATGCATGGTTCCTTTGTTTGTGTTGGCACGGGCAATGAAGGAAAGACCATCCAAGGGATTGACCAATTTATTGATTGTCATAGTATGCCTTTTTGTCAATGGACTTGGGAGCCTTACCATTTTTTTATCTACAGATACCAACGCTGCTCTAATTGGGGCAAAAATCTGTGCAATTGCCAAGGTTTTTTGTTTGTGTGCTGTAACAGAATTTCTTGCGGAGTATTGTCATTTTAAGGTTGATCTGATTGTTAAGATCATTATTAGTATTTTGGATGGAATCATTATTTTAGGTGTGCTTGTAACAGCGCATTTAGGCAGTTATTATAAGGAGTTTGAATTAACTATCGAAAATGATGTTTCGATTTGGAATGCAAAACCAGGTGTGTGTTACATTTTGTATTTGATTATAGCATTTATTTCTTTTGGAAGTATGATGGCGGAGCTTTTACGAGAAAGCTTTCGAAGCAAAGAGTTAATAGAGAAAAAAAAATATCTGATCATGTTAGCTGGTGTGTGTATCCCTGTTATTGGATATTTCTTTAATGCATTTTTTTATAGGCATAATTTTAATATTGTTCCATTTTGTTTTATGCTGTCTAGTATATTTTTTTATATTGGAATGGAGAAATATGAAATCTTTGATTTATCTCAAAATGCAAAGGAATATGTGCTGGATCATTCAGTAGAGGCTATTATGGTAGTGGATGCCAATAAAAATGTGCTGTATATGAATGAGATAACAAAGCAGGCTGATCCTTATGTTTCTTTATATAAACCAATGGATCAAAGGTATGAATACTTTTTGGATTTTGAGAAACAGGAGTTCGAAGAGGGTGGAATGCATTTTGCAGTACATCGAACTCTTTTGCAGAAAGAGGAAAAGGAAATACAGGGATATTTGATCGAAGTAAGAGATATCACTGAGAAATATGAAAAAATAAAGATGATGAATGAACTGATGAATGAGGCGAAAATGGCGAATGTAGCTAAATCTACATTTTTGACTTATATGTCACATGAAATCAGAACACCGATCAATGCAGTGCTTGGTATGGATGAAATGATTATTCGAGAAACTGAGGATCCAACAGTGATCGAATATGCCGAGAATATTCAGACAGCAGGAAAAACGTTATTGTCAATCATTAATGATATTCTTGATTTTTCTAAGATTGAATCAGGAGAATTAGAGATTGTTGAGGAACAATATGAATTAAAAGACGTTTTGCAAAATGCAGAAAGAATGGTATTGCCAAGGTTAGAGGGAAGAGATATTGCATATGAGATGATCATTGATCCAAGTATACCAAGGATTTTGCTTGGGGATGCCAATCGCATTCAACAAGCTATGATCAATCTTCTGACCAACGCTGCGAAATATACACAGGCAGGAAAAATAACAGCACGAGTGGAATATGAAAAGAGAGAACCTTCTATTCATGGACCGGAGATATTACTTCGTTTTTCTGTGCAGGATACAGGTATGGGTATCAAAAAAGAAGACTTACAAAAGCTGTTTAAATCCTTCCAAAGAATAGATGAAGAAAAGAATCGAAATATTGAAGGTACTGGTCTTGGATTAACAATCACCCAAAAATTGATCCATAAAATGAATGGTGAGATTTCGGTTGAAAGTGAATACCAAAAGGGATCTACATTTACGTTGGAGATTCCACAGGTTGTAATTGATTTTACTGGAATCAGTGTCAAAGAGGGTGAGAAGAAGGCAAAGAAAAAATACCATGAGAAGTTCCATGCACCAGAGGTACAGGTTCTGGTCGTAGATGATAATACGGTAAATATTAAGGTACTAGAAGGGCTGTTAAAGAAAACCAAGGTGCAGATTACAGCTGTGAATAACGGATTTGATTGCTTGCGTTTAGTAAAGGAACAATGTTTTGATCTTATTTTTATGGATCATATGATGCCGGAAATGGATGGTATAGAAACCTTTGAACGAATGTGCGCCATGGATGCAAACAAGTCAAAAGATACGCCGGTTATTGCATTAACTGCGAATGCAATTGCAGGAGCGAAAGAAATGTATATAGAAATAGGATTTACTGATTATTTGATGAAGCCTGTGAATACAGAAGAATTGGAAGATATGATGATTCGGTATCTGCCAAAAGAAAAAATAGAACTGATATAAGAGTCTGGAAGGAAAGGAGGATGGAGTGATGGTATTTGTATCAAACTGGTTTACTGTAATATCCACAATATTATCGGTGATCGTGTCATTGATCATGATCATTTTGATTATCAGAGAAAAACCATCAAAGGGACAAATGTATTTTGTTTTAACCATTGCCTTTACCTTCGTTTTTAGCATATGTGCATATTTGGAAGAGACTGCATCCGAACAAAATAGTATTGTAAATGCTATTAAATTAGGAAATGTAAGTAAGATTATGCTGATTACATATTCTGTGTTCTTTTTTGCAGAATATTATCACATATCTATAAAAAGGTGGGTCAACGGACTGTTATGGAGTATAGATTTGTTTTTGATCTGTACTGTTTTTGCTTTTCCGAAGTGTAAACTTTTTTATACAGAAATTACTATGGCATACATTGGAAGAATGCCTCATGTAAAAAAGGAGTATGGATTTGCATTTTATGTGATGATAGCAGAAACATATTCGATTTTGATCACAACGGTGATCTTTATGATCATAAGATGGATAAAAGCACAAAATGTGATCCAAAAAAGAAGATACTTTTTTATGCTTCTAGGAATACTATCTCCTACTATAGGAATTGCTCTTCAGATACTTGGAATTTGGAGAGGATATGATCTGCTGGCTTTTTGCTTTATGATCACAGGCTTATTTTTTATTGTATCCATACGAAAATACCATATGTTTGATATAGAACAGAATGCGAAAGAATATATCTTGGATAATGCAGATGAAGCAGTTGTGATCATGAATACGAGGCGTGAAGTAATCTACTATAATAAGCCTTTCACAAAACTTTTTTCTAAAGTAAGGATATATAAAAGACTTGATGCGGTGTCAGATATTTCCAAAGAGGAGAGAAAACTTTCAAATGGACTGGATAAATTATTTGAACAATGTAGTAATTCGGATTCAAACCAGATACAAATGCCAGAGATAGAATTTGAATATGGGGAAAAAACCTATAATATGAATCTGACGAATTTATATCGTAAAAACGGCAGTGTGTTAGGGTATCTTTTGGAATTGCAAGATCTGACAGAAAAGAAAAAGGATTTATTGCGAATTGAGGATCTGACAAAGGAAGCTGATCGGGCAAATAAAACGAAAAGTTCATTCCTGGCAAATATGTCACATGAAATCAGAACACCGATCAATGCAATCCTTGGAATGGATGAGATGATCATTCGAGAAGGAAAAGAAAAAAATGTTTCAGAGTATGCCAATAATATCAAAGCAGCAGGCAATACACTATTAGCTCTTGTGAATGATATATTGGATTTCTCCAAGTTGGAATCAGGAAAAATGGATCTTTTGGAAAATAGTTATGATGTATCAGAAATGATAGAAAGTATATTTCAAAAGATTCAGATCAGAAAGCATGAAACAAAGGTTGAATTACAACCAGAGATTGATCCGGAATTTCCGAAGAAAATGTATGGGGATCAGCTAAGAGTGGAACAGCTCATCGTAAATATCTTTTTGAGTGGAATGAAATTCTGCAAAAGAGAGAAATTAGAAGCCAGGGTAAGTTTGGAGTTAACAGATGACTTGTATGAATCATATCCGTTAGCTATGTTACATATAAGATTTCGGGAAACAGGTAAGATTGTTCGATTCCAAGAGGTTGATTTGAACAAGCTAAATAAAAAACAGTGTGAGGAAGAAGAAAAGATTGAGATTGGCAATAATCAGCTAGAGCTTACGCTTGCAATGATAGATCAGTTGCTTGTAATCTTACATGGTAGTAAAAACGTCTCAGAAAATGATATAGAAACCATTGTAGAGCTTACAATCCCACAAGGAATTGTGAATCAGACACCGATTGGAATAATCGATTTTTCACAGTATAGATCAATAGATACGCAAGATGAGGAAATATATGAAAATCCAAATGCCCGTATATTGGTTGTTGATGATAATGCAGTGAATCTAAAGGTAATGCAAGGATTGTTAAGGCGAACAAAAGTACAGGTTAGCTGTGCACGAAGTGGACGAGAGTGTATCAAAAAAGTTTGCGAGGAATCTTTTGATCTGATCTTTATGGATCATTTGATGCCTGAGATGGATGGAATAGAAACGCTTCATTATCTTAAGAAGGAAGAAGATAATCTGTGTAAAGACACACCGGTAATCGCATTAACTGCAAATGTGATACAGGGCGCTAGAGAAATGTACATGAAGGAAGGTTTTCAGGATTATCTGATGAAACCTGTAGATGGTAATAGTCTTGAAAATATATTAAAAAACTATTTATCTTAAACGTGCGCCGCTAGGCGCACTATATAAAAAACCGTTACAGTTGGGAAGTCTGTAACGGTTTTTTTCGAGCTTTGGGTTGCTCTGGGATGTAAAGTAAGTTTGTTTTTTCATACATTTTTTCGGATTATTGCGGGAATTCCTTTAGTTTTTTTCAAAAAAATCGGTATTTAGTTCATTTATGTGTTAAACTATAAACATATGAGTGAGCTACGGAGGAAAGAATATATGAATAAAAAAATCGGTATTTTTTTTGGAACAGGATATGAAGAGATAGAAGCGTTAACAGTGGTAGATATTTGTAGAAGAGCTGGTCTTAGTATTGATATGATCTCCATTTCAGATGAGAAAAAAGTGACTGGTTCACATGGAATCGGTGTGGAGATGGATCAGTTACTAAAAGAAGTGGATTTTACGAAACTGGATATGATCGTATTGCCGGGAGGTATGCCAGGAACAAAGAATCTAGAAGCCTGTGAAAAACTTATGAAACAGGTAGATAGCTTTATAGAAGATGGAAAGTATGTAGCAGCTATTTGTGCTGCACCAAGCATCTTAGGACACAAGGGCGTGTTACAGGGCAAAAATGCATGTTGCTATCCAGGCTTTGAAAAGGATTTAGAAGGAGCTACTGTGTTACAGGATGAGGTTGTAGTATCTGATAAGCTCATTATGAGTAGAGGAATGGGTTGCGCTATTGCATTTTCACTAAAGATTGTAGAAATCTTAGTAGGAGAAGAAAAAGCAGGTGAGCTTGCAAAGGGTATTATTTATCAGGCATAACGTATAGGAAAAGGGGAATTCTATGGGCTTACAATTCGTGATTGGAGGAAGTGGTTCCGGTAAAAGCCATTATGTACATCATTATATGGTGGAAGAAGCAAGGCTTCATCCGAAAAAGCAGTTCTTTATTCTTGTGCCAGACCAGTTTACCATGCAGACCCAAAAGGATCTGGTATTGACACACTCTAAAGGAATCATGAATATTGATGTTTTAAGCTTTGGCAGATTATCTCATCGTTTGTTCGAAGAAAACGGTGGAGATGATATGCCGGTTTTAGATGATACAGGAAAGAGTCTGATCCTTCGAAAAGTTGCAGGAGAGAATAAAGAAAAGCTTCCAGTGATAGGTGCCCATTTGAAAAAAACAGGGTATGTACACGAAGTAAAGTCTGCGTTATCTGAATTCTATCAGTATGGGATCGATGCTGCCAAAATGGAAGAGATGATCGCTTTTGCCAATGGGAAAAATGCATTGCGCGATAAGCTGAAAGATCTTGCCAGTATCTATCAGATTTTTCAAAAAAACATAGAAGAAAAGTTTATTACAAAGGAAGAAATATTAGATCTGGCGTCCCGTCAGGTCTTAAAAAGCTGTCTTCTAAGGGATTCAGTGATCATTTTGGATGGTTTTACCGGCTTTACACCAGTGCAGATGCGTTTTTTGGAACAGCTTTTTTTGGTTTGTGAAAAAGTAATGGTCACGGTTACTATGGATCCATTAGAGGATCTTTCTAAGGAATATGAGGATCAGTATCTTTTTTCCATGAGTCGAAAGATGATGGATGCCCTAGTGAGACTTGCAAAGAATACAGATTTTGCATTGGAAGATCATGTATTGATGCCTGCTACTCCGGTTTTTCGCTATCAAAATAATGCAGAACTGGCATTTTTGGAGCAGGAACTATTCCGTTATCGAAGCAAAAGTTTTGCAGATGTTACCAATTCTGTCAAAATCTGGGAGGCAGAAAATCCAAGACAGGAGATCAAGGGTGTACTTCGCCATGTGAAAAGGCTGGTGTGTGAACAGGGATATCAATATAGGGATTTTGCGCTGATCACAGGTGCTCTTTCTGATTACGAATACTTTATTGAGGAAGAATGTAAAAAGATGGAAATTCCTCTTTACATGGATAGAACCGCAAAATTGTCGGGAAATCCAGGTATGGACTTTGTGGTGAGTGCTTTACAGGTAGTATTATCTGATTTTGCCTATGAGGATCTGTTCCATTTTTTAAGAAACCAGATGTCAGGATTTTCTGAGGATGAGATTGACAAATTAGAGAATTATTGTTTGCAAAAGGGCATTCGATCCAGAACAAAATATGAGCGCATGTTTACTGGAAAACCAACAGATACCACGCTTTTTGAAGAGCGTCTGATGGAACTGAATCAGATTCGTGAAAAGATTGTTGCCATGTTTGCTCCCATCAGGAAAAAGAAAGCAAGTGTGCGTTCTTATGTAGAAAATATCTATCAGTTCATGGTGGAAAATGAACTGGAAGAGAAGTTGAAAGCCTGTGCAGATGATTTTACAGAAAAGAATGAACTTTCCAAGGCATTAGAATATAGCCAGGTGTATCGTGAGATCATAGAATTATTAGATCAGTTTGTAAGCTTACTTGGTGAGGAGGAAATGACTTTCCAGGAATTTATAGAGATCTTAAAGGCAGGCTTTGATGAATGTAAGGTAGGTACTTTGCCACAAAATGTGGATCGATTTGTAGCAGGTGATATGGAACGAACCCGATTGAGCAATATTAAAGTGCTATTCTTTGTCGGCGTGAATGATGGAACCATTCCGAAAAAGGGTGGGAATAGCGGTATCATCAATGATATTGATAGAGAATTTCTAGTGACAGGTGATTTTGAGATGGCACCAAGTCCAAGACAGAAGATGTATATCCAAAGATTTTATTTGTATTTAAATATGACAAAACCCTCCAAAGAATTGGTGCTATCCTATGTGCGAACCAATGCAGAGGGTAAAAATGTACGTCCTTCCTATTTGATCGATACTGTAAAAAGATTGTATCCGAAACTTCAGGTTCGTGCTTTGGCGGACAGTGAGAAAATGGAGGATATCTTAAGCGTTTCTGATGGACGAGAGATTTTTACAGACCAGATCAGAGAATATGCGGCAGGTCGATTAAAAGAAACCAGGGTACTATATTCGCTGATGGATGTTTTTGCCAAAGATGAGGAATTGTCAGAATATGCTTTAAAGATGACGAAGGCTGCTTTCTACCGCTATGAAGGACTTCCTATGAGGGAAGAGGTGGTAAAGGCGTTGTATGGAGCTGTGCTTTATGGAAGTGTCAGCCGGTTTGAAACCTTTTCCCAGTGTGCCTATAGATATTTCTTACAGTATGGTTTGAAACTAAAGGAACGTGAGGAATATCAGTTTGAAGCAAAGGATTTAGGAACCATCTTTCATCAGGTCATGTATACCTTTTCTAATGAGCTCAAAAAAGAGAAGCTAAACTGGTTTAATTTTTCAAAGGAAGCAGGGGAAAGGATCATAGAGAAAGCTGTGGATGAGGCGGCAGCGGGTTTTGGCGATACGGTATTATACAGTACGGCAAGACAGGAATATGCCATTACCAAGATGAAAAGGATCATGAAACGAACAGTGGATACATTGCAGTTTCAGTTAAAACAGGGTAGTTTTATTCCATCTGATTTTGAGTTGGAATTTCAGTCTATGGATGATAAGTCATTAAACATGGATTTAAAGAACGGACAGAAGTTGAAATTGCAGGGAAGGATCGATCGAATGGATCTTTATGAGGATCAGGATTCGGTGTATGTAAAGGTCATTGATTATAAATCTGGAAACAAGGACTTTGATCTTTCTGAACTTTATTATGGAAGACAGCTTCAGTTAGTAGTATATATGAACGCAGCCTTATCAGAAGTGAAAAAAAGATTTCCTGATAAGCAGGCATTGCCGGCAGGGCTTATGTATTATAGCATGAAGGATCCTTTTGTAGATAGGGATCCACTTATGGATACCAAGGAAGCCGTTACAGAACAGATTCGTAAAAACCTGCGTCCAAAGGGAATCATCCTTGCCGAGGATGCGGTGGTGGATGCTTTGGATCATGGTTTTGAAAAGGCTTCTATGGTAATTCCAGTAGAACGAAAAAAGGATGGAAGCTTTACCAGCAGTTCTGATGTGTATACAAAGGAACAGATGGATCTGATCTCTGAATATGTGACACATAAGATCAAGGGATTTGGAGAAGCCATTATGGGTGGTGTAGTAAAAAGAAATCCATGTACCATGGGAACCACCACTTCTTGTGATTTTTGTGCTTTTAAAGGAAAGTGTGGTTTGGATACCAAACTTTTAGGAGAAGAGCTTACAGAATTAAAATCCTATAAGGACGATGAGGTCTTAGAACTTATGCAAAAAGATTTATCGAAGGAATAGAAAGGATCAGGAGTATGGGAGTACAATATACGAAAGATCAGATGAAGGTAATTGGTCTTCATAAAAAAAATCTTTTGGTTTCAGCGGCAGCAGGAAGTGGCAAGACCGCGGTATTGGTTGAACGTATTATCCAGATGGTGAGCAACAAAGAACATCCAGTGGATATTGACAGATTGCTCATCGTTACCTATACCAATGCAGCGGCAGCAGAAATGAGGGAAAGAATCTCAGATGCGATCGCATTAAAATTAGAGACAGATCCTGAGAATACCCATTTACAAAGGCAGTCCGCCCTGATCCATAATGCCCAGATCACAACCATCGACAGCTTTTGTTTGTATTTACTCAGAAATCACATGGATGCACTAGAGATTGATCCTGCCTTTCGACCAGCGGATGAGGGTGAGATCAAAATGCTCAAGCAGGATGTATTAAATGATCTGTTAGAAGAAAAATTTGTGGAAGCCAAGGAAAGTTTTTTACGTCTTGTGGAATGTTTTGCAGGTGGTAGTGGTGAGAAGATGATCGAGGAGATGATCTTACAGCTTCATACCTTTGCCTGTAGTTATCCTTTTCCAGAAAAATGGCTGGATACCTGTTTAAAGCAGTATCAGTTTGAAACGGTAGAGGAACTGATGAATACTGATTGGATGAAACAGATGATACGAAGTGCTAAGGAAAGACTTTTTTTTGATGCAGAAACCTGCGAGGCGGCCATTGCACTTTGTCATGAAGCAGATGGACCATATATGTATGGGGAGCTATTAGAGAATGAGCAAAAGATGCTTTTGAATGCAGCTTCAAAGGATACCTATGAAGATATCATGGTTGCTTTGGAGGCTGTTGATTTTAAAAGACTTCCATCGAAAAAGGATGATACAGTAGATCCCGAAAAACGGGAACGAGCAAAGGAAATGAGAGCTGCTGTCAAAAAAGATAAAGATGATCTAAAAGATACGTATTTTGCAAAACAACCGGAGCATATTGTTAAGGATGCAGCATCCATTGCCCCTTTGGTGGAAGAGATCGTTACCTTGACCAAGGAGTTTATGGAACGTTTTCAAAAGCAAAAACAAGAAAAAAATGTCATCGACTTTTCGGATATGGAACATATGGCTTTAAAGATCTTAGTAACCCCCTCTGAAGAAAAAGGCTTCGAACCAACTTTGGTAGCAATGGAATATCGTGATTACTTTGAAGAGATCATGGTGGATGAATATCAGGATGCTAATCTGGTGCAGGAATATCTGTTAGCGAGCATTTCCAGAAATGCTTTAGGAGATCACAATCGATTTATGGTAGGAGATGTGAAGCAGAGTATTTACCGGTTTCGAATGAGTATGC
The DNA here is from genome assembly GCA_045628865.1 of Lachnospiraceae bacterium. Taxonomy (GTDB): domain Bacteria; phylum Bacillota; class Clostridia; order Lachnospirales; family Lachnospiraceae; genus JAZQQB01. Next base: position 31,771 of record JAZQQB010000064.1, on the reverse strand, counting down.
CTGAGCTTTTTATGGAAAAAATGGCTTACTATACAGATGATTCAGTAGAGGATTCTGATGAAGTCCTCATTAGCTTATGCCAGAATTTTAGAAGCCGTAAGGAGGTACTTGATTCCTGCAATGCTGTTTTTGAAAAGATCATGTGCAAGGAACTTGGCGGTGTGGTTTATGATGGACCTGCACGGTTATATTTAGGTGCCGACTATCCGGAAAATGATGAGGATCATACAACAGAGCTTTTGGTGGTAACAGGAAAGGCAGACGAAGAATCGGAAGAAAAGCCTGAAAAGTATGAGAAAAAGGAAATGGAAGCCCATATGGTCGCAAGACGGATTCTTGAACTTGTGGGGCATTTTCAGGTATTAGATAAAGAAACGAAAGCATACAGACCAGCCAGATTTTCAGATATCGTGATCCTGTTCCGTTCTACTTCGGGTTGGGATGATACCTTCCGACAGGTTTTAACAGAATATGGAATACCGGTATATGTCAATTCTAAAACCGGATATTTTAGTGCACTTGAGGTAAGTACCATCCTTTCTTTGCTTCGCGTACTGGATAATCCAAGGCAGGATATTCCGCTGTTTGCAGTACTGCATTCCCCACTGTTTGACTTTACAGATGAGGAACTGGCACTGATCAAGGCAACATATGAAGGAGATAGTCTGGTATTTTTCGATTACCTAAAGGAAGAAATGCCAGAACTACCAGAACCTCTTAGAAAGAAAAAGGAAATATTTTTTGCGTTTTTAACGGAATATCGTAGAAAAGCAGGATATGTTTCTGTACATGTGTTAATAGAAGAAATCTTACGAAAAACCGGATATATGGATTATGTGACTTCCCTTCCGGCAGGTGCACAAAGAAAAGCGAACCTGGAAATGCTTTTACAAAAAGCAACGGAATTTGAGAAAACCAGTTACCAGGGACTTTTCCGTTTTGTTCGATTTATCGAACAGCTGCAGGAATATGAGATCGATTATGGAGAAGCCCTTTCCTTTGATGAGGGCTCTGATGCCGTCAGGATCATGAGTATCCACAAGAGCAAAGGTTTGGAGTTTCCGATCTGTTTTGTATCCGGTCTTTCCAAGAAACACAATAAGACAGATCTTACCAGACAGATTCTGATGGATATGAACATGGGAATCGGGATGGATTACTGGGATGAAGAAAGGCGTATAAAGGATAAAGATCTTCGGAAAAAGGTTATGGCTGATCACATGGAAGCAGATGCCTTAGGGGAAGAACTTCGTGTGCTGTATGTTGCTTTGACAAGAGCCAAGGAAAAGCTGATCCTAACAGCTGCGCTAGAGGATGCTTCCAAAGAAAAGGAAAAACAAAAGCAGCATAGACTCACCAAAGATGGTCATTTTTCCAAACTATCTTTGCTATCAGGGAACTCCTATTTAGATTGGTTACTTATGGTTTATGGAAAAAATGAAACTGTTTTTTCTTATAGATCTGTATTTTATAAAGATTTGGTCAAGGATGAATTTGAGGAAACGGTAAAAGATGCTATTTTGTACGAGAAACTGGTAAATCGTAAGCCATTGGATGGAATTGATGAAAAGCTGGTGGAAAGAGTCAGTCAGACCTTTGCTTTTACTTATCCACACAAAAATCTAGAAAAACTTTTTACCAAGACAACGGTTTCTGAGTTAAAGAAGGCAGCTGCCCATGAAATCGAGGAGGATGGTTCAGCACCATTGTTTGCACCAACCACTCCTTCAAAGATCATTCCGAAATTTATCAGTGACGAAGAAGAAATCACAGGTACGCAGCGAGGAAGTGCATATCATAGAGTGATGGAGTTGCTTGATTTTTCTAAAGAATATAGCAAGGAAGCATATGAGGAAGCGCTTGCACATTTTGTGACTACAAAAAAAATCACAAAAGAAGCAAAAGATGCTGTAGAATATAGACAGATACAAAAATGTCTTGCAAGTGATGTGGGAATCCGTATGCAGATTGCAACGAAGAAGGATCTGATCTACAAAGAGCAGCCCTTTGTGTATGGATTGTCAGCGAAACGGTTAAACGAAGAATTCCCAGAAGAGGAAACGGTACTGATCCAGGGTATCATTGATGTTTTCTGGGAAGAGGAGGATGGTCTTGTGATCCTTGATTATAAGACAGATGCTTTGTCCAAAGAAGAGGACTTTGTGAAAAGATACAAGGTGCAGCTTGATTATTACAAGGAGGCACTGGAAAATATCACAGGAAAAGTGGTAAAGGAGATCATTATTTATTCATTTAAGTTAGGCATTGCTTTTGCAGTATAGTTTTTTAGTAAGGGGGTTACCATGGAACTTGAATTTGTAGGAGCCAATCATGAAGTGACAGGAAGCTGTCATGTCTTGATCGTAAATGAAAAGTATTATCTGATCGATTACGGTATGGAACAGGGTGAGGATGTGTATACCAATGTAAAGCTTCCTGTGCCGGAATCTGGTATCGAAGCAGTATTTATCACACATGCCCATGTGGATCATACAGGCATGCTTCCGGCACTTTTCGCCAATGGATTTCGTGGAAATATTTATGCCACCAAGGCAACCGTTGATCTTTGCAGCATTATGCTAAGAGACTGTGCCCATATTCAGGCAACAGAGGCGGAATGGAAAAACAGAAAAGGCAGAAGAAAACCGGGTAGTCCAGAGGTGGTGCCTGCCTATACCATGGAAGACGCCATGGGTATCATCAAACGACTGATTCCTTTGGAATATGAAGAGAAGTGTGAAGTGGATGAGAATATCACCATTCGTTTTCGTGATGTAGGACATTTGCTTGGTTCTGCCAGTATTGAGGTATGGGCAAAGGAAACGGATCAAGCAGGGAAAGAGATAGAGAAAAAGATTGTATTTAGTGGAGATATAGGGAACTTTGATCAGCCGCTGATCAAGAATCCAAATTATACCAAGAGTGCAGATTATGTGGTGATGGAATCTACCTATGGAGACCGGCTTCATGAGAAAAATGATACAGACCGGGTAAAGGAACTTGCGGATATTTTATCAGATACCTTTGATAGAGGTGGAAATGTGGTGATTCCATCCTTTGCAGTGGGAAGAACGCAGGAGATTCTTTATTTTTTGCGAACAATCAAATTAAAAAAGATGCTGCCGAAATATCCCAACTTTCCGGTATACGTGGATAGTCCCCTTGCAGTGGAATCCACCAACATTTTTCGGAAAAATACAGCGGATTGTTTTGATGAGGAAGCCATGGCACTGGTAAAAAACGGCATCAATCCATTGACTTTTCCAAATCTAAATCTTGCCATCACCAGTGATGAATCCAAGGCTATCAATTTTGATGATAATCCAAAGGTGATCATTTCAGCATCGGGTATGTGTGAGGCAGGACGAATCAGACATCATTTAAAACACAATTTATGGAGAGAGGATTCTACCATTTTATTTGTTGGATATCAGTCTATTGGAACCTTAGGACGTGCCATTGTAGACGGGATCTCAGAGGTAAAGCTATTTGGTGAGACCATTGGAGTATCTGCCAGCATCAGGCAGTTAAAGGGTATGAGTGGTCATGCCGATAAGGATGGATTATTAACCTGGATCAATCATTTTGAGAAAAAGCCGAAAAAGGTATTTATCGTGCATGGAGAGCATACAGCATCCACTGGTTTTGCAGAGTGCCTGACAAATGAATATGGATATGAAGCAGAGGTCCCGTATTCCGGCTCTGTTTTTGATCTTTCTAAAAATGAATATCGTGTAAAGGCAAAACCGCTCTTTGCAGAAAAGAAAACAAAAACTGGTGGCAATACTGTGTTTGAAAGACTTATGGCAGCTGGTCATCGTTTGCTTACCGTCATTAAAAAGAATGAGGGGGTAGCCAATAAGGATTTAGCAAAGTTTGCAGATCAGATCAATTCCCTTTGTGATAAATGGGACCGATAAAAAGATTTAGGAGTTAAAGTTATGAATATCATTGCAGCAGTAGGAGAAAATTGGGAGATTGGACTAAGAGGAGAGCTTTTGGTGTCCATTCCTCAGGATCAGAAGATGTTTCGAAAGGAAACAGAAGGAAAAGTAGTGGTTTATGGCAGAAAGACATTGGAAACCTTTCCACAAAAACAGCCATTGGTTTCTAGAAAAAACATCATTTTATCAAGGGATGAGAACCTGACTGTAAGAAATGCCCAGGTAGTACATTCTGTTGAAGAATGTTTGGAAGAATTAAAAAAATATCCGGATGATTTGATCTATATCATTGGAGGGCAGTCTATTTATGAGCAGTTTCTCCCATACTGTAATGTGGCACATATTACAAAGATCCAGAAAAAGTATGTGGCAGATGCTTTTTTCCCAAATCTTGAAGAATCAGAGGAATGGGAAATGACTGCGGAAAGTGATGAACAGACCTATTTTGATCTAGAGTATTATTTCCAAAAATATGAAAGAGTGAATTCATAGAAAAAGAAAAGGAGTTGTTTGCCGTCATTCCTTTTTATCATAGTAGCCATAACCAAAAGAACGTTGACATCTTATTGCAAAAGTATAATAATGGTGGAAAAGCTTCACATTGTTGAGCAAAGAACGACAAGAACTAGCAATAGTTCTTAAAATATATGATATGAGAGAGGGATCGAAAGATGGAAAAGAAAAACTTGGACTGGTCTAGTCTTGGATTTGGTTATGTTGAGACTGACTATAGATATGTTTCAAATTTCAAGAATGGCGCATGGGATAAGGGTGAACTTATCACTGACGCAAACATTACTATGAGTGAGTGTGCAGGTGTATTACAGTATGCACAGACTATTTTTGAAGGATTAAAGGCCTATACAACAGAGGATGGAAGAATCGTATGCTTCAGACCTGACTTAAATGCAGCCCGTTTGGCAGATTCTGCAAAGAGATTGGAAATGCCAGTATTACCAGAGGAACAGTTTATCGAAGCTGTTGAACAGGTAGTAAAGGCCAATGCAGCTTATGTTCCACCATTTGGTTCAGGAGCTACATTATACATTCGTCCATATATGTTTGGTATCAATCCAGTTATTGGTGTTAAACCAGCAACTGAATATCAGTTTAGAATGTTCTGTACACCAGTTGGACCATACTTTAAGGGTGGCGCAAAGCCAATCACTATCAGAGTATGCGATTATGATAGAGCAGCACCTCACGGAACAGGTCATATCAAAGCCGGTTTAAACTATGCTATGAGCTTACATGCGATCGTAGAAGCACATGAACTTGGTTATGATGAGAATATGTATCTTGATTCTGCAACACGTACAAAGGTTGAAGAAACAGGTGGTGCTAACTTCATCTTTATTACAAAAGATGGCAAATTAGTAACTCCAAAGTCAGATACAATCTTACCATCAATCACTCGTCGTTCATTATGTTATGTTGCAGAGAAGTATCTTGGATTAACAGTTGAACACAGAGAAGTTTACAAAGAAGAATTGAAAGACTTTGCAGAATGTGGTCTCTGTGGTACAGCAGCAGTTATCTCGCCAGTTGGTAAGATCGTAGATCATGGTGAAGAAATCTGTTTCCCAAGTGGAATGGAAGAAATGGGACCAATCACAAAGAAATTATACGATACATTAACAGGAATCCAGATGGGCAGAATCGAAGCTCCAGAAGGATGGATCAAAGAGATCAAAGTTGACTAATAAGAATGTGAAGGGAGCAACGGCTGTTGCTCCTTTTTTGCCTTTTTTTGAAAGTAGTTTACCAGGGTGAAATTTCCCAAATCAGTTGACAAATAAAACATGGACTGATATTATTAACGATTGTGAGTTATTAACAAAAATGAACAGTGTTTTTTGTGAAAAAAGAAAGCAGGAGATTTATGTTACAGAAAAGAGAAGACGTACGTAACGTTGCAATTATTGCCCATGTAGATCATGGTAAGACAACATTAGTAGATGAACTTTTAAAACAAAGCGGTGTGTTCCGTGAAAATCAGGAAGTTGCTGAACGTGTCATGGACTCTAACGATATTGAAAGAGAACGTGGTATTACTATTTTAGCAAAGAATACTGCTGTTACTTATAAAAATACAAAGATCAATATCATTGATACACCAGGACATGCAGATTTCGGTGGCGAAGTAGAACGAGTATTAAAGATGGTAAATGGTGTTATCCTCGTAGTAGATGCTTTTGAAGGAGCAATGCCACAGACCAAGTTTGTATTAAAGAAAGCCTTGGAATTAAAGCTTCCAGTTATTGTTTGCATCAACAAAATCGATAGACCAGAAGCTCGTCCTAATGAAGTAATTGACGAAGTTTTGGAATTGTTTCTTGATCTTGAAGCAGATGATGCACAGCTTGACTGCCCATTTGTATTTGCATCTGCAAAACAGGGATTTGCAAAGCTGAATATGGAAGATGAAGATAAGGACATGATGCCTTTGTTTGAAACCATTTTGGATTATATTCCAGCTCCAGAAGGAGATCCAGATGCTGGCACACAGGTATTGATCTCTACAATCGACTACAACGAATATGTAGGACGTATTGGCTGTGGTAAGGTTGATAATGGTGTATTAAAGGTAAATCAGGAACTTGTTTTGGTAAATCATCATGAACCAGATAAGCAGAAAAAGGTTAAGATCGGTAAATTATATGAATATGATGGCTTGAACAAATATGAAGTAACAGAAGCGCATATTGGTGCTATTGTTGCAATCTCAGGTATTGCAGATATTCATATTGGTGATACTTTATGTTCTCCAGATGAGATCAATCCAATTCCTTTCCAGAAGATTTCAGAGCCAACTATCGCAATGCATTTTATTGTAAATGATTCTCCTTTGGCAGGTCAGGAAGGTAAGTTTGTAACCAGCCGTCACTTAAAGGATCGTTTGTTCCGTGAATTAAATACTGACGTATCCTTACGTGTAGAAGAAACAGATTCTACAGATAGCTTTAAGGTATCTGGACGTGGTGAGTTGCATTTATCAGTACTTATTGAGAATATGCGTCGTGAAGGCTTTGAATTTGCAGTAAGTAAAGCGGAAGTATTATACCATACAGATGAAAATGGTAAGAAATTAGAACCTATGGAGCTTGCATACATTGATGTTCCAGAAGAATTTTCAGGTGCTGTTATCCAGAAATTAAGCGAACGAAAAGGTGAACTTAGAAGCATGGGTGCTGCATCAGGCGGATACACAAGACTTGAGTTTTCGATTCCATCACGTGGTCTTATTGGATACCGTGGTGAGTTCATGACAGATACAAAGGGTAATGGTATCATCAATACTATTTTTGATGGATATGGCCCATATAAGGGAGATTTATCTTACCGTAAGCAGGGATCTTTGATTGCTTTTGAAGCTGGTGAAGCAGTTACTTATGGTTTGTTCAATGCGCAGGAGCGTGGTGCATTATTCATTGGACCAGGTCAGAAAGTATATTCAGGAATGGTTATCGGACAGACTGGTAAGGCTGAAGATGTTGAAATCAATGTTTGTAAGACAAAGCATCTTACAAACACTCGTACATCAAGCTCAGATGAAGCTCTTCGTTTGGTACCACCTCGTATTTTAAGCTTAGAGCAGGCATTGGAATTCATTGATACAGATGAACTTTTGGAAATTACTCCAGACAATTTAAGAATCCGTAAAAAAATCTTAGATCCTACACTTAGAAAGCGTGCTGGATTTAAGAAGAATCAGTAATATACAGAGTTTGTAAAAGAGATTGTAGAAGATATGCTACAATCTCTTTTTTTGTCAATAAAGTGCAGATTGTGTAAATACATTACAATTTGCGTCGATAAGCTGCGACTGGTTGTTAGAAGTAGAGGTTCTTTTTTAAAAAGAAGTGCATATATTTTTATAGTCAAAAGTAAATGAAAGAAAGCACACCAATGCATTGGGGTATAAGGCAATTGTGAAGGCATACAGTTGCGGGAAAAATAGTTTTTAGCATTGGGTCAGAGGAGGAAAAGAAATGACAGATAAGGTAATTGAGAACAACCAGGTAACAATCATGGGAGAAATAGCAGGACCATTCCTGTTTAGTCATGAGATCTTTGGGGAAGGTTTCTACATGACGGAAGTTAAGGTGGATCGTTTAAGCGATTCTCAGGATCTGATTCCTATGATGGTATCGGAGAGACTTATGAATGTTGATGAGGATTATACAGGCTCAAAGATCCTAGTAACTGGTCAGTTCAGGTCTTATAATCGTCATGATGAACGTAAAAATAAGCTGGTGTTATCCGTATTTGCCAGAGAAGTGGAGTTTGTTGAAGAGGCGTATGAAAGTGCAAAGACTAATCAGATTTTCCTGGATGGGTATATCTGTAAAGAACCCGTTTACAGAAAGACACCACTTGGAAGAGAGATTGCAGATCTACTTCTGGCAGTCAACAGACCATATGGGAAATCAGATTACATTCCATGCATCTGCTGGGGAAGAAACGCAAGATTCGCAAGTGGTTTTACTGTGGGATCAAGATGTTTAGTCTGGGGAAGAATTCAAAGTAGAGAATATATGAAACGAATCTCAGAGGATTGTACAGAAAAAAGGGTTGCGTATGAGGTATCTGTGAGTAAGCTGGGAACAGAGGACTGATAGAAGAACTTGCATGAGTTACATAAGTGTGGTAATATACGAAATTGAGTATAAATAAGAGATATTGTTTTTACAAAAATGGCAGGAAATGAGTATAACCATACCTGTCTGGAGGAGAAAGTATGTTACAAATTTATACAGGAGATGGGCGCGGGAAATCTCCTGCTGCGTTAGGAAGCGCTTTGCTTGCAGCTAATGAAGGGAAAGAAGTTGTTATTATTCAGTTTTTAAAGGGAAATAGTTTTGGAAATACGAGTGTATTAAAGAAACTAGAACCTCAGATCAAGATTTTTAATTTTGAAAAAGGTAAGTATGATTTTTGTGATTTGTCAGAGGATGAGAAGATAGAAGCAATTGCCAATATGAAAAATGGTATGAGTTTCGCTAAAAAAGTGCTATCAACAGGAGAATGTGATCTTGTTATTTTAGATGAAGTACTTGGGTTGATAGATGAAAAAATCATTGAATTTGAAGAACTGAAAGCGCTTATTCAGTGTGCACCTGAATATGTGGATGTAATTATGACAGGAATACAGCTTCCAAAAGAAATTCTTAAATTTGCAGATGAAGTTTCGAGAATCGAAAAGGTATTGAAATAAAGATTCTTGAAGTTGGTGTTGACACTACTTTCACACAGTGATATGATAAATTCAATTCGAGCGAAAAACAGTAGTTTTTCAGCTTGAAGAATATAGAAGTTAGATTTGATAGAGGTTGCGTAAGACATGAGTAGCTGATTGGATGTGGCAGGCACAGAGGAAAATCAGAGAAAGGGAATTACGCCGAAAGAAAATGGAGACTGAAACTATTTTCTTGGGCATGTGATGAATAATTACATGACTGTCATCTGGTCTGTTGGTTGCAGAGAGATGGGGCGCTATCGTAGTTCATAAACTATAACTATGAATTTCAGAGCCGACATTTCTTATGTCGGCTCTTTCTACTTTTCCATTTGACGTTTCGTTGAATGGATTTGTGCGAATAAGTGTCATCTTACCGTAACTGGATTATTGAATAATGGAGGAGTAAAAAATGTCAATTTTTACAGGAGCAGGTGTTGCTATCGTAACACCATTTCACGCAGATGGAAGCGTAAACTATGAGCAGTTCGCAAAAAACATTGAGTATCAGATTGAACATGGCACAGATGCTATTATTGTATGTGGTACAACAGGTGAATCATCTACTATGACGGATGAGGAACATTTAGAAGTAATCAGATTTTGTGCAGAGAAAGTAAATAAGAGAATTCCAGTAATTGCAGGAACAGGTTCTAACTGTACAGAGTCAGCAATCTATTTATCTAAAGAAGCTGAAAAGGCAGGAGTAGATGGATTACTTTTGGTAACACCATATTATAACAAAGCAACACAAAATGGTTTATATGAGCATTTTAAAATGATCGCAGATTCTGTTAAGATTCCAATCATTTTATACAATGTACCAAGTAGGACAGGTACCAATATTTTACCTGCGACAGTTGTTCGCCTTTGCAAGGATGTTGAAAATATCGTAGCAATCAAGGAAGCATCAGGAAACATCGGTCAGGTAGTTGATCTTATGGCACTTGCAAATGGATGTGTTGATGTATATTCAGGAAACGATGATCAGATCATTCCTTTACTTTCATTAGGCGGAAAAGGTGTTATTTCGGTTCTTTCTAATGTGGCACCACAGGAAACACATGATATCTGCCAGAAATATTTCGATGGAGATGTGAAGGGAGCAGCCGAACTTCAGTTAAAAGCCGTTCCTTTGATCCATGCGTTATTTAGCGAAGTAAACCCAATTCCTGTAAAGAAAGCTTTGAATTTTATGGGACAGAATGCAGGTCCTCTTAGAAGACCACTTTCTGAAATGGAACCAGAGCATGCAGCTGTTTTGGAAAAAGAAATGAAAGCCTTCGGAATTATTTAACAAAAGAGTCGAATAAACGGCAGAAAGACGGGTAGGACACATGACAAAAGTTATCATGCATGGTTGCAATGGAAAAATGGGGCAGATGATCACAACACTGATTGGTGCAGATCCAGAGGTTGAAATTGTAGCAGGAGTTGATCCTTCAGATCATATTAAAAATACATATCCAGTATTTAAGACAATTGCAGATTGTGATGTAAAAGCGGATGTTATCATTGATTTTGCTTCTTATATGGCAGTAGATGGATTGCTTGATTACTGTGTGACACAGCAAATTCCAGTTGTACTTTGTACAACTGGTTTATCCAAAGAACAGTTAGAACATGTAGAAGAAGCAGCGAAATCAGTAGCAATTTTAAAATCAGCCAACATGTCTTTGGGTGTGAACATGCTATTAAAATTATTAAAACAGGCAGCTGGTATTCTTTCTCCAGCAGGTTTTGATATTGAAATTGTTGAGAAACATCATAATTTAAAGGTAGATGCTCCAAGTGGAACAGCATTGGCACTTGCAGATAGTATCAATGAAGAATTTGATAATTCCTTTGAGTATGTATATGATCGTAGCCAGGTTAGACAGAAGCGAGATGCAAAAGAAATTGGTATCAGTGCAGTACGTGGTGGTACAATTGTTGGAGATCATGACGTGATCTTTGCTGGTGAAGATGAAGTAGTCACTTTTTCACATAGAGCATATTCTAAGGGTGTATTTGCAAAAGGAGCCATTCAAGCTGCTAAGTTCTTAAAGGGCAAGGGACCAGGACATTATGAGATGAGCGATGTTATTGACAGTGCATTGGCATAAAATTGTGTATCCAAAATGCTATTTGTAGAAATGAGAATGGAGTTGTAGATTTGTCTACAACTCCATGTTTTGAAAAAAGATTATTTTGTGGTATTGAAAGGTTGAGACATTCTAGAACGATTTGAGGTATTATTGGTATCGTCATTGGTTCCATCTGTTACATCATTTACCCCATCTGCGATTCCATCAACAACATCGGATACTCCATCAGAAACACCATTTACCACATCATTGGCACCGTCTGCAATGTCATCTGCCACACCATCTGTATTGGTCTGTTCATCAGAATTTAGAGAACTGTTATTTTCAGTGGCCGTCTGATTTCCACCAGTACCAAGGTCCTGGTTATGTGTCTCTTTGTTGTTTTGATTTGCAATGTTTGAATTGGTTTCAGTTGTTACCATATCGCTCTCATCCTTAGAAGAGGATGTCTCATCACCACATGCTAGTAGAGCACTTAATAGCAATGTTAATGCAAGTGCACTAGCACATTGTTTGCATGTAGAACGAATTTTATTCTTTTTCATAAAGCCTCCATTCTCCACTTTAGTGGACATTTTTTTTGCTTTATGTTTAGTATGAAAGGAACGATACGATTTTATGCAAAAGAAAATTTTTTTTGGAGGAAAAAAATGGAATTTCGCCCATGTATAGATATACACAATGGAAAAGTGAAGCAGATTGTTGGCGGAAGCTTAACAGACGCCAATGATTATGCAAAAGAAAATTTTGTTTCAGAAAAAGGGGCAGATTATTATGCATCACTTTATAAAAGGAATGGATTAAAGGGTGGGCATGTTATTTTGCTTAATGCAAAGGATAGTGAACAGTATCAGGCAACCTGTGATCAGGCAAAAACAGCACTACGCGCATACCCGGGAGGACTTCAGGTTGGTGGCGGGATTACAGCTGAAAATGCAAAGGAGTTTATTGATGCAGGTGCTTCTCATGTAATCGTTACCTCCTATGTATTTCATGGGGGTATTATTGATTTTGATCGATTGGAAAAACTAAAATCAGCAGTAGGAAAAGAACGCATTGTGTTGGATCTTAGCTGTAAAAAGACATCTGAAGGGTATCGTATTGTTACAGATCGCTGGCAGAATATGACGGATACCATGTTAGATGAATTCACAATGAAGCAGTTAGCGGATTATGCAGATGAGTTTTTAATCCATGCAGTAGATGTTGAGGGAAAAAATAATGGAATTGAGGTTGACGTTGTTAAGCTATTAGCGAAACATATGATCCTTCCAGTTACTTATGCAGGTGGTGTTCACACATATGAAGACATTTCACTGCTGAAGAAAATAGGAAATGGAAAAATCAATGTGACAGTAGGTAGTTCACTAGATTTGTTCGGAGGCCCGCTTTCTATGGGACATATTATGCAAATTGTTGAATAGAGTCGCAATTTTTACCCAAAATTCGTTTTTTTTTCTTTACAATACTGAAAACTTATGATATGGTTATTGTGTTGCATAACATGCAATGACATATTATTTTGGAGGTATTTTGTAATGAACAAAGGTACAGTTAAGTGGTTCAACAACCAGAAGGGTTATGGATTCATCTCTGATGCAGAAGGTAACGACGTATTCGTACACTATTCAGGATTAAATATGGAAGGATTTAAGTCTTTAGAAGAAGGCGCTTCTGTAGAATACGAAGTAGTTAACGGAGAAAAAGGACCTCAGGCAGTTAACGTTACAAAGTTATAAGATGAATTTGTAGCAATTTAATCAGTTTTTCGATGTGCCTTTTTTAAATATATCAGACCGATATTTTGAACTAGCTATATTGTAATAACGGATTAATTAAGACCGATGGAATTCCATCGGTCTTTCTTTTTATTTGATACGAGGAAAGATTTACATTTTGATTCCACATCCCATCAATCCATTGTATCATTGTGTAAACAATTCGAGTTTTCGGTAAAATTTTAGCGTTATTGCATATATGTGAAAATTGTGTTACAATAGTTTTATGTTTATTGTGGGAGGTAGGGCTTTGAAACAGAAACGTCATAAGCGTAAGTCTACTTTTACGGTCATGGTAATTGCAAATCGTGCAGATGGGAAAGCACATCACTTTAGAATGTCACATTTGATGGTACCAATTGTGGCCTGTTCTTTCGTATGTGTTGTTATTGTGTGCGGTGCATATACAATGGCATACCCATATATATCAAGTTATGTGAAGCATGAACCGTTTTTTTTCAAAACAAATCATGCAGATTATGAAAAGCTGAATGCTGAAAATGCAGAATTATCTATTGAAAATGAAAATCTGCAGCAACAGGTGAATGTATTGAGTATTGCAGTGGCATCCAAGGATGAGAAATTGGTTGCACTAGAGGAAGAAATTCAAAAGAAAGCTACACCGACATTGTTTCCATTGAATGGACAGACAAGTATTGAATTTCATGGAATCGTAGAACCTAAAGAGGAACAACAGGATGATTTGGAAGAAAATCTGAATGAGGAAGTGGAGGGCACAACGAAAGTTGATGCAGATTCGCCGGAGTATATTGTTGTTTTTAGTTCTGGGACAGGAACATCAGTTATTTCTGCTGGGCAGGGCATTGTTCGCTTGGTATCAGAAGATCCAGAGTATGGATACCGCGTTGAAATAGATCATGGCAATGGTTATGTATCTATCTATCGAAATAAATCTGAGCCTAAAGTAAAGGAAGGTGCAGATGTTGCAAGAGGAACTGTCATTTTCGAATTATCAGATACACAGAAGGTTGGATATCAGATTTTGTTAAACGGAAAATATGTTGATCCAGATGATGTGATGGAAATTCGTGGATAGGGTGAAACCCATTCCTTTTTATAGATGAGTGATTTATTAAGAAATGTAAAGGCGTAGAATGGTGGTAAAAAATGTTTGGAAAAAAGCAACAAACTCTTGAAAAAGCAGAAACAAAAGTAGGAACGATCATTGGAGAAGGATCCGTTATTGAAGGAAACTTTACATCAAAAGAAACAACCAGAATTGATGGAAAGATTCGAGGAGATGTTCAGTGTGGTGGTTCTTTGATTTTAGGAGAAAATGGTGTTGTTCGTGGTAATATTACAGCAAAGAACGTTTTTGTAAGTGGCCAAGTCAATGGTGATGTAACTGCTGAAAATAAAATTGAAGCAACATCTACAGCAAAGATCATTGGTAATTTGGATACAAGCGTGCTGGTTGTTGATGAGAACGCAATCATTCATGGTAATTGTAATATGCATGTGATCCTACCAAAATCAGAAGAAGGTCAGGTAAAGAAAACCGGTAAGCGTGGACGCCCAAGAAAGGTCCAGGTTACTTTACCTTTAGAAGATGAAGAAAAGGAAGAATATGAAGGAATAGAAGAGTCGTTAGAGGATTCTACTTTTGAAGGCACAGAGGACTCTGTAGAAGAAGTGGAAGAAGTGGAAGAAGAAACACAGAATGAAACGACAGAGAACAAAGAGGAATCATAATTTTTTCAATAGAACCAATAAAAAAGGCTGAAGCATTTGCTTCAGCCTTTTAAATTATTCCTGATCCATACGACCAAAAACTAAATCATATCCATCGTTTCCGTAGTTTAAAGAACGATTGACACGACTGATTGTTGCAGTAGACGCACCTGTTTTGTCTGCTATTTCTAAGTAAGTGCTGTGATTACGCAACATACTAGCTACTTCAAATCTCTGTGATAAAGAAAGTAACTCATTCACTGTGCACAGATCTTCAAAGAAAAGATAACACTCTTCTTTTGATTTTAACTGTAGAATTGCATCAAAAAGAAAATCTACAGCTTCTGTTTGAATTTTTTTGTTCATGTTTTTACCTCAGACTATTCATTATATCGTCACTTTACTACTGTAAAATTTTAAAGTAACCTGTCACGACTATTGTATCATAGTACTTTCATAAAGTAAAGTAAAGTAAAACTTTTCGAATGTTGCAAATATAGATTCGTTAGGATATAATGAGCCTTGAGAGTTCTAGGGGTTTAGGAGAGAGGGATTATGACAATTGATACAGAAAATCTATTGAATAGTATTATAGAGAGTTTCGGACGGATTTCTTATATCAAACCAAGAGATATACCCAATATTGATATGTATATGGATCAGGTAACAACCTTTATGGAGAGTAAGCTAAAGCAGGCGACCCGTTTCCCGGAGGAGGATAAGATCCTGACGAAGACAATGATCAATAATTATGCGAAGAATGATCTTTTGCCACCACCTGTGAAAAAGAAATATTCCAGAGAGCATATCTTGATTCTGATCATAATCTATTATGCAAAGAATATTTTATCAATCAATGATATTCAGACCATGCTTAAGCCATTAACGGAAGAATATTTTGATGGAACAGGAAGTATCGATTTTCAGAAAATATATACAGAGGTATTTCAGTTAGAACCTTCAGAGATTGAGAAATTAAAGGGGGATATCACTGAGAAGTTTGCAACTGCAAAGGAAACTTTTCATGAGGTTGAAGATGAAAAAGAAAGGGATCTTTTACAAATTTTTTCGTTTATCACATTGCTTGGAATAGATGTGTATGTGAAGAAACTGCTGATTGAGAAACTTTTAGATGGTTTTTTTGCTCCACAAAAGACTGATGAAAAAAAAGATAAAAAATAAAAAGACTAGTCAGAAGGTAGTCTGTTAGTCAAGTAAGAAAGATGAGGATAGACCATGGAAGATGTTATTGATAAGTTTTTAAGATATGTGAAGATAGATACAGAATCCAAGGATGAGCAGGAAGCGGTTCCTAGTACAGAAAAACAAAAGGATTTAGCAAAAATCTTGATTGAAGAATTGAAACAGATGGGCATCAATGATGTGAGATGGGATGAAACACATAACTATATTTATGCATCTATTCCATCGAATGTAGAGGGAGCGAAGGCAATTGGCTTTATCTCTCATATGGATACTTCACCAGCTATTTCAGGTGCCAACGTAAAGCCTCGTATCATTGAACACTATGATGGGGAGGATATTGTTTTAAATTCTGAGAAAAATATTGTAACAAGTGTGAAGGAATTTCCGTTTTTAAGTAAGTATACAGGCAAGAGCTTGATTGTAACAGATGGTACTACATTACTTGGTGCAGATGATAAAGCCGGTATTTCAGAAATTATGGCTTTGGCAGAGAGATTGATGAATGATACAAGCATCAAACATGGTAAAATCTGTATTGGATTTACTCCAGATGAGGAGGTTGGCCGTGGTGTAGATTTCTTTGATGTAAATGCTTTTGGTGCAGATTTCGCATACACCGTTGATGGTGGCGGAATCGGAGATCTTTCTTATGAGAACTTTAATGCAGCAGGTGCAAAGCTGATTGTTCATGGTAAGAGTGTTCATCCTGGAAGTGCAAAGAATATCATGAAAAATGCTCTTACACTTGCTATGGAATTTCATGGTTTGTTACCAGCAAATCAGTGTCCGGAAGCAACTGAAATGTATGAAGGCTTTTATCACCTTTGTGAGTTAAATGGAACAGAAGAAGAAGCAAGTGCACATTATATCATTCGTGATCATGACAGAACTTTATTTGAAGAGAAAAAAGCAGCTTTTCAAGATGCAGCGGATTATTTAAATAAAAAATACAAGGAAAACATTTTTGAAGTACAGATCAAAGACAGCTATTTCAATATGAAAGAGGAACTAGTGCCTCATATGCATTTGGTTGAAAATGCGAAAAAGGCTATGTTAGAGAATGGCGTTACACCAGAGGTAATGCCAATCAGAGGCGGTACAGATGGTGCAAGATTATCCTTCATGGGACTTCCTTGCCCAAATCTTTGCACAGGTGGAGAGAATTTCCATGGAAAGAATGAGTTCGCCTGCGTGGAAGATATGAGAACTATTGTTGAAATCTTGTTATCTATTGTGAAGGCATACGCAGAATAGGGAAAATAAAATGGAGAGGAACCACTAAAGTGACCTCTCCATTTCTATGTTCATTTGATTATTCATTTACAGTAGCATCTTCAGCAGGCTGTTCAGCGTTTTCTTCTGCTGCGTCAGCTTCATCGTCAGACTGTTCAGCGTCAGCTGCATCAGCAGTTTCTTCAACAACGGATTCATCTGTTGCATTGATGAAATCTTCAACATCATAGAAGGTTTCAGTGATGTCGCTGCCATATTGTGACATATCACCAGTTTCGGTTGTGAATTCATTGAGGTCATAGTTGATTGTTTCAACCTTTGGATGATTGATTGTATAGATGCCCCATACAAGTAAACCAATGATAGCAAGCGGAATAATGATCCATGCTAAAATGGTAAATGTTTTTGTTCTTTTTTGTTTCTTTCTGATTTCTTCTTTGTTTGCTTTGGCTGCTTTATAGCGGTCCATTTTTTCTTTACTCATACTTCTTTTCCTCCATATTGCAGGGATTCATCCCTTAAACATTGGTGTAAAACACCACGAGCATCATTGTATCACATATTAACAAAAAATAGTACTAAAATGATAAAATAGTTGACTTTTTTATACGAAATCACTATACTAATTTTATATGAAAACCGATGATTAAGAGAAGTAGATTGATTTTGATTCTTACAGAGAGCTGCAGATGGTGGGAAGCAGTAGAGGATGGTTTATCGAATGGACTTATGAGGGCAACCTGAAGGGATTTTTCTTAGTAGGCGTTGACGGCACCTTACCGTTATCAAGGTAGCATATGATGGTATGCAAGAAACAATGGTGGCAATGAGTATAAACCTTATCCTTTGTGGATAAGGTTTTTTTCGTTTATAATATTGTTTTTGTGCATGACTAAGGAAATGGAGAAGAGGATAGAATGAGCAAGATTATTTTGACAGGTGACAGACCAACAGGAAGATTACACGTAGGACATTATGTTGGTTCCTTAAGAAGAAGAGTAGAGTTACAGAACTCTGGAGAGTTTGACAAGATCTTTATTATGATCGCAGATGCACAGGCACTTACTGATAACGCAGATAACCCGGAGAAGGTTAGACAGAACATTATTGAAGTAGCTCTTGACTATTTATCAGTTGGACTTGATCCAACAAAATCAACTTTGTTTGTACAGAGTCAGATTCAGGAATTAACAGAGCTTTCTTTTTATTATATGAATCTTGTTACAGTGTCTAGATTGCAGCGTAATCCTACTGTTAAGTCAGAGATTCAGATGCGTAACTTTGAAGCAAGTATTCCAGTAGGCTTCTTTACATATCCAATCAGCCAGGCTGCTGATATCACAGCATTTAAAGCGACAACAGTTCCAGTTGGTGAAGATCAGCTCCCAATGCTGGAACAGTGTAAGGAAATCGTCCGTAAGTTCAATTCTGTATATGGGGAGGCATTGGTTGAGCCAGAGATTCTTTTGCCAGATAATAAGGCTTGTTTAAGACTTCCAGGTACAGATGGTAAGGCTAAAATGAGCAAATCTTTAGGTAACTGTATTTACTTATCTGATACAGAAGAAGAAGTTCGTACAAAGGTTATGAGTATGTACACTGACCCTAACCACTTAAAGGTGTCAGATCCAGGACAGGTAGAAGGAAACTCAGTATTCACCTATTTGGATGCATTTTCTAAACAGGAGCATTTTGCTGAATATCTTCCAGATTACCAGAATTTACAGGAATTAAAGGATCATTATACGCGTGGTGGCCTTGGAGATGTTAAGGTAAAGAAATTCTTAAATGCAGTATTACAAGAAGAATTAGCCCCAATCAGAGCAAGAAGAAAAGAATGGGAAAAGGATATTCCAGAAGTATATAACATTCTGAAAAAAGGTAGCGATGCTGCCAGAGAAACAGCTGCAGCAACACTTCATGATGTAAAGGCAGCTATGAAGATCAACTATTTCGATGATGAGGAACTGATTAAATCACAGGCTTTGAAATACGAAAGACAGGATTAAGAATGGAAAAAAAGAAAACCGGTAAAAAGAACTTGATTGTTGTAGTGATTTTTTTTAGTGTTTTTGTGCTTATTGGAGCAGGACTGTTTGTGTACAATACAGTTACAAGATTCTCCTATGAAAAGCATTTGGAGGATGCAGTGATTTCCATTGATGATGAGCAAATAACACTTCGTGAATTTGGTTATTATATTCTTTTGATGGAGAGGGATACCCAGGTGGATGCCTGTATCTATGATTCAGAGAATCCGACTAATTATTGGAATCTTTATATTGGGACCTATGGTGAGGTCGGATACATCAGAGAATTATCAAAGGAAGCAGCAGTCAATTATTGCATGCGAGATCATATTTACTTGAAATTAATGCAGGATAATGCTTACCAGTTTTCCAAGGAAGAATTAGAAACTATGGAACAGGAAGGCTATGAACAGCTTTCCTGTTTTACTAAGGAACAGTTAGATGCAGTAGGACTTTCCGAAGAGGCTTTTTTAGAACAGGCGTTGCAGGTTTCTATGGTGCATGAATATCTGAAATCTTTTACAGAAGAAGGAATCAGTGCATTAGAGCTGGATGTTGAGGGCGAATATTATGAGCAGTTAAAGGCCACTTATTCTATCCAGGTGGATGAGGAACTTTTGCATCATTTATCATTCGGTTCTATTACAGTAAATAGAAAATAAAAGAGAAATTATCAAATAAACCAACAAAATAACATTTGGTGAACGTATATAGATTACAAAACAAAAGAGCCAGGTTTGTTTTAACAGAAAAGATTGAGATTTCGGGTAGAATCAGTTATAATAATGAGCAAATGGTTACATATGACCGAGAGAACGATTTTTCAGTGAATTTTAGGAGGATACCAATGGGAATTATTTCGAGATTTAAGGACATTATGTCAGCAAACTTTAACGCATTATTAGATAAGATGGAAGATCCAGAAAAGATGATCGACCAGTATCTTCGTAATCTTGAAGAGGATATGGCTAAAGTAAAGGCTGAAACAGCATCTGTTATGGCTGAAGAAAAGAATGCTCAGAGAAAGTTAAATGAGTGTGATGAAGAAGTCAACAAGATGGGTGAGTATGCAAAGCGCGCTGTTATGGCAGGTAATGATGATGAAGCTCGTCAGTTCCTTGCAAAGAAACAGGAATTATCAGAGAAGCGAGATGTATTATTACAGCAGTATACAATTGCTTGTGATAATGCAGCTAAGATGCGTCAGATGCATGATAAGTTAGAAGCGGATATTACTTCATTGAAATCCAGAAAAGAATTACTGAAAGCTAAGATGAAAGTCGCTGAGACACAGGAAAGAATGAACAAGTTAGGTTCTTCTATTGAAGGTGCAGGCGATCATTTAGCAGCTTTTGATCGTATGGAAGCTAAGGTTAACCGTAGATTAGATGAAGCAAACGCAATGGCAGAATTAAATCAGAGCAAGGTTGACAGTTCTATTGAAGCATTAACTGCAAAATATGACAAAGGCGTAAGCTCAGTAGCAGTTGACGATGAACTTGCAGCATTAAAGGCTCAGATGGGAATGTAATAAAATACATTTTTTATTGAAAGAAGAGGTATAAGTATATGGGATTTTTTTCAAATGAACTTTCTAACGTTGTAGAATGGAATGAGACCAATCCAGAGGTTCTGTTTTATAAATGGAACAATGACGAAATCAAGAAAGGATCTAAATTGATCATTCGTCCAGGTCAGGATGCCATTTTCATGTACAATGGTGTAATGGAAGGTATTTTTACAGAGGAAGGTCGTTATGACATTGAATCACAGATCATTCCTTTCCTATCAACACTGAAGGGATTTAAATTCGGTTTTAATTCAGGAATCCGTGCAGAAGTATTATTTATCAACACAAAGGAAGTTATGGTAAAATGGGGTACCAAGAATGCTATTAACTTACCAGCAGCTGGTCTTCCAGGTGGACTTCCAATCAGAGCTTTTGGTACATTTAACTGTAAGATTGCTGATTACCATGTAGTGATTGATAAATTAGCTGGTGTAAAGGTTCGTTATACAGTAGATGATGTGAAAGAATTGATCATTGCAAGTCTTGATCAGTTGCTAATGAGCTGGATCTCTAAAGAAGGTCATGATATGTTCAATCTTCAGATGGATGCTGTAAAGATTGCAAAGGGTATCGAAACAGATCTTGATATGCAGATGCGTTCTTATGGTATTGCAATAAGTGCATTCAGAATTGAAAGCTTCTCATATCCAGAAGAAATCAGAAAGATGCAGGAGAAAGCAGCAGCACAGTCTATGGTTGGCGATATGACTCGTTATACCCAGTTTGCAGCAGCCGATGCAATGGGCAAAGGTGGTTCTGCAAATCATATGGCGTCTGATATGGTAAGCATGCAGATGGGTATGGCAATGGGCCAGCAGATGATGAATCAGATGAATCAGATGAACCAGATGAACAATCAGGCAATGAATGCAGCACCAGCTAATACAACAGGTGAAATTCCTAAATTCTGTCCTAATTGTGGAACAGCAACAAACGGAATGAAGTTCTGTGGAAACTGTGGCAACAAGTTAGCATAAAAAATATTGAATTATAATAAAAGTGGACTGATCAATGAATAAAGGTCAGTCCACTTTTTATGTATCATAAAATGAGTGCTTTTTTGACGGTTATATGATAGAATCGGATATAGATTTTGTTTTTAGTAAAAACGATTTGGAACGTAAAGATTAGTCCGATTCTGGTTTTACAAGTGAAATGGATATTAGTTTAGGAGTGATTATTTTGAATTTAGATAATATGAATGAAATGCAGAAAAAAGCCATCATGCATGTGGATGGACCTCTTTTGATTCTTGCAGGTGCAGGATCTGGTAAGACAAGAGTATTGACACACCGTATTGCATATCTGATCGAAGAGCAGGGTGTGAATCCATGGAATATTATGGCAATTACCTTTACCAATAAGGCTGCTGGTGAAATGCGAGACCGAGTGGATCAGATTGTCGGGTTTGGCTCTGAAAGTATATGGGTATCTACCTTTCATTCTACCTGTGTAAGAATTCTTAGAAGATATATTGATAAGATTGGGTATGAGACTAATTTTACTATTTACGATTCTGATGATCAGAAACAGGTGATTCGTGATGTGTTAAAGAAGCTTGAAATTGATACAAAGCAGTTTAAAGAAAGATCTGTGTTATCAGCTATTTCATCTGCAAAGGATGAGTTGGTGTCTCCACTTGAGTATGAGATGAGTGTTATGGGGGATTATCGAAAGAAAAAAATAGCTCAGGCATATCGAGAGTACCAGGCGGTGTTAAAAAGCAACAATGCTCTGGATTTTGATGATCTGATCGTAAAGACTGTCGAACTGTTAAAGGCTTGTCCGGATGTCTTACAGTATTATCAGAATCGCTTTCAGTACATTATGGTAGATGAGTATCAGGATACCAACTCAGCACAGTTTGAATTGATCCGCTTGTTAGCAAGCGGTAATCATAATCTTTGCGTAGTAGGTGATGATGATCAGTCAATTTATAAGTTTAGAGGCGCAAATATCAGAAATATTTTGGATTTTGAACAGGTTTATCCAGAAGCAAGAGTAATCAAGCTCGAGCAGAATTATCGTTCTACACAGAATATCTTAAATGCAGCCAATGCAGTGATTCGAAACAACAGAGGACGTAAGGATAAAGCTCTTTGGACGGATCAGGGAGATGGAAATCCAATTCATTTAAAGGAATTTCCGAATGCATATGGAGAAGCAGAATTTGTTGTAGACGATATTATTAGAAAGCAGAAAAAAGGAGTCGTTGATTTTAAGGATTGCGCGATTTTGTATAGAACAAATGCACAGGCTCGAATTTTAGAGGAACGATTTGTTGTAGAGGGCGTTCCATACAATGTGGTTGGTGGCGTAAACTTCTATGCAAGACGAGAAATCAAGGATTTGCTGTGCTATTTGAAAACCGTTGATAACGGAAGAGATGATCTTGCTGTACGAAGAATTATCAATGTACCAAAAAGAGGAATTGGCGCGACCAGTATCCAGAAGGTACAGGACTATGCAGATGCTAATGGAATCAGCTTTTATGAAGCACTTTGCAGGGCAGATGATATTGCTAGTCTTGGAAAGGCGGCTGCAAAGATCAAGCCGTTTACAGAAATGATCACAGTGTTAAGAAGTAAGCTTACCTATTATTCCATTGCAGATCTGATGAAGGATATTCTGGCTATGACAGAGTATGTGGAGCAGATGGATGTGGAAACAGATGAGGAGCTAAAGGATCGTAAGGCCAATATTGACGAGTTGAAGTCGAAGATCGTACAGTTTGAAGAAACACATGATGAGCCGACTTTAAGTGAGTTTTTAGAAGAAGTGGCACTGGTAGCTGATATTGATAATGTAGATGGTGGAGACAACAAGGTTCTAATGATGACCTTACATAGTGCTAAGGGATTGGAGTTCCCTCATGTTTATTTAACAGGCTTAGAGGATGGATTGTTCCCAAGCTATATGTCAATCATGTCAGATGATCGAGATGATATTGAAGAAGAAAGAAGACTTGCTTATGTGGGTATCACAAGAGCCAAGGATGATCTGACTGTAACCTATGCACATCAGCGAATGGTGAATGGAGAAACCCAGTATAACAGCATGAGTCGCTTTGCAAAAGAGATTCCACTTGAACTTTTAGATGATGCTGTAAAGAAGGAGGAATCTTATAGCTTTAAACCAAGCGCTAGCATTGCAAAGCCTAAGAAGATAGTGACTCCTACAAAGCCATACATCAGTCAGATGGTTGGTGGTTCTGCGTTGGCTACTCCAAAGAAACCATCTCTATATGGGAAGAGCTCCCAGGGAAAAGTAGCAGAGGCTTTATCGACTAACAGTTTCAATCAGGTGAGTGGCGTATCACTTGGAAAACAGCTGACAACCGGGAAACTAGAATATGAAGTAGGAGACAGAGTATCGCATATTAAGTACAAACAGGGTACTGTGAAAAAGATTGAACCAGGTCCAAGAGACTATCAGGTAACGGTAGATTTCGACACTGCAGGGACCAAGGTTATGTATGCATCCTTTGCCAAATTGAAAAAACTGTAGTGGAAGTGGAAAATAATAAATACGTTTTTTCGTCGAAAAATGTACAAAAATGACATATGAAAGTGTAGTAAAAACGCTTTGTTTGTGGTATTATATTAGTGACTTTATTTTTCGTGAGAAAGGGTGGTTTCATGAGCAAGTTTGATAATGTAAAAGAATTGGGCTTGGATAAACTTGAAGAATTAAAGGATTCCTTAAATCTCGATAAGATTTCCAATGCGAAGCTTCGTAAGCTACTGAAGTTAGAAGAAGAGAAGGAAGAGAAAAAGAAAACATGGCTTTGGATTTTAGCAGTTGTTGGCGTGATCTTGATTGTTGCAATCCTTGCTTATGGTTTGTATCGTTATTTCTCACCTGATTATCTGGAAGATTTTGAGGATGATTTTGATGACGAGTTTGAAGACGAATTCGAAGATGAAGATTTTGAAGATGATGTAGAATTTTAATTCTACTGATGCCGGGATATTTGTATCCCGGCATTTTATTTGAGGAGATTCATGTTCTTACGGCCAAAACAGCAAGTGTTTTGGCCTACCACTGTACTGTAACCCTACTACAATAAAGCTTCGCGAAGGATGTGATTTCGCTGGAAAGTTTTGCAAAGGTATGGTATGCTCTTAAGAGTATTTTTGCGTAAGCTGATAGACAACAGTACATGGAGGAAATAGATTTGAAAAAAGGAAATCATTACGAAGGATATGTTGATAGAATAGATTTTCCCAATAAGGGAATTGTGGTTACCGAAGAAGGTGAGAAAGCAGTTGTAAAGAATGCGATTCCTGGACAGAAGGTATCCTTTTTTGTAAATAAGAATAGAAAAGGTAAAGCAGAAGGTAGACTTGAAGAGGTACTTTGTAAAGCACCAACAGAGGTGAAACCATTCTGCCCTCATTTTGCAGAGTGTGGAGGATGTACTTATCAGCAGCTTCCTTATAAGGAGCAGGTTAAGATCAAGGAAGGTCAGGTAAAAAGATTATTAACACCTGCCCTTAGTGCAAAAGGAATCGATATAGATTCTGTTTTTGAAGGAATTAAGAAGAGCCCAGTGCAGTTTGGCTATCGTAATAAAATGGAATTTTCATTTGGAGACAGCTTTAAGGACGGTCCATTAGCTCTTGGAATGCATAAAAGGGGAAGCTTTTATGATATCGTAAATGTATCAGAATGCCAGATTGTTGATGAGGATTATCGACTGGTATTACAGGCAACATTAGATTATTTTACCAAAAAGCAGATTCCATACTTACATAAGATGCGTCATGAAGGCGTATTAAGACATTTACTTGTCAGACGTGCCGCTAAAACAGGTGAGATGTTAGTTGCCCTTGTGACTACAACACAGATGGAGTTAGATCTGACAGAGTGGAAGGATCTTTTATTAGCGCTTCCTATGAAAGGAAAGTTTGCAGGTATCCTTCATATTGAGAACGATTCCTTGGCTGATATCGTACAGAGTGATAAGACCAATGTGTTATATGGAAAAGAATATTTTATGGAAGAACTTTTGGGATTGTGGTTTCAGATCTCCACATTTTCATTTTTCCAAACAAACAGCTTAGGTGCAGAAGTATTGTATGAAACTGCAAGAGAGTATCTTGGCGATATCAGTGATGTTGATGGTGGCAGTACTGTATTTGACCTATACTCCGGAACAGGAACTATCGCACAGTTGATGGCGCCGGTTTGTAAAAAAGTGATTGGTGTTGAGATTGTTGAGGAAGCTGTGGAAGCAGCCAAAGAAAATGCAAAGCGTAACAATCTTACAAATTGTGAGTTTATTGCAGGAGATGTATTAAAGGTTTTAGATACCATTGAAGAAAAGCCGGATTATATCATCTTAGACCCACCTAGAGATGGTATTCATCCAAAGGCGTTACAAAAAATTATCGCATATGGAGTAAAAAGAATTGTTTATATTTCATGCAAACCAACTTCTCTTGCAAGAGATATGGTAGATCTGTTAGAGGCTGGATATAAGCCGGAAAGAATTACTGCAGTAGATATGTTCCCGGGAACAAGCGGAATAGAAACGGTTTGTTTACTCGTTAAGTAAATAAGGATAAAAAAATTGCCCATAGGAGAAACTCTCCTATGGGCAAACTTCATTATCCATTATATATGAAAATGAATTACAAGTCTACTCTTTTTTACAAAATAATGATAATATCAATAGCAGTTCAGTATTGTTACTGAGTATACGTTAGACGGTCGTATATAGGCGCCATATACGAAATGGGATGAGAACTTCAAACAATACAAAGGAAGGGTTTTCAAACATGAATCAATTACCAGGTATTACAAGACAAGAGGAAGAAAAGTGGTTAGAAAAAACCATTGGGATTGCAGAAAAAAAGCTTCTTCAAACGAAACAAAATGTGAAAGCATTGGCAGATGAATTGCATGCTATGTTAGAGGATTTCGATGAAGAGGACAGAGAAACACAAGCATTGTGGAACAATACAGATGCCCGTTTCAAGGAAGTAAACAAGGAATTAAACAGAGCTGAAAGAGCAAGAAGAAGACCTTATTTTGGAAGAATTGATTTTCAGGATGAAACTATTGGAAAGGATGAGGTCTATTATATTGGCAGGTCTGTTATTGCAGATAATCCATCAGAACCAGAGGTAATAGACTGGAGAGCGCCAATCGCAACAGTATATTATGATCACAATGTTGGACCATGTACTTATTCTGTAAAGGGAGAGGGAAGCTTTAAGATCGATCTAAAACGAAAAAGAACCTATGAAATAGAAGCTGATCAGTTAAAGGATTTTTATGATTCAGATGTGGTGGCTAATGATGACCTTTTGACAAAGTATCTGGCCAAGAGTAAGAGAGCAGTTTTAGGAGAAATCATTGCGACCATTCAGCAGGAACAGAATGAAATCATTCGTAAAAAACCGCAGCATAATGTATTGGTGCAGGGAGTGGCAGGAAGCGGAAAGACCACAGTTGCCATGCATCGAATTTCCTATATTTTGTACAATTATGAATTGGAATTTGCACCAGAGGATTTCTATATCATTGGAAGCAACAGAATCCTGTTAAACTATATCACAGGAGTTTTGCCGGATCTTGATGTGTATGGCATTAAGCAGATGACCATGGAACAGCTTTTTATACGTCTTTTATATGAGGATTGGGATGTACACAAATATTCTATCAAAAGTGTGGACAAATCAGATAAAAGAGCCTGCATCAAGGGAAGTCTTTCCTGGTTTCGGGATCTGGAAGATTTTTGCAAAAAGTATGAGTGGGATTACATCAAACGAAATGATGTAGTAACAGAAAAGACGAAAACCCTGTTACTAAGTAAAGAGCAGATTGAAAATATTATTACGAACAACATACATTTGTCTATGCCGGATAAGATCACAAAGCTGACAGAGCATTTAATGGCAAAGCTTGAAAATGAGATCACGGGGAAATACTATTCCTATTCTCTAGATGAAAAAAAGGCTTTGAAACGCTTTTATGAAACCTATTTTGGAAAAAGAGAATGGAAGGGTTCTATTTTTGAATTGTATCAAGCCTTTTTGGAACAGCAGAATCTAAAATTAAGTCATCAGCCGATGAAAGAAGCCTATTTTATGGATTATCCTACAGATTCCTTTGATGTGTATGATCTTGCGGCACTTGCATATTTGTATAAAAGGATCAAAGAAACGGAAGTGATTCGAGAAGCAGGTCATGTGGTCATTGATGAGGCGCAGGACTTTGGCATGATGGTTTACAGCTCATTAAAGTATTGTTTGAGTAAATGTACCTATACCATTATGGGGGATGTAAGTCAGAATATTTATGCCGGATATGGGTTAAATGACTGGGAAGAATTAAAGGCTTTGATGCTTCCGGATGAATTTGATTATTTTGGACTTTTGCGAAAAAGCTATCGAAACACGGTGGAGATATCAAATTATGCCACGGATATTCTAAAGCATGGACACTTTAAGATTTATCCGGTAGAGCCAATTTTACGTCATGGAAATCCGGTTTCAACTTATTCCTGCCAGGATGATCAGGAATTGATCGTAAAGACAATCGCAGAAATCAAAAAATTTCAGAAGGATGGACATGAAACCATAGCTGTTATTTGTCGAAATGAGGAGGAAGCAGAATTTGTCTCAAAGCAGGTTTCTGCTCATATCAAACTTTTGGATTCTAATTTAGAAACTACAGAGTTTGGCAATGGTGTCATGGTGCTTCCGGTAGAGTTTACCAAGGGCCTTGAATTTGATGCGGTTGTTTTATATAACGTGAATACGAAACTTTATCCGAAAGAGGATGGACTGGTGAAGCTTTTGTATGTGGCAGCAACCAGAGCATTACATGAGCTTTCGGTATTATATTGTGGTGAATTATCAGATCTGATCAAAGCCCCTGTGACAGATAATAGTAATGTGGAGATTGTTGCAAAGAATGCGCCACAAAAAAGAGTGGTATATGCCAAGGGACCAGAGCTGACCAATGATGAGATCATCAAAAGAAGATCCAAAGAGGGTGACGTGGCAATGCGTGAAAGAAACCAGATTGGACCGAAACGCATCACCATCAAACCGGAACAGATCATTCAGGATACGACAAAAGTTGGGGAGTCATCAACTGGTCTTGAAAGAAGCAAGACTGCTAGTACTGGAAGCAGTTTGCATAATGCAGGGCTAAGAGGAGAGAAACCTCGAGCTGCTGCTGCAGTGGCAAAACCGGCCAGGCAGGCCTCTAACCTGCCATATTACATGGCAAAAAAAGGTGCAAAGGAGTATCAAGAGCCAGAAGAGATTACGGAATATGGAGAAATGCCTGATTCAAGTATTTTGCGACCTGTTGGACATGGAAGGATCGATCATTCCATTAAGTGGATTACCAAAACAAAGGCATATTGGGATCTGACAGGAGCAGGTGGTATTCTTCGTATTGAACCATTGTCGCAAGATATGATACGAATTCGCTTTGCAGCAGGACAGACAATTGATACAATGAAGTTGGAAAAAGAAATAAAAGCAGTACCATTTACCTGGAAATGTCGTGAAACAAAGGATGCAGCAGAAATTCTCACAGATAAAATTTTAGTCAGAGTAGAGAAAAAGACGGGAGCAGTGCATTTTTATACTCCACAGGGAAAACTGATCCTTCGTGAGAATGTGAAAGAGCCACGTTTTGTGAACCGTGAAAAGAACTATGTGTTCTTTGACTTCTTAAAGAGCGAAAAACTGATTGCCAGGGGAAAGACGGATCAGGAGGTTTTAAAAGTCGGTGCCTCCGCAAAATATATTTCCTTTGGAGAGAATAGTGAGAGAATGCCAGGGCTTGCATCAGATATGGGATATGAATTATTATTTCCGACAAAGTGCAGGGTATTATGCTGTAATGTTTCCATGTATGGTCAGTATGTTTCCTTAGAGGGAAAATCTGAAATTGAGTACTACTTTAAAAAAAGGTAATTATTCAGAGCTATGCGTATTTTTTCAAAAATACTTATGTGGTGTGCTCACTAAATGATTTTGGTTGAAAAGAGGCAGTTATGAGGGCTGAAGCAGAAAAGGAAATAGAAATCTTACAACGAAAACTAAATACATTGATGGACAGTATACCAGGAGGTGTACTGGTTCATCATGCCAAAACAGGCAAGATTCTGCAAGTTTCGGAAGGACTTCTTTCTATGTTTGGCTGTGAGGAACAGGTATTCAGAGACCATTATTTTAACAATTTTGATGTTCTGATCTTTAAAGCAGATAGAATGGCGGTGAAGGATTTGATCAATACACAGCTGGAATTTATGGATCATGTGGAAGTTTCCTTCCGTGTCAGAGGACTTATGAATGAAACAAAGTACATGGAGTATCGGGGAAGAAAAATCTTAGAACAGGATGATGAACCGGTTTTTTATGGTGTTTTGACAGATGTGTCTGACAGAGTCGCTGTTCAGCAACAGCTTCAGGCAAGAAATGAAGAGCTGTATTTGGAAACGCAGCGCTATAAGCTTTTACAGGAGGCGACAGATGAAATCACCTTTGAGTATGATTTTGATACAGATTCCGCAATCTTTCATTACCCAGGACTTGGGGAGCAGGAAAAGCTTTTTTCGAATTTCATGAAGGATGAATTGATGAAGACGCTTGTTTATGAAGAGGATTGGGAAGACAGCATTTCACAATTAAAGGAGCTTTTAAAAAATCCTCAGAAAAAGATTTATGAATTTCGTTTCGCTGATGCTAAACCTAAAAAAGTAAATTGGTATAGGGCATATCTGGCAAGCTTTGCCTCTGGAGATGGAAAAGTTTTTAAAATTGTTGGAAGCTTTAAAAATATTACAAAAGAGGTGAAGGAACGAGAGGCTTTGTCTAAAAAAGCCAATGTTGATTTCATGACTGGTCTTTTGAATAAGAATGCCATGGAAAAGCAAGTGAAGGAGAAACTTTCACAGAAAGCATCAAAGGCATTTAGAGCACTTTTGGTGATCGATGCAGATAAATTTAAACGTATTAATGATTCTTTAGGACATCTGGCAGGAGATGCGGTGATCCAGTATATTGCCAAGCAGATTAAAAAGAATTTTGCACAGGATGATCTTGTCGGGCGTATTGGTGGAGATGAATTTATGGTGTTTTTAGAAGCTGATAGCAGGGATGAAGCCATTGAAAAGGTGGTGAAGGTCAATAAGGCTGTGAGAGAACCTTTTGCAGTGGAAGGAATCAATCTTCAGATGAGCTGTAGCATTGGAATGGTATTTGAGCCTGAAAATGGAACAGATTATGAAACCATATTTTCTGCCGCAGATCAAGCACTGTATGACGTGAAGAAGAATGGCAGAGATCATTATGCGTTACGTGTGATTAAATAGACCTATTTTGCTTGAATTTACAGATAAAATAAAAAAATTTAAAAAATTTTAAAAAATATGTTGGACAATAGGATAAAAAAATAGTACAATAATATGCATAAGGAATTAATAATATTTTTTGATTATGGGTGAGAGCCGAAAATACGGCTAATAGAAAAAACAAAAGCGTATGGAGGAATTAACATGGCAAAAATACTAATCGTGGATGATGCAGCTTTTATGCGTATGATGATTAAGGATATTTTAACCAAGAATGGTTATGAGATTGCAGCAGAGGCTGAAAATGGAAAACTTGCCGTAGATAAATACAGTGAAGTTAAGCCAGACCTCGTTCTTCTCGATATTACTATGCCAGAAATGGACGGTATCCAGGCTTTGAAGGCTATTAAAGCAAATGATCCAGGTGCGAAGGTTATTATGTGTTCTGCTATGGGTCAGCAGGCAATGGTTATTGAAGCCATTCAGGCTGGAGCAAAAGACTTTATTGTTAAGCCATTTCAGGCAGACCGTGTATTAGAAGCCGTTAAAAAAGTCGTTGGTTAATGAATCCAAAAAAGACAATGGGGACGTGAAATAGTGTCCTTCAGATGCAGTACCACTGTTTGTTAAGACACTGGTACAGTATCTGAGGGACACTATTTCACTTC
>JAZQQB010000063.1:0-2386 GCA_045628865.1 Lachnospiraceae bacterium | reverse complement strand
ATTTAATTCAGCAAGTGCTGTAACTAAACAAGGCATTTTTGCTTTTAATACATGATATCTATCATCATACTGACGTTCAACAACAACGCTGTCGCCTTCGATTTCAATCTTCTGTGCATAAGAAATTACTGGAATTCCTAAGTGCTCTGAAATCTGTGGTCCAACCTGTGCTGTATCACCATCAATAGCCTGACGACCTGTGATGATCAAATCATAGTCGATATTTCTAAGTGCACCAGCAAGTGTCTGAGATGTAGCCCATGTATCAGCTCCACCAAGAACTCTATCTGTTACAAGGATTCCCTTGTCAGCACCCATAGCCATAGCTTCACGAAGAACTTCTTCAGCCTTTGGAAGACCCATTGTTACTACTGTAACTTCTGCGCCGTACTGATCCTTTAATCTTAAAGCTGCTTCAAGACCAGCCTTATCATCAGGATTCATAATTGTAAGCATAGCTGCTCTATCAAGTGTACCATCAGGATTAAACTTAACGCCGCCCTTTGTATCAGGTACCTGTTTTACACATACAACAATTTTCATTGTGTTTATCTCCTTTATTCTCAATCTATGTTTTAATTATTTTAAGAGGTTTGCACTTATGACCATTCTCTGAACTTCGCTTGTTCCTTCGTAGATCTCTGTAATCTTAGCATCTCTCATCATACGTTCTACTTCGTATTCTCTTGTGTAGCCGTATCCACCATGTAACTGAACAGCCTTTGTTGTTACTTCCATAGCCATTTCTGCTGCGTATAACTTAGCCATAGCTGCTTCACAGTTATAAGATGTCTTATGATCCTTTGTATACTGATCCTTTGTGCAAGCTGCCTTGTATACCATAAACTGAGCTGCCTGAGCCTTTGTAGCCATATCAGCTAACTGGAACTGTGTATTCTGGAATGCACCGATTGCACGACCAAACTGTTTTCTTTCCTGAACGTAAGCGATTGTTCTTTCAAGAGCACCTTCACCAATACCAAGAGCCTGAGCTGCGATACCAATACGTCCACCATCAAGTGTATGCATAGCGATACCAAATCCCTTACCCTGAGCACCTAACATATTTTCCTTTGGAATACGGCAATCTGTAAAGATTAATTCGTATGTTGAAGAACCACGGATACCCATCTTCTTTTCTTTTGTACCAAAGCTAAATCCTGGTGTTCCTTTTTCTACGATGAATGCAGAAATTTCTTTTGTCATCTTACCACGTTTTTCGATCATTCCTGTGATTGCAAAAATGACATAAACGTCAGCTACTTTACCATTTGTGATGAAAATTTTTGATCCGTTAAGAACGTATTCGTCACCATCTAATACAGCCTTTGTCTGCATACCCTGTGCATCTGTACCAGCACCTGGCTCTGTAAGACCGAAAGCACCAATCTTCTTTCCAGCAGCTAAATCTGGAAGATATTTTTTCTTCTGATCTTCTGTACCATATGTAAGAATTGGATCACAGCAAAGTGATGTATGAGCAGAAACGATAACTGCTGTTGTACCACAAACTTTTGCTAATTCTTCTACGCACATAGCATATGTTAATACGTCACAGCCCTGTCCGCCGTATTCCTTTGGAATTGGAATACCCATAAATCCAGCCTTTGCCATTTTTTCAACAGTTTCCATTGGGAATTCTTCTGTCTCATCTACTTCAATTGCAAGAGGTTTAACCTCTTTTTCAGCAAATTCTCTAAAAAGAGTTCTTGCCATTTCATGTTGTTTGCTTAAAGTAAAATCCATGATTTTAACTCTCCTTTAAAAATATTTATTAATATGAAACATCAACGATCAATGCTTAAAATTACTGAGCATCTACTGGTGTTTTTGTACGATCTGCATTGTATACGTAGAATCCTTTTCCGCTCTTGCATCCAAGATTTCCACCTCTTACCATTTTACGGATCAATGGACATGCACGATATTTGCTGTCACCTGTTTCTTTGTAAAGAACATCCATAATTGCAAGACAGATATCTAAACCGATGAAATCACCTAACTCTAATGGTCCCATTGGATGATTTGCACCTAACTTCATAGCTGCATCGATACCAGCTACATCTGAAACGCCTTCCATCTTGATGAAAGCTGCTTCGTTAATCATTGGGATTAAGATTCTGTTTACAACAAAACCTGCTGCTTCGTTAACCTGTACAGGTGTGTTTCCGATTTCCTCAGAAATCTTCTTGATGCAAGCAACTGTCTCTTCTGGTGTGTTAACTCCAGCGATAACCTCGATAAGTTTCATTCTGTCTGCTGGGTTGAAGAAATGCATACCGATCATAGGACGTGTAAGTCCGTTTCCAATCTCTGTGATTGAAAGAGATGATGTGTTTGATGCAAAGATACACTCTGGTTTACAGATCTTGTCAAGCTCACCAAA
>JAZQQB010000062.1:0-15837 GCA_045628865.1 Lachnospiraceae bacterium | reverse complement strand
AGATACAAAGAAATCTTTGAAGGTATCAAAGAGCTTCGTGAGGAAGGTGTTAATTTCCACGGTATGACTGAGTGGGGGCTTATCGACAGAAATTCATGGTTACAGACATCAAACTCTGTAGGTGGAGCTGCTAGTGGAAATCAGAGACAGTGTCCATTGTTATTTGATGATTACTATCAGGCAAAACCGGCATATTGGGCATTTGTAGATCCTACGATGCTTGAACCAGAAATCAAGACATTTGATATCGTTGGTATTGCAGAATCAGAAACACTGGGTACCTTAAAGGAAACTCCAGATGCAGTAATTAATGGGGCCAATGTAACAGCTGATGTTTACACAAGCTGGAACAAAGACTGGATCAGAGCTGAATTTGATGTAAAAGATGCAACTGTTGACGCAAAGGATGCAGTTTATATGTACATCAATGTCAATGGAGTAACAGAAACATGTTTATGTGAACGTAAAGTTGGAGAAGAAACAGAAGGTGGTTATATTGCATCTACCTACCTAAAGGCTTCTGATTTTGGTTTGGATCAGTTCAGCGTTGGAACTGAAATCAAGATTGATTTTGTAGTTGTCAACGGAGCAAAGAAAGCCGCATACAACGATCATACCCTTTCACAGGAAAGAGGAACTGACTACTATGCAAAAGCAACCTTGAAGCCATTCATGACAGTAGCAGAAGGCAGTGCAGTGATTGATGGAGAAATGGATGAAATCTGGAATAGCGTTTCAGAAACTCCATTAACAATCAATCTCGGTAGCAAAGTATCAGCTGGCGCAAGAGTTATGTGGGATGAGAAGAATCTTTATGTATATATTGATGTAACAGATCCAGTTCTGAATGCAGATAGTAAGAATGCACATGAAAAAGATTCTGTTGAAATCTTTATCGATGAGAATAATCATAAGACAGATGCTTATGAAGCAGATGATAAACAGTATCGTATCAACTACTTAAATGAACAGACATTTAATGGTACAAATTGTAATGCAGAAAATGTTCAGTCTGCAGTAAAACTTACTGACAAAGGTTACGTTGTGGAAGCAGCTTTTGCTTGGACAGATGTTAGTCCTGAATCCGGACAGATGATTGGTTTAGAAATCCAGATCAATGATGCTGACAAGTCAGGATCAAGAATTGGTACATTAAGCTGGTATGATCAGTCAGGTCAGGGATGGTCTAAACCAGGTGTATTCGGAACAGTTGTGTTAGAGGGAACAGAAATTG
Organism: Lachnospiraceae bacterium; assembly: GCA_045628865.1. GTDB lineage: Bacteria > Bacillota > Clostridia > Lachnospirales > Lachnospiraceae > JAZQQB01. Next base: position 14,603 of record JAZQQB010000062.1, on the reverse strand, counting down.
TAGCTCCTACAGAGATCGTAACTGATCTTGGTACATGGGTATCAGGTTCTTACTCACAGGGTAAAGCTTCGGTTGAAGAAAATGAAAAGAGAATTCGTTTGACAGATGCTTTAACAGTAACAGCAGGTAATACATACGAAGCGAGCGTTTCAAATCCTGCATTTAGAATGATCGTACGTCAGGTATTAAATGGAAAGGTTTCTACTTTCTACTTATCTGATAAGGATCGTTTCGAGGCAGTAGAGGGTGCAACATACTATGTATGTGTACACAATGTATACAACAACTACAAGGATCTTACATTTGACCAGTATGTAGCATTGTTCAATGATTCTGCAATTGGTTTTGCACTTAAGGATGTAACAGAAACAGTTGCAAAGGAAATAACATCACTTGATGCAAACTTAACAACTGGACAGACTTCAAGCTGGGTATCTGGTACATACTCTATTAGCAAAGCAGCTTTAGAGGATAACAGAGTTCGAATCAGAATGACTGATGCACTTACAGTTACTGCAGGAGAAACCTACAAGGCAGTAATCACAATGGATGGAAAAGAAGTACAGAGTTTCCGTTACATCATCCGTAAAGTGGATGCTACAGGAAAGGTTACTACATTCTACTTAAGCAGTGGCCAGACATTTGTTGCTGAAGAAGGTGCAACTTACTATGTAACTACTCAGAATGTATACAATAACTACAAGAATCTTGATTTCCAGAAATATGTTGAACTTATGACAGCTGAAAATGGTCTTGTATTTGATTTTGTGAAAGCAGAATAAGAATGAATGAGGGGTGCCGAATGGCATCCCTTTTAGTTTCATAGGAAATTCTTCAAATTTCCTATGAAACTAAAAGCTCCGCGATGGATGCGCATCTCGCGGAAAGGAAGGTAATGCTACGCATTCCGCTCGAGCGAGAAAGAGTGCGAAGCACTCTTTTTTATGAAGAAAAGTTTGTTTTCAAAATCGATTTACAGTATAATGGGAGAAGTGATTCGATTGAAAGACAACTTGAATATTATGATGATAGAGTTATGGAGGAAAAGAAAATGGAGAAAAAATATTTAAATGATTATGATGCATGGGAAGATGGAAAAAACGCAACTACATTAGTAGAAGAGATCCTTGCTGATCCTGAATTTTCATCGGTTGATCATTTGGTCATCGGAGACTGGGGTGGAGCATATGAAGATAATTGTCAGGGTCTGTTGGATGGAATTGTGGATCATAAAGAAGCATTCTCGCATGTTACATCCTTGTTTGTTGGGGATATGGATTTTGAAGAATGTGAAGTTTCCTGGATCATACAGGGAAACTACAGTAAGTTATGGGCAGCTATGCCACAATTAAAGGAATTGACGATCAAGGGAAGTACAGATCTTGAATTAGGCGAAATTGCTCATGATAATTTAGAATCCCTTACTATTATTTGTGGCGGATTAGGTTCTGATGTGATCAAACAAATCGAAGATGCGAAATTACCTAAATTAAAGAAATTATTGTTATATCTAGGTGTTGATGATTACGGTTTTGATGGTGATATAGATACCATCAAATCTCTTTTGACTAATTCTGACTTCCCTGCATTGACTTATTTGGGACTGGTTGATAGTAATATGCAGGATGAGGTTACACAAGCAGTATTAGAGAGTAAGTATATGAGTCAATTGGTTGATCTTGACTTGTCTTGTGGTACGATCACAGATAAGGGTGGCGATATGATATTGCAGAAACTAGCAGATTATCCAAATATCAAACATGTAGATGTAACATATAATTATTTTTCTGACGAGATGATACATAAATTGAGAAAAAGTCCATGCGGAGTAACTTTTGACTATGATGATCAGCAGGAAGCAGAAGAGTGGGATGGAGAAATATGGTACAATCCAATGTTGACAGAGTAGAAAAAATTATCCTGTTAGGAACAGAAGGAAAAAGAAAAATCTATTTTGAAAAAGCATGTGACGTGGACTATTCTTTTTATTCATATGAAAACGTGGATCAGCTGCTTGGGCGAACAGATTTGCAGGATGTTATGGTCAAAATAGATCCGCCTGCGATCAAAAGTGCAAAGTTGACAGATATTGATGTTTTTACAGAACATTATAAAAGTATGATGCAACAGATCTCGAAGTTGCCGGTGTTTGGATTTTACAATACACCGGCAGCTATTTTGCTGTGCCTTGATAAAAAGAAGTGCAAGCAGATTTTGTTAGAAAATGGGATTCTGGTTACAGATAGTTTTGATGTTAGTTGTAAGGATCATGCACAGCTGTTGACTTTTATGGATAGGCAGAGACTTTCACAGATATTTGTGAAACCTGTGAATGGTGCTGGGGCAGCAGGCGTGACGGCAGTACGCTTTTCTAAAAATCAAAATAAACTTTGGATCTATACCTGTGCTACTATAAGCGAGAATGGGCTTATGAATACGAAAAAGTTAATGAGATTAGAAAATGAAGAAGCGAAAGCTTATTTGGATCTTTTACTTCGATCAGAGTGCATCATTGAGAAGTGGCATGCAAAGGATCAGTTTGAAAAGTATTGTTTTGATCTTAGAGTTGTTGTGAATGATGGTAAGGTTGTATATATATTGCCAAGATTATCCAAGGGACCTATTACGAATCTTCATTTGAACAATCATGCTGAATATTATGAAAAACTTCAGCTGCCAGATCAGCTAACGAAGGAGATTTCTTCCTTGTGTATAAAGGCGGTATCCTGTATTCCAGGACTGCGAGGCGCCGGGATTGATGTGCTGATTGAACATGGCAAACCAAGGATTATAGAGATGAATGGTCAGGGCGATTTGATCTATCAGGATATTTATGAAGATAATCGAATTTATAAAAGTCAGGTGGCGTCGATGAAAAAATTGCTCTCTGAAAAAAACAGATAGAGACCAACTAGGGAGGATGGAAAATGAGTGAGATACCTTTTTCGGCTTTTCGTGCCAAAATGAATCAAAAAAATAATGCGGTTGATATGTCCACGGTGGTGGGGAAAAAGGACATTTTATTTTTGTGCTTTGATACCCTGCGCTATGATGCAGCAATCGAGGAAGAAAAAAATGGTGGTACACCTAATTTGAATCAATATGGAGAATGGGAAAAGAGACAGGCTCCAGGTAATTTTACTTATCCTTCCCATCATGCAATCTTTTCCGGATTCTTACCATTACAGGATGAAGCGAGAAACTTAGCAGAAGCACAGGTATTATTTATACCAAAGGGAATGATGAAAAAAGCACCAGATTCCATTTATGAGTTTTCAGGCGGAAATATTCCGACGGGTCTGCGCAAGGCTGGTTATGATACATGGTGTGTTGGTGGCGTGACTTTTTTTGATAAAAGGTCGGATATTGGTAATGTTTTTCCATCTATGTTTGAAAAAAGCTGGTGGAATCCTTCTTTTTCCTGCCCTGTAAAGGATAGCGCCAAAAATCAGGTGGATCACATTATTAAGAAATTAGATCAAAAAGAAGATGACAGGCATATTTTTATGTATTTGAATTTTAGTGCGATCCATTATCCAAACAGTCATTACATTGAAGGTGCCAAGTCGGATAGTCTTGAAACACATAAAGCAGCATTGCGATATGTGGACGGCGAGTTTAAAAGATTGATGGATGCCTGGAAAGAGAAACGTGGTGATGCATTTGTAATATGTTTTTCGGATCATGGAACATGTTATGGGGAGGATGGATTTACATTTCATTCAGTGAATCATCCGGTAGTCAGTACTGTGCCTTACAAGCATTTCTTTTTAATAAATGATAGATAATGAATAAATAAAGATACAATAACATTGATGCGAGAAAAAAATATATGAATCGATATTACCAATATATGTATAGTTATCCGCATAAAACTGCATATCGCCAATTAAGTGACTGTAATTTGGAAGAATATATGCACTTTCTTTCCGGAAACGGGCACAGCTTGTATATACACATTCCATTTTGTGAATCAAAATGCGGGTATTGTAATCTTTTTTCAGTGACAGGAACAAAGGAAGATTTTTGGGAAAAGTATATAGCAGCTTTGATACGGCAGATGAAGCAGTATCAAGAAATGCTTCCAAAAGATACGGTGTTTGAGGATATAACCATTGGAGGCGGTACACCGTTGATACTTCCGGTTTCATTGTTGAAACAGCTTTTCGATAGCATTTTTTCTTTACTTCCAGTGAAAAAGGATTGTGAAATCATCATAGAAACTGCTCCTTTACAAACCACAAAAGAAAAAATGGACTTTTTGAAAAAACAAGGCGTGACAAGGGTTAGCCTTGGTGTTCAGAGTTTTCATTTAGAGGAATTAAAATATTTAAGACGAGCACACCTGCCAGAATGTGCCAAAAAAGCGGCAGAAATCATCAGAGAAGCTGATTTTTCATGCTTTAACATGGATTTTATCTATGGAATTCCTTTTCAAACAAAGGAAAGCTTAGTAGAGTCATTAAAGAAAGCCTGTGATTTTTCACCAGATGAGATTTTTTTATATCCTTTATATATCAAACATGGTGTTAAGTTACTAGAGGAAAGAAATGTGCCAGATCCAGAGCATACATATGAACTGTATGAAGAAGGAAAACATTTTTTGCAGGAAATGGGATACTTTCAAAAGTCTATGAGAAGATTCACCAAGAGGTCAGAGCAGTCTTTTGTAGAATGTGGCATGAATTGCTCTTTGTCACTTGGGTGTGGAGGCAGAAGCTATCTGGGAAATCTTCATGCATGTACACCGTATCAGATTACACGATGTAGCGCAATGAACGAATTAAACGAGTTTATAGGAACAATGGATTTTACAAAGGTGAAACATGGAATTTTGCTAGAACCGGAGGAATTGCGAAGAAGATATGTGATCAAGCATTTATTTACGCTGCCTGGAATTTCCATTGATTTATTCGAAAAAGACTTTAAATGTGAACTTTTTAGCGCTTATCCGATCCTTTCAAAGTGGTGCGAGGAAGGGTATTGTCGAAAAGAACAGGGAATGCTTTGCCTGACGGAATCTGGAATATCACTTTCTGACTGGTTAGGACCACAGCTTATTTCACGAGATATAGAAAAACTGATGCTTGAATGGGAGCAGAAGAATTCATGAAAAATACAGTTTGTTATAGAGGCTTTTTAAAAAGTTGTAATTATTCCTGTTCCTACTGTCCGTTTTCAAAACATAAATCAAGTAGCATGGAACTGAAAAAAGATGAAGAATCCCTTGCAAGATTTGTAGGGCACATTTCAGATATCAACAAAGAGTGTGATGATCAGAAATACAGAATTTCCGGTGTCATGATCACGCCCTATGGAGAGGCGTCGATCCATCCTTATTATTGGGAGGCATTGGCAAAGCTGTCTGTTTTGCAGGGAATGGAAAAAGTCGGGTTACAGACAAACTTAAGTTTTGATATAGATAAGATGCTTGCTATTTATGATCAGGCTGGTGGAGACAAAACAAAATTAAGTGTATGGGCGACATATCATCCGGAACAAGTTAAAGAATCCATTTTTTTGCTACAATGTGATAAGTTGCTCTCATGGGGTGTTTCTTTTTGCGTGGGAGCAGTTGGAAATCCAGAGAAAATAACTGAGCTGCAGTCCTTTTACAATAAACTACCGGCTAATGTGTATTTTTGGATCAATCAGATGGATGGTTTGAAACGAAATTATACCATGGAAGAGGTATGCGACTTTTGTGAGATGGATCCTTTTTTTGAAGAGGAGTTAAAAGGGCATGAGTCAGATCCGTCTATGTGTGAAAATCGGTTATTTGTAGAAGCTGATGGAACGATGAAAAGCTGCAATATTTCCAGACCTAAGGCTTTGAACTGGTATGATGCAGCACCTTGGCAGATGTTCGAAGATCATTGTACAAAAAGACAATGCAGTTGCTATTTAGCATATGGAGGAAGAAGGGATTTTCATAAAGCATTTGGAGAACTCTCCATTTTTCGTGTACCCAAAATGTTTGATGCAATGTTTTTGGATTTAGATGGAACATTGATCCCTGAAGGAAAAAGGGATGGATTGTCTGACATTACAAGAGCAAAATTAAAGGGCCTTACTAGAAGAATGCCGATTTTTTTGATCACATCTTATCCGCTTGAATATGTGAAGCAGATCTTAAAAGAGGATATCTATCTTTTTAAAGGGATATCCTGTGCCAGTGGCGGATTAAATCTATTGCTAGATCAATCGGGTCAAAAGATTACGGATATCAAGATCATACCCTTACAGAATCTGCCAATTTCTAAAATAAGATCGTTTGCTAAAAAGTATCATGCACATGTATCTATTTATCATTACAATAAAGAAATTTATAAGATAACAATCCATGGACGTAAGGGATTTGTTTGGAATGAAACAGCTGTTCATGAAATAAAAGCATTTTTACCATGCGGCAGCAGATGCTTTGTTGAGAAGCATTGTTTGGAGATTGTATCTTTTGAAGCCAGGAAGGAATCTGCAGTACAGTATTTTTGCAAGCTTTTGGGACTTGATGTGACAAGAATATATGCGCTTGGAAATGATGAGGAAGATAAGGAAATGATGAAAATCATGGATTCGAAAAATATAAATCAGGGAGAAAATGAAAATGTCAGCTACCATAGATAATATAGTAACTTTATGGCCTTTTTTAGTGGGTTCCTGGGTCATTGCAATTATTGTTACTGTATGGAAACCACAAAGATATTTGAATAGTGTGTTAGTGATGATCGCATGCTTTTTTACAGTATTCTTTTTGTGCAGTTTATTTGGCACAGAAATGGGATATGCACTTTTGTATTGTTTCTTATTTGTTATGGCAGCAGTATTTGTTGTTCCAGTGCTGTTGATCATCAATGGTATACAGATGATTAAGAAAGAATCTTTTTCCATCCCGCATATCATGTCGTTATTATTGGGTGTTTTAATTGCAATAGGTGAACTCGCTGCAAGTATATATGTGTTAGGACTTTCTGATGAAAAGAGATTTGAAGAAATCCATACATTTGTATTATGGATCTGTATGACAGTTCTTTATTTTAGTTGTCTGATATTAAACTTTGTATTTTATTCCGTATTTATTCAATGGCTGCCGCATGTTATGAGATTTGATTATATCATCATACATGGATGTGGATTAGCAGGCGGTGAACGAATGACAAAGCTTCTTTCAAACCGTGTGGACAAAGCAATCGAACTGTATCAAAAATGCAAGATCAAACCAATGATCATTCCGAGCGGAGGGCAGGGGAGTGATGAAAAGATCAGTGAAGCAGAGGCAATGAAAAGGTATCTTCTTGAAAAAGGAATCGCTGAAGAACATATATTGATTGAAGACAAATCTGTTACTACCATGGAAAATATAAAAAACTCAAAAGATATTATTATCAGTAGACCAGGTGGACAACGAACTGCGCTTGTTTCCAGCAACTATCATATATACAGGTGCTTAAGCTATGCAAAGAAACAAAAATTTGATTGTGTTGGTATTGGAGCAAAGGTTGCATTTTATTTTTGGCCTTCTGCTTTGATTCGTGAATTTGTTGCAGTTTTTTTAACAAAAAAATTCCTGATCGGGTCACTGATCGGTTATATATGTTTTATATTGCCAGTGCTTTATAAAATATTTGCGTGATGTGGAAAAGCATTAGTTGAAGACTGCCAAACAAAAAATAAGAAGCAAAAAATAAGAAAATCCTTTATAATGATAGGTAATTTAGATAAGATTCTATGAGAGGAAGGTATTTTTTGTGAGGAAGAAAAAATTTTTTGCACTTTGTCTTGCAATAGCCTTGGTTGCGGGAAGCTTTGTAAGTGAAGAACCTGTTAAAGTTCAGGCTGCAAATGAAGTGGTAATCCAGACAGATGTTCCGGATTTAAAGGATGTATTAACGAAGGAGTGCGGTGACGACTTTTTGGTTGGCGCTGCAATCTGTAACAACGAGATCAGTGATGCGAATACAATGGCTCTGGTAACCAAGCATAACAATGCGGTTACATTTGGAAATGAATTAAAGCCAGACTGTATGTTTAATTACAGCAACAATGTATGCCCTGGAACTGAGGAGGTTACATTAAATGGTGAGAAGCTGGTAGTTCCAGTGACCAATTATGACAGAGCAGAAATGATGCTCGATTATTTTTATGATTGGAATGAAGCGCATCCAGAGGAAGCTATCAAAATCAGAGGCCATGTACTTACCTGGCATTCCCAGACTCCTGAATGGTTTTTCCATGAGGATTATGATGCAAGTAAGCCATACGTAAGCCCGGAAGTGATGACTAAGCGTCATGAATGGTATATCAAGACTGTTTTGGAGCATTTTGTTGGAGAAGACAGTAAATATAAGGATATGTTTTATGGCTGGGATGTTGTGAATGAAGCAGTCAGTGATGGAACAGGAACTTATCGAAATGATACAGAGAATTCAAGCTGGTGGGCAGTATATGGTAATCAGGATTTCATTATCAATGCATTCCGTTTTGCCAATAAATACGCTCCGGAAAGCTTAGAACTTTATTACAATGATTATAATGAATGTGATCCTAAGAAATGTCAGGGAATTGTACAGCTTTTAACTGATGTTGTAAATGCAGAGGGAACAAGAATTACCGGTATGGGTATGCAGGGCCACTATCAGAATGCAGACAATAGCCCGACTATTGATCAGTTTATGGACGCTGCAAGAGCATATGCAGCAGTAGTAGATAAGGTACAGCTAACAGAGTTGGATTTCCAGGCTAATGCAGCCTATGATGGAACAGAGGCAACCTACGCAGAAGAGGATTTAAGACTTGCATATCGATATAAAGATTTTTATGATGCTGTGAAGCTACTTCGAGCTGAGGGAATCAACTTTTCAGGTATTACCATTTGGGGTGTGATCGATAAGAATTCCTGGCTTCAGACAGCAAGCTTTGTAGGTGGTGGTTCAGATGGAAAGCGTCATCAGATGCCACTTTTATATGATGACAATTATCAGGTGAAATCAGCATTCTGGGCATTTGTGGATCCTTCAAAACTTCATTATGCCATCAAAAATATGGATCTGATCGAAGCAATTTCCTTTGATGATGACGAAACATGCTTTGCATCAGGATCAGAGTATTCTTTTGAAAAAGGAAATGTAAAAGCATCCTTTGTACCAGTATGGGGCAAGGATGGAATAAAAGTTAAGGTTACAGTATCCGATGGTAATAAAGAAGATAGCGATGAGGTAAAAGTTTATTTTGAAGGTACAGATGGTATTCAAGAGTATGCCGTTTTAAGAAGTGATGCAAAGGAAGTGAGCGGCGGATATGAAGCCATTGTAACCATTCCATGTGAGGCAAATACATTAAAGGTTGCATCAACCATTCGACTTGATGTGGTTGTGACCAATGGAAATCAAACGGAAGCTTTTAATGACCATGCACTGAATCAGGCAGCAAGTAGTGAGTATTATGCCCAGGGTATTTTAAAGCCATATATGATCATTCCAAAGGGCAGCGTATCTGTAGATGGTGAAATGGATGATGTATGGAAAACCTCTCCAGTAACGGTTCTTACTATCAATGAAGGTACCAATGTTGCTGCCAATGCAAGATTTTTATGGGATGATGAATATCTGTATGCTTATGTAGTCGTAAAGGATAGCGCATTAAATGCTGATGGAACGGATGCAAAGGATAGCGTTTCAATTTGTATCGATGAAAAAAATCAGAAGTCATCCGCATATCAGGATGATGATAAAATGTATACCATCGATTATTTAAATGGGGTAGCTATTGTAGGAAAAAATGCTTCCACAGATACTGTGACTTCACAGGTAAAAGTAACTGATCAAGGCTATGTTTTAGAAGCAGCTTTTGCATGGACACATTTAAAACCATTTAAAAATAAAGAGGTTGGTATCGAAATCAAAGTAACGGATATAGATGCGCAGGGTGCATACGTAGGAACCCTTTCCTTTAGTGATACCACCAATACAGCAGACTTTGATACAAGCGTATTTGGTACTGCAACATTGGTGAATGAAAGTGAAGTGTTATATGACGATGTAACCTTTGCAGATGATGATAAGATGACAGATGATTCTGCCAAGAAGGAGTCGAAACCAGGATTTTTTGCAAGAATCTGGAAAGCAATCACAGGCTTCTTTAAGGCACTTTGGAAAAAAATAAAATCAATTTTTTCATAAGGATAATAAAAAATGGGACAAGGCTTGCAAACCTTGTCCCATTTTTATGGTTAAATAAATATTAATGCGAAAACATAGAGGTGAAGTTGCTAAATCCATTAACAGAGGTAGTCAGGTTAGTGATGGCTTCATTTAAGGCATCGAAATCAATCTGATTGATCTGATCTACTACTTCGCTTGAGGAAGCAATAAAAGCATCTAAATCCGTTACAGCTGTTTCCATATCGGCAATGGCTACGCGGGCTTCTTCAATGGCGATATTCACATTGACCATAGTTTCCTGTGCGTCCTTCATGGTTGTATCAATAGATGCCATAGTATTCTTGGAGTTATCAATGGCAACAGTTAACTCGTTTAAGGAACGGTTCAGCTTATTGACAAAAAGGCCACCTGCAATTAGGACAAGAATAAAAACCACAATGACAAAAACGGTTAGAATCTTAGTGGTAGTTAATTGCTTTCTCAAAAGCTCTACTTCGGCCTGTTCTAATCTAAGCGCCTTTTTGGAGTGGTTATCACGGCGTTTTTTCACCGGAATTTCTGTTTCATCATAATCAATGTCATTTATATCTACATTATTTGTTGTATATTTATCCATAAAAAACCTCTTTTTCTTTTATCTTATAGAAGATGTACAGAAGCTTTCTGCAACATCATAAGTATTATACAATAGCTATACGAATCTGAAAAGGATTTCGTATGGCATTTTCTCATTACAAAATAGATTTAAGTATGATATAATAATTTCATATTATTTTATGATAGAATACAATTTAGAAATGGAGGACAATTATGAGTTATATTGCAACACCACATATTGCAGCGAATACAGAGGATTTTGGTAAAACAGTGCTGATGCCAGGAGATCCATTAAGATCAAAGTTTATCGCTGAGAATTATTTAGAGGATGCAAAGCTTGTTAATAATATCAGAGGCGTGCAGGGATATACCGGAACCTATAAAGGAACTAAGGTTTCTGTAATGGCAAGTGGTATGGGTATGCCAGCTATCGGTATTTACAGTTATGAATTGTTTAATATGTTTGATGTGGACAACATCATTCGAATTGGTTCTGCAGGTGCCATGAATGAATCAGTAAAGGTAAGAGATATTGTATTTGGTATGGGCGCTTGTACCAATTCTAATTATGCAAGCCAGTATTGCTTAACAGGAAGCTTTGCACCAATCGCTGATTACCATTTGATGAAGATGGCAATTGATCAGGCAGATCAGTTAAAGGCTCGCTACCATGTAGGAAATATCTTATCCAGCGATCCATTCTATAATGCAGATCAGACTTCTAACGGAAAGTGGATGTCTATGGGTGTTCTTGCTGTTGAAATGGAAGCAGCCGCTTTGTATATGAATGCAGCAAAGGCAGGAAAGAATGCTCTTGCAATCTTGACCATTTCTGATCATTTGATCACTGGAGAAGAAACAACAGCTGAGGAACGTCAGAATTCCTTTACACAGATGATGGAGATTGCATTAAACACAGCAGTTGAATATGAAAAATAATGGAGATTAGTGTGTAAAATGGAACTAATGATTATAGTACTAGTGGGTGCATTTGGATTAGTTTTTGGAAGCTTTTTAAATGTTTTGATCTACAGAATTCCCAAAAAGGAGAACTTTGTATCAACGAGATCTCATTGTATGAAATGTGATTACCAGTTAAAGTGGTATGACCTTGTTCCATTATTTAGTTATTTATTTCTTGGGGGAAAATGTAGAAAGTGTAAAACAAAGATATCGCCACAGTATCCTATCGTGGAAGCAATGAATATGGTGTTGTGGGTGCTTGTTTTTGTTTTTTGTGGAATCAGTTTTCACAGTATATTTTGTTGTATTACAGTATCTATGCTTCTTGTACTTAGTGTGATCGACTTAAGAACGTATGAGATTCCTTTTGGACTTAATGTGGTGATCTTTTTGTGTGGAGTAGCTGATACAGCGATAGATTATCAGAATTGGTTAGATCATGTGATCGGATTTTTTGCAGTTAGTGCTTTTTTATATTTGATCGTGATCATAAGTAAGGGCGCAGCAATGGGGGGTGGTGATGTAAAACTCATGGCTGCAGCGGGACTATTGATCGGATGGCAGAATTCCATTCTTGCCCTGATCATTGGCTGTGTAGTAGGTTCTATCATCCATATTATTCGAATGAAGGTATCAAAAGCAGAGCATTTGCTTGCTATGGGGCCATACCTTTCTTTTGGAATCATGATCGCTATTTTATGGGGATCAAGGCTGATAGAGCTATATCTGAATCTTGTATTTTCATAATCGACAAAATGAATGTCGAATAATGTCGAATTATTGAATGTAAAACAAATTTACAATTTACCGATAATGATGCACAATATAAATGTGCTTAGGGGGAAGCAAGTTAGCAATCGGGGGACTGCTAACGACTCATAGCACGTGAGAGCACATGCATAGAGAGCGTGTTTCATTTCGGGGGATACAAAGAGCAAAGGCAGCGCGGGGGCGCGGCCTTTTTCTTTTCGTGTCTGACCGTGCGCGAAAGAGTACTTTGCACTCTTTATTTTCTATAATTCAATAGAATGTTATAAGTTTCTGAGATTTATCAGTTATCGATATTGGCTCACTCGTGTTGTATTGTGAAAAAAATATCGGAAAAACGTTGATATAAAAACGGAAGAGAGAGTATAATGCCGTTCGGCGTCAATATATGAAATAATGTTGTGATAATGAGTAATGGTCAAATTCTACGCCTTGTCTAAAAAAGTAAGCGCCACAATTAATGTGACGCTTACTTTTTTAGATAAGGCGTAGGATTTGACCATTACTCCTGAATGACACTGGGACGGGGTTAGTAGCTCATTTTCTAATATGATAAGATTAATCGTCTTGTAAAAGAGGTTGAACAAAAAGAAAATGTAACTTGCCGTATAACAGTTTTTATCGTTATAGAATTTCAAATTTAAAAAAGTATTCAGAATTGACAATATTTCTGTACAAAAATATAATAATAATAGGTTATTTGATTAGGAAATGATAAGGTGGACAGCATATGGGAATCTATTTTAATCCGAATAATGGGAGCTTTAGAAGCGATAAAAATAGTAGAATATATATCGATAAAACAGGTCTTTTGGATTATTTAAATGGTGTTTTATGTACAAATAGTAGGTATATAGCAGTTAGCCATGCCAGACGATTTGGAAAATCCCATGCAGCTGGAATGATAGATGCCTACTATAGCCGCGGATGTGATTCTTCGGATCTGTTTGATGATACTGAGATTGCGAAGAGTAGTGATTATCGTAAGTTTATGAATCAGTATCATGTGATCCATTTGGATATTTCAACTTTTTGGGATTCTTACAAAGACAATATTGTAGAAAAACTTATAGAGTATGTTTACAAGGATTTTAAGGAAGTGTTTGAAGATCAGTTTGATTATGAAGATAGCTTAAGTTATACGATCATGTCAATCTATCAGAAAACAAATACGCCATTTGTTATTATCATCGATGAGTGGGATTGTGTGATTCGAAACAGTGAAGATCAGAAGCTTATTCATAAATATTTGCAATTTCTCCATTCTTTATTTAAGTCAGAAGAGTCGAAATCATTTTTGGCGTTGGCATATATCACTGGTATTTTACCCATCAAGAAGATCAAGGATGAGTCTGCACTTAATAATTTCAGAGAATTTACTATGTTGAAATCAAAGCCTATTACAAAGTATTATGGCTTTACCGAGGAAGAGGTAAAGGGGCTTTGTGAAAGATTTGATATGGATTTTGATACCACCAAGGCATGGTATAACGGATATACAATAGGAAATGAACATATGTATAATCCGAACTCTGTTGTACAGTCGATGATGGATCTGGATTTTGATTCTTACTGGAAAAATACCTCGTCCTTTTCGTCTATCAACACCTTTATCACCATGAATTATGAAGGCTTAAAAGATGATATTATGACCATGTTGTCAGGAGGCAAAGTCATAGTTGAAACAGAAAGTTTTCAAAATGATTTATATGAGATCCATTCCAAAGATGATGCTATAACTGCGTTGATCCACTTAGGATATCTAGGTTACGATTATGAAAGAAAAAGTGCATTTGTTCCGAATTATGAAGTGGCTAAGGCATTTCAGATGGCTTTAAAGAATGGTGCATGGAGTGAAATAGCAAAGGCAATTTCAAGATGTGATGAATTATTGATGGCTACTATAGACAAAGACTCAGAAAAAGTAGCTGGGATCATTGAACTTGCTCACGAAACCTATACTTCTGTATTACAATATAACGATGAAAATTCCCTAAGCTGTGTCCTTACCATGGCATACTTTACTGCACCGGCTTACTATAACATGATCCGTGAATTACCTGCTGGAAAAGGGTATGCTGATTTTGTTTTGATTCCAAGAGCGAATGCGGGCTCACG
>JAZQQB010000061.1:0-25058 GCA_045628865.1 Lachnospiraceae bacterium | reverse complement strand
TATCTGCGGTTAGGAGTTAAATGAGTAATTACAATCGAATAACATTTAAAGAAAGAGTGAGGATTGAAGCTGGAATATATGCGCATGAATCCTTTAGTAAGATAGCTAAGGATTTGGGACGGAGCACATCCAGTATTACAAGAGAGGTAAAACAAAATCGAATAAAGGTAAAGATGCCATACCTGCTTGGTAAAGACTGTATATATGCAACAAACTGCGCCAAGAAAAACATGTGTGGTGATGAAGACTGTAGTCGTAAATGCAGGCTGTGCATGGATTTTGACTGTACAAAGGTATGTGATAGGGTTAAGAATCATGAGTGTTCTCGATATCTTAAAGCACCATTTGTGTGTAGTACTTGCAGTGAGAAAAATAAGAAAAAATGCATTTATGACAAGTATTATTACATTGCAGAAAAGGCAGATGCGAGGGCCAAAGCGACCAGGTCTGAAGCACGTGAAGGAATCAGACTTAACCAAGAAGAATTGCAGACATTGGATGAAAACTTATCACCATTGCTTCTTCAGGGGCAACCATTATCACATATCTGTAATACACATGCTGAAGAGATCAAAGTTTCAGAAAGAAGTATCTATAATTACATTGAAGCTGGTGAATTGACAGTCTGCAACTTAGATTTAAGACGAAGGGTTAAGTATAAAAGACGTCGTAAAAAGCGGACAGAGATTAAATGCAATAAGTTTAATTATCGCCAGGGAAGAACTTTTGAGGACTACAAGAAGTACATTGAAGAACATCCGGAATTACCGGTGGTAGAGATGGATACAGTTCGTGGATTAAGAACAAAAGAGCAGGTGTTACTAACAATCATGTTTAATAAGAACTCGGTGATGCTGATGATTCTTATTGAAGATGAAACAATGGATGCAGTCATTGAAGTATTTGACAGGCTAACAAAAGCATTGGGAGTCAGACGATTTAGGAAACTATTCCCAATAATACTAACCGATAATGGACGTTGTTTTAAGAATGCATTGGCACTTGAGTATACCAAGAGCGGATCACCAAGAACAAAAATCTTTTACTGTGATCCACAGGCATCGTGGCAGAAACCTCACATTGAAAAGAATCACGAATATATAAGATATGTCATTCCTAGACACAAGACCTTCAAGGGTTATACACAGGAAGATATGACACTAATCGCAAATCATATCAACAGTACTATAAGGCCTGGACTTGATTATAAAAGCCCATATGATCTTGTAGATACAGAAGAAATGAAAAAACTGTTGGAAGTGCTTAACATGTTCCCAGTCGTCGCAGACGAGATATGTTTAAGTCCAAAGTTACTTAGAAAATAAGAATGAAAAGCAGATAGTTAATCATCCATAAATATCACTAAGTGGGTTGCATTAACTTTTGCAGAAGAAAATGCGAGCCGCTATTTTGGCATGTAAACAATTAAGCGTTTTTCAACAGTTTTAATCGAATTATATCACATAAAATACCAGAAAAACCGAAAATACAATATTTAATGTATGGGAAAAACCTTCAATTTTGCAATGAGTTTTTCAATTAAAGCTATTATTTTCTTTTTTACATCATTTCACAACTTAAACCATGATGGGATTTCCTTCGTTCAACCATTTTCACATCAGTTTTCAGCCATTTGCTATGATGGTTTTTTCTCTTTTTTGCATATGAACATCATTCCTTACTTCGCAACCAGCTCCACGTCCAACTCCACCCTCACCTTCGCAACCACCTCCACGTCCAACTCTACTCTCACCTTCGCGCCCGGGCGATTTGCGAATCATTACCTTCTTTTCCGCGAATTACATCCATGGCAGAGCTTTTATTTGAGGTAATCTGAGTATTTTACTAAAAAAAGAAGCCGAATAAATCGACCTCTTTTCAATATCCTTCACAACCTCTATTTATTCTTCCTCATCAAAATACTCCGCGGAAGCCTCCCCAGGCATAAGTTTCTGGGCATCCTCTTTCAACATTTCTACTGTGTACAATGGCACAAACAGGATTTTTTTATCATTGTACGCTGCAAAATAACCGCTTCCATCAATATAATGATAAAAACCTTCTACACTATATATCTTCTTAAATTCAGAATCCAAAATAACCAAAGAGCCACCGCAGATTAAATAATATGGTAAATCCTCATCGCCTTTCACGACAGACACTATAGTATCGTCAATTTCATCTTCACCTGTATACAAACATTCCATTGTGTCACAATCATAAACTTCATATGTTTTATCATACAAATGAACTAACAAGCAATTGAAATCTGGCAGGAAAAACAACCTATCGACCATATACTCAGGAACCGGCAATTGTACTCCTTCCCCATCTTCTTTGAGAACAAAATATTCTCCACCCAATTCTTCATAGATCAAATACTTTCCATCATCTGAAAATACTTTTGGCTCATTCTCTAAAATCTTTCCAAATTCACTATTTTCCAATGTTTCATTTAAACCACGAAAAAGTTCTGTTTTTTCATAGGTTGTTGCATCAAACTTGTAACATTGATCGGTTGTATTGTAATAAATAACGCTATTTTCATAGTCTACATTCATATGAAACATTGTATTCAAATCTTGATAGATAATATTTCCTGACGTTCTATCAATCAGATAAATCTTATCATTTGAAGAATCAGATACAAACAATGTTCCATTTCCTAAGGTATACATTTTATCAACATCTAGATCAATGCTCCAAAGTATCTCCCGGGTTTCGATATTTTTGGCATATAATGTACAATCTTCCGTATAATAGCACGCTTCTAGAGAAGGATCATAACAATATTTCTCACTATAATCATAATCACAGTCCGTCATTTGTATTCTAAGGCCTTTCTGTTGAGCAGAAACTACTAAATCCTTAGATTTCTCCGAATAAACAATGAATCTATCTTTGGTAAAAATCAAATCAACTAATTTTTTCCCTAAATGTTCGGCTATGGTTTCGTAACTACGATTATCAGGAAGTAAATAGGAATACGATCCATTTTCCAGTACCAAGTGAAAACATAAAACATCTGGATAACTAGGAAGATCGACTTTTTTTATTTTAATAATATTGGCATCATATTCCTTTGTAAAACAAACCTCTCCTGTATTTTCATCCAATTCATAAAAATAATTTCCAACCACACAAATACATACTGGTATTCCATCAGCTGTCACACATGGAGATAGAAAAGTAAAAACATCAGATTTAAGATTATAAAGCTTTACTTTCCATTCCAATTTTGAATCTGATTTAGAATAACAATAAATGTATTTTGTATCATAAGAATATCTTTCGTCTGGATCATATGCTGTACCAATCATGCACACTTTATCTTCAGAAACGTAAAAATCATCTGTGATAAGCATATTGGTTTCCAATTCAATTTGACTAATCACCTGACCATTGGTTAAATCGATTTTTCCAAAAACTTGTAAAGACTTATCATCCCGGGTAAATCTATATGTATAACTACACATATCCCCTGCAATAAACTGTATGATATCAGAATCCGTGTCAATATTAGCAAAGTTATATACAATATCCATGGAATTACTTGCATAATCGTATTTATATACTGCTTTATCATAAACATTTGACAAATTATCATCCGTAGTATATTTTGCATCAATGGTTCGAACCACTTCATAGGTTGCACTATCTAAAATCGTAATGACTCCGTTTACTTCTTCCACTAAAATATATTTTTCTTCCGGAGATTTCAACAGCTTCACAATATCATTTTCAAACCTGATTTTTGTCTCAGGAAGATAATCTAATCGTGTTTCATATGCATAGGTGGAATGAAACAAGGATGCCATTCCCTCTGCCGTCACGGGCATTTAAACTCCATCTTCATCCTCTGTCACTGACATATAAGCATATTTCAATGCATTTTTCTTTCACGATGTCTTTGCTTTAAGTCATCGTAGTCAACCCCAAACATTGGTGCTGCCAAACGAATGATCTCTTCCTCAATTTTCTTTTTGATTTCCTTAGGGTTCTTTCCACGAACATCAGCAGCCAAAGGCTCTATGGGAACTAACTGGGGTACAGAATTTCCATACTCATCCGTAACATACTCTGTTCGATAAATCATATCATCCGGAAAGGATTCTGCCGGTTCCCCTTCAATCAATACTGCCAAAACATGGTCATATCCCTTCATTTCTATAAAGGTCTGTATTTCCTGCTGACACCATAAAGATTCCTTGATTCCTGGAGAGCAAATGACAATCAAAAACTCAGACACACATAAAGCCTGATAGATCTGGTCAGATAAATCGCTGGTAAGTGGAAGCTCATCTGGTCTCGAAATACTCTCTCAATCTTTTTCTTCTCCCACTCTGCCTGATTTTTCTTAACATTCTTAGGAAGTTTAAATTCATCTAATTTTTTTTTGAATTGTTTTTGCCACAAACATATCAAGCGGAGTATGTCTATAGCTGATAAATGCATCATAAAATTTGAAGTTCTCTTTTTTCATTTTCTCTCCAGTTTCACAAGTCATTTTCATAATTTCTCATATTTATTTAACACATTCCCAGAAACTTTTCAATCTCATTCTTAGTTGCCACAACCGATCCCTGTACAAAAAATGGCTTTCCTCCGCCTCTGCCATTTAACTCAGTATTCATTTTCTTCACAAATTCCCTTAAATCGCCATCCACTTCCCCAATGGCATATTTATACCCATCTGTATCATTGCCGGCAAATACACGACATATACCGCCAGATTCACTTATGATCATGTCGCAGAGTTTACGAACGTTCTCAGGGGAAAGCGTTTCGTCAAAAATGGTCACATCCCTGTTTCCCTTATACTCCTGGGCAAGCTGTGTAAGAGCCTTCTGTTCCAGTTCAGCCAGCTTTCCTCTCATTACAAATGACTCATTCATAACTCTCTCAACTGCCGCTGCTGTTTCAAACACCTTAGCAGAAAGCTTTACAGAGATCAAAGAGTTCTGCTCCTGGATCTTTTCTGCATATTCAAAAGCCCAGCGTCCGCATGCCATCTCTACACGAATGCCGCCACGCCAGTTAACACAGGAAAGGATTTTTACAAATCCAATTTCACCGGTACTGGCAACATGTGTTCCACAGCAGGCGCAAAGGTCAGCCCCTGGATATTCCACCAAACGTACCTGTCCTGCGATCTCCATCTTGCTTCTATACTCTAAATTTTCCAACTCTTCCCTGGATGGGTAAAAAACATTGGAAGCATGATTCTCCCAGATATACCGGTTGGTCTTTTTCTCAATCTCCTTTACCTCTTCAAAGGAACAAACGCCACTAAAATCAACGGTAACACTTGCCTCAGAAATGTGAAAACCAACATTTTCAAATCCAAATCTTTCATGCATAAAACCACTAAAGATATGCTCCCCTGAATGCTGCTGCATATAGTCAAAACGTCTTTCCCAGTTGATCTTACAGAGTACTTCCTCTCCTACTGCAATGGCTTTGTCACAGATATGAAAAATCTTTCCTTTTTCCTTCACTTCTGATACCGTTACAACACTTCCATCCTTGCATTTTAAAACACCCTGATCCGATGGCTGTCCACCACCCTCTGGAAAGAATACAGTCTGATTCAAAACGATCATAAAACCGTCCTTTCCTTCCTCACAGGATTCTACATACGCCTGACATTCTTTCAGATACGCATCCTGATAAAATAACTTCTGTGGTTCAAATACACTTGTTTCCTCATGCATAAAATCATTCTCCTTTGTTTTCATTTCCTACGATGCCACAATCTGGGCATACTCTCCCTGGCTTGCCTTTAATAGATCATCCGGTGCTAACGTTAGCTGTACCCCGATTTTACCACCCGATACATAAATACGATCATACAACATAGCAGTTTCCTCAATTCGTGTTACAAACTGCTTTTTCATACCAATAGCAGTACAACCACCTCGCACATAACCAGTTACTGCTGTAATTTCCTTCACAGGCAGCATGGATACTGATTTTTCACCCACTGATCTGGCAGCTTTTTTAAGATCTAACTCTTCCTCGATGGGGATCACAAAAACAAAATAGTTTTTGCTGTTCCCCTGGGTAACCAATGTTTTGAAAACCTGTTCATGAGGCAGTCCCAAATGGTCAGCAGTGCTGATACCATCCACAAACTCATCACATTCATAGCTTTGATATTCATATGCAATGGATAAGGAATCCAAAATCCTCATTGCATTTGTTTTCACATCCTTTTGTTTTGCCATTATTTTTTTCCTCTTCTCCTACGTCAAACAGAGTAAGCCTTTCGACTTACTCTGTCACTTCAAATCAATTATTACATAATTTATTTTACAACACGTACTCTGTATACGCCTTCGATAGCATTTAATTTCTCTACGATTTCTGCTGGAACCTTAGCTTCAAGATCCATCATTGTGTAAGCGACATCTCCACGTGATTTGTTTGTCATATCAGAGATATTGATGTTAGCTTCACCTAAAACAGTAGTAAATTTAGAGATCATGTTAGCAATATTCTTGTGGAATACAGCTACACGTCCTGCTTTTGAGCAAACGCCCATATCACAGTTAGGATAGTTTACTGAGTTTACAATGTTACCGTTTTCCAAGTAGTTTCTTAATTCCTGAACTGCCATAACTGCACAATTATCTTCAGATTCTTCTGTAGAAGCTCCAAGATGAGGGATTACGATACATCCTGGCTGGCCAGCTGTTGTCTGGTTAGGGAAGTCAGAAACGTATTTCTTAATCTTACCGGCTTTGATTCCCTCTAATACATCAGCTTCGTTGCAAAGAAGATCTCTGGCAAAGTTTAAGATCACTACGCCATCTTTCATTAAATCAATGGCATCTGCGTTGATCATTCCCTTTGTAGAATCCAATAGTGGTACATGAATTGTGATGAAATCTGATTCAGCATAGATTTCTTCAACGTTTAATACATGTTTTACTTCTCTATTTAAGTTCCAGGCTGCATTTACTGATAAGTAAGGATCATAACCAAGTACTTCCATGCCAAGTGCTACAGCTGCATTCGCAACCTTAACACCGATAGCTCCAAGACCAATGATACCTAATTTTTTACCCTGAATTTCATTTCCAGCAAATTTTTTCTTTTCTTTTTCAGCTGCTTTTGCAATATCAGCATTGTCTTTAGAAGCTTTTACCCAGTCAATACCGCCTGTAACATCACGGCTTGCAAGTAACATACCAGCTAAAACCAATTCCTTAACACCATTAGCGTTAGCACCTGGTGTATTGAATACTACGATACCTTTTTCTGCATAAGTATCTACTGGAATGTTGTTTGTACCGGCACCGGCTCTTGCTACTGCTAATACCTTATCTCCTACTTCAAGATCATGCATTGCTGCTGAACGAACTAAGATACCATCTGCTTCTTTGATATCTTCTGTTCTTGTATAATTATCTGTAAATTTCTCTAAACCAACATTGGCAATTGGATTTAAACAATGAAACTGATACATCTTCATACTCTCCCTTATTTGTTCTCTTCTTCAAATTTCTTCATGAATGCTACTAATTTTTCAACACCTTCGATTGGCATAGCGTTGTAGATAGATGCACGCATACCACCAACAGTTCTGTGTCCTTTTAAATTAACAAAACCTGCTTCTGTAGCTTCTTTTACAAACTTAGCGTCTAATTCTTCGTTACCTGTTACGAAAGGAACGTTCATCAAAGAACGGTCTTCTTTACGAACAGTACCCTTGAATAAAGAACTCTGGTCTAAGAAATCGTATAAAATCTTAGCTTTCTTTTCATTTAATTCTTTCATTGCTGAAAGACCACCCATTTTCTTTAACCATTTAAATACTTTACCACAAATGTAAATTGTGTAACATGGTGGTGTGTTGTATAAAGAATCATTGTCTGCCTGAGTTTTCCATTTCAACATGGTTGGTGTTCCTGGTAAGCAGTCGTCTGTGATAAGGTCTTCACGGATGATTGCGATAACTGCACCTGCAGGACCAACGTTTTTCTGAACGCCACCGTAAACTACTGCATATTTAGAAACATCAATTGGCTCTGATAAAAAGCATGAAGATACGTCAGATACAAGATCCTTGCCCTTTGTGTTTGGTAAAGTTTTGTACTTTGTACCATAGATTGTATTGTTTTCGCAGATATAAACGTAATCCATATCATCTGTAATAGGAAGATCTGAACAATCTGGAATGTATGAGAAAGTCTCATCTGCTGAAGAAGCAAGTTCTACTGCTTCACCATAGATCTTAGCTTCCTGGAAAGCTTTTTTAGCCCACTGGCCTGTAATGATGTAACCGGCTTTTTTATTTTTCATCATGTTCATAGGTACTTCAGCGAAAAACTGAGATGCACCACCCTGTAAGAATAATACCTTGTAGTTATCTGGAATATTCATAAGGTCTCTTAAATCTGCTTCGGCTTCTTTAATGATTTTATCATAAACCTTAGATCTATGGCTCATTTCCATAACTGACTGACCAGAACCCTGGTAATCCATCATTTCTGCTGCAGCTTCTTTTAATACTTCTTCAGGTAATACTGCTGGACCTGCTGAAAAGTTGTAAACTCTTGACATATCTTTTTCCTCCTAGCCTTTTTGGCATTTCCTCATATAAAAATTGTACTATCAAAAAACAATCCTAAATGTGCATGTAAGGTTTTAAGCGGTTACATATGTATTTAAAACTGTTATTATTCGTTTCTTGTAACTTACTTTCATCTAAAACGCTAGTCGCGTTCTTCATTTAAATCCTGCTCATCAAAAACATCGGCGATTGGCTTTCCAGCTGGAACCATTGGGAATACCTTATCGTCTTCATGAATGATACAGTTGATCAAAACCGGTTTCTGTAAAGCAATTGCTTTTTCGATTGCTGGTCCTACTTCCTCTTTGGTTGTTACCAAAATACTCTCACAGCCAAGACCCTCTGCAACCTTACAGAAATCAACACCATCATCTAAAACTGTGTTTGAATAGCGCTTTCCATAGAAAAGTGTCTGCCACTGACGAACCATACCAAGCACATGGTTGTTCACCACGATCTCAATGATTGGAATATTGTAACGGCTTGCTGTAGCCAACTCCTGCATGTTCATTCTAAAACATCCATCACCTGCGATATTCACGCAGATTTTTTCAGGCTGACCCATCTTTGCACCGATACAGGCACCAAGACCGTATCCCATAGTTCCAAGACCACCTGATGATAAAAATGTTCTAGGTTCTGTATAACGATAAAACTGCGCAGCCCACATCTGATGCTGTCCAACGTCAGTTGTTACAATGGCTTTACCCTTTGTTACACGGTCAAGCTCTTCAATTACAAATGGACAGGTTAACTTCTCATGATCATAACGAAGTGGATATTTCTCCTTCATTTCTTTGATATGAGCAAGCCATTCCGGATGACTCTGCTGTTTGATCACTGCATTCAGCTTTGTTAATACTTCTTTTAAATCTCCTACGATAGAAGCATCCATTTTTACATTCTTATCAATTTCTGCTTCATCGATATCGATATGGATTTTCTTTGCATTGGATGCAAACTTTGATGCATTACCAATTACTCGATCAGAAAATCTTGCACCAAGTGCGATCAGGCAGTCACACTCACTAACACCAAGGTTGGATGTCTTTGTACCGTGCATACCGATCATTCCTGTATAAGCATCATCATATCCGTCAAATGCACCCTTTGCCATTAAGGTATCGCAAACTGGAGCATCGATTAATTTTGCAAATTCTCTGACTTCCTTTGCAGCGCCCGAGATCACAGCACCACCACCAAGATAGATGTATGGTTTCTTTGCGTTTTCGATCATACGCACTACTTTTTCAATATCAGCATCGCTGTATTTCTTAGGCAACTCCACTTTTTCAGGAGTTACAGCGCTATATTCACACTGGTTTGCAGTTACATCCTTTGTGATATCCACCAAAACAGGTCCTGGACGGCCTGTTGTGGCAATCTTAAATGCTCTACGGATGGTATCTGCTAACTGTGTTACATCCTTTACAATAAAGTTGTGCTTTGTGATTGGCATTGTCACACCGGCAATATCAATTTCCTGGAAAGAATCCTTTCCAAGTGCAGGAAGGTTAACATTCGCGGTGATCGCAACCACTGGAATGGAATCCATATAAGCTGTTGCAATACCAGTTACCAAGTTTGTAGCACCAGGACCTGAAGTTGCCATACATACACCAACCTTGCCAGTTGCACGTGCGTATCCATCTGCTGCATGGGCTGCACCCTGCTCATGACTTGTCAGTACATGAAAGATTTCAGGATGTTTATAAAGTGCATCATATACGTTTAAGATAGTACCGCCTGGATAACCAAAAACAGTATCAACGCCCTGTTCCTTTAAACATTCGATTACAATTTCTGAACCTGTTAATAACATATTATCCCTCACTTAATCCTCATATTTAGGGCTTTTTAAAATAGCACCTAAGTTACCAGAAGTAACCTGCTCCGCATAACGGGCAAGATATCCTGTTGTTACCTTTGGTTTTCTTGGTTTCCAGTTTGCTTTTCTCTTAGCCATTTCTTCAGAAGAAACTGCAAGATCAAGTGTCATCTCTGGAATGTTGATCTTAATGATATCGCCTTCTTCCACCAAAGCGATAGGACCACCAACTGCTGCTTCTGGAGAAACATGTCCAATAGAAGCACCTCTGGAAGCACCTGAGAAACGTCCGTCTGTGATAAGCGCTACGCTTGATCCAAGTCCCATACCAGCAATTGCTGATGTTGGGTTCAACATTTCTCTCATACCAGGACCACCCTTAGGTCCTTCGTAACGGATAACAACAACGTCTCCTGCTACGATCTTTCCACCCTTGATTGCTGCGATTGCGTCCTCTTCGCAGTCAAATACTCTGGCTGGTCCTTCATGAACCATCATTTCTTCCACAACTGCCGAACGTTTTACAACAGAACCATCTGGAGCAAGGGAACCCTTTAATACTGCAAGACCACCTGTTTTTGAGTATGCATTGTCAACAGTACGGATAACCTCTGGATTGCGGTTATATGCATGAGCGATGTTCTCGCCCATTGTTTTTCCTGTGACAGTCATACAATCTGTATTCAATAATCCGATGTCAGCAAGTTCCTTCATAACTGCATAAACACCACCGGCTTCATTCAAATCTTCCATATAAGTTGGACCTGCTGGAGCAAGGTGACAAAGGTTAGGAGTCTTCTCACTGATTGGATTGGCAAAACTAATATCAAAATCAAATCCGATCTCATGTGCGATAGCTGGCAAATGAAGCATAGAGTTTGTAGAACATCCAAGTGCCATATCTACTGTCAAGGCATTCATGATAGATTCCTTTGTAATGATATCTCTAGCCTTGATACCTTTGTTAAACATATCCATAACTGCCATACCTGCATGCTTTGCAAGTCTGATTCTTTCAGAGTAAACAGCTGGGATTGTTCCGTTTCCACCAAGACCCATACCAAGTGCTTCTGTTAAGCAGTTCATAGAGTTTGCTGTGTACATACCGGAACATGATCCACAGGTAGGACAAACTTTTTCTACAAATTCGTTTACGTCATCTTCTGTCATTGTTCCAGCAGCATAAGAACCTACTGCTTCAAACATAGAAGATAAACTTCTCTTTTCACCCTTTACGCGACCAGCAAGCATTGGACCACCAGATACAAAAACAGTTGGTAAGTTCAATCTGCAGGCTGCCATTAACAAACCAGGAACGTTCTTATCACAGTTAGGAACCATAACAAGTCCGTCAAACTGGTGTGCGATCGCCATACATTCTGTAGAATCAGCGATCAGATCTCTTGTTACAAGAGAATATTTCATACCTACATGACCCATGGCAATACCATCACAGACAGCAATTGCAGGGAACACAACAGGCACACCACCTGCTTCCGCAATACCTAACTTTACTGCGTCCACAATCTTATCAATATTCATATGACCAGGAACGATCTCGTTGTATGAACTAACGATACCGATCATTGGTTTCTTTAATTCTTCCTGTGTAAATCCCAAAGCATTGAACAAGCTTCTAGCTGGAGCCTGCTGCATACCACTTCTAGCATTGTCACTAATCATTTCTTATTCTCCTATCTTCCCACACATATTTATAACAGTCGAAATCCTCTTATCCTCATCACTCAAACCTAAGATTCCAAGTTCAAATGTCATTTTAAATATAAAACGGAATTTCGCCTACCTATAAACTATCCAAAGTTATTTAAACTAGTATAGCATACTATTCACAAAAAGTGATAACTTTTTGTCAAACATAACAAAATATTATAGTATCTATTATTCTGAGTCATAGCAATCCGCCCAGAATTCTATAATCTTTCTACGATCAGATCACCCATCTTGCTTGTGCCAACCTGTGTTACTTTCGACTTATCAGCATCATCCTGTGGCATAATATCGATGGTTCTAAATCCATCCTTTAACACCTGGGAAACTGCCTTTTCAATTGCATCAGCTTCTTTATCCAAATCAAAAGTATAACGAAGTAACATAGCTGCACTTAAAATTGTAGCGATTGGATTTGCGATTCCTTTTCCTGCAATATCAGGAGCAGATCCGCCACTTGGCTCATAAAGACCAAACTTGGTATCATTTAAGGATGCACTTGGAAGCATACCGATAGATCCTGTGATCATACTGGCTTCATCTGATAAGATATCACCAAACATATTCTCTGTTAAAACAACGTCAAACTGTGCTGGATTTTTTACAAGCTGCATTGCACAGTTATCTACTAACATATGCTCTACTTCCACTTCCGGGTAGCTTTCTGCTACTTCATTTACGATCTTTCTCCAAAGTCTGGAAGAATCCAAAACATTAGCCTTATCAACGCTGATCACTTTCTTTCTTCTCTTCATAGCAATATCAAAGCCCTTGATCGCAATTCTTCTGATCTCATTTTCTGTATAAGTCAAAGTATCAACAGCTGTCACAACACCGTCTACCTCTTTGGTAGAACGCTCGCCAAAGTAAAGACCACCTGTTAATTCTCTCATGATCATCATATCAAAACCTTTTTTGCTGATATCCTCTTTCAAAGGACAAGCACTTGCAAGCTCATCATACAAAACAGCTGGACGTAAGTTTGCGAAAAGTCCTAACTCCTTACGAATCTTCAAAAGTCCTGCTTCAGGTCGAAGATTTGGAGGGAGCTTGTACCAAGGTGAAGTAGAGGTATTTCCACCAATACTACCCATAAGTACTGCATCTGCAGCCTTTGCTGTGGCAACGGCTTCATCTGTTAATGGAACACCATGCACATCGATAGATGCACCACCCATTAATATATCTGTATACTGAATGGTATGACCAAATTTCTTAGCCACCGCATCAAGCACTTTTTTAGCTTCTGTTACAATTTCTGGACCGATTCCATCACCTGGAATACACACTAAATTACAATTCATACTATAATTCTCCATTCCCTCATAATTGTCATTGATCTGCAACGACATAGATTTCATTGAATCTGTCTGTTCAAACAAATTCACCGCTAAATTGTTCATTTTAATCACAATTCGCTTTAAAGAACTCTTTTTTATAAGCCCTTCACTTACACTGTAGCAGTTTAAAGCGAAAAACACAGTATTTATCATAAAACAGGAATTTCAATTTTTCAATACATAACCCGGAATACCGCCATATCAAAAAGGCATAACAGGTATAACCTGCGGTTAAACTAAGTATTTTTCGCAGAAAAATACGCATGGCTCTGAGTAGTTACCATAATCTAATAATAGTGATATCATCGTGCCCCCTTCCAAATGATTAAAATCAGTAACTTGAAGTCTTTCGTACAGTTTTTTCGGTGCCGATAATACCTACCCGTATGATGTAGCACAATTTGTACTTATAATCCCAAAATATTTCTACAAAGTACAATCCTACACCACCACGTTCCATCACTTGTACTTAAAATCATATTTCTTCCAATATAGTACAATCACACCCTCATTATTCCCTTAAAAAGTCCTCATTCCACAAAATGCAAAAAAGCTGCCACGCCAAGCGTGACAGCTCATCAATCATTCTATGATCTTTTCTTTTATTCAGCATGCTCAACCTGTGTAATAGCTGATTTCTGCATTGGAATACGGCAGTTCTTGTTGTTACCGAATTCAACGATAACTGAATCTTCTGTGATATCGATTACGATTCCATAAAATCCTGAAGAAGTTAATACGCTATCGCCCACTTCCATAGCGTTTAACATTGCGCTTACTCTCTTCTGCTCTTTCTTCTGTGGTCTGATGGCCATAAAATAAATCATCACACCAAAAATCAAAACATAAAAAATCATTATTGCGGCTGGTCCCATAGTATCCTCCTAATATTAAACAATTCATACTCAAAAATTTCAAAAACCAGTTTCCAAATAATAGAACACAACCTGCGTTCCTGCTACTGTCTTTGAAATCATACCTTTTTATAATACACAAAATCATGTGTCAGGGCAAGCATTTTTATTCTTTTTCCCCTGATTCCATGGACTCAAGTTTCCACTTCTTATACTGGGCAAAGTTTCCTGCATCCAAAGCATCTCTGATTTCTTCCATCATGTGGTTGTAGAAATACAGATTATGCAGTACGCACAAACGCATACCTAACATTTCCTTTGCCTTTAACAGATGTCGAATATAAGCTCTTGAATATCTGCGGCATGCAGGACACTGACAGCCCTCTTCGATTGGTCTGTGGTCTAACTTATATTTTTCATTGTTTAAATTCATCTTTCCATGGTTGGTGTAAACATGTGCATGGCGACCATTTCTGGTTGGATATACGCAGTCAAAGAAATCAACACCTCGATCAACTGCCTCAAGGATGTTCGCTGGTGTACCAACACCCATCAGGTAGGTTGGTTTGTGAAGTGGTAAATAAGGAACAACCTCATCCAAAACATGATACATTTCTTCATGAGTTTCTCCAACAGCAAGTCCGCCTACTGCATATCCATCAAGATCCATCTCTGAGATGATCTTAGCATGCTCTATACGAATATCATCATAAACTGCACCCTGGTTGATACCAAAAAGCATCTGCTTTGGATTCACAGTATCCTCCAAAGAATTCAGTTCACTCATTTTCTTCTTGCAGCGCTGTAACCAGCGAGTGGTACGTTCTACAGAGTTCTGAACATATTTACGGTCTGCCTTACTTGGTGGACATTCATCAAAAGCCATTGCAATGGTAGATCCTAAGTTAGACTGAATCTGCATACTTTCCTCTGGTCCCATAAAAATACGATGACCATCAATATGTGACTGGAATGTAACACCCTCCTCCTTAATGGAACGAAGGCCTGCTAACGAAAACACCTGGAATCCGCCTGAGTCAGTTAAGATTGGTTTATTCCATGACATAAATTTGTGAAGACCACCAAATTCCTTGATGAGCTTATCACCTGTACGAACATGTAAATGATAGGTGTTCGACAATTCTACCTGAGTGCCGATCTGTTCTAAGTCTTCTGTGGATACAGCTCCTTTAATGGCACCAACGGTACCGACATTCATAAATACTGGTGTCTGGATCACGCCATGTGGTGTTTCAAACATACCTCTTTTTGCGCGTCCTTCTTGTTTTAATAAGGTGTACATACATAATCCTCTAAGTTTTCTATAAATTCTTCTAATGTAATCTCATTCTCCATGATAATGGTAGCTGCTTCCACACCTACATATCGATAATGCCATGGTTCGAATTCAATACCTGTGACAAATTCCTTACCCTCTGGATATCGTAAGATAAATCCGTACTTGTAAGCATTGTCCTTAAGCCACATACCTGCCAAAGTTTTTGCAAAGCCTTCATTTAAGCTGACATAGCTAGGTGTAACAATATCAAATGCAAGGCCCAACTGATGCTCACTGTAACCAGGAAGCGTTACTGCCTGGGAACTCAACTGATAGGCATCAATATAAGAATAACCTCTATTCATATACCTTGTGATTTTTCTCTGGAAAAGCATAACCTGATAATCATAGCTTCGGTGTGCAGAACAGATCATCAAATTGACTCCGTCCTCCTTAGCAGCCTGCATCATCTGCAAAAGCTCACCCACAACTCGCTCATCACATTTCTTATCTCCAACAATATTCACAAGCTCCGGTTCTACTCCATCCGGAATCGGATGCTGCTTATTTACCAAAAGTAAATTCCAGTCATCTTTACCAAAAGTGGTCCCTGACTCTGCATAAGAAACTGCTTCACTATCAAAGGAAACAGAATCCATCTGTTCTAGGATATCATCAATTGTGTATTTCTCTCCATCTTCATTCTCGTCCATTTCAAACTCTTCATCATCATAATCATCATATGAAAAATTATCATAAGACGTATCATTCAACGCAACATCTTCCACATTCTCATTTGTAAGAGAATGATCCTCTAAAACAATCTTCTGAACATCATCCCCATAAAGCATGATATGTCCTGTTGGCTGAAGCGAAATCACAGCATCCTCCATATACTCAGAAACATCTACCAGATCATTTTCAGTTACATTTGTAAATGCGAAACTGGAACATATGAAAAAAAAGCACACAACAAAACCTGCTAATGTCAATTTCTTGGTATTAGCAGAAACCTTTCTTCCAAAATATGATAACCCCAAAACAACAAAAATACAGGCAAGCATAATATGCTTTGCCCATCTGTGTAACTTACCAAACGACAATAAAAAAGATACCATACGCTCCGTACGTGTTTTTTGCATGTAAAAAATCCCCCGAATTTTTACCCCGTTACCTATACTTTATTGTACCTATAAATCACACATTTGTCCATTTATTTTTGATAAAAAACCCCTTCATCATTACTTCTTTTTTTCTTGCTTCCTTAAGTAAGTTTTTGTATAATGTTAGCTAGTTACAGGTTCGATTTTACAAGTTAAATCGTTAAACTATGCAAAAAGCATTATTTTTGATGTAATATGCATAGTAAGTAACACAACAAACAATTACCAAACAATTTATGAGTGGGAAGAAAGGCTGCATTTTTGCAGAATGATAAATTATGGCTGGTTCAACTTTAGGAAATTATTTTAAGATCACAACATGGGGAGAATCCCATGGCAAGGGCGTAGGTGTTGTAGTAGACGGATGCCCTGCAGGTCTTTCCTTAGAGGAAAAAGATATTCAGATGTACTTAAATAGAAGAAAACCCGGTTCCAATCCTTACGCAACACCACGTGCCGAGGATGATACCGTTGAGATCTTATCTGGCGTTTTCGAGGGTAAAACAACTGGCACCCCGATTTCACTGATTGTCAGAAACACTTCTCAGAAATCTCATGACTACAGTGAGATCAAGACCTACTACCGACCTGGTCATGCAGACTATACCTTTGATGAAAAATATGGTTTTCGTGATTATCGAGGCGGCGGACGTTCTTCCGGTCGTGAAACCATCGGTCGTGTTGCTGCCGGTGCTATCGCTTGTAAGATTTTGGAAGAGATTGGAATCAAGATCACTGCTTACACCAAAAGCATTGGACCAGTTGCAATCGATCCGGCAAACTTTGATGCTTCTTTGATCCTAAGTACTCCAACAGGTATGCCTGATCAAAAAGCAAGTGACGAAGCAGAAAGCTTTTTAAAAGAATGTATGCAGAACATGGATTCTGCTGGTGGCGTGGTAGAATGTGTTGTAACAGGCATGCCAACCGGCATCGGCGAACCTGTTTTTGATAAGCTGGATGCAAACTTAGCAAAGGCCATGGTCAGCATTGGTGCTGTAAAGGCCTTCGAGATTGGAGATGGTATCAAAGCATCCCAGGCAAAGGGAAGTGAGAACAATGATGCCTTTATCATCGCTGATGGGCTTGTTTCCAAAAAGACCAATCATGCAGGCGGTGTGTTAGGTGGTATCTCAGATGGCTCTCCTATTGTATTGAGAGCACATTTCAAGCCAACTCCATCTATCTTCTCTTCTCAGCAGACCGTTAACCAGTCCAAGGAAGAGATCACAGTAAATATCAAAGGACGTCACGATCCGATCATCGTACCACGTGCGGTTGTTGTGGTGGAAACCATGACTGCATTAACCATCCTGGATCTTGTATTTGCTAATATGAACGCTAACATGGATCATTTGAAAAAAATCTACAACAAATAAAAAACAGAAATTTGAAAAATTTCCGTAACTATTCAGAACCCCCTTGCAGCTTTGCTACAAGGGGGTTCATTTTTTATTCAGTTACTGGCTGGAAGATCAAGCAGTTTGGTTTGTTTACCTTTAATGCTGGACCATTCATCATCATAATATTCTTATCGTAATCGATGGTAAAGAATGTCATGGTATCCGCCTCATGATTTAAGCTGACAATATGCTTATTATCAGGGAAGATCATAGCATCCTTTGGATATTCACCACTAACAGGTAATGTGAAACGTTTATTCAAGGTTCCATCCTCTAAAATATCAAATAATGATACCGAATCATCACCGGCTGTAGAACAGATCAGGAATTTATCATCCAATGAAACATTCAATGCACTGGCTGCTGAGTTTACTGACTCACTATTTAATACAGGAACAGTCTGAATACATTCAAACTCTGCATGTCCATTCTTCTCTTCATACTGATAAACACCTACTGTGTTCTTCAATTCATGAACAACATATCCAATCTTTCCATTTCTCAAAAACTTGATATGCCTTGGACCAGACTGCAATTCTGAATACACAATATCCTCTGGCTTTGTTTTTCCGGTACTCTCATCAAATCGATAAATATTGATATGGTCAGTACCAAGATCTACTGCACAAAGGTACTTGTTATCTCTTGTCATTTTTACACAGTTGATATGTGGTCTAAAGTTACGTTCTGAAATACTACCCAATCCTTTATGGAAAATTTCATCTGTAATCTGACCAATACCACCATCTTCTCGAAGCTTCATGATTGTTACTTTACCATCATGATATCCTGCAACAAAAAGAAACTGATCTGTATAATCTGTATTTAAGTAGCATCCTCTCATACCATTGATGGCTTCCTTGTTAATAACCACAAGATCGCCATTTGGCTGGATTGCGTAAGCCTGTACACCAAAGTCGGTGATGGCATATAAAAATTTCTGATTATGAGAGATTGTAACATAAGAACAGTTTGTGATCTCATATTTCTTTTTCTCTGTCATTCTACCACGCTCAAGATCAACATCGTATGCGATCAAACCAAAATCATCCTTGTAAGTATAGGTAGAAACATATGCGACATAACGTTTTTTACTCATAACATTACCGTGCCTTTCTTATCTATCGTTTCAAAACCGTCCTAAACAGGTTACTATCCGCAGTACCACTGGTCTCTATTGTTTCCTTAAATTACCAGGAAACAGACATTTTTTGTGGCCGAGAATAGCAACCGCTACATTCAAAAATATAATCGAACTGTTTTTACTGTCTCTTTATTCTATATAGTACCATAAAATGTGTTATTTGTTAACACAATTCATCATAAAAAAATGTCATGCGTTTCGAAAAAAATGCCTTTCACAACTTATTTCAACATGCAATCACATTCTGTTTTTTCCAAAATATCAGGTGGAGGAACTGGTCGTAAGAAGGAATAATCACTGTTTTTTTGCTTCAAAGCCTCTGAAAAGCTTTCGTGATCAAAAAATTTTTGCTCCTTCATTGTTCCTTCCATTTTTGGGATCATTCCAATCCCGTTTCTATTTTTGCGTTCATTCCCCATATCGTTATCCATGTAGCAAGCATTATCCTGCTCATTTGAAAGTAGAACAAGTAACAAACCAATCAGCAATGGATTCATAACTATGATTCCTTTTTTGATTTAAGATATGCAGTTTGGTTCGCTTTGGTTCTTATAAAACACGTTTTCTGATATAAGCAAAGGTAAATGCTTCACCTTTTTCAGCTAACATGACTAATAGTTTTTCTAACTCCTTCGCCGTTTCCGGATGCATGATGGAATGCTCTTTCCCACGTCTGTAATAAAGAAGCGGCGATTCATCTGTATACTGATCCTTTAAATAATTCTTGGAGGCGGCAATACGATCCATGACCATTTCCACCAGATAACGCTTCGGCATACGCACAGGCGAATTGATCACGCCAGCTGTTGCACTGTAATCCAGCCAGTACTCATAATGGTGCTTGTTTCTGCCCTTATGATGAAGCCATGAGGAAGAATAACCAATGTCCTCGCGTTCTGCATTATTCGGACTACGATCTCCCTGAAAATATTTAGCTCCAACTAAAAATTCTGTCGGCGAATATTTGGAAAGATCGTGGGTTAATCCCTGCCAGTAAAGTCCAACCGCAAAGCAGCCCTTCATCACCAGAATCTTATGTGTTGTAATGGTCTTAAAATGTTTGATTGCCCCATCTAAGGAAGGCAGTTCAATGTTTAAATGCAGTTTGATTTTCATAATTACCTGTCTTTCTTTTTCTCATTAGGAATATGTGCATTTTTTGCAACCTGTGCCCTTAGGATCACGCAAGAACGTTCCTTTACCAGGATACTGAATTTCTCACTTTTTGGTTCCAAAAAAATCTTCTCTCCCGGCTGAATACTGTCTTTTGATTTATCTGTTGCCAAACAAACCTCCCAGTCACTTCCGTTCTTTATTACCGGTAAAGAAAATGTATGATCATTCCAATGCATATTCATACAGACAAAAATAAACTCCAATACATTTTCTTTTTGCTGGGTATATAAAAAACCTAAATGGTGCTGATAATCGGAAAAATCTGTTTTCCAAAGTTCCTCCATATGGTAGGAAATCTCTGGAAATCCGCACTGATAAATATCTGTCAGCTGTAAATTGCCATTTTTATGAAGCACACGATTTTGCATACGGAAAGAAACCAGAGACTTTGTAAATTCCAAAAGCTCCTTTTGTCTAGCTCCCATTCTCCAATCAAGCCAGCTGATCTCATTATCCTGATTGTATGGATTATTATTCCCCTGCTGGGTCTTTCCAAATTCATCTCCTGCCATCAGGAAAGGAGTTCCCTGAGCCAAAAACAGCATACAAAGTGCATTTTTCATCTGCTTCATACGAAGTGTATTCACATTCTTTTTCCTGGTGACACCCTCTGCTCCACAGTTCCAGCTATGGTTGTAGGCAACACCATCTAAGTTATTCTCACCATTGGCCTCATTGTGCTTTTGTTCATAGCTAACAAGATCCATCAGACGAAAGCCGTAATAATTGGTGATAGAACGAACTACTCCGATTTTTTCAGGAACTGTACGGTTCAGCAATTGATAAGTATACAGACAATCATTGTCGCCCTTCAAATATCGTCTGCATAAAGAAGAAAACTCATCGTTACAATATGCGATGTTCTTATATTCCGGTGCCTTTTTATTGGCATAAATGATATTTTCCGGAACATCATCGTACATAAGCTTGGTATGTGTCAGCATAGGCTCTGAAGCCACCAGATATAGTGGCACATTGGCGCCCTTTAAGCGAAATCCATCCACATGATAAGTGTATACCCAGTATTTTAGAATTTCTAAAATAAACGCTGCCTGAATTTCGTTTGGAAAATAAAACTGCATAATGAGTTCCATACCGTTTTGATGAAGTTCATGCACCAGTGTCTGGAATTCCAAAACCGGATTGGCACTATAGCTGTAGGAAGCCTTTGGTGAAAAATAAAAGCCCTCCTGATAGCCCCAGTAATTAAACTTTACATGCACTTCTTCATCCACATTTTTATCCATAAAATGTCTAGTGGCGTACTCCATGGACATCCCACTGTTTTTGATCACCTGATCCTCTAAAAATTCATAAGCAGGCATCAATTCAACAGCCGTCACCCCCAGCTCCTTTAAATACGGAATTTTTTCCATAATTCCTTTAAAAGTACCTTTGCCCTTAACCTTCGAACTTGAGTGCTTTGTAAATCCACGCACATGAAGGCAGTAAATAAAGCTATCATGATAAGGAATTTTAAGTGGTGCATCCTCCAAATATGGATTTTCAAAGGACTGCATAGAAGCTCGAAGCTTCGGCTCCTTCTTCGCATCATATCCACCAAGAAGCGGATGCCACTTCTCATTACCAACAATCTGCTTCGCATAGGGATCCACAATAATCTCATCATCCTGATAGAAATTATAATCATACTGCTTAAAAGCCAAATTGGTGATCTTCACACAATAAATATCCCCCACCTGATGTTTTTTCTCAAATGGAAGCTTTATGATCTCATTACTTTTTTTATGATAAAAAAGGATACCACATTCCTTTTTCGGGCTAAGAACTGCTGCAATATTCAATATCTTTCCCTCAATAGAAACTCCCAAAGGATATGGCTTACCTGGCAACTGTTTGATGATTTCTGTCATGTAACTACACCTCGTTCATATCTTATCGTTATCATAACACACTTTTAAAAGACACGCTAGTTCCTGGGTGCTTATATCTTTACTCACTTTTCAGGGTAAAAGTTTACACTTGCGATGCTTATCGCTACTTATGATAAGCGTTCTGGTAACTCGGGAATGGGATTTATAACTTCAAGAACCCCACCACGTTTAGCCGTGACGTGGCGAAAGAGATTCCTCACTTGAGATGAATGGGGATATCAGCTGCTGGCGGCCTGGATGCATCGTCTCATAGTAGTCTTCAATCGTAGGATTTTGGTATACACATAATAATTTGTTGATGGCGTTTAATTCATCAAACGAATACTTATAAAGCTTTTTGGCATAATCACGCATTGCCACATTTCTGGCAATTTCCATCTGATTTTTATTGAGATAAGTTCTTGTTTTTCCGTTATTATCTAGCGCACTATTCTCTAATCCATTTTTCTTATTCGACGTACTTTTTATGTAATATCGATATCCGCCATTGTCTTTCTTTATTTCCAAATGACCAGGTTCACCTTTCACGATATACTTTTCAACACTAGCAGCTAACTTTTCTAATTCTTTTTTTCTATTTTCCAAATTCTTTTTAATTTCTAATTGTAAACTCATAATGATTATTTCCTTTCAAACTTATATTTATCTTATTTCGTAACCATTCAGTACCTTCATAGTTACAAATGTAAATTCATTCAAAATCACCATAAATGATAGACTTTGCGTATTGAATCATGTTCTTATGCCATAAACAACGAGTGTTTATGGCTACTTCTTTCTAGACCCTCACTTCATTTCAACTTTTTTCGGTTCAACTTTTCCAGGTATTCCTGATGTTTTTTCTACAGTTTGCCCTTTTCCTTCCAATTTGTTCTGTAAAACATGATGGATTTTAGGTTTTTCTTGCTTTTCCTCCCATTTCCTTGTTTCATCTCCGTTGTGGAGCCCCCTTCTCGTAAGGCTGTTTTTACTTTCTCACGCTCCCTTCATAAATCAAACTGCGCACAAGCAAACATGCATGCCTGGTAGTCATACTAATCTCCATTTCGCTCTGCGAAATCCGGATCGGGCTATTGTTTCACCCCTAAAAGGGGTGAAACAAATAGCCCGGTGTGAAAAATATTCTATTTTACATACTTTTTTCTTCTCTCAATCAATGTTTTCGGGAAATATTTGAAATATATACCTGGATATGAGATAGATAATTTAGATTGTTCATTTGTAAATGAACATTGCAAAGAACATATTTTAGAATACTGAACTATGTCTTATGTCTCGTCTATTCTAAATAGTTTAATCATAACTGTCAATAAATCTTGCAATTTTGTAACAAAGGGTATCTCTTGCGATACCAGCATAGCTTTGGCGTCGCGAACCGTCAACTACCTCTGCCAAAGCGTGTGCATCCCCGGAGGGCCTTTTATTCAGTAGGAAAGAAATTTCCTACTGAGATTAGGGCGTCAAAAGCCCCCAAAACGGATTCTACGGATTGTTCCGCGCCTTGCGCTCCCACAATCCTATCGAATAAAAAAATCGAGCAGTTAATCGGCTCAACCGAAAACTACTCGACTAAAATTCTATGAAACTAAGTAACTATTCAGAACCCCATTCGCAAAATCGCTGCTTTGCAGCTTTCCTTTTGCTCATGTGGTTACTTCACAATTACTCTTCGTCTTCTTCTGCATCTGCGTCTGTTTCAACGAGTTCATCGAATTCTACGTTATCCAGATACTCATCAAATGCGTCGGAAACAATTTCATATTCTTCGTCATCGTCAATATAACGAAGAACCGGTTCTTCGTTGGTATCATTAGGATTCTCGGAATATCCATAGATCCATACTTCGCCATCACTATTCTCACCATTCTCATCCAAAGGAAGTAACACGA
This sequence comes from Lachnospiraceae bacterium, assembly GCA_045628865.1. GTDB lineage: Bacteria > Bacillota > Clostridia > Lachnospirales > Lachnospiraceae > JAZQQB01. The sequence continues at coordinate 781 of JAZQQB010000061.1, read as the reverse complement.
TATAGTCCTGATCCTTTACTGATAAAATAGTAATCACTGCACAATCAACACTTGAACCATCTTCAAGATCGATGGTTACTGTCATTTCTTCAGCTTCGTAATCTTTGCTTTTCTTTGCCATTCTATTATTCTCCTACATGAAAAATGCCTTTAACATAATTCCACCTGTAAATGCTGCAAGGCCAATCAATACATACAACACAGCCATACCAACCATCTGCATTGGTTCCTTTGGAGCTTCCTCTTCTTTTTCATCCTCAGAAGTTTTTTCTGAATCATCTTCAGATTCTGTCTCTGTTTCAGACTCAGATACTATTTCAAGCTCTTTGTTATCTTCTTCTGATTTCTGTTCATCTAAAGTCTCATCATCAGACATTTTTAAGAATGAGAAAGAATCCATGGAATCCTCAAAACTGCTAAGACCATCATCCATTGCCTGAACTGATCCGCCTAATATATCGACATCTGAACCATCTTTCACATCACCGTTTATATCAAAGAGCTCTCTCATCTGCTCATCTAACTTCGCATTCTCTTCGGCTTCTAATCTAGCCTTTTCCTCAGCTTCTCTTCTGGCTTTTTCTTCAGCTTCTCTTCTGATCTTCTCTTCAGCTTCTTTTCTAGCCTTCTCTTCAGCTTCTTTTCTAGCCTTCTCTTCAGCTTCTTTTCTAGCCTTCTCTTCAGCCTCTCTTCTGATCTTCTCTTCAGCTTCTTTTCTAGCCTTTTCTTCAGCTTCTCTTCTGATCTTCTCTTCAGCTTCTTTTCTAGCTTTCTCTTCAGC
>JAZQQB010000060.1:0-16737 GCA_045628865.1 Lachnospiraceae bacterium | reverse complement strand
GATCAAGGATACGAAATTGGTATCGTGATTGGTGGCGGTAACTTCTGGAGAGGAAGAACAAGTGAGAATATTGATAGAACAAAAGCAGATCAGGTTGGTATGCTTGCAACTATCATGAACTGTATCTATGTTTCAGAAATTTTCTGATCTGTAGGCATGATGACCAATATCCTGTCACCATTTGAATGTGGTTCTTTCACAAAGTTATATTCTAAGGATAGAGCCAATAAATATTTCTCAAAGGGAATGGTTGTTTTCTTTGCAGGTGGAACAGGACATCCATATTTTTCAACAGATACAGGTGTTGTACTTCGAGCTATTGAAATTGAGGCAGACGTTATTCTTCTTGCAAAGGCTATTGATGGTGTATATGATTCAGATCCAGCTAAGAATCCTGATGCAAAGAAGTATGATGAAGTAAGTATTTCAGAAGTTGTAGCTAAGAATCTCCAGGTGGTTGACATGACTGCTTCCATTCTTGCAAGAGACAACAAAATGCCTATGTGGGTATTTGGATTGAATGAAGAGAATAGCATTGTGAACACTGTAAGTGGAAAGTTTACAGGAACAAAAGTAACAGTTGAATAATTACAGGAAAGATGGTACAGTGTAAATTGTGCAATGCAGTAGTGAATATACACTGCTTCGTTGGTGGCAGTACATTTTTGGAGGATTTGTAATGAACGAGAAAATCGCAGTTTATGATGAGAAAATGAAGAAAGCATTTGACTTTTTAGAGTCAGATTTAGGTACAATTCGTGCTGGACGTGCGAATCCACACGTATTAGATAAGATTAAAGTTGATTATTATGGAACACCTACACCAATCCAGCAGGTAGGAAATGTTACAGTTCCAGAACCAAGAATGATTCAGATCGCACCATGGGATAAGACATTGATCAGAGAAATTGAGAAAGCAATCATGACTTCTGATCTTGGAATCAATCCTAACAATGATGGTTCAGTGATTCGTTTGATTTTCCCTGAATTAACAGAGGAAAGACGTAAAGAACTTGCAAAGGATATTGCAAAGAAGGGTGAAGAAGGAAAGGTTGCAATCCGTAATATTCGCCGTGATGGTAATGATTCTTTCAAGAAACTTGCAAAAACTGAAGTTTCAGAAGATGAGATCAAATCTTTGGAAGATGAATTACAGAAATTAACTGATAAGTACATCAAAAATATTGATCAGATTATCGATGAAAAGAAAAAAGAAATCATGACAGTTTAGAAACCGTCAAAGGTACTTTTAAGACAATTTAGAATGTGATACAATGAGAGGGCAAGTGATTTATCACTTGCCCTTATTATTAGGACCTACTACCAAGGAGAATTATTTATGGAAGAAGAATTGAAAATTCCTCGCCACGTTGCAGTAATATTAGATGGAAATGGACGCTGGGCGAAGGAAAAAGGAATGCCAAGAACCTTTGGACATGCACAGGGTGCAAAGGTTGTTGAGGATATGTTGGAAATTGTTGACCATAAGGGAATAGAATATTTTACTGTATATGCGTTTTCTACAGAGAACTGGGCTCGACCGGCTGACGAGGTTGCAGTGCTTATGAAATTGTTAAGAAAGCATATGATTGGATGCATCAAAAGAGCAGCTAAGAATAATATGCGTGTACAGGTTATTGGGGATAAAACAAAGTTAGCAGACGATATCAGAAAGAGTATTGCAGAAGTAGAAGAGGCAACAAAGAATAATACAGGACTTCATTTTCAGGTTGCCATTAACTATGGAAGCCGTGATGAAATGGTACGAGGAACAAGAGAATTGGCAAGAAAGGTTGCAAGCGGCGAATTGAATCCTGATGATATTACAGATAAAACTTTTGAATCATTTTTGGATACAGCAGGCATGCCAGATCCGGATTTATTGATCAGAACAAGTGGAGAACAGAGATTGTCCAACTTTTTATTATGGCAGTTGGCTTATTCCGAATTCTATTTTACAGATGTTGCATGGCCGGATTTTAATGAAGAAGAGCTTGATAAGGCCATTCTTGCATATAATAAAAGAGACAGAAGATACGGTGGTATTAAGAAATGAGAAAAATTGGTATATTAGGTTCCACAGGTTCTATTGGAACACAGACCTTAGAGATTGTGGATCAGAACGAAGATTTGAAAGTTGTTTCTATGGCAGCTGGAAGCAATGTAACACTGTTTGAAAAGCAGATTCGAAAATATCAGCCAGAAATCGTTGCCATGTGGACGAAGGAAGCATGTGATGATCTAAGAGTCAGAATTTCTGATTTGAATGTGAAGATTGTATGTGGTATGGATGGACTATTGGAGGTATCAAGTTACCCATCCATGGAAATACTGGTAACAGCCATTGTGGGAATGATTGGTATCAGACCAACCATTGCAGCCATTGAAGCCGGAAAGGATATTGCCCTTGCTAATAAGGAAACGTTGGTAACAGCTGGTCATATCATTATGCCTCTTGCAAAGAAGCATGGTGTTTCTATTTTGCCGGTAGATAGTGAACATAGCGCAATCTTTCAGTCACTACAGGGTAATAAGCATGAACAGGTAAAATCTATCTTTTTAACAGCTTCTGGCGGACCTTTCAGAGGAAAGACAAAGGAAGAACTAAAACATATGACTGTAAAGGATGCCTTAAATCATCCAAACTGGTCCATGGGAAAAAAGGTAACCATTGATTCAGCATCCTTGGTAAATAAGGGATTGGAGGTAATGGAAGCCAGATGGCTTTTTGATGTTTCTCTTGATCAGATTAAGGTATTGATCCATCCGCAAAGTATCTTACATTCAGCGGTAGAATATTTGGACGGGGCAGTTATGGGACAGATGGGAACTCCTGACATGAAGCTTCCTATTCAGTATGCTCTTTTTTATCCAGATAGAAGAGTGATGGATAGTAAACCATTAGATCTTTTTGAAATTGGTACTTTGACCTTTGAAAAACCAGATACCGATACATTTCCAGGACTGAAGCTTGCATTGATGGCAGCAAAAAAAGGCGGAAATTTGCCTACTGTATTTAATGCAGCCAATGAAAAGGCCGTTGCCATGTTTTTAGAGGAAAAAATTCGATTTTTAGAAATCCCTGAAATGATCCAGAATGCAATGGAACATGTACGATGGATCGGGAATCCAAGCGTTGATGAAATCTTGCGTACTGAGATGGAAACGTATGAATTCTTAAACTAAAATATAAAAAGAGTATTTAAAAGAGGTTATCAATGAATACAGCAGTTTCGATTATTATATTTATTCTCATGTTTGGTATTATCGTACTTGTACATGAGTATGGACATTTTTTATTAGCCAGGGTAAATGGTATTACTGTAGTTGAGTTTGCCATTGGTATGGGACCAACCATTGCGTCCTTTGAAAGAAAAGGAACGAAGTTTTCCTTGAAGCTTTTGCCAATTGGCGGGGCTTGTATGTTTGAAGGAGAAGATGGTGTTGAAAGCGGAAAAATTCCTACCAAAACAGACGATGAGCAGGAAGAGAATGTTAATAAAGAAGAAGTTTTGGTAGATGAGATCAAAAAAACAGGATCTTTTCAGGATGCAAGCGTATGGGCAAGAATTTCCGCAGTTGTTGCAGGACCAGTGTTTAACTTAATTCTTGCACTTGTTTTTGCAATGATCATGTGTAGCTTTACTCCAAGTATGAAGCCGATTATTTCTGCAACTGTAGAAGACTATCCTGCAGAGGAAGCGGGTCTAAAAGAAGGCGATGTGATCACAAAGATCAATGGACATAAGGTATATGTGTATCAAGAGGTATCTCTGGATATGGCTTTGAATACAGAAGGAAAGCCGGTGGATATTACCTATAAAAGAGATGGAAAAACATATGATACAACCATTGTTCCTCGCTATGATGAAGAGGCAGGAAGATACTACATTGGTATTTCAAGTAATGCATATTACCAGCCAAAGGGCTTTGAACTGATCCAATATGCTTATTATGAGGTCCGATATTGCGTGAATTATACCTTCAAAAGTCTTGGTATGCTTATTAGCGGTCAGGCAGGAATCAAGGATATGTCAGGTCCGGTTGGTGTTGCACAGGTTGTTGATCAGACCTATACAGAGGCAAAAAGCTATGGATGGGATTCGGTTGCAGCAAGTATGTTAAATCTTTCCATTTTATTGACAGTAAACTTAGGTATTTTAAATCTTTTACCAATTCCGGCATTGGATGGTGGTCGTTTACTGTTTTTGATCATTGAATTGATTCGCCGTAAACCTATTCCACCTGAGAAGGAAGGAATTGTACATTTTGCGGGTTTTGTGGCATTGATGTTACTCATGGTTGTTGTATTCTTTAATGATCTTATGAGACTTTTTGGAATGTAAGAAGAATACGATGCGAATAAGAAAAGAGGATGAATAGATGGCATTAAGAAATCAGACAAAGGTAGTTCAGATTGGAGATCGTTTTATTGGTGGAGAGCATCCTATTTTGATCCAGTCTATGACCAATACAAAAACAGATGATGTTAAAGCAACAGTAGAACAGATTCTTCGTTTGGAAAAGGCAGGATGTGAAATTATTCGATCTACTGTTCCAACATTAGAGGCTGCCAAGGCAATTGCAGAAATCAAAAAGCAGATCCATATTCCAATTGTTGCAGATATTCATTTTGATTATAAGATGGCCATTGCCGCAATGGAGAATGGAGCAGATAAGATTCGTATCAATCCAGGAAATATTGGCAGTATTGAAAAGGTAAAGGCGGTTGTGGATGTTGCAAAGGAAAGAAATATCCCTATCCGTGTTGGTGTAAACAGTGGTTCTTTGGAAAAGAATCTGGTTGAGAAATACGGTGGAGTTACAGCGGAAGGAATCGTGGAAAGTGCCCTGGATAAGGTACATCTCATTGAAGATATGGGATATGATAATTTAGTCGTCAGCATTAAATCCTCTGATGTTTTGATGTGCGTAAAGGCACATGAACTCATTGCACCAAAAACCAATCATCCACTTCATGTAGGTATTACAGAAGCAGGTACAGTGAATAGCGGTAATATCAAATCCTCTATTGGTTTGGGCATTATCTTAAATCAGGGAATTGGAAATACTATTCGTGTTTCATTAACAGGAGATCCTGTAGAGGAAATCAAGTCAGCGAAACTGATTTTGAGAACCTTAGGACTTAGAAAAGGCGGAATCGAGGTTGTGTCCTGTCCTACTTGTGGACGAACCAACATTGATCTCATTGGCCTGGCAACAAAGGTTGAACAGATGGTAGAGGACTATCCACTGGATATTAAGGTTGCTGTAATGGGCTGTGCTGTAAACGGACCAGGAGAAGCGAAGGAAGCTGATCTTGGAATTGCAGGCGGCATCGATGAGGGACTTTTGATCAAAAAGGGTGAGATCATTCGTAAGGTTCCAGAAAACGAACTGTTAGATACACTGCGTTATGAATTAGAACACTGGGTTTAAAAACAAAAGGGGAGTAATAAGAATGGGTAAACCATTTTTAGAAGTTTTTGCTACATTAAAGCTGGATCATAAATTATCTATGTTTATGGAAAGAGTCATGGTTGAGCGTGTTGCTACAACAAAAACAAAGGATTCTTTGCGAGTTTATATATCCTGCGATAAATTATTACTAAAAGATCAGATCAGCATGGTGGAAAGAGAAATTAAAAAGCAGCTCTTTCCATCTGCTTCTATGCAAATAAAGATTCTTGAGAAATATTCTTTATCATCCCAATACAATGCGGAAAAATTAACAGATATCTATAGGGAAAGTGTGCTTTTGGAGTTACGAGATTATGATCGTATCGAATACAACATGTATAAAAAGGCACAGTTTTCTTATCCTGCTGAAAATCAGATGATCCTTACAGTGGATGATACCGTTTTAAATAGAATGAAGGAAGAGGATTTTGTTCATGTATTGGATCGTATCTACAACGAACGTTGTGGCATGAATGTGATTATTAATGTTGCTTACCTTGAGAAAAGCAAAGAGGAGGAGCAACTTTCCTTTGAGTATGAATTTGTGGATGTCTCTCATATTCCGGCTGCACAAAGAATAATTTCGGGAGAACCAGAGGAAATTGTTTCTTCTAAGGAGAAAACAAAGAAAGAAGACCAAAAGGAAACAAAGAAAGAAGCGGCCAAAAAGCCTGCAGAATCTGCTAATACAGAAGAAAAGAAGCCATTTAAGAGAACTGAATGGAAGGGCAGAAGTGGAGGCTTTGATCGTGGCGGGTTCAAGAAGTCTGATAATCCGGATGTGATATACGGAAGGGATATTGAAGAAGATGCATTTCCAATTGCTGAGATTCAAGGTGAGATTGGTGAAGTAGTTATTAGAGGTAAGATCAGAGCCTTTGATAAACGTGAGATTCGTAATGAGAAAACAATTCTTATGTTTGATGTGACAGATTTTACAGATACCTTGACCATCAAGATGTTTTGCAGAAATGATCAGGTGGCAGAGTTAACAGAGAATGGAATCAGTGTAGGCAACTTTGTTAAGATCAAAGGTATTGCTATGATCGATAAATTTGATGGGGAGCTTACCATAGGATCCATTGTTGGTGTGAAGAAGATTCCATCCTTTGAGACCAGCAGATCAGATAATGCACCGAAAAAGCGTGTGGAACTACATTGTCATTCAAAAATGAGTGATATGGATGCGGTAACGGATGTAGGAACCTTGATGAAGCGTGCCAAAAAGTGGGGCTGGCAAGCTATGGCCATTACTGACCATGGTAATGTACAGGCATTTACCATTGCCAATCATGCCATTGATCATGATGATGATTTTAAGATCCTGTATGGTGTTGAGGGATATTTGGTAGATGATTCCAGAAAGGTAGTCACGAGTCCAATGGGACAGGGTTTAGATGATACCTATGTTGTTTTTGATATTGAAACAACAGGTTTTTCACCTGTTAGCAACAGGATCATTGAGATTGGAGCAGTAAAGGTTGTGGATGGAAAGATTACAGAACGCTTCTCTACCTTTGTCAATCCTGATGTGCCAATTCCATATGAAATAGAGCAGTTAACCAGTATCAATGACAACATGGTCATGGATTCACCAAAAATCGATGTGATCCTGCCACAGTTTTTGGAATTTATCGAAGGAGCAGTGGTTGTTGCACACAATGCAGAATTTGATGTTAGCTTCATCAAAGAGAATGCCAGAAGACTTGAACTTAGCGCAGAATTTACTTATATAGATACCGTTGGTCTTGCAAGATACCTGTTGCCAGGGCATAACAAGTATACTCTGGATGCAGTTGCCAAGGAATTGGGGATATCTTTGGATCATCACCATCGTGCTGTGGATGATGCAGAGTGTACAGCTGAGATTTTTGTGAAATTCTTAAAAATGTTAAAGGATGAAAATGTTGAAACGCTAGAGCAGATCAATGAAAAAACAGATTCTAATGTAGAAGCCATCAGAAAAATGCCATATTATCATATTATTTTGATCGCTAAAAATGGCGTTGGAAGAACGAATCTGTATAAGCTTGTTTCGGAATCTCATCTAACCTATTTTAATAGACGTCCACGTATGCCGAAAACCTTGATCGAGAAATATCGTGAGGGAATCATTGTGGGAAGTGCCTGCGAAGCAGGAGAACTTTTCAGAGCAGTTGTTGAGGGAAAGGCAGAATCAGAAATTGCGAGAATTGTAAATTTCTACGATTACTTAGAAGTTCAGCCAATTGCCAATAACTTTTTCATGCTAGAGTCAGAGAAATATCGCGATATTGAAACGAAAGAGGATCTGATTGAATTAAATAAGAAAATTGTTCGATTGGGTGAACAGTTCCACAAACCGGTTGTGGCTACCTGTGACGTTCATTTCATGGATCCTGAGGATGAGATATATCGTAGGATCATTTTGGCAGGAAATGGATTTGCAGATGCAGATGATCAGCCACCGCTTTATTTAAGAACTACGGAGGAGATGCTTCAGGAATTCGCGTATTTGGGGGCTGAAAAAGCAGAGGAAATCGTTATCACCAATACTAATATGATCGCGGATATGTGTGATAAGATTTGGCCGGTCAGACCTGATAAATGTCCGCCTGTTATTGAAAACTCAGATGAAACACTTCGAAAGATCTGCTATGACAAGGCCCACGAAATGTATGGGGAGAATTTGCCTCAAATTGTAGAAGCCAGATTAGAGAGAGAATTAAATTCTATCATCAGCAATGGTTTCGCCGTAATGTATATTATTGCTCAGAAACTGGTATGGAAATCCGTGGAGGATGGTTACCTGGTTGGTTCCAGAGGGTCCGTTGGATCTTCCTTTGTGGCCTGTATGGCAGGTATCACAGAGGTTAATTCCCTTTCTCCTCATTATATTTGTCCGAACTGTCACTACAGTGATTTTGATTCCCCAGAGGTAAAGAAATTTGCAGGTATGGCTGGATGTGATATGCCAGACAGAGACTGTCCTGAGTGTGGAACGAAGATGATTAAGGATGGCTTTGATATCCCATTTGAAACCTTCCTTGGATTTAAAGGAAATAAGGAGCCGGATATTGATCTAAATTTCTCAGGAGAGTATCAGTCCAAGGCACATAAGTATACGGAAGTTATTTTTGGCTATGGGCAAACCTTTAGAGCAGGAACCATCGGTACACTTGCAGATAAGACAGCTTTTGGATATGTAAAAAATTATTTTGAAGAACGTGGATTACATAAACGTGTTCCAGAAATCAATCGCATCGTAGAGGGATGTGTTGGAATTCGAAGAACTACAGGACAGCATCCTGGTGGTATTGTAGTTCTTCCGGTGGGAGAGGAAATCTATTCCTTTACGCCACTGCAGCATCCTGCTAACGATATGACAACAGATACCATTACGACACATTTTGAATATCATTCCATTGACCATAACCTGTTAAAACTGGATATTCTCGGTCATGATGATCCTACCATGATCCGTATGTTACAGGATCTTACAGGAACAGATCCTATTGAGATCCCGCTAGATGATAAGAAGGTTATGTCTTTGTTCCAAAGTACAGAGGCATTAAATGTCACACCGGATGATATTATGGGGTGTAAGCTGGGTGCTCTTGGAATTCCAGAATTTGGTACTGATTTTGCTATGCAGATGTTAATTGATACCAAGCCACAGTATTTTTCAGATTTGGTTCGAATCGCAGGACTCAGTCATGGAACTGATGTATGGCTTGGTAATGCAGAGACATTGATCAAGGAAGGAAAAGCAACTATTTCAACTGCTATTTGTACCCGAGATGATATTATGATCTATCTGATCGGTATGGGACTTGATTCCGAAGAGTCCTTTAAAATCATGGAAGCTGTTCGAAAGGGAATGGTTGCCAGGGGAAAATGTGGTAACTGGGATGCCTGGAAGCAGGATATGATTGATCATGGTGTGCCTGACTGGTATATCTGGTCCTGTGAAAAAATTCAGTACATGTTCCCGAAGGCTCATGCTGCGGCCTATGTTATGATGGCGTGGAGAATCGCATATTGTAAGATCTATCATCCACTGGCATATTATTGTGCATTTTTTTCAATTCGAGCAACGGCTTTTTCCTATGAATATTTCTGTAATGGAAAGAGAGCAATAGAAAATCTGATCGAGGATTACAGAAAGAGATCTGATACGCTTTCCAATAAGGAAAAGGATCAGTTAAAGGATGCAAGGATTGTACAGGAAATGTATGCAAGAGGCTTTGAATTCTGGCCAATGGATATTTACAAAGCACATTCTAGAAATTTCCAGATCATCGATGGAAAAATCATGCCAGCCATCAGTAGTATTGATGGTCTTGGTGAAAAGGCTGCTGATGCCATTATGGAAGCAGCAAAAGGAGGCGAATTTATTTCAAAAGATGATCTTCGTCAAAGAGCGAAGGTTGGTAAATCTACTACGGATCTATTGACTCGTCTTGGTATTTTGGAAGGTATGTCTGAAACAAATCAGATGAGTTTATTTGATTTTGCTACATTCTGATAATTTGTGTGCGAATAAGTGAATTGTACTGCGGGTACGTTGCGAAATGTATAAAAGTTTAGTAAACTAATAACACTGTTGGGAAAATAGTACCATTTTGTTTGAAAAAATTCAGCATGTCATGTGAAAGAAAATGGAGGATAAAATGATATGGCACAGATTATGGTTACACCAGCTGAGTTAAAAACAGCAGCAAGTACATTAAGAGAGTACAATCGGAATTTTAGATCACTGGTTGAGAATTTAGAAATAATAGAAGGAGAATTAAATACATCTTGGGAAGGTGAAGCAAAACAGACATTCCATCAGGCGTTTAATAATGACAAGGCCTTTTTTAATGCATTTGCTTCATTGATCGATAACTATTGCCAAACATTGGAATCTATTGCAACACAGTATGAAAATGCAGAAACTAAGAATTTAGATACCGCAACTACAAGAACATCTGTTTAAGGATGCAGATATTATTGTGTATAGAGAAACGATTGATGAGGTTAATTGTAGAGAAAAACAGAAAGGAATGTAGTGGTTACTACGAAGGTATAAACAAATGCATGGAGTTTTAACAGTAGAACCAAATCAGCTTGAAAATGCAGCAGATGATTTTAGTTTAATAATGGGACAGATAGCAAATGTTACTTCAGAAATGATGTCACAGGTAAGCGGATTGAACGCAAAATGGCAGGGCGAGGCTTCTAGCGCATATTTGAACAAGTTTAATCAGTTAGAAGATGATATCAATAGAATAAAGGCTATGATCCAGGAACATGTAAATGATTTAAAGCAAATGGCTCAGGTATATGAACAGACAGAATCTATTAACGAGGGAGCTGTACAAGCTTTATCAGGAGATGTATTGATATAGTTAGAATTTAAATTTGTGAGGATGAAATGTTTTCATCTCAGTGATGGAGCCCCCGCTTTGTAAGGCTGGAGGCGTTCTTGAATCATCAGAATAAAAAAACAGGAATCAAGTCATGCTTTGAACTTGATTCCTGTTTTTATGTTCGGAAAGAAACTGCTGCATTTTATGTAGTCAGAGAAGATTCCTACTTGCTGTTACAAAAACGCTAGAGGCGTTCTTGAATTGATAAAAAGAGTAAAAAAAATACTTACTTATCAACATTGATAAATAAGCACCTTTCGGGTTGGGCTGTTATAAAATTTCTTTTATTACAGTAGCAGCTGATAGGGGAATCGAACCCCTGATTCCGCCGTGAGAGGGCGGCGTCTTAACCGCTTGACCAATCAGCCATTTCTGCTACGCTCTCGTGAGCACTTGTTTATATTATCCTATAAGTTGGAAAAATGCAAGCACTTTTTTAAAAAAAATTAAAAAAGTTTACAAAACATATTACTGGTATATTTTGAACCGCATAAAACGGGGATTTTTTGAAAGATAGCTTTATAAAAAATAAAAATATTATCAAAAAACAGTTAACTTATATGCAAATCTATCCGATATAAAAGGCGATGGTAACTCTAAATATTTTTCAATTTGAACTTTTTCCGTAAGGATTACGGGTGTAAATATACAATTTTCAAGGAGGAAAAGATTGTGGGAACAAAAAAGACGCAGTTGAGTTTTGTGAAGTGGGTTATTCAGGCAACATTGATTTCTGTTTTAGCAGTGGGAATATTGATGGCAATTTTATGTGGCTCCTTTGTTTCAAGTAGAACCAATGAGGATTATATAGGAATGGCGGAAACCGCAAGTACACATATTGCAGCGCAACTTGATGTTTTATCAGATGGTGATTATCACTATGATGAATCAACTGGTAAAGTTTACAAAGGAAATGTTGAAATAACAGATGAATCATTTTGGGCAATTCATCAACAGAACGAAGAAATTCATCATACGTTATTCTGGGGCGATACTCGTGTTCTGACGGATATTACAGATTCAGATGGTAAATCAGTTGTTGGATCTAAATTATCAGACCAGACCATTATCAAGTCAATTGAAACAAATGGGAAATATGCAGCCAATAATGTTGAAATCTATGGAACGAAATATTCAGTTTGCTATACGCCGATCAAAAACAAAGGAAAGACGGTTGGACTTGTGTTTGTAGGTGTAAACCAAGAAGAAGCCAATGGCATCATCATCAAGGATATTCTTTTTGCAGCTGTATTTACGATTGTAATGGCTGGCGTTGTGATTGCAATCATTACCTTCAGAATTCAGAAAAAAGCAAAGGCTTTTGGCATTAATTTAAATGAAGCGGCAGTAATAGCAGAAGAGAAAAAGAACAGTGTTACAGAGCTTGGTGTTTCTACCAGAGATGATATGGGGCAGATCAATATGGCTATTGATCAGGTATCTCTTGCAGTAACTGAACAGGCAAGTCAGACAGAAGAGATTATGGGCAGTATGCAGGAGTTTGGTACAAGCATCGATATCATTATGTCGCAGGTAGACAATACGTCAGATGTAGCTACTGATAGTATTAGAATGATTGAGGAATTAAGAAATCAGCTAAATGCACTAGAACAGGTTTCTATTGAAAACAGTAGAGGAATTGCCAATATAGCTAAACAGGTAGAACAGGATGGGGAGGCAGTTGCCAATATCAGCAAGATCATTGATGTGATCAATTCCATTGCTTTTCAAATCACAATCTTAAGCTTTAATGCATCTGTTGAAGCTGCAAGAGCCGGAGAAGCAGGTAAAGGCTTTGCAGTTGTTGCTGATAGCATCAAGGATCTAAGTGATAAAACCAAGGATAGCTTAGAAGAAATTACTAGAATTGTATTTGCAGTCAATGAAGAAATGAATGATACAATTGCATCTTCAGAACAGCTTATCAAGGAAAACGATAAGGTTGTAGATGCATTAAATGTGACCAAGGAAAGAATGAATGGTGTTGCTGATTCTTTTGATAAGATCGTAGATAATATTGAACATATTAAAAATGAATCGGGTGCTATTATTGATAGTAAAAATCAGGTTGTGGAGAGAGTATCTTCTCTTGCAGCCACTTCTGAACAGAATGCAGCCATGAGCCAGGAAATGAAGGCGTCTGCAGATGAGGTTATTCATACAACAAAACGTTTGCTTGATGAAATTAAGAGACTTCAGGAGATCAATAAGATCATTGATAATGTTATGGAACTATTTTCAGACCAGAAAAAAGTAGCTCAGTAAGGCTTATATAAAAAATAACTTGCAGTAAAGTCTGTAAGGAAGGAGGATCAGGAGTATGAAAGGAAATGTGATCGTAGGACAATCAGGAGGACCAACAGCAGCAATTAACTCAAGCTTGGCAGGGGTGTATCGTACAGCCATTGATCGTGGGGCAAAGAAGGTATATGGTATGCTTCATGGAATCGAAGGTTTGATGCAGGAACAGTACATTGATCTTTCGAAGCATATTACGTGCGATCTGGATGTTGAAATTTTGAAAAGAACACCAGCTGCTTATTTGGGTTCCTGCAGATATAAGCTTCCAGATATTCATAAGGATATGTCAGTATATGAGAAAATCTTCAAAATTTTAGATAAATTACATATTGAAGCTTTGATCTATATAGGTGGAAATGATTCTATGGATACTATCAAAAAGCTTTCTGATTATGCGATTTTGACTGGTAGTCCAATTAGATTTATTGGATGTCCTAAAACAATTGATAATGATCTTGCCTTGACAGATCATACACCAGGATATGGAAGTGCGGCAAAATATATTGGTACTTCTGTAAAAGAGATTATTCGAGACAGTCAGTGCTTGATCTATCCGAAAGGATTGGTTACCATTGTAGAAATTATGGGTAGAAACGCTGGATGGCTTACTGGTGCATCAGCTCTTGCTAAAGGTGAGGATTGCGATGGGCCAGATATGATCTATTTACCAGAGATTACCTTTGATCTTGCTAAATTCAGGGATAGAGTAAAAAAGATTATGGAGAAAAAATCCTCAGTTGTAATCTGTGTATCTGAGGGAATCAAAACACAGGATGGTAAATATGTATGTGAACTTGGAAATGCTTCTGACTATGTAGATGCATTCGGACATAAACAGATGGGTGGAACGGCAAGCTTTTTAGCAGGTTATATTGCAGGCGAAATGGGATGTAAGACAAGAGCCATTGAGTTAAGCACACTGCAAAGAGCAGGATCTCATCTGGCTAGCCGTGTTGATATTTTGGAAGCATATCAGGTTGGTGGTGCAGCTGTAAAGGCAGCAGATGAAGGCGATACAGGAAAGATGGTTGTTCTGATGCGTCATTCCGATGATCCTTACCAGTGTGGAACGGAAGTAAAGGATGTTCATAAGATTGCCAATGATGAAAAGCTTGTACCACGTGAGTGGGTGAACAAGGATGGAACCTATGTTACAGATGAATTCATTACCTATGTCAGACCATTGATTCAGGGAGATGTTTCTCCTATTATGGTGGATGGTATTCCAAGGCATCTGTATCAGCCAAAACAGAAGATGAAATAGTCACGACGGGGGCAGGTTGTAA
This sequence comes from Lachnospiraceae bacterium, assembly GCA_045628865.1. Taxonomy (GTDB): domain Bacteria; phylum Bacillota; class Clostridia; order Lachnospirales; family Lachnospiraceae; genus JAZQQB01. The sequence continues at coordinate 2,297 of JAZQQB010000060.1, read as the reverse complement.
GAAAAGACGACCTGCTTCTGCTCTGTTTTTGACAAAAAAAGAAACTAATTTCAGCGAATTAAATGAAAATGGTGGAATTGTCAGAATAAATATGCTAAAATAGTAAAAGAGAATAGATTTACTATCAATGTATGACAGAAAAGAGGATTTGTTGATATGAAAAAAAGAGTAAGCATGGTTTTGGCATTGGGTCTTGCAGTGCTTCAGATTGCTGGATGTGCATTTATTCCAGAAAAAAGTGTAAAAAAGACAGTTTCTTCTTCATCAGGACAATTTGAAATAGATACTTCTGCTGTTCAGGAAACATCTTCATGGTCAGAAGAGTCGTGGTTAGATGGAGAAACTTCAAGTGGCTTTTGGGATGAGGAACCATTGCCGCCTGGAGCGTGGGAACATAAATATCAATATTCAGAAAATGGTTCTATGTCCATGGTATTTACTGCAGACTGTACCAATATCAAGGATTATGGGGATAAGTTTGAGCTGACTTTGGATGCTGTTTTGTTTGAAAACAAAACCTTGGAAGAACTGTTTCCTGAATTAACTGGTTCGACTATTCAAAGAGCAGATCAAGCTGATGGATCCATTGTTTTAACAATTCCTGAAGCTGATTATTTTGAAGCACAGGAAGTTGCCGCATCCAGACTTTTGGGGGGCATGTTTGCAATTTATACATTTGTAGAAGGTGCTCCAGAGGAGGAAGATGAGGAAAACCCAACCTTTTATGTAAGTCCTGCTAAGTTTGGAGCTGAACAGCAACAGATGATTAATAGCATGGCTATAGGATATATTCAGATGTCATTGATTGATGGCAGACCGGCACGAACTTTGAAGATGACCTGGACTATAGCCGATATTAATGATTACAGCAATGTTTTATTCCAGAAAACCTATACAGTAGCAGATCTGTTAAGCCAATAGATATTCATACGAAAAGTGAAATCTCCTGTTTGAAACAAGCAGGAGATTTTTTGTATCTTTTTGAAAACAAGAGATGAATTTGGTATTCTTTATTGACATTGTGTTACCTGCATTTTAAAATAAAAAAGTATGTGTTATGCTATAAAATTACATAATATTTGGAGGTTTTTATGGAGAATATTTTTAATACACCATCAGAAATCGTGAATGGAAATCTGGAAGCGGCAGTGAATAAGACAAAGCTTCCAATCTTGAAATTAATTATTTTAGGAATTATGGCAGGTGCCTTTATTGCATTTGGTGGTTCAAGTTCTAATGTGGCTGTACATGCCATTAAGAATGCAGGACTTGCAAAGTTTGCAGCAGGTTCTATCTTCCCGGTAGGTTTGATGCTCATCGTTTTTATCGGTGGAGAATTGTTCACTGGTGACTGTATGATGATCAACGGTGTTGTGGCAAAGCGTTTTTCAGTACTTCAGTTGATCAAGGTTCTTGTAATGGTTTGGATCACAAACTTGATCGGTGCATTGATCGTTGTATTTTTGATCTATAATTGTGGACAGTATGATATGTCAGCAGGTGGTCTTGGCGCGTATACCATCAAGGTTGCATCAGGTAAATTAAATCTTTCCTTTGGACAGTGTGTAGCTTCTGGTATCATGTGTAATATTTTGGTTTGTCTTGCTGTATTGATGGCAGGAAGTGCTAAGGACATTGCAGGTAAAATTTGGGCGATCTTTTTCCCAATCTTAGCTTTCGTTGTTGGTGGATACGAACATTGCGTTGCGAATATGTATTACATACCGGCAGGTCTTGTATGTGCAAAGAATGAAGTTTATGCTGCAAAAGCGATGGAACTTTATGGATTTACACAGGAACAGTTGGATGGTATGACGGTATCTAATATGTTCTTAAACAATTTGTTACCAGTTACCATCGGTAATATTTTAGGTGGTATGGTATTTGTGGCATTGCCATTGTACTTTATTCATTTGAAAAAACAGAAATAGATTGATCCGGATTACATAAGGTGAAATGGAAACTAGTATTAATTGATAAAAAATTTCGAATAATACTTGCAAAAACAAAAAAAATATTGTATACTATATAAGAAATATGGTTAATGATTCAAGTGGGCTTAAGCAGTCCACTTTTTTTTATGATACCAGCCTAGCGAGAGCGCAAAGCGCGAAGCAATCAGTGGTATCATAGTAAGTAGTGGGGGTTGAGCTCAAGAGCGAAAAGCGTTCTTGAATGAATCATTATAAAATTAAGAAAGGATGTGGGAACGTGGCAAAAAGAGACAACTATGAGGCCCGTCTTGAGAAGATGCTGGAACCAATCGTAACTCCTTTGGGACTTGAGATCTATGATGT
>JAZQQB010000059.1:0-16278 GCA_045628865.1 Lachnospiraceae bacterium | reverse complement strand
AGAGATTTGCCTTCCACTTCCTTCAGATTTCACCTCGCGATGAACACCCTTGTGGTTCAGCTATGTACTTCCTCGTTATCTAGGCGTACAAGGGACTTTCACCCATTAGAGCGCGCCCATGGCGCGCAAACAACAAAAAAGCGGGACCTAACGGTCCCACTTAGCAGCTATCTATCTCTCATACATATTCAATAATCTCTGATACTCATCCTTGATAAGCAGCAATGTGTTATTGTCTCCACTACAATTATCCGGATGATAGATCTTTAATAGATCCTTATAACGCTTCTTTAATGCGAGCAGATTTGTAACCCCGGCATAAAAACCTGGTACTGCCTTAAATTCAGCGTTGGAAAAAGCATTGCGATAGCTTTCGCTTCGAGGATGTCCCTCGTCTGCTTTTCTCTTCTTCTCTGTTTCAAATTTCGATCTTTCTATCTCAAGGCGTCTGCGATCCTCATCTAATACCTGATAACCATCCTTTAAAATCTGCATTTTCTTTTCAAAGAAAAGTTCCTTATCAAGCAAAGCTTTATTAGCCTGTGCGATCTGACGTTCCTTCTTTTCCATTTCATTTTTTTCTTTTGCAATTTCGCGCTGCTGTTCTTCCAGCGAGCATCGAAGTTCCTCTAACTTTGCAAACTCACGAAATAAAAATAATTTTGTTTCACCATCATCTTCCTGCATGATGCGTTCTTCTATATCCTTTGTTAATTCCATCATATCAATTCCCCAACAAAACCCGTATCTAATCATCAGTGGAACTTTCCACAAAAAAACAGATTATAACCGGCTAACAATAAAAAAATAATTACAATCAACCCTATATACACCTTTGGAATAAGCATCATCAGAAACATTCCTCCAGCGATACAAAAAAAGGAAAAACCAATTACCTTTCGCATTTGTTCCCCTCAAATACGATTCGATTACTTATATTATATGCACAAACAAAAAGTTTCAATACTTTCTAACAGTTCTGTAAGAACAAATCGTAAAACCATATTCTTTCAAACGGTCTAATATGAAAATATCCGGCAAAAATATTTTGCCGGATAAACTAGTCATTTCCTATGAAGTTATTGGATTACTCTTCTTTTTCAGAAAAAGCAATATCCTTTGCTGTCTGATCATCGATGATATCATCTTTTTTATTCTTATTGGTAAACTTATCGATCAGATCTGGAACCATATCAAGGATCTTTGTTACACTATCCTGGTTCTTCACATTGACAAGCTTTGTCTGACCGTCCTTGATCACAAGCACTGCACTTGGACTCATCTTACCGCTCATTCCACCGCAACCAGTACTTGACTTACTCTCTTTTGCTGATGCGCCAGCACCTACACCAAAGCTAACATCTACAAGCGGTAAAATGATCACATCACCAACTACAGTAGCTTCTCCTACAACAGTTTTGGCGGATAAAAATCCTTCCATCCCCTTCATCATCGATTCTACAACTGAATGAATATCATTTGCCATTATTTACCTCCCTTTTTCACGAGCTCGATCAATTTCTTAAGCCGTTTATCCCTGTAAAATTGTAATGCCACCATCAAAACATGGATGATGCGAATCTTTCCTTTTATAATGAGATTGCCCTCTAAAACCTCTCTGTCAAACTCCGGATTAATATAAATAGAACCTCCAAGGATTGGATATAGCATTCCCCAGATTCCCATAATCATACCGGTTGTGGATGGATCCTCCATTCCAACATGAAGATCAATACGGAATTTTTTCGGTTTCAGATGTTTAAAAAGCTTTACCAAACGCCCTTTACAATCATCCCATACCATCCTTGTAGCATCCTTTTGCCACAAGTTATAATAATATCCAACTTTGTTTTTCACTCCATTAATCTTATCACAAATCTTCGAAAAAGTTAATTGGATGTTGCCAAAAAGCTCTTTCAATTTTCCGAAAAATGATCGGATTTTTGCAAAAAGTGATCGAAAATAGTCACTAATCTTTTGAAAAATGGATTTTTCTTCTTTCTCATCATTTTGTGGATCAAAATCCTGGACATTCCTATTTTCAGTGTCCAGGTCCTCAGAAAGAACCGTCTTCTCCGTTTCCTGAACTTCATGGGTTATATCTTTCTCATTCGAATCCGCAGTTTCCAAAAGGCCTTGCTTTTGTTCTTCCTTTACTTCCTCTGTTGCAGGATTTTCTTCTGAAGGTCTCTGTTTTTGTTCTTTCCTGGCTTCTTTTTTTGCTAGCTTTTCTTCCTTTAATGCTCTCTTTTTGTCCTTTTTTTCCTGCCTTGCAGCCTTTTTGGCCTCTTCTTCAGGGGACAATTCTTTTTCAGGATAAAAACTATGTCCAAAAAGCTTTACCGAAATATCCAATTTATCATCAAATCTAAACAAGCATCGAAATCCTGGAATAAACCAGGTGATCTTGCCGTCTAATTCCGGCTTTTTATCAAACAAACGACCCTTTACACGATACCGGATAGGTGCAAACAGGATCAAAAGTAAGAGTAAAACCACAAGTCCCAGCAGGGATAACAGCACGATGCCTATAATCTTCAATATACCCAAAAATATGGAAAGCATAATCTCCCTCACCCAACTTTACGTTTTCTTAATCATTTCGCATCAGACAAATACGCTTTCATATCATACCCACCAGTTTCCTGGTAAGTATCCTCCAAAATTCTTTGCACAAGCAACACTGCACCATCATAGCTTTTACTGATTCCAACAACAAACAGACCTTTTCTAGGATACATTGGCTGCCGCAAAATAGATCCCTGAATAATTTCCAGCTGATCCTGCCCAGTTGACAAAACAATGGCATAATCCATCATAGGAATCTTAGACATACGAATTCGTGCCTTTAAGCGTGTTACATGCTTATAATTTTCATCTATATACAAAGGTTCGTAGTAATTCATGATATTTCTGTCCCTTTCGTACAGTTCACCTTATCATAACATATTTTTGCACGGTTTTACACATATTTTTCGAAGAAAAAAGATTCTGACAAAATTCAATGGTATTTCTTTTTACCTCTTTTATTTATTCTGAATTTCACATGCAATAATATACAAATTTCCAACAATAAATTGACTTTTAAATGTTTTGCTTTATAATTTTTCTTAGATATTATTATAGACTAGTAATAGGGGTAAATAAATGAAACTTGTTGCTCGAATGGTATTGGAACCTGGAATGGTATTGGGCGAACCAGTCTTTCATCAGGGTGTAAAATTATATGATGCAGGATATACTTTAGATGCAAAATCAATCGCTGATCTGGGCCGTCATCTGATCATGGCTGTTACAGTAATGGAACCAGTTGATTTTGCAACGACACATTTTGAACGCGTTCGACTAAGTGACGAATTCATTCAGTTTGATTCTAATTATAAAAAGTTTTTCCCTGCATACAAATCAATCCTGTACAACTTCATTGAAAAAGGAATTCCAGTTGACATCGGAAACCTTATGAAAATTTACAAGCTCATCACTGCCAGCGTTCCTGATTTAAAGAAACGCTTGGATTTTTTGGCAAATCGTCTGCCAAGTGAGGATGATATTACCTACGAGCATTGTTTAAACTGTGCCATCATCTGTGGTGTATTTGGTTCCTGGTGGCATCTATCCCAGGAGGATCTACATACCTTGATCCTATGCGGTTTTTACTTTGATATCGGTAAATTAAAGCTTCCGGAAAAACTGTTATGGAAGACCCAAAAGCTTTCCGATTTTGAGTTTAACTGGATCAAAACCCATCCAACCATCGGCTATGATATCATCAAAAACGAAAACTTAAATGAGCATATCATCAATGCTACTCTTTCTCATCACGAAAGATGTAACGGAAGCGGCTACCCTAATCATCTTTTGGAAAATCAGATCGATCCATTTGCAAAAATGATGGCCATTGTAGATTCCTACGATGCCATGACCTGTGCAAGAAGCTATCGTGCTTCTCTCCCAGTGCTTGATGTTATCGCCAACTTTGAAAAATCCGGATATTCCACCTATGGCATGGATTATATCATACCGATCGTGCAAAATTTGTCGCTAACACAGATTGATGCACCAGTTCGATTAAGTGACAAATCCGAAGGCAAGATTACAGGCATTAGCCCGCTGTCCTATGGCAAAGCCATCGTTACCCTAAACAATGGAACTGTGATCGATCTTGGAAGCAATCCATCCTTAAAGATTGTACAATACATATAGCTTACTTCATAATCAACATCGTCCTATGAAGTATTTCTATTTTTTCTCATAAAACAGGAACAAAGGGTATCGCTTGCGATACCAGCATAGCTTTGGCGTCGCATTAGCGACATCTTCCGCTGCCAAAGCGTGTGCATCCCCCGGAGGGGCTTTTTGTTCAATAGGTAAGTTCGGAGATCTTTCCTATTGAACAAAAAAGCATGAAAAGATTACAATCCTTTCACGCTTTTTTCAGTCTTACTCTTCGATTGTAGGTGATGCTGGAACCGCTTCATCCATAATTGTGGTTCCTTCAATCTGGTAAAAACCCGTATCATTTTTCGTCATTTCCATTTTTTCTGGACCACATCCGCAAATGCTTCCAACCATTACAACGACCAACAACATTCCCAATACTTTTTTCTTCATTATTTCCTCCAAATAGCCCGGATTGAAAAATATTCTATTTTTCAATCTACACAACATGAAAACTTTTCCCTGGGTACAATAATCTCATATTTTTCGACAAAAGTACAGCTAAATCGCTATTTCCATACGACTAGAAACCATTTTGCGTAATTTAGACACACAATGGTTTCTTGCGCTAAGAACCAAAATAGTTTATAATAAAAATCAGATTAGTAGTAAAAACACACCAGCAGGAGGTATTGCAATGATCGAAGCAACCAGTTGCGGCGGTGTGGTTATTTTCAGAGGAAAAATACTTCTTTTGTACAAAAATTACAAAAATAAGTACGATGGCTGGGTCCTTCCAAAGGGAACGGTTGAGGAAGGCGAATCATTCGAAGAAACAGCATTAAGAGAAGTATTGGAAGAATCTGGCGCAAAAGGCACCATCATGAAATACATAGGAAAAAGCCAATACTCTTTCGCGGTTTCTGATGACACCGTAGAAAAAGAGGTTCACTGGTACCTAATGATGGCAGACAGCTATTATAGCAAACCACAGCGCGAAGAATTTTTCGCAGATTCCGGATTTTACCGTTATCACGAAGCGATCCATCTGCTCCGTTTTTCCAACGAAAAGGCAATTTTGGAAAAGGCATATCAGGCATATCTGGAATTAAAACAGAATAACAAGTGGTACAAGCCACGCAATGAAAGGAGCTGAAATTCAGCTCCTTTTTTTATCCTTAATCCTGCCCTCTAGTAGATCCCCTGCTTCGCAAAATACGCCGCAAGTACCTTCTTTGCAATCGGTACAGCGAAGTCTCCGCCGGAACCTACGCCTTCTACGATAACCGTGATGGCAATTTGAGGATCTTCGGCTGGAGCAAAGCCTGTAAACCAGGCATGGGAATCTCTGGTAACAGAGTTAAATTCCGCAGAACCTGTCTTACCTGCCGCAGTAAACGGCTGTCCCTGAAGCTTCTTTCCAGTACCTTCTTCCACCACAGCGGTCATAAACTCTGTCATTATGTCAGACTCTTCCTTTGTAAGCAATCTTTTATATTCAGAGGATGAAAAAGTCTTCACTGTATTGCCATCTGCGTCAACAACCTTAGTTACAAGGTATGGGTGCATCAGCATACCATCATTGGCAATGGCACAGGTGATCATATTTAAATGAAGCGGTGTGATCAGCGTAGTACCCTGCCCGATACTTGTCTGCATGCAGTCATAATCAATAGTATTCTCATCTAAATGAACACTACTGACAGAATATGGCATATCATAAGGCAGCTTTCCGTTAAACATCAGCTCTTCCAAGGTCACGCTAAAATCATGCTTATTCAAAGCTAGTCCAATGTTTGCAAAGGATGAATTACAGGACTTTGCAAAAGAATGAGTAAAATCAACAGTACCATGGCTCATGGAATGATAACAGTGAATGGTTCCTGCCGGAATCTGATAGCTTCCGTTACACTGGAAGGAATAATTCTGATACGCATCACCATATTCCTTTAAATATTCCAAAGAAGTAATGATCTTAAAGGTAGAGCCCGGTGGGTAAAGACCTTGGGTAACGCGGTTTAATAAAACCGTACTCTTCTCATCATCAATGACCTTTTTCCAAACATTTTCAATATCATTTGGATCAAAACCAGGATTAGAATACATGCAGAGAATCTCACCTGTTTTCACATCAGTCACAATAACTGCTCCCGTATAAGCACCAATAGCATCCTTAGCAGCCTGTTGAACATCAACATCCAGGGTTGTATAAATACTATCCCCTGGATTCTTGCTATCGTTAAGCTCAGCTTCCATCTTTGTATTCAAACTGGCATTACACTGGATAAGATATGCATTGGCATAGCTTTCAATACCACTTCGTCCCAAGGATGCGTAGCCAACCACATGACCAAACAAGGAGCCATAAGGATACACTCTAACCTCTTCATGTTCACCATTATAAGTGGTATAGGCGAGCTGATCTCCATCACGGCTTAAAATATCACCACGAGAATTCTGTTTTGCCAAAAGATTCTGAACCGGATTGTAATCATTGGCAATAAGGTTCACATCATTATGAAAAACATAATCCCCGATAAAACCACTCATACCAACAAAAGCAAGGGTAAATACTGTGCCGATCACAACAATCTCAAAATTATGGTGGTGGGATTGCTTCATACCCTTAACAGCCTTACCATCATGCTTTGTTTTCACAGGAGGGCTTAAATGCTCATGGGTATTTAAATAAAGGATTGCTCTGGTTTCTGGACGTAAATAAACCTCCGGATAGGCCTCCTCATCGTAGACAACACCATCTGCATCAACAGGATACCCATCTGCATTATAAATATTTCCATGAGAATCATAGGCAAAACCAAATTCATCATAATTAAAACCATATCGTTTTCCATTGGAATCGATAGCTACAAGCTCAAACTTTTCACTACTGCCCACATAAAACTCGTCAGATGCCTCCTCATCCTCTTCGTTATCCTCATAGCCTGTGGCATACACACGACCATTTTCCTTTTCCCAGGCTTCAATCAGAGAAATACCAAGAAGGATACCAAACATGATGATGGTAGTCATCACAGAGCTACCACCGTAACTGATCAGCGGCAGTGTCACACCAGTAGATGGAATCAGCTTTACACCACCACCAATGGTCAGAAATACCTGGAAGATCATGATTACACCAAGACCAACCGTGATCAGCCTATAAAATCTGTTTCGAAGGTTCATAGCCATCTTGCAAATATGTAAAAAACAAGATAAATACAACAAAATCAGGCAGATGGCAAATGCCACACCAAGCTCCTGCGCAATGGCTGAAAAAACAAAGTCCGCCTCAACAAAAGGAATGGAACGTGGAGAACCATGAAAAAGTCCCATACCAAACCACTTACCGGAACAAATGGCAAACAGCGACTGGGTAATCTGATACCCTTCCTTATCAATGTTTGTCCATGGATCCTGCCAGGCCAGGAATCGCACCTGCACATGGGTAAAAAGCTTATAGGCCACAACTGACGCCGCACAGGCCGAAACCAGACCAGCGATCAGATAAAATGGCTTTTTGGTACTGACAAAAAGTACACAGATATATGCTATAAAAAACAAAAGCGCACTACCAAGATCCTTGCTAAACACTAGGATCACCACATGTAAACAGGCAACGATTGCCGACAAAAACACTCTGTTTAACTGAATGGATTTATGCAGCATAGATGCCAGGAAAAAGATATAGATGATTTTTACAAACTCCGATGGCTGAAAGGTAAATCCAAACACGCTGTAGCTGATCTTCGAGCCATTGGTCACTGCGCCATACATATAAACAACGCCTAAAAGACCAACGCCTAAAACCCCGTAAAATACCGGCATGGAGGATAAAAATTTCATTTTTTTCACAAGAACTGGCAATAGCAATGCCACTGCTAAGCTTACAGTAGCAATGATAAACTGACGGATAGATTTGGTCATGGAAATACGAGTCAAGATCACCATACCGATCATCAGTCCAAAGCAAATAAAATTAATCATGAACTTATTGGCAGACGGGTAGATCACCCTTGCCAACACACAAAAGGCGAAAAATATCACCGCCTGAAATCCATAAAAATATACATACTGAAAATCATTGGTCAGATAAAACATCACAAAAAACGCAGCTGCGTGAAAAACAAACATCAGCGTGATCTGTAAGCCTGATAATTTTTTCTTTAAACTATTAGAATCTGTCTTTAACCCCCAGAAACTGAACAGGGTAAAAAATAGGATAATCCCTGAAAAAGCATATCCAGAGATTGCCAAAATAAATTGCGTCATAAACTAGTCAACACCTCTTTTATAGTGACCGTTGGTATAATCAAGTCCTGCAAAATAACGGTCAGCATCATTTTCATCTTCAAAAAGGGCTGTATAAAAGCCTGAAAGAATTTGCTGCATATCCTTAGCGCTTTCCTCTAAAAACTGCAAGCGAACACTACTTGCGCCTTCTAAACGCACCTTGTGCATCTGCTTATACAAACAAAGTACCTGGGAATTGTAGATCACATTGTAGCAGTTGCTGCAGTTCGCAGACACCAAAAACTTCTTATCATATCGATCTGTTAAGGTGGTGAGTTTTCGATACCCTTCCTCTGGCTTACATGCATCAAAGGTTTTATATATACAGTTTGCAGTAACCATCATAGGGATCCTGCCATATCCAATAAACTCCATGCCATCCATGGAAAGCTCATGAAGCTCATGCTGATTCAACTCATAAGGCGTAGTCATGCCAAAATCCTTAGCACCAAAATAGTCCTTTGCCTCTTTGTTAAACACATATATTCCTGCATCCAACATAATCATTCCTTGATAATTCCTCTCCCGCAAAAAAGAGAGCTCATCCATGCTTCTTACCAAAACACCATCGAAAACAGGCGTAGAAAGTACATCAAAAAGTGTATTCATCAGCTTTTCAGAACGTCTTCTAAAAACAAATGGCAATGTCAAAAAGAGTTCTTTTTCACCACTCTCCTTACTTTCCTCTAAAAACTGCATTAAATCCTTGTTTTGAGCCAAAGAAAAATCTACATAGATTCTTTTTATAAAGGAAGTCTTAAGAGCAACTGATAACTGTTCCTTTGTTGTGACTAACACAGAAAGAAGCGTCTGTCCCTTTAAAGCTGCAGATTCCTTTTCTAACTTTTCAGGTTTTACTGCCTTAGAAACTCTGTCCTTACAGTCTGCATTTACAAAGGCTTCCATCAGTTCATCCATGACAACTCTTCTTAAGTTATTGATCTCCTTCACAGGCACAAAAACCCCTTCTCCAACCTCCATGGAAAGCTCTGAGATCACAAAATTGGTATCTTTTGTTTTTCGAAGCTGTTTCTCAAAATCCTCAGAAAGCATCGGTCTGTTTTGGGCCTGCTCCACTTTTGCTCCTGATCTTGTGATAAAAATATCCTTTTCAGGAACCATAACTGAGAACATCATTTCTTCCCCGCATCTTGCATAAAAAGACGCTTCCACAGGGAACTTACGATTTGTGGTCAAAAACTGATCATGGATTTTTTTCACCATCTGATCATCTGTACCGGCATAAGCTGGAGAGTCTATGGTGATCATTTCTTTTCCATTGTGTTTATAATAATAACCATCATGTCGTTTGGAACGAATATATAAAGAATTTAAAACTGCAAGATCAGCAGCCTCAATCTTTGGAGCTTTTCCAGTGCTCTCATAATAATCAATATACTTTCGATAAATACCAGTTACTCCAGCTACATATTCTGCACTCTTCATACGTCCTTCGATCTTAAAGGAGGTAATGCCTGCCTCAATAAGATCCTTGATATGTTCAATGGTACACATATCCTTTAAGCTTAAAGGATACTGTTCCTTTTTTCCCGGTTTGTTTTGTTTACCATTCTTTTTTCCATTGGAAACTTCCGTATGAGAAAGCTCTGCATCAAAAGGCAAACGACAAGGGCCTGCACAACGCCCTCTGTTACCACTTCTTCCACCAAGGATACTGCTAAACAGACACTGTCCTGAATAACAATAGCACATAGCCCCATGGATAAAGCATTCGATATCAATGGCAACATTGTCAGAAATATCCTTCACATCCTGTAAGGACAATTCTCTTGCCGGAACGATTCTAGCCGCTCCCATTTCCTTTAACAGTCTTGCTCCATGGACACCTGTTAAGGTCATCTGTGTACTGGCGTGAAGTTCTAATCCCGGAAACGCTTTTTTCAGATAAGAAAAAACACCAATATCCTGAATGATCACACCATCTAAACCTGCCTCATACAAAGGCAATATATAATCATACAATCCGCCAAATTCACGTTCCTTGATCAATGTATTGACAGTCAAAAAAATACGCACGCCAAAAAGGTGGGCATAATGAATCCCATTGATCAATTCATCTTTCGTGAAATTGTCCGCAAATGCTCTGGCGCCAAACTGGTTACCACCAAGATAAACCGCATCTGCCCCTGCATTGATTGCTGCCTGCAGACATTCAAAATTTCCAGCAGGCGCAAGTAATTCTACCTTTTTCACAACACCAATTTCCTCACTATATAAACTTTCGTCGTATCAATCCCGTAGCGCCCTTCGGGCGCTTGTTTTCCTGTCCTCGCTAACAAAAATAGAGGCTTGTAAACAAGCCTCTGACCGATTACTTACGTTCTTTTAATTCCGTCTCAAGTCTGACAACTTTTTTACTATACTCCTGAACATCCGACTGTAAAGCCTTCATGTTCTTGTCTGTATTCTCCAGTTTGATTTGAGATGAAATCAATTCATGTTTCAAGTCATATAATTCTTTCTCTTTCGCTTCAATCTCTTCCTCTAAGGTAGAAATCTGTTTCAAAGCTTTGAAATAATCATCTGCAATGTTTAACTCAAGCAGAACATTCTGCATATCCATAGGTTGTCTCTTATATGCTTCCATTTTGGCAAATTCATTGATCTTGCCATTGATATACGATGCTACTTTCTGTAAATAATCTTCACTTTCGTAGCCACTTAAGGTAAACATCTTACCTCCGATAACAACTTGTGTATCAGTTTTTGCTGCCATAAGAAAACTCCCCTTGTTCATCTATTCTCTTTTGTATGTACCAGTCAGAAACCATAAAAAGCAACGCTTTCAACAGTTACCAAAATTAAAAATAAAGGTATACAAAGAATCGTACATAATATACTAAATTTATTATATACAACATACCCCTAAATTTCAATACCCAAATGATGATAAGCAAGCTCAGTTACCATACGGCCACGCGGAGTACGTGTAATAAAGCCATTTTTCAACAAATATGGTTCATAAACATCTTCCAAAGTACCAGGATCCTCTGATAACGAAGCTGCCAGAGTATCCAGACCAACAGGTCCACCGCCAAATTTCTCTATCATTGTGGTTAAGATCGCACGATCTCCCTGATCCAGTCCATACTTATCCACATCCAGCAGATCCAGGGCAAAATTAGTTACTTCCTCTGTGATAACGCCGTTGTATTTCACCTCTGCAAAATCTCGGACCCTTTTCAACATACGATTGGCCAGTCTTGGCGTACCACGGCTTCTTCTTGCCAGTTCTACAGCCCCTGCCTCATCAATCTCTACAGATAGCTTTGCTGCAGAATTACAGATAATCTGTGTTAATTCCTTAATATCATAAAATTCCATCTTCTGCACAACACCAAAACGATCCCGTAAAGGAGCAGTCAGTAAACCAGCTCTTGTAGTAGCTCCAACCAATGTAAACTTAGGAAGTTCCAATCGAATACTTTTCGCTGCAGAACCCTTTCCAAGCATAATATCGATCTCATAGTCTTCCATTGCAGGATACAAAATTTCCTCCACCTGTCTGTTCAAACGATGAATCTCATCAATAAATAAAAGGTCACCCTCCTGTAAAGAGGACAAAATAGCGGCTAATTCACCTGGCTTTTCAATGGCCGGACCGCTGGTCACCTTCATTTTGACATTCATCTCATTGGCAATGATACCAGCCAAAGTTGTCTTTCCATGTCCCGGAGGGCCATATAGCAAAATGTGATCTAGTGGCTCCTGTCGCATCTTAGCTGCTTCAATATAGATTCTTAAGGTCTCTTTCGCCTTAGTCTGACCAATGTAGCCATCCAAAGTCTGCGGACGAAGGGATCCTTCTATTTTCATATCCTCTGGTGTAACAGAGGTCTCAATCATTCTTTTTCCCATTTTTTAATTCCCCTATAAAAACGCCATCTGCTTCAATGCAGCCTTAAGTAGTGCTTCCACTTCCATATCCTGGGCACCTTCCACGTTCTGAACCGCCTTTAATGCCTCAGATGCAGAGTAACCAAGAGAAGTCAATGCCTCAATGGCTTCACTTACATTTGGAGTTGTCTTACTAACCGGAACTACTGGTCCATCTATGCCACCAATTCCCAATGTTTCCTCTAAAGAAACCTTATCCTTAAGATCTAAGATCAGTCTTTCTGCGGTCTTTGCTCCAATTCCTGGCGCTTTAGAAATCTTCTTAGCATCTCCAGAAAGAATCGCCAAACGAAGTTCTGTTACATCCATAGCAGACAATATTCCAAGGGCTCCCTTAGGGCCAATACCATTTACAGTGATCAGCTGTTTAAACAGATTCAATTCATCCTTTGTCAAAAATCCATACAGCCAGATTGCATCCTCACGCACGCTGGTATAGGTATAGATCTTAACCTCTCTTCCCAACCCGGGAAGCGCCTGAGCCGTTGCCGGAGAAATCTTCACATTATACCCCACATGGCCTACATCTAACACCAGATTATCCTCTGTAAAATCATCAATCACTCCAAACAAAAATCCGATCATAATCTAAACTCCCATATAACCTTTTATTCAATAAAATAGTCGTAACTGTTCTCACGTATATTATACTATAATCGAACATATGTATCAACTCTAAAAGTAAAAAACAGTGGGAATAAATATCCCACTGTCTTTGATCTATTAATTATTTCTTAAAGATTCCAAGAATGATCATCCAGAATGGCTTTTTAAAGATTGCACTGATTCCTGCTAAGATTGCACATACACCTGCAACTGAAATACCTGCAACTGCGCCTGGAGTAATTGGTGTTGCATCTACTACATCATCTTTGATGATTTCACCGGTTTCTGCTACAGTTTCATCTTCAATTTCTGTAAGCTCCTGTGTTTCCTCTGTTACCTCAGATCCTGTTGTTTCAGTAGTTACGCCTGTTTCAACAATCTCTTCTGGGTCACCATCTTCTTCGCCTTCAACTACATCATTTGGATTAGGATTAACAATCTGCTCACCATTCACGCCAGTTTCCACATCTACAGTCTGGCTCTGGTTACCAGCCTGCGAATCATTGTTACCTGCATTCTCATTCTGATTCTCAGAGGTATTGCCTGCTTCTGGTTGATTCTGTTCTACTGGTGTCTGACTTCCTGCATTAGAGGAACCATTTCCACTGTTTGCTGGTGTCTGACTTCCTGCATTAGAAGAACCATTTCCACCTTCTGCTGGTGTCTTAGCTTCATTGTCATGAGAATCAGCATTTGCAGAACCATTATCAGCATCTCCTGGTGTCTGGCTTCCTTCGTTGCCTTCTCCTGGAGTTATTGTTCCTTCATTATCCCCTGGTGTCTGGCTTCCTTCATTGCCTTCTCCTGGGGTTGTTGTTCCTCCGTTATCTCCTGGTGTCTGGCTTCCTTCATTGCCTTCTCCTGGGGTTGTTGTTCCTTCGTTATCTCCTGGTGTCTGGCTTCCTTCATTGCCTTCTCCTGGAGTTGTTGTTCCTTCATTATCTCCTGGTGTCTGGTTTCCTTCGTTGCCTTCTCCTGGAGTTGTTGTTCCTTCGTTATCTCCTGGTGTCTGGCTTCCTTCATTGCCTTCTCCTGGAGTTGTTGTTCCTTCATCATCCTTCTTATCGGAATCATCTAAAGGAGTCATTGTACCTTCTACAGTAAATGTAAGAATTCCTGTACAATCTGTGAAAAGATCGCGATTATCAGGAACAAATACATATTCAACGCTCCATGTACCTGGTTCATAAATCTTATCTGGCTCATGGAATACAACACAACCTGAAACCGGTCTTGAAAGTCCCATAAAGTTCAATGATAAATTTAATTCCTTCAAAGGCTGACCATACGAAAGAGTTCCTATTGCTGTTGCAGAACCTGTTGTAATGATCTTAGCATTTTCCATTATTTCCGGATAAATGAAAATCTCATGAATATTACTATCATCTACATGTACATTCTTATATTCAGCACGAATAAAAGAAAAATGGATATCATTTGTACCAATAGCACCCTTATCACATGGTGAAGAAGCATAAACAGAACCACCTAAGATATGCATATTCATCTTGCTTTCTTCCCAAGCATAATTCATACCAATTGCAACAGAGTCCTTACTGGAAGCAGTTAAGTTTCCACCTGTCATAGTAAATGATGTAACAGCGCTTGACTGATTACAAACACCAATAACCGGAGCATCTTCACAATAAAGCTTCTGATTACCACCATTGATCACAACGCTGTTTTCACCCATCTGCTGTGCCATACCACCACCGATACAGCTACCGCTTGCCGGGAAAATAGAACCACCGAGTACAACATTACTATTATGTAATACTAAATTACCGCCATTTATGGTGATTTTTCCTGGGAAACCAAAGGCTGAAACACCACAACCAATCAATGCGGCATTGGAATTACCAAAAATATTGACATTTCCACTATTGATATTAATGATACCATTTGCTTCTTGAACATTTCCACCAATAACTGCAGCATCTCTGACATTCTCACCACAGCTAAAAAGTGCTGTACCTGAACCACCAATATCGATTCTTGCTCCCGCTGGAACATGGAAAATACTCTTATCTGTGTAATTTAATACAAAATGATTTTCACCATTAAATACAACATGACATACCGCGCCTGCATTCACGTCAATAATAGAATCTGTCGAATTAATCATGGTAAAATCAGAAAATTGAACAGTCACTTCACCTGATTCAATATAGATCTTAGACTCAAAACCAGTACCTGTGGCATTGATCACACCGTCAGAAATCACAGCTTCGCCCGCATTCTCTGAAACCATCATCTGACCATCCACTTCACTAAAGGTATACACCTTTTGATCAAAAGAATCACCCATAGCCTCTTCAGCCTTAGCTTCCATAGAAAAACCGAAGAATAACGCAACAGACGTTAATCCGATTATTAAACTTTTTAATCCCTTCATTTTTAGAACCTCGTATATATTTCTCTAGCCCATCTTTAGCGCCACAATTAATCTATCAAATTTCATCTCATTTTACAACAAAAAATTACGAATCTAACTAATTTACGTCATAATACATGAAAATGCGCCCCTTCTATCCCCCATTTTTTGAGTATTTTTTACTTAAAAAACAATTATCAAAACTTTCGATATCGTATTTTTGAGTCGAATTTAACGAAATTGCGAAAAAGATTTTTGGATAGTCCTGTCATTTACTGACCGTCAAAATATTAAGAAATTTAGGAATATGCTTGTTTTAGAAACTGTGTGAAACAAATAAAAGAGTGCAAAGCACTCTTTGCGCGCTGATGCGCGCAAGCTTTAGCTTGCAATTTTCTTCTGCGCATCAGTCGCATCCTTTGCGAAGCTTTTTATTTGATAGGTAAGTTCCAAGAACTTTCCTATCAAATAAAAAGAGTCATGCACTGCACGACTCTTTTACATCATAATCTGCATTTCACCCCGTGAAATCCTAAACGGTCTATGATTATTTTTCACTATTATTTATAATAATCCGTATAATTCACCAATTCATCTAATAACTTAGGAACTCCCTCTGGCATGGTCTCTTCACTAAACTGACAGGTTCCAACGGCCTTGTGACCACCACCACCGTATTTCAACATCAGTGAACCAACATTTACACTTGAGGTTTTGTTCAATATGCTATATCCAACTGCCACCGAGCATCCTAGTCCGCCACGTCCATTAACGATCCAGGCTGAAATGTTCTGTTTTGGATACATACTGTAGATCAAAAATCTGTTTCCTGAATAGATCGGATCCACTCCTCGAAGATCAGAAATGATCACATCTTTTTCAACCCTTGTATGAGCCAGCACCATTTCCTTAAACTTTTCTGTCTGCTC
>JAZQQB010000058.1:0-2113 GCA_045628865.1 Lachnospiraceae bacterium | reverse complement strand
GTTTCTTTGGTTCGGAATAAATTAAGATAATTTTCAAGGAGGATTTAATAATGAAGGTAGGAGTTATCGGAGCCGGTACTATGGGACAGGGCATTGCAAAGGCATTTGCTCAGATAGACGGATATGAAGTTGCACTCTGTGATATCAAGCAGGAGTGGGCTGAAGGCGGAAAAGACAAGATTGCTAAAGGATATGCAAAGCTTGTAGAAAAAGGAAAAATGACACAGGAAGCTGTTGATGGAATCTTAGCAAAGATCACACCAGGTTTAAAAGAGAACCTTTGTGCAGATTGCGATTTAATCGTTGAAGCAGCTTTTGAAAATATGGAAGTTAAGAAGACAACTTTCTCTGAGTTAGACAAGATTGCAAAGCCAGAGTGTATTTTCGCATCAAATACATCAAGCCTTTCAATCACAGAGATTGGAAATGGTTTAACACGTCCAATGATCGGTATGCATTTCTTCAACCCAGCTGACCGTATGAAGTTAGTTGAAGTTATCGCTGGCGTAAATACACCAGACGCTACAGTTGAAGCAATCAAGAAGATTTCAGAAGAAATCGGAAAGACACCAGTTCAGGTTAATGAAGCTGCTGGATTCGTTGTAAACAGAATTCTTATTCCAATGATCAACGAAGCTGCTTTCATCAAGATGGAAGGTGTTTCAGACGTAGCTGGTATCGATGCAGCTATGAAGTTAGGTGCTAATCATCCAATGGGACCATTAGAGTTAGGTGACTTTATCGGTCTTGATATCTGTTTAGCTATCATGGATGTATTATACAATGAGACAGGTGACAGCAAGTATCGTGCTTGTCCACTTATCCGTAAGATGGTTCGTGGTGGAAATCTTGGTGCTAAGAGCGGTAAGGGATTCTATATCTACAACGCTGACAGAACAAAGACACCAGTTGACGCTCAGTAATTTATGATACATAGGTCAGAAGCTTAGGCTTTTGACCTTACTATCGTTTATATATAAGTAAATGCAAAATGGAGGATTAAAAACATGGATTTTACATTAAGTAAGAAGCATGAGATGGCTAGAGCTCTTTTCAAAGAATTCGCTGAAAAAGAAGTTAAGCCATTAGCAATCGAAACAGATGAAACAGAAGAATTCCCAATGGCTACAGTTGAGAAGATGGCTAAAGCTGGATTTATGGGTATCCCAGTTCCAAAGGAGTACGGTGGACAGGGATGTGATATCCTTACATACGCTATGTGTGTAGAAGAGTTAGCTAAGGTTTGTGGTACAACAGCAGTTGTAGTTTCAGCTCATACATCACTTTGCTGTGATCCAATTCTTACATATGGTACAGAAGAGCAGAAGCAGAAGTATTTACCAGACTTAGCAGCTGGTAGAAAAATTGGTGCTTTCGGTCTTACAGAGCCAGGTGCTGGTACAGATGCACAGGGTATGCAGACAAAGGCAGTTTTAGATGGTGATGAGTACGTATTAAACGGATCAAAGATCTTCATCACAAACGGTAAGGTTGCTGATGTTTATGTAATCTTCGCTATCACAGGTATGATTGAGAAGCGTGGTAAATTAACAAAAGAGATTTCAGCTTTCATCGTTGAAAAAGGAACACCAGGATTCAGCTTCGGTACAAAAGAGAAGAAGATGGGTATCCGTGGTTCTTCAACATACGAATTAATCTTCACAGATTGTCGTATTCCAAAGGAAAATATGTTAGGAGCACAGGGCAAGGGATTTGGAATCGCTATGCATACACTTGATGGTGGACGTATCGGTATCGCTGCTCAGGCTCTTGGTATTGGCGAAGGTGCATTAGACAGAACAATCGCTTACGTTAAGGAAAGAAAACAGTTCGGACGTGCAATCGGTGCATTCCAGAATACACAGTTCCAGTTAGCTGATATGGCAACAAAGGCACAGGCAGCTCAGTACATGGTTTACAGAGCAGCTTGCAAGAAGGATGAATATCAGAAAGATCACAAGACAGCTTACGGTGTAGAAGCAGCTATGGCTAAGTTATACGCAGCTGAAATGGCTATGGAAGTAACAACAAAGGCAGTTCAGTTACATGGTGGATACGGCTATACAAGAGAATACGAAGTAGAGCGTATGATGAGAGATGCTAAGATTACAGA
>JAZQQB010000057.1:0-48497 GCA_045628865.1 Lachnospiraceae bacterium | reverse complement strand
ATACGCTCGGGTAAAAACAAATGCCCTTCGGGCGCTTGTTTTTCTTCCTCGCTATAAAAGGGTGGCGCAATAGCGTCAGCCCTTCCTTACATATTCTATTCTTCTGTTGTAGCTGCTTTTTCATAAGCATCTAAAATAATACTCTGAATACTATCCCTTGTTTCAGAGTTAATTGGATGTGCGATATCCCTATACTCACCTTCTGCAGTTTTCTTACTTGGCATTGCGATAAACAAGCCCTTTTCCCCTTCGATCACTTTGATGTCATGCACTACAAATGCGTCATCTAATGTGATAGATACAACTGCTTTCATTTTTCCCTCTTTTTCAATTTTTCTTACTCTTACGTCGGTGATTTTCATAAGTACTGTCCCAAACCTTTCTCTAAATCCTTGTCAGCTCCATCTGACAAGGTCCCCCGCCGGCACACAAAAACCGGCTTATGCCACTAAACATCTGCTTTTGTCATTATTGCTAATGACAATCCATACAAGTACAAGCATGTATGGGAATCTTGAATTACAAGATATATCTTTCATTCTTCTCCATGACGATCTGAATACCATCCTCTCCCTTATAGAAGGAATTGGCACGAATGGTATCCCGGCTCTCCACAATGCAATTTTCAATGTGCGTATTATCTCCGATGTAAACATCATTGAGAATAATGGAATTCTTGATCACGCAATTGTTACCAATATAGCTCTTTTTAAAGATTACAGAATCTTCTACAACGCCATTTACAATGGTACCACTTGCAACTAAGCTATTCTTTACAACAGCTCCTGGATTGTACTTCGCTGGTGGAAGATCATCCACTTTTGAATAAATATCCGGATACTGTTTAAAGAAGTAATCTCTGGTCTCCTTTTTGAGGAAATCCATATTACATTTGAAATAATCATCAACTGATGCGATGTTCTTCCAATAATCATGAATTTTGTAGCCGTAAATTCTCTTTGCGTTTTTGTAACGAATAAGAATATCATTTACAAAATCAAATCTGCCTTCTTCTGCGCTTTTCTCGATCATCTCGATCAAAGCACGACGACGAATGATATAAATACCACAAGAAATGGTATTGGATTTTGCAACCAAAGGTTTTTCCTCAAATTCCTCAATCCTGCATTCCTCATTCATCTTGATCACACCAAAACGATCTGCCGGTTCCCCTGCCTCAAGATCTGTGCATACCACCGTAATATCGGCCTTTTTATCGATGTGATATTCCAAAACCTTATTGAAATCCATTTTGTAAACGCAATCCCCCGAAGCGATCACAACATATGGCTCATGACTTTGTTTTAAGAAATTTATGTTCTGATAAATGGAATCTGCTGTTCCACGATACCAGTTACTGTTATCTGGTGTGACTGTTGGTGTAAATACATACAAGCCACCCTGTTTACGTCCGAAATCCCACCATTTTGATGAGCTTAAATGCTCATTCAGGCTTCTTGCATTATACTGTACCAGTACTGCAACCTTCTGAATATGTGAGTTGGACATGTTACTCAATGTAAAATCTATGCTTCGATAGCTGCCGGCAACTGGCATTGCTGCAATTGCTCTTTTCTGTGACAGCTCTTTCATTCTATAGGAATTTCCACCTGCTAAAATTAATCCAATCGCTCTCACCGTTACTCACCTGCCTTAATCAATGTACTGCCACTTGGTAGTGCTGCATCCGGGTAATCCGAAAATTCTGTATTACCACTAACTACTGAGTTCTTTCCAATCGATACCTTGTCTGGAATAACTGTCTTCTCTCCAATTGTGGTCAATCCACTATTGTAGATATGAGGTGCAGAATCATTCTCTGCTTCCTCTCCAGTACCAATTGCAACTTCATCACCAATTACGACATCTTCGGCAACGATACCTTTGTCGATCTTGCAATTTTTACCTATGATGGTGTTATTCATGATGATAGAATCACGAACAACGGTTCCTTCGCCTATTTCTACGCCACAACCGATTACTGAATTGTGAACCTCTCCATAAATCTGTGAGCCTTCTCCAATGATACATTTCTCAGTCACACTATTCTCACCCAAAAACTGTGGAGGTAAAATAGAACTCTTTGTATAAATCTTCCAGTATTCTTCATATAAATTGAATTCTGGAACGATATCAATCAATTCCATGTTAGCTTCCCAATAAGAACTTAGGGTTCCAACATCCTTCCAATAGCCATTGAATTCATAAGCATACATAGGTGATCCACCCTCACGTAAGTAAGGAATGATATGCTTACCAAAATCAAGAGCTGGCTGAGAAGCATTGGCAATCAACGCTTCCTTTAATGTCTTCCAGTTAAAGATGTAAATACCCATGGAAGCAAGATTACTTCTTGGTTTCTCAGGTTTCTCTTCAAAATCTGTAATACGTTTGTTATCATCGGCAATCATGATACCAAATCGCTTTGCTTCTTCCATCGGAACAGGCATAACGGCAATTGTAAGATCCGCTCCTTTTTCTTTATGGAAATCAAGCATAACCTCATAATCCATCTTGTAAATATGATCACCTGATAAGATCAATACATATTCTGGATTTAAAGATTCCATGTAATCTATATTCTGATAGATTGCATTCGCTGTTCCAGTGTACCATTCACTGTTAGCGCTTTTTTCGTACGGTGGTAATACAGACACACCACCAATGTTTCGGTCCAAATCCCAAGGGATACCGATTCCGATATGAGTATTTAACCTAAGTGGCTGATATTGAGTCAGAACACCTACTGTATCAACCCCCGAATTGATACAATTACTCAATGGGAAATCAATGATACGATACTTTCCCCCGAAAGAAACCGCCGGCTTTGCCACTTTAGAGGTTAGAATACCAAGACGTGAGCCTTGTCCACCCGCTAAAAGCATGGCAATCATTTCTTTTTTTATCATACCCAGCACCTCACTCTTTATTGTGTCAAACTAATCTAGTTGATTATTTACATAATATCACATTTGAAGCATAAAGTGAACTTATTTTGCCAACATTTTAAGTGAAATTTCATCATTTTCCCTATAAATTTTTAGGAATTTTTTCATTATGCAATAATTGGCAAAAATCGACAGAACATTTATTTACAATTTCCCACATCATTTTTATATTTTTATACTGTTTTCGTAGAAACAGGCACACTTCCTATTTACGACTTGTATTTTATTTATGAAAAGCGTAAAATTTAATGGATGCATGCTAGCATCAGATGTATTCTAAATTTGGAAAGGAAATAATACATATGTATCAAATAGATTTTAAGAAACCTATCCATGTACACTTTATTGGAATCGGTGGTATAAGCATGAGCGGTCTTGCAGAAATTCTTTTAGCTGAAGGCTTCACCATTAGCGGTTCTGACAACAAAAAATCTGATTTAACCAAGCATTTACAGCAAATTGGAGCTGAAATTTTCATTGGACAAAGCGCCTCTAATATTTCAGACGATATTGATCTTGTTGTTTATACAGCTGCTGTCCACGAAGACAATGTGGAATTCGCCGCCTGCAAAGAAAAAGGACTTCCAATGCTTTCAAGAGCTGCGTTATTAGGACAGCTCATGAAAAATTATAAAGTACCGGTTGCAGTAAGTGGTACACACGGAAAGACTACAACAACCTCTTTGATTTCAGAGATTTTGCTTGCTGACAATGCAGATCCCACTTTGACCATTGGAGGAATCTTAAAGAGTATTAACGGTAATATTCGTGTTGGGCATTCTGACTACTTTGTAGCAGAGGCTTGTGAATACACCAATTCCTTTTTAAGCTTTTTCCCAAAAGTTTCCATTATTTTAAATATCGATGCTGATCACTTGGACTTCTTTAAGGATCTTGCTGATATTCGCAACTCCTTCCATAAATTTGCCCGTCTGTTACCTGAAGACGGAACGCTGATCATCAATGGAGATATTGAGAATTACAAAGAGATTACTTCGGATCTTACCTGTAAAGTCATTACTTATGGATCTACTCCTGATTGTGATTATTCTGTTTCTGATATCCGCTTTAATGATTTCGCTTGTCCAACCTTTGTATTGAAGCGTCCTGACGGTTCTACAAAGGAATATAGCTTAAAGGTTACCGGTGAGCACAACTGTTATAATGCTGCTGCTGCCATCGCCTTTGCTGATTTGTTTGAAATTCCAGATTCTTCTATTGAAAAAGCATTTCAGATTTTTACTGGAACCAATCGTCGTTTTGAATATAAAGGAGAAGCCTGCGGGGTTTCTATCATTGATGATTATGCTCATCATCCAACAGAAATCCACGCTACTCTATCTGCTGCCCACAATTATCCACACAAGACACTATGGTGTGTCTTCCAGCCTCATACCTATACGCGTACAAAAGCTTTAATGGATGATTTTGCAAGGGTTCTTTGTGAAGCAGACCATGTTGTTTTGGCAGATATTTATGCTGCAAGAGAGATTGATAATCTCGGAATCAGTTCTGAAACCTTGATGAATTTGATTCATGAAAAGGGCGGAACATGTGATTATTTTGATAGTTTTGACGAAATTGAGAACTTTTTATTAGGAAATTGTGTACCCGGGGACCTGTTGATAACTATGGGGGCCGGAGATGTGCATAAAATCGGCGAAAACATTCTTGGATTATAACTTATCCACATTATCCACATTTTTTTGGGGATTTCTTTTCCCCAAGAAAGTGTGGATATTTTTTGTCGATTTGTTGTATTTTTTGTGATATGAAACTCCGTTATTTTATGGTAGTTTGTAATACTTTATGTCGAAAAATTGTATTTTTTGTCAGTTCAATATCCACAGTTTCCACAGTTTCCACACAACTCCCAGAAACCGCTATTTTCAAGGGTTTGGGCGATTTTTGTAGTTGCATTTTTAGTTGATTGTGCTATACTTGTTGTACAAAAAAGAACGTTAAAAGGGTGAGGGGTATATGAGCACATTCACATTTATTTCAGATCATACCGGGGGGACTACAACTGTATCAAATCAGTTTATTGATCTGTATATGAAAGAGGCTAATGAAGCCCAGTTAAAGATTTATTTATATCTGCTTCGCATGAAATCCTCTAACTTATCCACAGGTATCAGCGATATTGCAGATCAATTTAATTATATGGAAAAGGATGTTATCCGTGCTTTACAGTACTGGGAGAAAAAACATGTCCTGGCTCTTGAGCTTGATGAACATCAGAATGTGACAGGTATCCGTTTTGTTGATTTAAATGCTTCGAAACCTGCTTCGCTTTCTATTGAAGCTCGTCCTGTTTCCGTTTCAGAGGTGGTTACACCTACAGAGGAAAGCAAGCCTAAATATGAAAAGCCTCCTTATTCCGCAAGTCAGTTAAAGGTTTTCAAGGAATGTGCAGAAGCACAGGAAATCATATTTATTGCTGAACAATATCTTCAGAAACCCTTAACAAAAAGAGATTTAGAAGCATTATTTTTTATTTTTGATGAATTACATTTCTCTACAGAACTGATTGATTCCTTGATCCAGTACTGTGTACAGCATGGTAAAAAGGATTTTCGTTATATTGAAACAGTTGCCATTGGCTGGTTAGAGGATGGTATCAATACACCAGAAAAAGCCAGTGAAATGGTAAAGCGTCGTGAAAAGACAGTATATGCCATTATGAAATCTTTAGGTAAATACAATATTCCTTCCGACATTGAAATGAAATACATTGATAAATGGACAAAAGAATATCACTTTAATATGGAAGTGATCACCGAAGCTTGCAACCGTACTGTTCTAGCAACTGAGAATAATCGTTTCCAGTACGCAGACCGTATCTTAGAAAGATGGTCACAATCCGGCGTACATAATACCAAAGATATCAAAACAGCCGATATGGCTTTTGAACGTTCCAAGGCTTCAAAGGTTACAACACCAAAGCCTAACACTGCTACTGCTATCTATAATCAGTTCCCACAGAACAAATATGATTATGATCAGTTGGAGAAGGAACTATTATCAAACTAAAACTATTTCTATCTTGTGTCAGGGGCATACGTTCCTGACATAGATGTCGTTAATACAAAATGAAGGGGAACACGCATGGGGTTAACAAATTCACAGTATGATGCCATTTTAAGAGAATATGAACAAAAACAAAGTATTAGCCGAAGTCTATCTGCCAAAAGGCATGACGAGGTTTTGATGCGATGTGCCGGTTATAGTGAACTTGAAATGGAGAAATCTTCTATCGCAATGAAATACGCCAGAAGAAAGATTGAAAACCCAGATGCTGATACAAGCGGGCTGTCGGATGAATTAAATGTAATCAACACCAAGATGCGTGAACTTTTGACCGCCTCTGGGTATCCACTTGACTACTTAAATCCAGTTTTTGAATGTGCAGACTGTCAGGATACTGGTTATATTGGCCAGGAAAAGTGTCATTGCTTCAAACAGAAGATGATAACTTTACTTTATGAGCAGTCTGGTATACAAGAAATGCTGAATACAGAGAACTTTTCCACATTATCTTTTGACTATTTTGACGGAGATGACTTAATAAAATTTAAAAACGCTGTGGAAATGTGCAGAAATTATGTAAAATCCTTTAACACAGACTACCGTAATCTATTTTTTTATGGTACAGTAGGTACTGGTAAGTCGTTCCTTTCAGGTTGTATTGCCAAAGAGTTGCTTGAAAAAGGACATTCTGTTATTTATTTTTCTGCAACAGACTTGTTCGAACGCTTATCCAAAAATACTTTTCAGTATAAAAACAAAGACATTCCGGATGTATTGATTCAGGATCTTTATACTTGTGATCTGCTGATCATTGATGATCTTGGAACTGAATTCTCTACTGCTTTGTCCTTAGCGGAATTCTTCTCCTGCATCAACGAGCGACATTTACGAAAGAAATCAACCATTATTTCTACCAATCTCACATTGGATGACTTGCATGAACGATATAAGGATCGTATTTTCTCTCGTATTTCCAGCCATTACGACTTGATCAAGCTAACTGGACCAGATATCCGAATGTTGAAAAAACGATTGTTGAACAGAAAGTGAGGATTTTTTCATGGCTAAGCGTGAAGAAAAACGTAACCTGGAAACCATACCAGTAGGTTCCCTTGGCATTATTCCTTTAGAAGGTTGCCGTTCATTAGGTGAAAAGGTAGATCATTACCTCGTAAAATGGAGAACCGAACGTGAGAACGAACACAAAGACTCCCTTGCATTTGCAGGATATCAGAGACCTTCTTATATCTTACAGGCGAAAGCGCCAAGATTTGGTTCTGGTGAAGCAAAGGGTGTTATTATGGAATCTGTTCGTGGTGACGACCTCTACATTTTAGTAGATGTTTGTAACTATAGTTTATCTTATACTCTTTGTGGCCATGAAAATCATATGTCTCCTGATGATCATTATCAGGATTTGAAACGAATCATTTCGGCAGTAGGTGGTAAATCAAGAAGAATTACCGTTATTATGGCATTCTTATATGAAGGAAGACAGCATAAAAGAAATTCTCGTGAATCCTTAGACTGTGCTATCGCTTTACAGGAACTTGTAAAGATGGGTGTAGACAATATTCTTACCTTTGATGCACATGATCCACGTGTACAGAATGCAATTCCTCTTCACGGCTTTGAAACAGTTCAGCCAGCTTACCAGTTTATCAAAGGCTTGTTAACACATGTAGAAGGTTTACAGATTGACTCTGATCATATGATGTGTATTTCTCCTGATGAAGGTGGTATGGGACGTGCAATCTATATTGCTAACGTTTTAGGACTTGATATGGGTATGTTCTACAAGAGACGTGATTACACTCAGGTCGTAAATGGAAAGAATCCTATCGTTGCTCATGAATTCTTAGGAAGCAATGTTGAAGGTAAGGATATGATCATCATTGATGACATGATTTCTTCTGGTGATTCGATGTTAGATGTTGCTGCAGAGCTTAAGAAAAGAAAAGCAAACAGAATCTTCGTATTCTCTACATTTGGTTTATTTACAAATGGTCTGGAGAAATTTGACAAGGCTTATGAAGACGGTATCATCACTAAAGTATTAACAACAAACTTAATTTACCAGACTCCAGAATTATTAGACAAAGAATGGTACATTAGCTGTGATATGAGCAAGTATATTGCATACTTGATCGATACATTAAATCATGATTCTTCAATCAGCGATTTATTAAATCCAAGTGAGCGTATCCAGAGTATTTTAGATCGTTACAGATCCGGAGAACTTTGGGAAAGTATTCGAGCAGAACAGAAATAAAAAAAAGTGCTTTGCACTTTTTCGCGCTCGAGCGGAATGCGTAGCATTACCTTCCTTTCCGCGAGATGCGCATCCATTGCGGAGCTTTTATTGAATAGGAAATCCAAAGAATTTCCTATTCAATAAAAAAGGGCAGTGCATTCAATGCACTGCCTTTTTTATCAGGATTAATATTTGTATGATCCAAGTAAGTTTCCTTCGCTATCATAATAGTTGTATGATACGCTTGTAGCTCTGATTTTGAAATTCTTTTCTGTATTGTTTTTGAATTCATCAGCCTGCTGCTCTAATAAAGAAGTATCAACTGCTGATAAATCAACTTCAACGCCTTCAGCAAAGTAATAGTTGTAAGATACATCATTTCCTTTTACTTCAAATGTGATATCTGAATAATAATCTTTAAACATAGCCTTTGCTGAATCCATTTCCTGCTGGATAGCTGCTTTGTTTTCTTTTGTAGAAAAAATATCCTCTAATGTTTTCTTTCCACAACCTGCGAATGCCATTGTAAATACTAATAAAAGTAATACAACTAAACTAGTTCTCTTTTTCATTTCTTTTTCTCCTCTAAAAATAATTTATTGAACAGTACATATACGTGTACTTGATTCCACTTTTATGGGGTATTATATAAAAATTAGTACCAATTAAAAGTCATGCGTATTTTTCAACCAAAAATATTAAAATGTAAAAGAAGCGAAGATACTTCCATCAGCATTATAATAATTATAACTTACACTATCTGGTCGAATACCATAAGCTGTTTCCATGTTATCTTTAAACAACTCTGCCTGTGTTTCTAAGGTAGCAGAATCAATCATCGATGCATCACCTAATTCAACCCCTTCAGCAAAATAGTAGTTATAAGAAATATCATTGCCTTCAACTACAAAAGTAATATCTGAATAGTAATCACCATATAATTCTATTGCTGAATCCATTTCCGCCTGAATTGCTTTCTGATTCTCATCAGTTGAGAAAATGTCCTCTAATGTGCCTTCTTCAGCATCCTGCTGTGGTGCTTCCGATTCTTCCTGCTCAGATTCCACTTCAACAGTAGTTTCCTCCACATTTTCTTCTTCCTCTTCTGTATCCTGACCCAGAAATGAAGTTTTTCCTGCTTCTTCTTTCCCTGATTGACTTGAGAAAACGCTCTTTGGTTCTTCACTACTTTTCTTTTCACAGGCTGTCATACTAAGCAAAACTGACAAACCAAGTCCTAGTAATATATAGCTTTTTTTCTTCATATAATCTTCTCCTCACTACTATATGTCCTCACAAACCTGTTCTCCATTTTATGTTATTGATTTTGATTTGTCAAATATTTGTTTTTCCAAAAATGGAATCCGTTGTATCTACGCATGTGACATACGAGAACAATGACTGCTTACTACTAATAATACCAATGATACAATACTGCATACCACTCCCAGCAATGCTCCATTTTCCACTACATTTCCATGAAAGTATTCTGGTAAAAATCCTATAAACAATCCAAAGGTTAGTAGTCCAAATGCCATTGCTTCGTTTTTCGAAAGCATCTTCATAACTAAATATAGTGTGATTGGCATTGTCATCTGAAAAAAGAATATAGCAAGACACCCTGAAAACAGATTATCCTTAAAACAATAAAATATAGCTGCCAGACACAATGAACAGACTACTGTTTGCTTCATACCAAATTTACTGGATGCAATTCCTCCTGCAGCTTTTCCCAAAGCAAGTAACAAAGTTGCTAGGAAACCTGTTATAAAAGATCCTTTCCATGCATAAGAAATACTGGTCCCTACATAGCTTCTGATTATTACAACCAGAGTTGCACAAACAATTACCATTCCTACTCTGAAGTTGAACGAAAGCCTTGTCTCATTCTGTACATTCGATACAGGCTTTCTTTTTCCAAACATCATTACCAAAAACAAAATGATAAATATAATTTCTGACACCAGCACAATACTTAAAAATGGTGTTCCTTTTGATGCCACAAGATTTAATTGCCTTCCGAGAAATAATCCAATTGCCCCAGGCGCAACAAAAATTCCTAATAAGCTTCCCTTAGCCTGTTTTCTACAATCCTCTTCATACGTGCCCATTCCTCCACCAATATGGAAAAAGGCATTTCCTATTCCCATAATAAATGGTAGTGTTACAGCACCAATGATTGTTAATAAAACTCCTATTCCTGTAAACAGTACTGGTAATACCTCTTTCTTTTTTCCGATTGCTTTTTCTGCTAAAGAATCATAAAAAACCCCCAATGGTAATTGCAATGCAAATGCACAGAAATTGTAATACAAAATCTCATGAGAATAATTGGCTAAATCTAAAAAGTAACCATACATTCTATAAGCACAAATTCCATCTACCATAAAATGCAACACAGAATACAACAACGTTAACATTTATTTTTTCCTTTCTCTTTTCCCATTTTGATCAATAACAATGCTGCTGTGATTACAATAACACCAACTACCAGGCCTATAACAATGTATATAAAAGAATCATTCCTTTTAGCTGGTTTGATAATTGCAATATCTTTTTTATTATCACTTGTTGCTTTGCTAATACTTCCACCACCATAATCAATATCTTTTTCCTCAACAATATATTTTGGATCGTTGATACAATACCAGCCTGATTGTGCATGATAATAATTTACGTAGCCCCATTTTTTTCCATTTTGATCTTTATACACCTTATCATAATACATATTACCTACTTCTGGTTCAAAGTGATGATCTGGTGAATTTGGATATTTATAAAATTCAAATCCATCTACTTCGCCTTCTAATTTTATTATTCCACTTACATCTTTAATCTCATCTTTATGTTCTTCCCCAAAAGAAATTTCATCATATTTTACTTCCAGATAATCCATCGGAATCCATGAACCATCAAATTTGTTTGTATATCCCCACTCAATTCCATTCTTATCTGTGTAGATAATAGAAACATATATCAAAGTATCATTACTCAATGTTCCCATTTCTTTATCATTGTCAGGTGCTTTATAAAAAATTCCCTTCCCATTAGGATGTTCCACATAAAAATCTCTTTCACAATATGTACAGTCTTTTCTATGTTCACCTGCGAAATCACAATATTCCCCCATATCTATAACGACATCTGCCTTTGCCACCGTCTTTGGAAATACCATGCCTAATAACATCAATCCTACACAACATATCAATTTTACCTTTTTTAATCCTTTTCCACTTTTTTTCATCATCCTTTTTCTCTCCTTCATCCAAATAATATTTTTAATCCTATCAAAACTGAACCATAAGAAAATGTATTGGCTACAAGTGATAATATATATGGATCCTTGATTAGATAATCCTCTTTTTTCGAAAAGCGATTATAAACCCATCCTTCCACCAACACTACAATCACCTCTAAAAACAATTGCTGTCTGATACCAAATCCATGTAGAAATCTCACTCCTGTCAAAGAAATAAAAACCACACAAGGATTCGTTAATAAATTTACGAAAAAAAATAATAAATAATATTTCTTTTTTTTAAAACCAAAAATAAAAAAAATAATTCCTTCTAAAAAAATGGTTAATAAAAAAGAAATAACTAAACTTTGAATTATTTCCATTTTTTTCCTCCTCGCTTATTTCTATAGACGCAATTTTTCTCTTGAGGTTACATTTTTTATACTATTTTTTCTCTAAAGTTTCTCTAAAAGTAATTTTATAAAATAATAAAATCCTAAATAAAAAAGCATCAGATATTTTTTATCCAATGCTTTTAATTTAAAATTATTTATTTTTTTATATTTCCATTTTTAAAAATTCAAACTTGTAATTAATGTTCCATCATATTTATAATAACTATATGTAACCATTTCCGGTCTGATTCCCTGATGTGCTTCTATATCATCCTTAAATGTATTTACTGAATCTTCCATATCTTCTGCCTGTGCTTCAAGACTTTCTGCATCAGCTGTTAGACCTTTCGCATAATAATAAGAATATATAATATGATTTCCTTCTACCTCAAAGGTAATATTAGAAAAATAATCAAGGTTGTTTTCAAGATATTCATTAATTTCATCATCAGTAGACTGTTTCATTGCAGGTTCACTATAAATATCTTCCAAAGTTCTTTCTGAAGAAGTACTTCCTGATGCCAGAGCCTCATCTGTATAATCCTCTAAGTTTTCCTTTGACAGATACGTGTAATCTAATGTCCATTGTCCATCCACATAATAAACTTTTAACTCTTCACTCTCATCATCATACGCTATAGTAACTGAATAACCATCTGTTACCGTCAATCCTGGTACAATAGAATTCATATAATTCTCATAAGTCTTTAAATCTTCAGCTGATAAAGGAGCAGAATCAACAAATTCATAATCAAATCTTTCAATCATTGTCTCTTCAGCAAAATACTGATCCATATAATCATAAAATTCATCTTCCGTAACATCTAGATTCTCAATATACTCTTTCTGCACAATTTCATTTGGAAATGCAGAAAAGATCATTCTTGTATCATTTACAAAAGAACCTTCCAAAAAAGTTGTAATAGGAACTACATATTCTTCATCAGCAAGGGCAACTTCTTCAACAGATTCCTCTTCCTCAACAATTGATTCCTGAACTGTCATCTGAACACTTTCCTTTGTTTCCTCAGTTTCTTTTGGGGCAGATTCTTTTGGATTCGAAAAAACTGCACTATTGGATTCTTTCTTCTCCCCACATCCTGTAAAACAAATAGTAGCTGCCATAATTCCTGCTAATAATAACGAAACTTTCTTTTTCATAGTGTCCTCCTTTTTGGGTCTTATTTGTCAGTATGTATTTTTATACTATTCTCTTTTTTCTGAATTGTCAAACAATTGCATGCAATTGTATAAAAAAAACCAGTCATTGCTTTTTCACAAACAATAACTGGTTCTCTTAATTACATCATTTAGTTCTATAATTGAATTACTTGATTAGTCTTCATAACCATTAGGGTTGTTAGACTGCCATCTCCAAGAATCCTCACACATTTCCTTGATTCCTCTTTCAGCAACCCAGCCAAGTTCATTCTTAGCCTTTGTCGCATCTGAGTAACAAGTTGCAATATCACCAGGACGACGATCTTTAATCACATATGGGATCTTTACACCATTGGCTTCTTCAAAGTTCTTAACGATATCTAATACAGAATATCCAACTCCTGTACCTAAGTTGTATACACCAAGACCAACATTTTCCTCAATCTTCTTTAATGCCTTTACATGTCCAACTGCTAAGTCTACTACATGAATATAATCTCTCACACCTGTTCCATCTGGAGTATCATAATCGTTACCAAACACACCAAGTTCCTTTAACTTACCAACTGCAACCTGAGTAATATATGGCATCAGATTGTTAGGAATTCCGTTAGGATTCTCACCCATTGTTCCGCTCTTATGAGCACCGATTGGATTAAAGTAACGAAGCAAGATTACATTCCATTCTGGATCTGCTTTCTGCATATCGGTTAAAATTTGCTCTAACATTGACTTTGTCCAACCATATGGGTTTGTACACTGTCCCTTTGGACACTCCTCTGTAATAGGAATAAATGCTGGTGTTCCATATACGGTTGCTGATGAAGAAAAGATAATGTTCTTTACATTATGCTGTCTCATAACATCAACCAAAGTCAAGGTACCAGCGATGTTATTCTCATAATATTCCCAAGGCTTTGCAACAGATTCTCCAACTGCCTTTAAACCTGCAAAATGAATACAAGAATCAATCTTCTCTGCATCAAATACCTTATTTAATGCGTCTCTGTCTAAAATATCTGCCTTATAAAACTTTACTGGCTTTCCAGTAATTGCTTCTACTCTTTTTAATGATTTCTCAGATGAGTTGCTTAAGTTATCAAGAACTACTACATCATAACCTGCATTCTGTAATTCCACTACGGTATGACTACCAATATATCCTGCACCACCTGTAACTAAAACTGCCATGTGTCTACCTCCTACTTCTCCATTCATACACATCATATGAAGGATGGATGCTTCTATCTATTTCATTTGTATCTCATTGTAATTCGTAATTTCTATTTTGACAACCATAAATTGTTATATCTAGTAGTCATAATGTTAAAATCATGTGCAAACTACTCTATAAAAATTTTACTAAGTCCTGCCAAATATGCTCCACAATTCATGGAACTAACCAATTCATCACACAAACCTAAAGCTGTCAAAATATAACAATACTCTATGTTTTGACGGGTTGGATCATTTGTCCTTATTAAATCAGATACCAATAAAGCTTCTTTTTTCTTCGTATCAACAATTGCTCTTTTTTGCTCATGAAAAAGCAATTGATTTCCAAATTGTACTAAAAAAAGTTCAAAATAATTTTGATCTTCTGTTGCCAAATACAGATAATCAAAGTCATTTTCCAAGAATAACTTTTGACACTTCGGCAAAAAATCCTCTATTTCCTCATTATAAATATAATTTCCACTTCCTCGTGCCTTCACACTCTCTTTTCGATAATCGGTTCCTCGAGCAATGACGCCTAAGATTTTCTTTCCCTCACAAAATTCCTTTGGAAGTCTCTTTTTAGCCTCCTCAAGAATTGATTGTTGCGGATGGATATAACGTTTCAGAAGATTCTCTTTTTCATGCCACAACCCTTCTCCCCAGATTCTACAGTCCAGTTCATAGACATAAGGATTCATTTCCCAATCTACAAGACGCAATTCATTTTCTGAAGCAAGGATCACATTTGCACTTCTTTTTGCTTCTTCTACTGCAATATTAGAAACTGGTTCAAAAAATAACGTCCAAAAATCAGTTCCTGGGTTAGTTACAAAGTCTCTCTCTTCGTCCTGATAAGCAACAACCGGTACAAACCCTCTTTTTTTAGCTATTTCACAATAAATCGCAGTAAACTTCATTAAATCTACCAGGCCACTCCCCTTTACAGGACAATCCAGCAAAAGAATTGTCTTATCCACATTTAATGTTCCCAAAGATTGTCTTTTTCCACACCAGACCATACTTTTAACCACAGCCAACGAACTATAAACACCTGACAAATAATTAGCTGGTGTTCCATATTCATTGGTAAAGTCTGATACAATAAATAAAGTTCTTCCAATCTGTCCTACTACATTTTCAATCTGCCACTCACTTTGTAATAGTATCAATTTTTGACTTTTTTTTGTGGTAAAGAAATGGTCTTCTTCTCCTTGAATCCTCCATAAATATTTGATTTTTGGATCTAAGCAGATACATTTTTTTTCTAGAGTATATTTTAAAATATAGCGAAGAATAAAATCTGTATATTCATTATATTCATAAATAACAAGACTTTCATACCGATCAAGCAAAGTCTGATCACACTGTAAATCCTCATCATCCAGATTCCAAAAGGAATCATAAATTGTACCGTTCTTTTTCTCCCCATAGATTCTATTTTTCTCGTATCTAAGCAAAAACTCACATTGATCTGCCTCATTCATCACTGCAAGGTACTGATACTCATTTCCTTTATATTCACGGAAAATATTCCTGGCAATCTGAAACAAATTATCCGATGCGGGTACATTTTTTTCTTCCTTCTTTTCAAAAGAAATTCCATAATATTTCTCCTGTTGATTCTTAATATACAAAGGAATACACGCTCTATTATCTATGATGTCCATAACTGACCACACACCGCAAAATTCTCCTGACTGATAAAGCATAAACGCTAATTCTTCCGGGTGTGCACTTTTCTCTACATAAGATAGTACCTCTTCCTTTCGATACTGTTCCAGATGAATCTCAAAAATATTCTCGTCAACAATCCTAATCAAAATGTACCTCCATCCCCAAACGTTATTTCGTTCACCCATATATATTATAACATAAAAAAGACAATGGGAACATTCATGTCCCCATTGTCTTTATTGATCATCTGCATTCTCCAAACGAATATTTAAACTGGTCTTGATATGAAAACTATCTGTCTGACTTAAACTTTCTTTATCCTTTGACGCATACTGTGCAACATATATTTCCTGTCCATCCTC
This sequence comes from Lachnospiraceae bacterium, assembly GCA_045628865.1. Lineage (GTDB taxonomy): Bacteria > Bacillota > Clostridia > Lachnospirales > Lachnospiraceae > JAZQQB01. The sequence continues at coordinate 32,217 of JAZQQB010000057.1, read as the reverse complement.
TGGAACAAAATCTCTTACTAAAAGCATATTGCTTGATGAAAATTCTGTATCCTTCATCTCACCATTTACAACCACAACAGATGACGGTGTAAAATGTTCGCCCTTTACATACATAACACCATCTGCATACGAGGCATTCTTAATCTTAATATCATTTACACCAAGCCTCATATTGGTTGCAGTATATGGATTCACTCCACCATATGCTTCAACATCACCATACAATAAATCATATTCTAAAATTTCAAGACGTTCCAAATACTCCGCCTTTGTAGTTCCCTCTTGTGGAAGTTCTGTAACAGTAGTTGTTAGATATTCTTTTCCATTTTCTTCACTTAATCCAGCAAAATATGCCTGATGAAGCTTTGTGATCACACCTTCATGAACACCAATTCTTCCGAATACATAGGCACTTAACTGATATGCCTCAACATTGATTTCTTCTCTTTCAAGACCAATGTTGTCCCAAATCAAAAGAGGGGTTTCAAATAAAGATTTACCACCTGTCATGGATTCTTCAATTCCTAAGGTTGGAAGATGATCACCATATAACACAAGTACGCATTCTTCATCAAATTTTGATAAAGCATCTGTCAAATCCTTAATAAACTGATCCATTTGATGAATTTGGTTTGCATAATATGTGAACTGATTTCTAAGACCATCATCTTCAATTCCATCAATTGTGATTACTGTCTGATCCAAAATATTTTCTGTTGGATAAGATCCATGACCCTGAACAGAAATAGTATATATCAAATCTGGATCATCTGAATAATGCATCGCATCCATAATCTGCTGAATCAAAACCTCATCCTTGATCCATCCATTCTCATTATATGTAACATTTTCCATATATTCAGAGGATGTAAAGGTATCAAATCCCAACTGAGGAAATACTGTATTTCTTGAATAAAAAGTAGCTGTATTGTTATGAATTGTATGAGTCGAATATCCCAAATTCTTCATATCATATGCCATACTCTCACAGGTTGTGGTCTTTAAAACAGTTTTGTAAGGATACTCACCAGGTCCAAAGAAATCAAGGTTCATACCAGTAATTACTTCAAACTCTGTATTAGCTGTACCTGCTCCGATAACCGGCACTGTCAAATATCCTGAAGTATATTCATCCATCATTTCATGGAAATATGGAATAGGATCTTCGCTACAGGTAAAGTTCGTCATCTCTGTTAGATCATAAAATGATTCTAACTGAATAAAAATGATATTAGGTGATCCTTCATTTTTCTTGTTACCATCTGAAGTACTTGATGAGGTTCCTGCTGTAGTTGATGCATCTCCCTCTTCGACAATAGTTTCATTAATTGTTTGTTCGGCTTCAATCTCAGCTTCAATCTCAGCCTCAACTTCTTCAACAATTGTTCCAACAACTCCGTCATCATAATTACTTGGCTTTGAAATACCAGTATCAAACAGACCATAAGAGAAACATACTGTGAAACCATATTTCTGATAAGCATCTGCAATATTTGTAAAAATTTTAGGAATCATCCCTGACATTCTAGCCACTTCATTGTAAATCAATACAACAAAAATCATAGCGATCCACGCAAAAACCTTTTTGTACACCGGGATACCATGTGGTACCTTAGGTACCTTAATAAACATTACAACAAGCGCAGCAATGACAATCGCAAATCCACAAATGATCAATATAATCTGAACCACACTGATATAGGATGTCATTACCTTTAATGCATCTGCAATATTTAAAAAGTCCGCTGGAACAAATGGAGTTACACGATTGGATAATAATACAAAATCTGTAACACCTAGTACAAGTAATAAGGCGCTAATTAAACCCATAACAAAATATCTTCTTTTAAAGAAAAAGGATATTCCAATCGGTACCATAATAATCAACATATTAAACAAAAAGATCAGCGGATTGGTACACAAAAAAATGATTGTTTTGATCAAAGATCTTTTACTAAGCGTTTCAATCACTAAAGTTAAAATAAAAGAGATTGAAACCCACTGAACCAATCCCTTCTGATATAATTTTTTAAATTTTTCCATATTTAACCCTCCGGATTCATTCATATCTTCCACAAATACTTCAGAATCAAATATTAATTTTACTCACAATTTCACATTCTGTCAAGCGATGTTCCTTGTCACCTTTCACAAAAAATGGTCTTTTAACAATAAATTTTTGTAATATTCATTCTATTCTTTTTTTAAAAAATGACTTATAATTTTGAACGGTTTTAAATATTTTAATTTTGTGGATAATTAGTGCGAAAAGCGAAATGGAGACCAGTTATGAAAAATATAACAAAACCATCTGCTTTCTCTTTCAAGATGGTTATAACAAAAAAGAACTTATTATGGGTAATTCGATGTATATTTACGACGGTTGCATTTTTTGCACCAATCGCAATTTTCTACATCACAGAATCCATGACACATGAGATCAATAAATATATGAACGATAATGCTCAAACATTAAATATGATTCTGTATGAGCTGATTTTCTTTCTTTTATTTGGTTTATTTGGTAGTTTACGAGTTTCTCTAATTATAGAGACTATATTCTTTACCATTTTTGGTCTTGCCAATTACTATGTAATCTCATTCCGGTCAACACCGATTCAGCCATGGGATTTCTTATCTTTAAAGACTGCAGGTAGTGTTGCATCCAATTTTACCTATACACTTCCAACACCTATCATATGGAAGATATTGGCATTGATTGCTATGATCGTAGTTTTCACAAGACTAAAATTAAAGCTTCCTGTGAAGAAGTATTGTTCTATGCGTGCAGGCATTACTTCTATTGCAGTCTTAATGCTCACCAACTTCACAATGAATATTCATGATGAAAGCTATATTGCTAAGATGCATTTATATGACAAGCTGTTTACCCCAACTACCATTTTTTATCGTGATGGTGGTGCGGTTGCATTTTTGATGGAACTTAAATATATGTCTGTTGAAGTACCTGCTCACTATTCAGAAAAAGGGGCTAAGAACTTATTAGAATCTCAGACTGAACCGGTTCAGAATCCAATAGGCACTACTGATTCCTCAAAAGAACAGACCTATCCTAATGTGATTGTCATTATGGATGAAGCTTTTTCTGACTTATCCGTTCTTGGGGACTTTACAACCAATGAAGATTATATGCCATTCATCCATTCCTTACAAAATTCTGATGAAGCAACTACCGGATTTGTTAATGTTTCTGTTGTTGGTGGTAATACGGCCAACTCTGAATTTGAATTTTTAACAGGAAATACCATGGCATTTCTTCCTGCAGGAAGCGTTGCCTACCAACAATATATTTCTGATACCATTGATTCTCTTCCTTATTACATGAATCAGCTTGGATACAGAACAATTGCCATGCATCCTTTCCGAGCTACAGGTTGGAGTAGAGATGTGGTATATGATTATATGACCTTTGATGAAACCTACTTTAGTGATTCCTTTAGTGGATATCATAAAATCAGAAGCTATTACAGTGATGAAGCATGTGTGGAAAAAATTATTGAAAGCTATGAAAACATTCAAGATGAAGATCCAGATGAACCAATGTTTATGTTCTTGGTTACCATGCAGAATCATAGTTCTTACACCACAGAGTATGAAAACTTTACGCCTAACATCACAGTAGAAGGTAATGATTCCTTTGCTTTATCCAGCTATTTATCCTTAATGCAGCACTCTGATAAAGCATTAGAAAAATTGATCGATTATTTCTCTTCCATTGAAGAAGATACCATTATCGTATTTTACGGAGATCACCAGCCAGCTGATTCTGTCGCAAACAATATCTATCAGCTGAATGGTATCAATAAAGCAAATCTTACAGATGAAGAGCTTGGTTTGAGATACAAGGTTCCATTTGTAATCTGGACCAACTTTGAAACCAATGTTGAACATGATGTTGAAACATCAGCTAACTTCTTGGGATTGAAAATGCTTCAGAAAGCTGGTATACCACTACCAAACTATTGGCAGTTCTTAAGTACAGTAGAAGAAAAACTTCCAGTTCTTTCAGCGCAGACTGTTATGGATGCAGATGGTAACTATACAAGCCTTAAGGAACAGGAAAACCTGCTTCACGATTATAAAGTTCTTCAATACTACCAGTTGTTTGATGCTAAGAATCCAAAGCCACAGAAGTAGTTGCTGTTGACATAAAAATAACAGCCTTTCTTTATTACAAGTTATGTAAATAAAGAACGGCTGTTTTTTTAACTCAAAAGTTCCAGGAAATCTTCCCTCGTAAGGCCCGAAAAATTGCTTACTTCTTCTGTAATAATCTGGTCTGCGAGTTCTTTTTTTGTTTGCTGGAGTTTACATATTTTTTCTTCTATACTGTCTTTCATAATCAGCTTATAAACAGTTACAATTTTCTGCTGACCAATTCTATGTGCTCGATCAGTTGCCTGATTCTGTGCAGCAATATTCCACCATGGATCATAATGAATAACAATATCTGCACCAGTAAGATTTAGACCTGTTCCTCCTGCCTTTAAGGAAATTAGGAAAACTGGAACCGCATTTTTGTTAAACTCATTCACCATCTGCACACGTTTCTTTTTGGCAGTAGCTCCTGTGATCATATAGTAATCAATTCCCTTTAACTTTAAGTCCTTAGCCAAAATATCTAGCATGGTCGTAAACTGAGAGAACAACAAAATCTTGTGACCACCTTCAATAGCACTTTCAATCAACTCCAAACAAGCTTCCTTTTTCGCACTTTCACCCACAAAGTTCTCAAAACATAGTGTTGGATCGCAGCAAATCTGCCTGATACGCATAAGTTCAGCAAATACCTGAATCTTGTTTCGATCAAACTCTTCATTGCTTTGGCTTCCCAAACGCTCCTTCATCTGAAGAATCTGGGCATCATAAAGACGCTTCTGTTCTCCTGCGAATTTCACCACATGGGTTTCCTCTAACTTCGGTGGAAGATCCTTTAATACATTCTCTTTCAATCGTCTAAGAATAAATGGCTGTACCATTCTCCTTAATCGCTCTAAGCTGACAGTATCTGAAAGCTTCGCAATCGGAATTTCAAATTCTTCTTTGAATTCTTCATATTCGTATAAGAAACCTGGCATAAGAAAATCAAAAATACTCCAAAGCTCACTCAATCGATTTTCAATTGGCGTACCAGTTAAGGCAAACTTATATTTTGCCTTGATAACTTTCACTGCTTTCGCTCCCTGGGTTGTATGATTTTTGATATACTGTGCCTCATCTATAATTTGATATAAAAATTCCTTATCCTGATAAGCCACAACATCTCTCTTACAAAGGTCATAAGAAGTAACACATACATCAAATGCTTCTGCATTGGCAATCAATGCTGTTCGCTCTTCTGCGCTGCCTACAATAACACAAACATTTAAGTCGGGAGCAAACTTCTTTAATTCTTCTTCCCAGTTAAACACTAAAGAAGCCGGGCAAACAATTAAAGAGGTACCACGAACCCCTTCTTCTTTGCTGGCAAGTAATACCGCTATCATCTGAAGGGTCTTTCCAAGTCCCATATCATCTGCTAAAATTCCTCCAAACTGATAATGAGTCATGGTACGCATCCACTCATAACCAGTCTTTTGATAATTTCGAAGCACGTTTTTCAAATCATCTGGAAGCTCATATTCGGCATCTGCCACAGTTTTGAAATCTCGAAGTAATTGTCTAAAACGGCTATCTCTATCTACCGCAGAGGCACTACACTCATCTAACAAACGGTCCAAGTATAGAGCTCTGTATGCAGGAACCTTAATTTTTTCTTCCAAAACATCCTGATCATCTAACTTTAATGTTTCCACCAGATCAAAAAGCATTGCCATAGAGGGTTCTTTCAAATTAATAAAATCACCATTGGTAAGTCTATGATAAACCTTACGCATGCGCATACTTTTTAATAAATCAGTCAGTTCATCCCTATCTAAATCAGTTGAAATATCTAAATTCAACAATCCCTCTGAAACAGATACTCCTACCGATACCTTACTTCTTCGGTTCACCTTAATACCACGGAAGCTATCTGTTGTATTAACTTCTCCCAATGGTAACAATGCCTCTACTCCATCCTGGATAAATTCATAAATTTTATCTTCTTCCTTATTACAATGTAGAAATCCCTGATTCTCATCATAGACAGATAACCAATTTCTTACTGTATCGATTGCTTCCTGTTCTTTTACTTGATCTCTGGAATAGTCTCCAATCTTCTCATCTGTTCCTGTTTCTTTCAAACGTTCCAATACATCTACACTTTCTTCATTATAGGTAGCCTTAATCTTACAGGTAACATTGTTATCCTCAGCATCCAGATAAAAAGATAATTCTGCCTTTGGAGGCATCAGTTCCTTTACTTCCTCTGTATCTTTTTCTATGATTTCAACAAAATCTCCCAGCTTTGGCAACACATAATAATAGAAGGTCGATAAATTATTTCTTCCAATTTTCATGGAAAGAACACCATCTGTTGCTGTAAGCAAAAACGGATTTAATACCTTGGCACAGTCACTTGACAGATGATAAAAAACATTTCCCAAGATGGTATAGCTGTTTCTATCACATACAATGCCATCCCCTGTGATCATGTGAACATTGATTCCTTCGATGACCCCATTACGCATGTTTTTTTCAATGGTCATAACAAACTCCGGGTTTTCATCCAAACAGATCAGCTTTCTCTTTTCTTTTTTATTGCCATTGCTTCGTTCATATTCAAAGGTCATATCAGAAACCAGCTCAAAAAAATGATCCATTCGATTTCCTGTTAATGCAATGGTCTGACCAACCACAGTTCCTGGCAAACTGATCATATTTTTATTCATATAATACTTTGTGATTGCAAGCTCCTCTTCAATGGATCTCCCAATAAAGGTAGCCATTTTTCTAGAAGGTTCATCAAAGCTTTCTTTTACATGTAAAATCTCTGAACCACTTCCGTAAGAGCCCATTTCTCCATTTTGCATTCTTCGATGAAATTCCTGCAATACTTTGATGATATATTTCTTATGGGTTCCAATCTTAAAGGAAACCTGGAATCCATCTGTATTTTTGATAAGCTTTGGTTCCATAGAAACTGCTTCGTTTTGTTTGTTCATGATAGCAACTGTCTGCTGTACATGCTCGCTTTTAAAATGCGCTAAGATTTTTGCTGCATCCTTTGTTGTTGCATCAGCCATGGCATGACTTTTGGCAAATTTAACGCCTAACTTCAATAAAGCAGTGACATGCTCGCAGACATCCTGCGGGTAATAAGTATAATAACTAAAACGTCCGCATTTCGGGCACTCACATTTTCTCTCCAAAACCTCATCCTGGGAAATCGTCACTGAAACATCAAATTCCTCTTCTCGAAACTCAAGCTTCCCGTAAAATGTAGTTAAAGGTTCCTTTTTGTCATTATCATACCCAACTTGTATATCATCAATCTTGATCATTGACTCTTCGATGAGCTGGTCTGCTTTCATTCTTTTTCCAGAATCTGCCCCCAACGATTTCGTCAGCTGCTCTTCATCAAAATAGGTATATTCCTGTAAATCATACTTTTGATTTGTTTCCCAATCCACGCTTTTCACTTCCTCTTTGACCCTTTTTTTCATATGGTCTTAACTCAATCCCAAGACTTTTAGCAAACTTTTTTAAGTGCTTAACTTCATTTTCTGTAATAATACTAACGCTTCTGCCTTTTCTTCCATTTCGACCACACCGACCTGCTCTATGGAGATAATCCTGGGCCTCTTCCGGGAGTGTCATATGAATCACTGCATCCATGCCATCAAACTGTAACCCCCTGGCAGCAATATCGGTTGCAATCAAAAACTTGATTTTTCCTGAACGAAAGCCCTCAATTACCTTCTTTCGTTCATCCTTGGAAGAACGTCCATAAATGGCTCCCACTGAATAAGAATGATGCTTTAACTTCGCATATGCTTCTTCAATCTCATATGCTCCATTGATAAATACAATCACCTTTTTATCCTTCATGGCACTTAAAATCTTACGAAGTGTTTCTGTTCGTTCATTTCTTTTTACTACGATATATTCATGTGAAATGGTTGCAGGTGTTTTTCTGGTTGCCTTATTCTTGATGGCTACCAGATCAGTTGCCATCTCTTCAGCTGTCTTAATGGTGCTATCCTTGATACTTGCAGAGAAAAAGAGCTTCTGACAATCTCTCATACAGCACTTACATACCGCCTTCTGATCTTCGATCACCTTTTTATCAAGTAATTTATCTGCTTCATCCATTACGATTGTTCCAATCAGATGTGCCTGAATTTTTTTCTTTTTGATCAGTTCAACGATTCTTGCTGCTGTTCCCACAACAAAAAGTGGTTTTTCCTTTAAACTCTCAATCTGCCTTTCAATCTTTACGTTTCCGAATGCTGTAGCAGATTTAACAGAAAGTCCTGCATTTTTAGAAAGTAATTCAATCTGTCTGTGTACCTGAAGTGCTAACTCCTGGGTTGGAACCAAAACAATGACGCGATTTTCACGTTCCACATCCTTATATTTTTCAAAAAGCGGCAGCAAATATGCCAAAGTCTTTCCTGATCCTGTCTCTGACTGTACAATCATATTTTTGTTTGCTAATATTTCCGAATAAACCTGTGTTTGTACTAAGGTAGGTTCCTTAATAGACTGTTTTTTTAATGCTTCTACTATATTATTCTGTAATTCTAATGTTCCAAATTTCAATTTGATTCCTCTTTCATTTTTATTCTACTCGTAAAATGTCTACTGTATGGGCTGCTGCACCGATCATATCCATTCGTTCACAGGTCGCAAAATGATACTGTAAAAAATACTCAAACTCCTCATCATCCAAAGAATTCAATACTGGTCTGATGTAATTAGCAGGTCCATCTGCAGAAATGATCTGGATTCTCTTTAATCCAGCGGCTTCATTAACATGTTCAATATCCTCCATGCGCATATAGCTGTATAAAGGATTTCCATTTTCATTACAATGAAAGGTTTCATCCACCTGTTTTTCGTTCATTACGGTTTTAATATTTTTTTCTGCAAAACCGTGCATAACAATACTATAATCATTCATGATATAGGCAACCAAAATCACACCACCTGGCTTCGTTACTCTTTTGGCTTCCTGTAAGGCTTTCACTTTTTCCTCCGTAGACTTTAAATGATACATAGGACCAAAAACAAGGGTTAGATCAAAGCAGTCATTTTCAAAACGCTTCAAATTCTTTGCGTTCCCCTGATAAGCTTTAACAGTACTGCCCTTCTTTTTCAAAATTCCAAGATTATATTTTACAAGCTCCACTGCTGTTACATCATATCCTTCTTCTGCCAGACGGACTGAATAACGGCCTGTACCTGCCCCTACATCCAATATTTTAGGATCTGTCATGCCCTCTAAATATTTGTGGATATATCGAAGGGAGGTTGCAAACTCTACGGTACCATGTCTGGTTCCCAATCTTTTCTCTTCATTAAATTTATTATAATATTCCTCTAACTCTGTCATTTATTTCTCCAATGTTTTATTCTTAATACCCAATACTTTATTATAACGGATTTTTCCAAAAGAATCACCAGATAATTTATATTTTTAAAGCTTTTTGATTCTTCCATATTTTTGTTTACGCTATTTCGTATCTTATTTACAAAGGCAAAGCAATTGAGAATTTTATGCCTTTGTGCTATCTTATTAGTATATATATTTATGGTAAAAAAACTAATTGAAGAAGGGGTATGTTTATGTATCAATGTCCAACTTGCGGCGGCGAATTGCGTTTTGATATCGCTTCCCAGCAAATTAAATGTACATACTGTAGCACTTTCTACAATCCATATCAGTTTACAGATAATGGTACAGATGGTGTTGAACAAAAGGATGTTTTTGACACCACCATTTTTACCTGTCCACAGTGTGGTGGTGAAGTCTACAGTGTAGAGAATGAAACAGCAAGTTTTTGTAGCTATTGCGGTGCATCTACCATTCTCACCGCCCGTCTTAACAAAGAAATCCGACCAGCATTTGTGATTCCTTTTAAAAAGACGAAAGAAGATTGTAAAAATGCTTATGAAGCTCGTATGAAAAAAGCCTTTTTTGCGCCAAAGGAACTCAGAGATCCAAGATATCTGGAAAGCTTTCGCGGTATCTACATGCCATACTGGACCTATGAAATTGAACAACGTGGAAATGTCAATGTTCCTGGAACCAAAACCTTTCGACGTGGAGATTACCAGATCACACAGCATTTCCAATTAACTGCTTCCATTGATGCAGATTATGCCGGATTTTCTTATGATGCATCCTCATCCTTTTACGATTCCATCAGTGAAAATCTTGCCCCATACGATACCAGACAGCTGGTTAACTTTGATCCAACTTTTCTATTAGGTTTCTATGCTGACAGTGCTGATGTTCCATATGAATTGTATTTGCAGGACGCCATCAATCTATCCTGTGAACAAACCTTAGATGCATTTAAACGCACCCCTCAGTTTTCAGGAATTGCATTAGAATCAGGTGCACAAAATACTATTTTGAATGTACCTTCCAACTGCAAGCGTCGTGACCGTACCCTATTTCCTGTTTGGTTTTTAACCTATCAGATGGGAAAACGAGTTGCATACGTAACCGTAAATGGACAGAATGGAAAAATTGTTGCAGATATTCCAGTGGATAGTAAAAAATACACATTATTCTCTTTGCTATTGGCATTACCGATTTTCGGATTGCTTGAACTATTACAAACGACCTTAAACTCCGCCGTCATGGCTTGTATCGCAGCCGTTTTTGCTGCAGTTGTAACCTTATTATACAAGAGTGAAATCGGGGAGATTTATGAGAAAGACAGCAATGAATCAGACAAAGGTCTCGCCTTTAAACAATCGCAAAATATCATGGCTGCAAAATCCGTGAAAAAACATAAAGCCCAAAAAATCGTTGGAAGCTTTATTCCTGCAATTTTTATTATCGCTGTAGTCTTTTTCATTTTTGCCAATAACTCACTAGCACTTGACAGCTACTTTATTGCTAAGATTGCAATCATCATCAGTACTATTATTACTGTAATCTGTACCCTCCTGGGATTGAAACAAAATAAACAGATTGATGATACACACTTTGCGTTTGGTAATATTCTTTGTTCACTTTCATCTATCATTGCAATTGTAATTGTTCTGACTGATGTTGCAAGTGATATCCCTTATTATACAGTTGCCCTTATGATTGCTGCTTCTGTATTAATCACCATTTTGGATATCATTCGAAACTACAACATACTTTCTACTCGAAAGTTACCTCAGTTTAATAAAAAAGGAGGAAACCACAATGCGTATTAAGAAAATTCTATTAGCCTTTGTAGTCACCCTCTTTTGTATAACAGCCTATAAACAGACTGCACTTGCAGCCAATGACATTATCATTGACGATGCTGAAGATTTATTATCTGAACGTGAAGAATCCGATCTATATGAAGTCATGCAGGAATGTTCTGACTATGGAAATATGATATTTGTTACTGTAGGAAGCCACTATGGCACTTCCAATGGTTATGCGGAATCCTATTATCTTGACTACTATTCTAAAAAAGATGATGGCGTTCTTTTCCTGATTGATATGTCAGAGCGTGAAATATACCTTTATACAGCAGGAGATACTTCCTATATCATTACAAGCGGACACTGCAGATCCATTACTGATAATGTTTTCAAATATGCCAGCAATAGAGATTATGGTACCTGTGCCGTAAAAACCTTTGAACAGGTAAACACCCTATTATCTGGCGGAAAGATCTCACAGCCAATGAAACATATCAGCAACGTACTGATCGCATTAATTGCAGCATTTATCATTAACTATTTTATAGTTAGAAAAACTTCAAGTAATAAAACAGCCAACCGACAGGATCTGTTACAGGCAACCAATCATCGTTGTAATATCATGAACCCATACGCCCGTATGATGCGTGAATCCAAGGTCTACTCACCACGTAGCAGTGGAAGCGGTGGAAGCAGTGGTGGCGGTGGTGGCGGTGGCGGTCACAGCAGTGGCGGCGGACATCACTTCTAACAAGCTATCCAATCATAAACTAATATACATAAAAAGGGAGAGTCGACTATGTTGGCTCTCCCTTTTCTATCATTATTATTTCTTATACTTCTTTAACTCTAAGAAGTCTTCCATAAGATTGATCACCTTTTCACGACCCTCTTTGTTTAACTTCATGTAGCTTTGCATTACCTTATTCTGTAACATCTGTTCATTCACATCTACCTCTGCATCCAATGATGTGAAATCAATTGGATTCAGATTTAGCTTGTTACACATCTTGATGACTGTTTCATAAGACATACCCTCGATGCCACGATCCAATGCTGTTACCAACGTAGAATATGGAATATTCAATTCCATAGCAAACTGACGAACACTTTTGTAATGTGTCAAAATGGTTTTCTTCATAATCTGCGATTTCGTCATAACCCGAATCCTCTCTTTTCTTCTGTATACTCTACTAAATATTTCTAATCACTTCTACAATATCCTGAAGCCATGTTGCTTCAATAAACTCTACCTGGCCTGCATCACACTTTGATGCAATTTCTGGATTGATTGGAATCCTTGCAAATTTAGGAATCTGATATTCCTTCGCCAATTGTTCTACCTTGCTCTCACCAAATACCGGTATCTGCTTTCCACAGTCAGGACATTCCAAATAACTCATATTCTCAACAATACCAAGAATTGGAATATTCATCTGTTCTGCCATATTTACAGCCTTGGCAACAATCATAGAAACCAATTCCTGAGGAGATGTAACAATTACAATTCCATCCACTGGAAGAGACTGAAATACCGTCAATGGAACATCACCAGTTCCTGGAGGCATATCTACAAACATGTAATCAAGATCTCCCCAGCTTACATCTGTCCAAAACTGTTTCACCACTCCTGCAATAACCGGACCTCTCCAGATTACCGGCTGAGTTTCTTCCTCCATCAAAACATTCATGGACATTACCTGGATTCCACAAGAGGTTTCCACTGGAAAAAGTTCATCCTCTGTTGCCATTGCCTTTTCCTGAAGTCCGAATACCTTTGGAATAGATGGACCTGTGATATCGCCGTCCAATACTCCAACTCGGTATGCACGTTTATTCATTTCACTTGCTAATAAAGCTGTAACTAATGACTTTCCAACGCCACCCTTTCCACTTACAACGCCTATTACCTTGTGTACATTACTATACTCATTTGTCGATTCAATCATTGATTGTTGCTCTTTCCTGCTTGGACAATTCTCTCCACAGGATGAACACTGATTTCCACATGATTCAGCCATATTTATTCTCCACACACTTATTCTTTTCTCAACAGTACCTATGCAAATTCAAAATCGTTTTCTTTTAAACTGTTACTTATATTGTACCATTTTTTTGAACACTTGTGAAAATATTTTTTTGATAGTATAATGAAGGATATGTTACATGAAAGACATTTTTGTGTAATAAAAAAGTCATATTTCTAGACTTTTTGGAGGGTGAATTACATGAAGAAAAGAATAATCAGCGTATCTATTATCGCTGGCTGTACCATACTGATGTGTATCAGTAATCGTACCAATGACAATACTGTCTTAAAGACAGCTACTCTTACTTCATCTACTTCTGCTTCTTGGGGAGAGGCACCTGAGATGGAAACTGTTTTGGAATTATCTGCACTGGATATTGATTCTACAAAAAAAACTATTTTAGAAGACTCTGTTGCAGAAGATTTTGCCATTACTTTAAAAGATGATAATACAACGGAAGATACCGATTATTCAGAAGAGGATGAGTATTCCAATCTGGCAATCGCTTCAGATATTAACAATTATGTAAATATACGATCTTTGCCATCCACAGATGGTGAAATAGTTGGAAAAATTTATCAGGGAGCTGTCGCAGAAATCATTAACGAAGAAGAATGTTCAGATGGCTTGTGGCTTCAGATTGTATCTGGATCTGTTGAGGGATATATCAAGGCTGAATACTTCGTATATGGCTCTGATGCTGCCTCCGTTATTGATGACTATGTTACAAAATATGTTTGTATTAATGCAGACCGATTAAATGTCCGTGCAGAAGCTGATGCAACTTCCTCTAGGATCGGATACTTGGATTATCAGGAAAAGGCAAAGCTACTCGAGGATTGTGGTGAATGGGTAAAGGTATTATACTCCGATGATCAGGCAGGCTACATTTCTTCTCAATATGTTACCATTTGTGAGGAATTCACATATGCAAAATCCATCGAAGAAGAAAAAGCTGAAGAAGAAGCGAAGGCTGCATTAGCTCAGCGTGAAGCAGAACTTGCTGCGGAAACAGCCGCTGCCAATGAAAATATCTCTACAATCGCATCGGATCCAGCAACTGACACTGCAACAAATGAATTAGCAGCTGCCAGCGAACAACCTGCACCTGCTGTAGAAGTGGTAACAACAGCCTCATATGACAATGCTATAGCAGATACTTCCTATTCTAATAATGATGAACTTCGTACTTCCATTATAGACTATGCCATGCAGTATCTTGGGAATGTATATATCCACGGTGGACAGAGCCTGGAAAAGGGTACCGACTGTTCTGGTTTTACCAGCCTAATCTATGCAGTGTATGGTTATTCCATAAGCCGTACTCCTTCTGGTCAGTTATCCAGTGCTGGACGTAGTATTTCCATAGAAGAGGCAAAGCCAGGTGACATCGTTTGCTATTCCTCCAACGGTGGAAAATCCTGTACTCACGTTGCACTTTATATCGGAAATGGTCAGATTATCCATTCTGCCAACTCCCGAAAAGGTGTTATTATCTCAGATGTTTATTACTCACCTATCGTAGGGGTAAAAAATGTAATCGATTAAACAACTTAAAAATAGAGTCATATGCTATCCAAACATATGACTCTTATTTTCTATACAAAAAGCTGATTTATTTTCTCTTCCTGTAAATCTTCACCAATAACGATCACAACCTCTTGCCCAACTGTAACCTGCTTTAAACTGATTCCTTTTTGATTAGCATTGATTTCAATCCATTCATCTGAATCAACCATCATAAAACCTTTGATACGAAATACATGTCCATAGCAAGTTTGGGATAGTAAGTCTTCTATAACCTCTTTCAGCTTTTCTACAGACATTTTTTTGTTCATAAAATATAAGGACTGATAATCATTTTCTTCTGAAACCGGATGCTTCACATGATCTACATTTTTGTAACCACACTTACTGATCAGACTCCACTCCTCAAAAGAAATTTCCTGAAAGTCTTTAGAAACAATACAATCATCCAAGATCACAGTACCATCCTCATCTATAGAACCCGCAAACCGTCTGTTAGCTTTGCAATCAGTTAGAGCCTTATTCAAATGATTTATAGTTTTTAAAATATCCTCACTATTTGCCCCATTGACTCTACTGAGTATGATCTTACCTGCCTTGGCAGTCTGACAAGCCAGTAAATACTCTGACTCTGCAGTCATCTCTTCCTCTAAGGAAGCATCCACCACTGTAATCACATTTCCAATCTCATACCAGTTATCCAATGGCTCATCATATAGTACATCAAAAAATTCATCAACATCATAAATTCCAGATGGTTCAATCAAGATTCTCTGATATCCCATCATTGCCATGGAAATCAGCTTCGTCTTAAATCTTCTCTTGTGACAGTCGTAATCACAGCCACCAGCAATCATCTCTAACTCACACTGTTCTCCGCGAAGCTCTCCAAGTAACATCATATCTACATTAACTGCACCATAGTCGTTCTCTAAAATGCCAATCTTAAGTCCCTGGCTCATGAGATATTTCGCGTATTCTTTAATAAATGTTGTTTTTCCAGATCCCAAAAATCCTGTGATCAAATCAACCTTTATCATAAAAATCTTCCCTTTCCATCTGCAATCCGTTCATGTTCACACATGCAGGCATTTTTTCAACAATATTTTATTGGAACTGAGCCATGTACAGGTTATAGTATGCACCTTTTTTCTCCATTAATTCCAAAGGAGTACCCTGTTCCATAATTCCACCATTGTTGATAACAAAGATTCTATCAGCATTTTGGATGGTAGACAAGCGGTGTGCAATCACAAAGCTTGTTCTATTTTGTAAAAGTGCCTCAATACCCTTTTGTACCATAAGCTCTGTATGGGTATCAATACTTGAGGTTGCTTCATCCAGGATCAGAACGCGTGGCTTTAATACCATAGTTCTTGCAAAAGCGATGAGCTGACGCTGTCCAATGGAAAGACCAGCCCCCTGTTCCTTTAATTCTGTATCATAGCCTTTTTCCATCTTCATGATAAAGTCATGAGCATTAACAGCTTTTGCTGCTTCCATGATTTCTTCATCTGTTGCATCCAATTTACCATAAGCAATATTATCTCTTACAGTTCCATGGAAAATGAAGTTATCCTGTGTCATAACACCCATTTGCTTACGAAGGGAATTGATTGTTACCTTCTTTAAATCATAGCCGTCCATCCGAATGGTACCCTTTTGGATATCATAGAAACGACTGATCAGGTTTACGATGGTTGTTTTTCCAGCTCCAGTAGGACCAACAAGAGCAATGGTTTCACCTGGTTTCACGTCAAAGTTTACATTCTCTAATACCTTTGTTTCCTGCTCTGTACCCTCATCATAGGTAAAAGAAACATTATCAAAGCTAACACTACCTTCAATTTCAGGTAGCTCCCCTGCATCTGGTGCGTCTTTGATTTCTGGCTCTGTATCCAGAATATCAAATACTCTTTCTGCCGCTGATAAGTTGGTAATCAGCTGATTAAAGAAGCTGCTTAAGTTTACGATTGGATCCCAGAACATTCCTGTATAGGTACCAAAAGCAACCAGCAAACCGACTGAAACCTGTGGTGCACCAATAAGCTTTACACCTACCAGGTACAGTGCCATAGTTCCGATTCCCCAGGAAATATCCGTTACCGGGAAAAAGAGATCTGAAATCCTACAGGCAGCTATGAAGGAATCTCTATGCTCATTGGTCAGTTCCTCAAACTGCTTTTTGGTCTCTTCTTCTGCATTTAAGCTCTGTACCACACGAATTCCTGCAATATCTTCATGAACATAAGCATTCATGTTGGATGCCTTTTTTCGAACAACATGCCATCTCTCATGGTTTGCTTTTTCAATCATATAAATAGCAATGGCCATAAATGGTGTAGCACATAATGCAGCAAGTGCAAGTCTTGCATCCTTTACAAACATAATCACCAAAACGCCAATAATGGTTAATGTGTTAGGAATGATATTTGTTACCGCCTTTGACAATACATCCTTTAAGGAATTTACATCTCCCATGATTCTTGCCAGAATCTTACCAGTTGGTCGACTGTCAAAGAAGGTAAAGGAAAGCGTCTGAATGTGCTCATACATTTCCTGTCTGATGTCTAAGATAATTTTATTGGAAACAAGAGACATCATATACATACGAACCTTTACCATAATAACAAAAAACAAATTGATTCCTACTGCAAATAATGCAAGCTTTTTCAAACCATCAAAATCACCATTTTTTACATAGGTATCCAATGCTTCCTCCATCAAAAGTGGATTGAGCAAACTGATTCCTACTGTGATCAGCATAGAGATCACAATAATAACAATCTGTAACTGATAACCTTTTAAATATCCAAACAAACGTCTCACAATTTTTCTGGCGTCTGTTTTTTTCATTTGTTCATCTTCTCTAAACGAATTTACAGCCAAATTAGCTCACCTCTTTCTGTAATTCTGGATACTGAGCCATATAGGTATTGTAATAGAGTCCCTTCTTTGCCAAAAGTTCCTCGTGTGTACCACGCTCAGCAATTACTCCATCCTCTAAATACACAATCTCATCTGCAGCACGAACTGCTGAAATACGATGTGCAATAATAATCTTTGTTGCATCAGTGATTCCCTTAAGCACTGTCTGAATCTCATGCTCTGTTTCCATATCAAGCGCTGATGTAGAATCATCAAAAACAAGGATTGGTGCTTTCTTTGACAGTGCACGAGCAATACTGATTCTTTGCTTCTGTCCTCCTGAAAGCCCTACACCCTTTTCACCGATAACTGTTTCATACTGTTCTTCCATTTTTTCAATGAAGTCGCTAGCCTGCGCCATTTTTGCAGCTGAGCGAACCTGATGTATTTCCATTGAATCACGTTTACCCATCTTAATATTTTCTTCAATAGTATCTGAGAAAAGGAATACGTCCTGCATAACAACTGCACTTGCAGCTCTTACCTCTGAAAGACTTAATTCTTTTAAATCTACACCATCCATGGTGATACTGCCCTTACTTGGATCATAGAATCGCTGCAACAAATTGATGATGGAGCTTTTTCCGGATCCTGTAGCACCCATGATTCCCAGTGTTTTTCCCTTTGGAATATCCAGTGTAATATCTGATAAAATATTTTTTCCTTCGATTTCAAGAGATACCTGATCAAATACGATATTACCCTTAAAGTCCTTGATTTCCTTTACTTCTTTGACATTCTCAATACTTGGAACTTCTTTTGCAATTGCCTTGATCTTTTTATAGGAAGCAAAAGAAGAAGACAATTCGTTGGCAAGCTCTGCAATGACATCCAATGGCCAGGTACAATTCTTGGTATATTCTAGGTATGCAACCAAAGAACCAATGTCCATCTTGTTTCTGATTACCAAAAAACCACCTAGCATGGCGCAGATAACCGGCAAAATGGATCCAATAAACATATAGATTGGGTAAAAGGATGTCATGACCTTTGTCTGTTCCATATTGAGCTTGTAATAATTCTTATTTCTAGCACGGAATTTTTCTATTTCATATTTTTCTCTAGCAAATGCCTTAACGGTACGTACACCAGCAAGATTTTCCTCTGCTACGGTATTCATCAGCGCATTTTCCTCACTGATATCTGAGTATACCTTGTCAAATTTCTTCTCTAAATAAAATCCCATTACCACACCAAATACCATAACTGCAAATGGTACAATGGTAAGGATTGGACTTAAATTGAACATGCAGTAAAGAAGCGCTAGCAGATAAAAGGTAATCTGTACTGTCAGCATTCCTGTCATACCAAAGGCATTCTTTACTGTATCAACATCATCCTTTACACGAGCCATGATCTCACCCGTATTACTATTGTCAAAATAGTCCATGGATAAGCTCTGAATATGATCAAACAAATCCTGACGAATCTGTGTTCCAATCTTCTGACTGTTCTTATCAAATGTAAATTCCTTGAAATATCCGCAGATACTTCTTCCAATTCCGATCAGCACCAATGCAATCAAAAGATAGCTAAATCTATGATAATCTCCATCCTTAAAAACTTCATTGATAATGATTCTAATCACCTGTGGAGATAACACTTCTAACAAAATTGCTCCAAACAAACAGGCAAAACCAAATATGTAACTTTTCCAATATGGAAGTACATAACTACTTAACTTTTTCAAATTGTCTCCTCCTTCTATTATCTCGTTATAGCTGTGCATTTTCTATTATCTCGTTTATGTGCATCTTAGCTGGAAATTCTCGGGCGCTTGTTTTCCTTGCCTCTTTCATTTGTATTTTCCACCGACTTCGTCTGTGTCGTCGCTTCGCGACTTATGAAAATACTCATGTACGCTCGGGTGAAAACAAATGCCCTTCGGGCGCTTGTTTTCCTTGCCTCGCTACAAAAAAAAGCCAAGGCAAAGCTGCCTTGGCTCAAAAATGCTTATGTACTAACAGACAAAAAACTATTATCTGTGATTCTATACACACATAACCGAGGTAACTTTCAAATATAAACTATTAAACTGCACATTGTTTCTAATTACCATAGTCATATTTATTACCTCGCTTTCTTTATTATTTATGATAGCTGACTAAACCATCACCTTCTTTATTAAACACCCATTAACCATGATTTGTCAATGATAAATTGTCAAAAAATAGCAAATTTTTAATAAGCTTTGAAAATTTCGACAAATTTTCGACCAATCTTATATGCTGGTCCCTCTAATTCCTTTTTGGCTCTCTTTAACTCTTCTCTAATCTCAATATGCTGCGGACAATGCGTCTCACACTTTCCACACTGGATACATTTCGATGCTGCTGAGGAGTCTTTTCTTAATGCTGTACACATAAAGTAATCGAAAAATGCTTCCTTCTTTCCCTCCGAATACTTTCTGTTGTATGCTGAAAAAGTACCAGGAATATCAACACCCTTCGGACATGGCATGCAATATCTGCAACCCGTACAGCCAACCTTCATCTTGGAATTGATGGCCTTGACAACATCCTGAAGCATTTCCTCTTCTTTTTCTGTCAGCTCTCCAACTGAAACTGTGGATGCCGTTTCCACATTATCCTTTACCATTTCAAGGGAGTTCATTCCTGATAAAACACAGGTTACCTCTGGCTGATTCCATAACCAACGAAATGCCCATTGTGCTGGTGTATGGGAAATTGGATAATTTTCAAAAATATCTGTAGCCTCTTTTGGCAAACGACTAACTAACTTTCCACCTCGTAATGGCTCCATGATAACCACTGGAAGTCCTTTTTCATGAGCATAATTTAATCCAGTACGACCTGCCTGTGAGTTTTCATCCATATAGTTATACTGAATCTGACAAAAATCCCATTCATATGCATCCACCAATTGGCAGAACATATCTGAATTACCATGATAAGAAAAACCAACCTGCTTAATGGCTCCTGTTCTTTTTTTCTCAGCCAGCCATTCAATAATGCCTAATTTCTTCAAACGCTCCCAGGTTTGGATATCTGTCAGCATATGCATTAAATAATAATCAATATAATCTGTACGAAGTCGCTTTAATTCCTCGTTAAAGTAAGAATCCAGACTTTTTTCATTTTTGATCAGATAATGTGGTAGCTTTGTTGCAATATGGATCTTATCTCTGATCTGATTTTTTTCAAAAATTTCACCAATAGCCTCCTCACTACCAGGATAGACATAGGCAGTATCATAATAGTTTACTCCTAAATTGTATGCCTCCATTATTTCCTGTTCCGCTTTCGCCAAATCAATTTTGGTACCACTCTTTGTAAAACGCATACATCCAAAACCTAAAATTGATATATCATTTCCATATTTGTCTTTTCTATAATTCATACCTGGTTCTCCTTGCTTTTTAACAGCATATTTTTATTGCGAGCAATTTAATTGTATCACTACACTAAGAATTGTGCAAATAGAATTCACTGTTTCTCTTGCTTCTAACCTTGCCAATTGTTACTGTACACACCTTGTGTGCACAGTAACTGCCAATTCACTAATTACCTTACCACTGAATTCTCAGTTCGGGACTCCTGGATATTTGCTACAAAAACCAAGGAGCTACCCACATATGTGGCAGCTCCTTGGTTTTCTTGGGAGTGTAAGCTTATAGGAAATTGTAGACTTACAAATAGACCGGTATGGATAAAATTCTATTTTTCAATCTATCCCTCAATTGCAATATAACGTCTTTCATCAACCTTTGGCTGAGGATCTTTCTTAGGAACATTTACTTTTAAGATTCCATCTTCAAATTTTGCTTTGATGTCATCCTCTGTAACTTCTTCTCCTACATAAAAGCTTCTGCTGCAAGTTCCATAATATCTTTCGCGACGGATATATTTACCATCTTCATTCTTTTCTTCCTGATTCTTCTTGGTTTCTGCACTAATAGTCAAATATCCATCCTTTAACTGTGCCTGAATGTTGTCTTTCTGATATCCTGGAAGGTCAATACTCAATTCATAACCTGTTTCATTCTCTTTAATGTCCGTTCTCATGACACTTGTTGCAGGTGTGCTTACGCGTCTTGCTGGTCTTGCAAAATCATCAAAAAAACTATCAAACAAATTCTCTCCAAAAATACTAGGCATCAACATATGTCATTCCTCCTTAAACTTTGCGGATTACTTTCCGCCTCTACTATTATTTCCAAAATAGAAAAACTTATTCGTCATTAATTTGCTGGAATGTTTTTTCTATTTGTTATAGTTATGTTATAACACCGTTGTTAGCACTCGTCAATAGTGAGTGCTAACAATTTATACTTTTTTTAGAATTATATTCTTTCACTCTAATCCCCATTTCGCTTTGCGAAATCCGGAGCGGACTATTTTGCACACCAAAACTCCTGAAAATCATTGGCAGATTCACACATGCTAAATAATATCTGTTTCATAAACCCGACATCTTCCTGTTTAGAATATGAATCATCTGCCATGTTAAATTGGTCTGATACAACTTGACTTAAATTTTCATAATAGGATTCCTTTTTATGATCAGCTTCGAAATTACTTAAATCAAAAATCTGTTCTTCATAATAGATTTTTTCAACACTACTCATTACTTCAATATCTTCGCTATCGTAAGTGCAATCAGCAATTCCTTCCTGATTATATCCCGCATAATACCAGCAAATATAAGGATTTGGATCTGCAAATTCCTTAAATTCTTTCCATTGCTCCTTTGTCATTTCGATTTTTCCATTTATATTATTGAAAATAATAATTGCATAACCATTCTTATCAGCTTGAATAGAGGATAATTCTGATGAATCAACAAGAATTGGTTTTACCATTCCAGAAATGATCTTATCATCTGTTACTTTTGAAAAGTCCAATTCCTCTCCAACCACATACCATGTTGCGTGATACTGTGTTGTCACAAAAAACATTGCTCTTTCCTCATCACTCATATCAAGATAGTGAATGGAACAGGTATTATCATTTTTTTCATCTAATTCAATCAAATATCTTTCAAACAAAGAAATTCCAATAAAAATGAATAACAATGTAGTAATAACGACAACCTTTGGAGTTGGCCAGATATTCTTCTTCTCCGTTGTATTCTGTAATGTTTTTTCAATTTTTCTATTATACAATGCTCTGTAAATTAACAATACAAGGGTAATAATAACTACACTTCCTATAAACACTAATGTCTCTGCTGTCATTTCCATTTCCTCCTAAATTCCAAATGCATATTTAAATGCAATATAATAACTTCTTGTCACGTCCACTTTGACATCATTTTCCAATGTCACCACAAATTTTTGAGAAAGGGCCGCTTTGATCTGTTTTACTTTTTTCTTATTGATCAAAACAGATTTGCTAATTCGAACAAAATCTGTTCTTTTTAAACTATCTTCTAACTGGTATAGACGATTGGAATATCTATACTGTTTATCCATTGTATAAACGAAAACATCATGTCCAATACTTTCTGCATAAACAATATCCTCTACTGGAATATGTACTGCCTTGTCTTTGTCCTTGCAGTTGATATATTCCTTACAAGATTCACTTTCTAAAATAACATAATCAGCTTCTTCATCTATTTCCATACCATGATCGATCAATTCTTTTTCTACCACTTTATATTTGTCTTTTTTCAAAAATAATTTAAACTTCATTGGTAACTCCTTTCTTTTCCCTTGGGATGAATACAGCATATACTATGACATTCATCTTTTCAATATACTTGGAATAAGTTGCACGAATCCTTGCATAACTTGCAAAAAACCGCACCTGGTAAACCGGTGCGGTTTTTACATCACTACATAGTACTATTTCATTTTTAAAGAATACAGTTTCCAGCTGCATCCATGTTCTAACAAACAATTTCCTGCAATCTGGCTTTGGTAGCCCTGATCACAATACAAAATAAGAACCGGATCCTTAAATTCTTCCAAACATTTATATCCTGTCAATATTTGTTCCATACACATCGCTACAGGATCCTTAGCATCAAGAAACTTCGCCATTGGAATATGAAGTGCACACTTTAAATGTTCTTCTTCATATTCTGACACGGATCTTACATCAATCAAAAAAGCTTTCGGATATTGTTCCCTAATCTGAGAAAGTTCCTTCTGCGTAACTAACGTTAATAGATGCTTAGACTTATCAACTGACATATTTTTGAAACGAAGCTTTGGATAGAACACTCTTTTTATATATGTCAAAGCTTCTTCTTTCGTAAGGTAATCCTTCATCCCAAAGATTTCAACCTGCTGCTGATTCAACACTACCTTTTTAGTTGGCATAATTCCCTTTACATACATTTGGGCAATGTGATTCACACAAGTATGACAATCATATAAATCCTTAAGATTTGCAGCCTCATTCCAGTTTGCTTCGTCACTTTCTCCGATTTCCAGCTTCAAAAACTGATGAAGGATTCTAGCTGCGGTCAGCTTATCAATTTGTTTCTCTAAATTAATCTGATCTATTTCTTCAAGCCAGCCATGTTTCCGACCGTACATCACAAAATCTTTGTCCATATAAATACCATGTCTACTCTTTGATAATTACTTTTGTCTCATAGATTGCTTTGGAAAAAATCGCTTTATAATGCATTCGATAAAGTTCTTTGATTTCTTCTTCGGTATGATTCTTTCCGTTGTCCATCTCAATAATACAATAATCTACATCATACATTTTTACCCTAACACCTGTATCAACATAGCCATTTCTTAAATAAAAATGAAAACGGCGATTTTGAATATCCCTTTCACTTTCAGACCGGGCCACTGAAAAATCTTCGACCTCACCAATTACACTACCAGCATCTAAATAATGTTCTTTAATCTTTGAAAGAAACAAGGAACCAATCCCATTATTTCGATTACCATCCAAAACAACAAAGTAATCAAACAGATAGTCTTTTTCTATCTTCATGAAAAATGCATAAGCAATGATCTTATCGTCTTTAACCATTCCCAGGCAATCATATGCGCCCTGATCCATAGCAGATAAAATCATAGCAAGCGGTTTTCTTTCATTGTCCGGAAAATCCACCATCATGCTTTTTTCATATAAATATGTTACTTGTTTTTTGTCTAATTCGATTACTCTCATACACTTATCTCACTGAAATCTTTACGGTTACGTTCCCATAAGCTTCCAACTCATCAACCAAAAACTGCTTCTTGGTCTGCTCTTTTTCTTCCTTGGTCCAAAGATCCTTTACAACATACTGTGAAGCTTCTTCAAAAGCTTTGACATTTACCATTTTAGAACCGATTGCTGATACAATATCATCTACTGATACAGCAAAATCCTTTTTGCGTTCATCACTTACATTGATGAAAGATACTGCTACAGAACCATCTGCCAATGGCTTTGCAAGAATATCTACTCGATTGTTATCACGTACATAGGTTGTATCCGGATTAGCAATGCTTAGTGTTTCGTTTGAAAGGATACAACTGATTCGTTTAGCCTGAATACCTAATGCGTCCTGATTTAGATCAATAAGATCTTTATTGGCAATAACCTGATACAAAGCATCTTTCTTTGTTACACGTCTAAGATCCAATCCTAACATCAAAGGAGAATTCATCATACACCACATTGCCATATGGGTCTGATTCATGGTATCTGTCATACCATTCATTCCAATTGTTAACATATCTGGATCATTCCATCCTTTATCGAGTCCTGCAAACTCATCCATAATAACTGCTTTGTTATACTGAGAGGTTACGGAGCAGGTATAATCATTTACCCAAGTTGCATTTCCCGGATCACCATCTGCACCTACCTGGAAGGTAATATCATTTAAAATTCTCCAAGAATCTCCAACCTTATAACCCCAGTTATGTGGCTGTGTTTTTCCCCATTCACAGATAGAAAAAATAATATCATGATCCTTTTTGGCTTCATTTAATCCCTCTAATAACGCGGCATAAGAATTTAAAGTATTCTCCTGTCTTCTATGATTCATGATACGAACCACATTGTTTCCTGCCTGTAGAGCTACTTTGATTGCCTTAGCATCTACAAAAGTAGTGGTTGATTCTGTTGCATCTACAAAATCATCATAACAAAGGACACTATCCTCACCTTCACCTACTGCAACCTGAAGCCAGCTTCCAACACCAGGTTCCTCTCCTGTCGCCAAACAAACAATCAAATCATATTCTCCTGTTTCAGGCACATTTACACGAAAAACAAGTTCTCCGCTTCTTGGCCCAATTGGAGTAG
This sequence comes from Lachnospiraceae bacterium, assembly GCA_045628865.1. Lineage (GTDB taxonomy): Bacteria > Bacillota > Clostridia > Lachnospirales > Lachnospiraceae > JAZQQB01. The sequence goes on along the minus strand of JAZQQB010000057.1, from coordinate 6,197 downwards.
CATCTGGTCCTGTTCCATCAAAGGTTCCAATATTTGTCACATAATCTTCTTTTTTCTCTGCGCCTTCCCCTGTCAATTCTCCGTCTTCTACTGCTGAAAGCCTACTTTCAAATTCACCTTTTTTTAACACAATACTCTTGATATTAGGTGCATAAACGTATTTTGCATTGGTAGCATCTGAAAAGGTTGCATTATCCCATAAATAATAGCAATTATCAACCTTAATAAAATCAATATCCCAATCCACATAAGACTGTGCATCCTCGGCCTCATGTCCGCAGGTACCAACTGCTGCCCCTGCACAAAGATTGGTTCCAATATCATTGTACATACCAAATTTCAAGCCCTTGCCATGAATAAAGTCTGCCAAAGCTCTGAATCCACTTGGAAACTTCACCTCTTCATTGGATAACAATCCGTTTACACGTTCCTGCTTATAACAACCATCATCCAACACAAGATATTCATAGCCTAAATCCTTTAAGCCTAAATCAACAAACGCTTCTGCCATTTTTTTTGTCAGTTCCTCTGTATTACCGCTTCCAAATGCATTCCAGCTATTCCATCCCATTGCTGGAAGATGTCCTTTCTTCTTATTCAAAAGCACTTCATTATTTAGAAATGCATCATAACGATATTTTTTATTTTTCATTATCTGTGGTTTAGTTAAATCTGTACTCATACAAACTCTCACTCCTATTTAAATCTATATTTCGTGCTGTCTAGCAAATATTCATCTATTCATTAACTATACTGTTTGATTTCTTATCTGACAACGTTATCCATGCGAAAAAACAGCTGATTATTCTCAAATATTGCTATTTATATTCTCTACAATATTTTTCAAAAAAAGCTACAAATCCATCTTCCACTGCCACCTGATCAAGAACACTCTCTGGAAGATCATAAAAATATTTCCCTGTTTTTATATCGATCGACATGCTATCCAATGGAAAGCCAAGCCTTCGCACTGCACTATGAGGAACGCTCGTTAATAAAAAACGTTCACTTTCCATAGTCTTATCCATTGCCTCATATATTTTATCTTCCCCTAAAATTAGGCAGATTGCATTTTTGTAATATGCCTTTAAATCTCCATATTCTTTAGCCATTTCTCCATAATAAGCAATCATCTCTTCATCAGTTAAACGCTTCCCTTTCACTGTTCGAACATGGACGCCTGGTTGCATTTCCTGGGGAACGTTCTCAAAAAAAAGACCTGAATCACAGGAAAACAGTGGCATCTGAAATACCTTGTAATATTGAAGAGCCTTATTTCTAGCATTATCAAGTGGCGTGTTTCCCGTTTCTGGAATATCGGGAAGTTCCCATCCTGTTTCTAGAAGTTCTTCTAACCCTATCAACTCTATATTGTATTCTTTTAAACGATTTCGCATAGCTTCTAACTTTGCCACATTACTTGTTGCGTACAATAGTTTCATTGCTCTAACTTGTCCTTTTTCCATTTATGTTTCCTATTTTACTACATTTGTGCTAGTAAATTCCATTTTTTTCAAAGCGTCTTTTTTGCGAAAATATAACTCTATTTATTCGATATAAAAATTTTATTATTCGCACTATATTTCTGAATTGTTTTATACTAAAATAGTATTGTCAGATAAAAATTGAAGGGAGCTTTCTATGATCTACTATGTAAATGCAAATACTATTTTAGATGGCGATGGTACAAAAGAGAAACCATTTCGTCGTATTGGGCAGGCTGCTGCCATTGCTCAGCCAGGAGATGAGGTTTTAGTTTCTCCGGGAATCTATCGTGAATATGTAAATCCAATCCACGCAGGTCGCGAGGATGCACGAATCACTTATAAAAGTGTAGAACCTTTGGGAGCGGTTATCACTGGTGCTGAGGAGTTGAAAAACTGGACTTTATATCAGGGAAATGTATGGACAGCAAAGGTACATAATTCAGTGTTCGGTAACTGTAATCCATACACCACCTTTGTTTATGGTGATTGGTATTTTGCTGGAAAAACCAAACACATTGGTGCTGTGTACTTAAATGATAAGATGCTTTATGAGGCAGCTTCTTTGGAAGAGTGTATTGCTGGGGAAATTTATAAATGTTCATGGGATCCAGAGGCATCCCGTTGTAAATGGTATACAGAACAAATTGATGGATATACTGTGTTCTATGCCAATTTTATGGGAAAAGATCCGAATCAGGAAAATATTGAGATCAATGTACGTGAACAGTGTTTTGTTCCTGAAAAAACCGGCATCGGATATATTACTGTAAGTGGTTTTACCATTACAAAAGCTGCAACTAACTGGGCACCACCTGCTGCATATCAGAACTGTATGGTCGGTCCTCACTGGTCAAAAGGTTGGATCATTGAAGACTGTGATATTTCCAACAGCAAATGCTCTGGTATCGGTCTTGGTAAATATCTTGATCCAGATAATAACCACTACTTCACATACAAGCATGTAAAAAGTCCAACACAAATGGAACGAGACGCTGTTTGCCGTGGACAATATCATGGCTGGTTAAAGGAAAAAATCGGTGGACACATCATCCGCCGTAACAATATCCACCACTGTGAACAGGGTGGTATCATCGGTCGTATGGGATGCGTATTTTCTATTATTGAGGACAACCACATTCATCACATCAACAATATGATGGAACTTGGAGGCGCTGAGATTGCTGGTATCAAATTACATGCTGCCATTGATGTTATCATGCGTCGTAACCATATCCATCACTGTACAATGGGTATCTGGACGGACTGGGAAGCGCAAGGAACCCGTATTTCCCAGAACCTGGTACATGATAACCAGAAACCTGATTTTGCAGAACCATTACAGGGTGATATGATGAGTCAGCATATCTTTGTTGAAGTTGGTCATGGTCCTACTCTCATTGATAACAATATCCTGTTATCAGACGCATCTTTGCGTATGGCAACAGAAGGTATTGCAATGGTTCATAACCTGATCTGTGGTTCCTTTACCGCTGTTGGTGGTGGCTGTGATTCCATGGTGGAAGGAAAGCTTCGTCAGCGTTATACCCCATACCATATTCCTCACAGAACTGAAGTTATGGGCTTTATGACCATTCTGCATGGAGATGACCGTTTCTACAACAATATTTTTGTTCAGAAATGGCCATCAAAAGAAGTATCCCTCAGAAGTGACAGTGAAGACGTTATTTTCACGGACAACAGAGAGGTTGGTACTCACGTATTTGACGAATACTTAACCTATGATGAGTGGATCAAATGCTTCGATATGGATAGCGACATTCCTGACATGAAGGGGCTTGAACCATATCATTTCCATTCTCTACCAGTTTGGATTGATGGTAATGCTTACTTTGCAGGCGCCAAAGCTTATCAGAAAGAGAAAAATCATTTGATTGATTCTACCTCTGATATTAAGATCGATCTGATCGAGGAAAATGGTCATACTATATTAAAAACAAATATCTATCAGCTATTACAGAGCTTTAAGGCTAACATGATTTCCTCAGATACCTTAGGAGAGGCCTTTGAACCAGAACAGCGTTTTGAAAACCCTGACGGTTCAGATATTATCTTTAGTTCTGACTATATGGGCAATCACCGTGACTGTGAAGTCATTCCTGGTCCATTCGCCAAAGTAGACGAGACATATATTGTGTATTAGTTCTTATTATAAATAACGAATTTAAACCACTGGTCTGCCGGTGGTTTATTTTTTTTGAGCAACAACATATCATATTCATTTTCTCTATTTCCTTGCATATAATTGGAAATCATTGTCCATACTATACCTAGAAAAATATGACAGTTCAAAACTTTTATTGTTTGAACCATAAAAAGAGGAGGATTTCACAATGACACTAAATGAAAAAGAAAAAATGGCACTGAAAGACCTACAGACTCAGGAACAATCCTGTATCACTAAATATGCAAAATACAGCAATGAAGCAAAAGATCCTGTATTAAAGGAACTGTTTCAGACACTTCAAAAGGAGGAACAACAGCATGCCGACACGCTGGCTCAAGCCATGAATGGAACTGTTTTAGATTGTGATTGTAATGATGACTCAGGAAAAACCTATAACCCAACTGCTACCTATGATATGGTCAATACCAGCGATGACAAAAAATCGGACTGCTTCCTTGCTACAGATTGCATTGCCTCTGAAAAACTTGTTTCTGGTGAATACAATTCTAACGTATTCAAATTTGCAGACTCATCCATTCGCAAGCTTCTTGCTGACATTCAGATTGAAGAACAAAATCACGCAGAAATGCTCTATAAATATAAAACAGTAAACGGTATGGCATAAGCATGCAAACGAAAAAGTCCTTTCTGCAAGAAACCTTCTATGCAGAAAGAACTTTTTTCATTTACATTTTCATTGGACACTCCATACCTAACAAAGAGGCACCTTCCAAAATAAGTTTCTGAACCAAATCTACCAGATATAGACGTGCCTTCTTTTCTGATGCTTCGGTCTGCATAATATTGCATTCATGGTAAAAATGATTGAATGCTGTTGCTAAATCGATCAAATACCGAGCTACTACCGAAGGCTCATACCGATTGGCAGCATTTAAAAGAACATCTTCATATTTTCCAATCATTTTGATCAACGCAAAACTAGCATCATCTGTTAATTTACTTAAATCAACAGACGTATCCTCTTTTTCATATTCATTTTTTTCCAAAATACCATTTGCACGCACATAAGAATACTGAACATATGGACCTGTTGTTCCTTCGAAGTTTAAAACATCTTCCCATTTGAAATCTACATTTTTAATACGCTGGTTAAACAGATCATGGAAAATGACTGCACCGATACCAACCTGTTTTGCAATGATCTCTTTGTCCCCTAGATCCGGATTTTTTTCTTCAATGGAATCATATGCCCGCTTTACTGCCTCATTGAGAATATCCTCTGCATAAATGATGTTTCCTCCACGTGTAGAAAGCTTCAACCCATTTAAGCTAACCAGTCCATAAGGAACATGCACTAGATTTTCATACCAATCATAACCCATTAATTCTATTGCCTTAAAAATCTGTTTAAAATGAAGTGCCTGCTCTGAACCAGTTACATAAATACATTTTTCAAAATCATAGCTTTCCTTCCGATCCAAAATGGCTGCTATATCACGAGAGTGATAGATTGATCCACCATCACTTTTTGTGATCATACATGGGGGCATATCATACGCATCCAAACTAATGACATTGGCACCCTGACTTTCCATCAAAAGTCCTTTTTCTGTAAGCAACTTTGCAAGAGCAGGTACTTTATCACGATAATAACTCTCCCCATGACTCACATCAAAGTGGTTCATTCCCAAAAGATCATATACCCGATTAAATTCTACCATGCTGATTTCTTTAAACCATTTCCAGATTTGAAGAGCTTCTTCATCATTTTGCTCCATTTTTACAAACCATGACCGGGCTTCTTCTAAAAGTCCCTGCTCAGGATGAGCTTTCTCTTCTTCATTGAATTTTACATAGATACGAAGTAGTTCTTCAATTCCTTTTTCTTCCACTTCCTCTTTGCTGCTCCACTTCTTAAATGCCACAATCAGCTTACCAAACTGTGTTCCCCAATCTCCAAGATGATTGATCTTCACAACCCGATACCCAAGTGCTTCATAAATCTTATTGATGGAGTTACCAATCACTGTAGTACGTAAGTGGCCCACATGAAAGTTCTTAGCTATATTAGGAGAGGAATAATCAATACACATTGTCTTTCCTTCCCCCACTTTTTTTACACCAAAATTTTCCTTAGATGCTTTTCCTAATATCATTTTAATCGCCACCGAACGATCAAGAAATATGTTGCAATATCCACCAACACATTTCACTTCTATTATGCCACTAGTTAAAGCAAGCACATTTTTTATTTCTTCTGCAATAAGTGCAGGATTTTTATGATATTTCTTTGCTAAAGAAAAACAAGGAATTGCCAAATCTCCCATTTTTTCATCCGGTGGAATCTCAATTAACTCTAAAAACTCCTCTTTTGAAATTCCTTCCATTTTTTCTGCTAAAGCAGATGCTATACTCTCTTTCATTTTTTCTCCTTTGCCTATTGGAATCTAATCTTTTTTCATCGCATTTTCATCGTCCTCGCAGGCGCTTGTTTTCCTTGCCTCTTTCATTCGTATTTTCCACAGTCTTCATCTGTGTCGTCGCTCCGCGACTTATGAAAATAC
>JAZQQB010000056.1:0-14447 GCA_045628865.1 Lachnospiraceae bacterium | reverse complement strand
ATCCTGCATATCATGATAATGGTTTTCAAGAGTTTCACATACTTTGATGAATTCAGCGTATGCTTCTGGGAATTCTTTTTCCATCTGAGCGATTGGCATTGGTGTACGAACACCAGCAACTACGTCTTCACCCTGAGCGTTAATTAAGAACTCACCCATTAATTTATTTTCTCCAGTAGCTGGGTCACGAGTAAATGCAACACCTGTACCAGACTGGTTATTTAAGTTACCGAATACCATTGGCATTACGTTAACAGCAGTTCCCCAAGAATATGGGATATCGTTATCTCTTCTGTAAACGTTAGCACGTGGGTTATCCCATGAACGGAATACAGCTTCAATAGCAAGCTTTAACTGTTCTACAGGATCTGAAGGGAAGTCTGTTCCTAACTGGTTCTTGTACTCAGCCTTGAACTGTTCTGCTAATTCTTTCAAATCAGCTGCAGTTAAGTCAACGTCGAACTGAACACCTTTCTTCTCTTTCATAGCATCGATCAACTGCTCGAAGTATTTCTTACCAACTTCCATTACAACGTCAGAGAACATCTGAATGAAACGTCTGTAAGAATCATATACGAAACGCTCGAAAGCTGGATCTGGGTTACCAGCGATCATAGCTGCTACTACTTCGTCATTTAAACCTAAGTTTAAGATTGTATCCATCATACCTGGCATAGATGCTCTAGCACCTGAACGAACAGATACGAGTAATGGATTCTTAAGATCGCCGAATTTCTTTCCGTTGATCTCTTCCATCTTCTTAACACCTTCCATAGCCTGAGCCATGATTTCGTCATTGATCTTACGACCATCCTCATAGTACTGTGTACAAGCTTCTGTTGTAATTGTGAAGCCCTGTGGTACTGGAAGACCAATACTTGTCATTTCAGCAAGGTTAGCACCTTTACCACCGAGAAGGTTTCTCATTGTCATGTCGCCTTCGCTAAACATATAAACCCACTTATTCATGTTTTGTAACTCCTTTGCATAAAGTATTATTAGTTCCCTTTGCAGGGATTCATGTCATCCCAACAATCTATAGGACCTTAGTTTTCTATCAGGAAAACAATTTTGAGCATAGAAATACTGCATTTTTTCCCGAATCTGTTAATAATATATCACACTCTTTTTTTATTTGCACTCACTTTATCATGTACAAAATTAACAAAATTATTTCTTATTTTTTGGCTATAAGTTACATTTTTCAAATGGAAACTTATACAAAAAATTGTCTGACTTTTTGAAACCTCAGTATTTTCAAGGGTTCTAACGTTTTTCTTTTCATTGTAAGTGCTTACAAGTTTTCCTGTTATCACAATCATTCCTTTCACGCTAATCTCCATTTTGCCCTACGAAATCCGGAGCGTTTTACTTTAGGCTTCTCCCACCTTTTCTGGCAGTTTGCGATATAATGTCAAATACATGGTGATAAAACAAGCTAATCCGCCCACTGCATTGGAAATAGGCTCTGCCAGGAAAACTCCCATCACTCCAAATCCCAAAGCAGGAAGCCACAAGGATAATGGTACCACAATAATCACCTTTCTGAATAACGAGAAAAAGATCGCTCGTTTAGAGCAACCCAAAGCAGTAAAGCTTGACTGCCCACTGAACTGAAATGCCATAAAGAAAAAACCAAAAAAGTAAAGCTTCAAAGCATCCGCACCAAGCCTGATCATCTCCTGATCATTGGTAAATAATCCCACCAAAAAATCTGGAAACAGAAAAACAATCAACCAGGCAAAACACAAATATCCCACACCGCAGCTTGCCATAAAACGAATGGACTTTTTCACCCTGGCATATTCCCTGGCCCCATAATTAAAGCTGATCACTGGCTGTGCACCACTGCCCAGTGTACTACCCGGCAATGACAGGATCTCACGAATAGAATTGATCACTGTCATGATTCCCACATATAGATCCCCTCCATACATACGAAGAGTCTTATTACATACCACCTGCACAAGACAGTTGGTGGCCTGCACAATAAATCCAGACAAACCAAGAGCCATAATCTGACCAAGCAATTGTTTTCTGAAATGAAACCCCTTTAGCTGAATTCGATATCCATTTTTCTCACCATATAAAAAACGCAGCACCCAAAGCAAGGACCCAAACTGACTAATCACAGTTGCCAGAGCTGCCCCCTTCACACCCATGGAAAATCCAAAGATCATAATTGGATCCAACACCAGATTCAATCCCGCTCCTAATACAATAGTTCCCATTCCAATCCGGGGAAATCCCTGAGAATTGATAAATCCATTCATACCGGTTGAAAGCATTGAAAAACAGGTACCCAACAAATAAATTTGTAAATATTCATTGGCATAACCATAAGTAGCCTCACTCGCGCCAAACAAAAATAGAATTTGTCTTCTAAATAAAAGGCTACACGCTGTCAATAATATAGAAGAAATGAAAAGCATCACAAACACATGACTAATGATATTCTGTGCCTCTTTCTCCTCCTTTGCTCCTCTTGCCATGGAAAATAATGGATTTCCGCCTGTGGCAAAAAGATTGGTAAATGCCGCAATCAGCGTCGTTAGTGGAAACGCCAGCCCAATTCCCGTCAGCGCCATGTTTCCAATTCCCGGAAGATGCCCAATATAGATTCTATCCACCACATTATATAGAAGCTGAACCAGTTGCGCCAGTAAAAGTGGAAGCGCCTGATTCAAAATATTTTTCGATACTTTTCCCTTTGAAAAATCAACTGCCATGTTACACCTCTGATGTTTGAATAGTTACCAAACATTTATTATATCACAAAATCGTAAAAAAGATTGATTTTCGAAATACTATCTTGTATAATGCGTCAATATACATATTTTACTAGTGGTGACTGTTTGAAACCATCCATTATCATCCGCACGATAACCCACGTTTCAACAGTTTCTATAAATTATTTTGGGAAATAGTGTGTAAAATAAATTATTTTACACACCGGTCTAATTTGTTTCACCCTCTTTAGGGGTGCCTAAATAGACTGCTCCGGATTTCACAAGTGAAATGGAGATTAATATATGAGTCGTACCAAGAAACTTGTTACAGAGTTTAGAAATTATGAATTACCACACGATTTTCCGGTGATCTGTTTAACGGGAGAGCGTTGGCGTATTTCTGATGTCCGAAATTCCAATCAGCATTTTCATAACTGCTTCGAGATAGGAATTTGCCATGAATTTAGTGGCAATATAGAATTTTTAGGAAAACCATATCCTTTTCACGCTGGAGATGTTACATGCATTCCGAAGAACATTCCACACACAATCTACTCTTCTTCTGGAGAAAGCTCGCTGTGGTCCTACATCTTCTTCAATCCAGCTGATTTTTTTAAAAATATCATATCAACAAGCTCTCATTTGATGGATTTTGATAAAGGAGCCTTTTCAAACCATTTTTTACAGGTGAATGAGAAGAATAATCCATATTTTTACTCATTAGCCAACTCCATTATCACTGAAATGACTGCTAAAAAGCCTCATTACCAGATTGCAGTACGAGGTCTTTTACAGGCGCTATGTATTGAAATGCTCCGTTATCAGGAACATACAGCATTTCACACAGAAACTGATACTGATAAATTAAATACAGATGAACAAACTTACCCACAAGGACTTGATGTATCTGCGATACGTGAAACCTTTGACACTGGTAATGCCAACATTTTAGCTCCATCCTTAGAATATATTGAAAAAAATTATATGCATTCCTTTACAGTCATGGATCTTGCTTTAGAGTGTCATTTAAGTGAAACACATTTCAGAAGACTATTCCATTCCTGTATTGGTACTTCACCACTTGATTACGTTACGTATACAAGGATAATGGCAGCATGTAATCTACTCCGAAGCACAGAAGACAGTATTCTCCTGATATCTGAAGCTGTTGGGTTCCATAGCATCAGTAGTTTTAATCGTTCCTTTCAAAAGGTTATGAAAAGGACGCCAAGCACCTATCGAAATGAGATGCTCACCACTTCTGCCAATCAAGCTAAACCATCCATTGTGGAATGCAATGGATTTCTATAGAAAAGTTAAAAAAGCATCTGAACACAAATCAGTGTTCAGATGCTTTTTCTTAATCTGAATTTATTAGAATGTAAACTTATCTGCAAAGTAAGCATCTAACTGATCAATTGCAACTCTTTCCTGTTCCATAGAATCACGGAAACGAATTGTAACACAGTTATCTGTTTCTGAATCGAAATCGTATGTAATACAGAATGGAGTACCGATTTCATCCTGACGACGATATCTCTTACCGATATTTCCTCTGTCATCAAATTCACAGTTATATTTCTTAGAAAGCTGTGTAAAGATCTTTTCAGCACCTTCATTTAATTTCTTAGAAAGTGGTAAAACACCAATCTTTACTGGAGCCAATGCTGGATGGAAATGCAATACTGTACGCATATCTGGCTTCTCTTCTGTTCCGATGTTTTCTTCATCGTATGCAGCACATAAGAATGCCAAAACAACACGGTCAGCGCCAAGCGATGGTTCGATTACGTATGGTACATATCTTTCGTTTGTTTCATCATCAAAGTAGCTTAAATCCTGACCAGATACATTCTGATGCTGTGTTAAGTCATAGTCTGTACGGTCTGCGATACCCCAAAGTTCACCCCATCCGAATGGGAATAAGAACTCGATATCTGTTGTTCCCTTTGAATAGAAGCATAATTCTTCTGGAGAATGATCACGAAGTCTCATTTCATCCTCTTTGATACCTAATGAAAGTAACCAGTCACGGCAGAAACCTCTCCAGTACTGGAACCACTCTAAATCTGTACCTGGTTTACAGAAGAATTCTAATTCCATCTGCTCGAACTCACGAGTACGGAATGTAAAGTTACCTGGTGTGATCTCGTTACGGAAAGATTTACCAACCTGTCCAATACCGAAAGGTACTTTCTTACGAGATGTTCTCTGAACATTTTTAAAGTTAACGAAGATACCCTGAGCTGTTTCAGGTCTTAAGTATACAGTGTTCTTAGAATCTTCTGTTACCCCCTGGAATGTTTTGAACATTAAGTTAAACTGTCTAATATCTGTAAAGTTGTGCTTTCCTCAAGTAGGACATGCAATCTGATTGTCCTCGATGAATTTCTTCATTTCTTCCTGTGACCAGCCGTCAACGGAACCTTCTAAAGCAATTTTTGCTTCTTCAGCATAATCCTCAATCAATTTATCAGCTCTAAAACGCTCATGACATTCCTTACAATCCATCAATGGATCAGAGAAACCGCCAAGATGTCCTGAAGCAACCCATGTCTGAGGGTTCATTAAGATCGCACAGTCAACACCAACGTTATATGGGCTTTCCATAATAAATTTCTGCCACCATGCTTTCTTTACGTTGTTCTTTAATTCAACACCAAGGTTACCATAATCCCATGTATTGGCAAGACCTCCATAAATTTCAGAACCAGGATATACAAATCCTCTTGATTTTGCCAAAGCAACAATTTTGTCTAAAGACTTTTCCATTTCGATTTCCTCACTTATTTATAAATTATATAGATCAGATCCTGATCAAAATTAGCTTTTACTTCATTGGATTTAGATGTTGAACTAACGCCGTTGCTTGCATACATAACACTACCCGGAAGTTCAACATAGCTTGTCTCTGAAAGAATCATCACATGCTTATCACTCATTCCAAGCAGATCATCTTTTCCAACAGTTTTTCCACTGCCATCTATTGCATACAATGAAACATCAAGATCAACGCCTGCATTATATGCCTCCTGAATAGTTCCTACATATAAAGTAGAACCATTAAAGCCTTCATATGCATAACAGTTCGCATAATTCATATAAAGCTTAACTACATTATCATCAGCATTCTCGATCTTATCAAACTTCACTGAGTCTACACCATTAGCCTGATTGTAATCAGCGGCCTCCTGCTCAGCCATTGCCTGAAGACCTTCTACTGTATAATAGTCTTTGTCAAAAATATCCACACAGATTCCAGAAATTGTTCCATCACTCAACACAATAATGGTATTTTCTGTAATTTCTGTTGGCTTTTCCTTTTCACCACATGCCATCAAGCCAATACACATCACGGCACACATTACCCAAATACTAATCTTTTTCATATTAACTTAGCTACCTCTGTTCTATTTCCCATAATTTTACAGTGTATAACCTAGTCGTACTATCATGTTTTCACAAACGTTTTATCGTTTGTCCCCTATATACGACTATAACTTTTCTTATTATAGCGAAATGCTTTATCAATGTAAAGACATATTTTTTATAAGGAAAACATGTCTAACAACCCTGCAGCCCTTACTAAACAATAGTTTCTAGGATGGAAAGGCTCTTAAACTCCCTGTCCATACACTGCTTTCTATATTTTTTACAGATCTGAATCAGCTGTGCTAACACCTGATCACTTACCTGAAAGGTATAAAGCTTTGATACATCCGTTTCCACAATATACTGAATGGTATATAATGTCGCCTCCAAAAGACCTGCATCCGTTGGATAACCTGGAAACTCACCATTCACAACAATTGCCTTGATCTCATAAATGCATCTGACTAATTCGTTGGGAATTTTTTGATGGGTCAATGCACGCAAAGACTGATATAAAAGCTTTAACATTTCTTTATCATCATTATTCTCACGACAGTAATAATCTGCCACTTCTAAAAAGTACATACCCAGATAAGCTGCATCAAAATCAAGCATCAGTTCCTCGAAATAATTGCCGATTTCCGCATCCGTCAATGTATATGCATTTTTCCCCTCATATACCTTAAACTGTCCAAAAGCAAAAAGCCCGGTAGCAGCCATCAGCTTACTATTCTGCTTTCTGGCTCCCCTTGCAAAACAAGTGATCTTGCCCCTTTCCAAAGTCAGCAAGACCACGCGTCTGTCATATTCTCCAACACTTTGTGTCTTTAAGACAAGTCCGGTGACCATGGTTACTTCCTGCAAGTCACCTCACCGCCTTCCTGTCATAAACCCCGTTTTATCCTCAAAAAATGTATCAGACAAACAGCTTTATTCCTCATCAATCTGCTGATAACCAAAGTTTTTCAGTAAAAAGTCGGAATCTCTCCAGTCCTTTTTCACCTTTACCCATAGTTGCAGATTTACCTTCATCTCAAGCATCTGCTCAATGCCAAAGCGGGCATTGGTACCAATCTTTTTTAACATACTTCCCTGCTTTCCAATGATGATACCCTTGTGAGTATCTCTCTCGCAGATAATGGTTGCGTCTATATCACAGATATTTTTTCTAAATTTCATACGTTCAATGGTAACAGCAATTCCATGAGGTACCTCATCCTGTAAGGAACGAAGTGCCTGCTCACGGATCAGTTCCGCAACAATCTGTCGTTCTGGCTGGTCTGTAACAGTATCCTCATCATAAAAAGCTTCGCCATATGGCAGATACTTCATGATACACTTGATCAGTTCGTCTGTATTGGTTCCCTTAAAAGCAGATACCGGAACGATCTCTGCGAAATCAAATTCCTTACGATAAGTATCAATGTACTCAAAAACCTCTTCCCGTTTTACGGTATCGATCTTGTTGATGACCAAAATAACTGGTGTATTTACCTTACGAAGCTTTTCTAAGATATGCTGCTCTCCTGCACCAATATAATTAGTAGGCTCTACCAACCAAAGGATCACATCAACATCATTTAAAGTTCCCTCTGCAACACCAACCATATAATCACCAAGTTTATTTTTTGCCTTATGGATACCTGGTGTGTCTAAAAAAACAATCTGGCCTTCCTCTGAGGTATATACTGTCTGGATTCTATTTCTGGTCGTCTGCGGCTTATTGGATGTAATTGCAATCTTTTGTCCGATCAAATGATTCATCAATGTACTTTTTCCAACATTAGGTCTGCCGATCAGTGTAGCAAATCCGGCTTTAAAGCTTGCGTTTTGTTCGCTCATTTCTATCCTCCAAATGTAACAATCTAATTTCTAAACTAATTTCTAAACTAGTAAAATCTCTATGCCTCGATCAGCGGCTTTACTTCCTTAAACAATGCAGCATCTTCCTTGATCTTCGCTTCATTACCCACAACGCAGAAGCAGTCATCACTTAAAAAAGCTTCAATAATCTTAGCAGTCTTACGAATGTCCTCTTTCGTTGTAGCAAGGATTTCATCTCTCTCCTTCTGAATCTGTTCAAAAGAATAATTAGAAAGATATGCTGCCATAGAACGGCTTCCTCTCTGGGAAGGTGTCAATGGAATATCGATATCACTAATGGTTCCAATGATAAACTTGGTAATATCATCCTCTGAGCCATCATAATTTGCAATATAATCTGCAGCTTTCTCATACACATCAACCGTTTCCTTTAGTTTTGGATCACGATAAGAAACAAAATAGCTGTCTCCTGCCTGTCTGAAGGAACACATACATCCATAAGCACCATTCTTCACACGAACATTATTCCATAAGTACTCACGGCCCAAGATAGATTTTGTGACGCGAAGTGAACCAGAATAAGTAAGTCCCTTTCTGGCAAAGTTACCGGCACGACATACATACTGTACCTGCGAAGCACAGCAAAGTCCTTCATTGTTCTTGGAAAGTACTGGTTCAAAATGTTCCTTTAATACCTCTGCTTTAGATAATGTATTGATAAAATCAGGTATTATACGACTTACTTCCTGAACACCTTCTTCCTCTGCTGTCACATCTACCAATAAATTCTCTTTTCTAAAAATAGAATCAATCATTTCCTGAAGAATCGTCATAAGCTTTTGCTTTTCATTCTCATAATCATTTAAAATAGAAACAATAAGCTTATAAGCCGGTATACCACTTACGATTTCACCGATCATTGCAGGCTTAGAAAAATAGCTTTCCGCCGTATTCACCGCTGTCACATGTCCTGAAGAAACGAAATCCGCTTCCATTCTAGAACGCACTTCCTCTAAGATCTCTCGGATTCTTTCACTGCTCTCAAGTTTTGATTCAAAAAGGATCTCTCGGACTAAGGAAATGGTATTTTCCATATTTTCATAAAGCGCCTTTGTTTTTACTTCAAAGGTGGTCATATACGATTCATAATCAGTGGCATTTGTATAGGTAGAAATACCAAAAGACAATCCACCCGAAATGGTATTCATTTCATGGTTCAATTCTCCATAGGTATGCTTGCTAGTATCCACACCATATAAAATATTTTTAAGAATGCCTAAATATGGATAATACTTTCCTGGAAGATCCTTCAAAGAAAATACCAGTCTCACATAGCCAATTCCATTGGTAAAGACATTGTGGAACAAAAGATCATTTCCTTCGATTTTTCTAAGTTCATTTGTCAAAGGTTCTGCCTGTTTTTTAATATCTGCTCTTGTTAAGGTTGGAATCTTAGCCAAAACCTCTTTGGAATCCTCTGTTTCCTGCCAGGTTAATAAATCCTTTGTTTCTTTTACAATTGTCTGAATCTCTTCTTCACTCATAGATGCCTTTAAAGCTGCTAACTGATCAGCCAATGCCTGATCCTTTTCTTCTGTCAGTCCTTTTTTAGGTGCAAGAATCAGTAAGGAACTATGTGTATTGTGAAGCATATACTCTTCAATGAGTTTTTCAAAATAACCAGTAGAAACCTGGCTCTTTAAAAATGCAAAGGTATCATTTGCTTCAATATGGATAAATGGCGCATTTTTGTCATAAAGCCATGAATCAAACATCTGTAAACCATACATCAGGCCCTTTGGATAATTTCCAAAATCAGCTTCTCTGTAATGAAACTCTGCATGGGCGATTCCCGCCATCAGTGCTTTCTGATCAATACCATTTTTTACAAGTTCTTCCAGAGTTTCCTTAATAGTACTTAAAAATGCTTCCTTATCCGATTCGTTGGCATTTTTGGCTACAAAGCTAAAATATGGCTGCTTGATCACACTTGAATAATCACTATAAACCTCAGTACCGATTCCCTTATGGATCAATGCTTCCTTTACAGGTGCCCCCTTAGAAGAACAAAGTACATAATCCAAGATGTCAAAGGCTCTGTATAGCCTTGCATCCAAGGAACTTCCTAAAGAAATGTTATAGGATAAATAAGTGTTATCCTGCTCTGATTCATTCTCAGAAATAGAATAATATTTCTTGTCCTCCTTAATAGAGGTAAAAGGTTTCTGTAATGCAATATCAGAATCCACTTCTAAATAGTCGTATTCTGAAAGATATTCCCTGTCGATCCAGTCAAGCTTTTCAGCCATATCCATATTGCCATATAAATAAATATAGGAATTGGATGGATGATAATATTTCCTATGAAAATCAAGATATTCCTCATAGGATAGCTCTGGAATCACATCCGGATCACCGCCGGATTCCATACCATAGGTAATATCCGGATACAAAGAGGTTGTAATCTCTCTGTAAAGCACATCATCTGCTGAAGAAAATGCGCCCTTCATCTCGTTGTAAACAACACCGTTGATGGTTAGCTCATCCTCTGCATCTTCCATTTCATAGTGCCAGCCTTCCTGCATAAAGATCTTCTTTTCTTTATAAATGTTAGGATGGAACACAGCATCTAAATACACATCCATCAAATTCTGAAAATCTGTATCGTTACAGCTTGCAAGCGGATACATGGTCTTATCCGGATAGGTCATAGCATTTAAAAAAGTATTCAACGAGCTTTTTTCCAGTTCCATAAATGGATCCTTAGAAGGGAATTTCGTAGAACCGCATAAAACAGTATGTTCAATGATATGAGCTACACCAGTAGAGTTGGCTGGCGGTGTTCTAAATGCAATATTAAACACTTTATTTTCATCATCATTTTCCAAAAGAGCCACATATGCGCCTGTCTTTTTGTGCTTCAATAAATAACTCATGGAATTGATGTCATCAATTCTTCTTTTTTCTAAAATCTCATAGCTTTTTAATTCTTCAATCTTCATATTAAATTCAATTCGCCCTTTCATAATTTCGCAACTATTCAAAACCCCTCTAAACCTATTGACTTTCCATTAAATTCCCATCAACGCAAGCTTAGAAAAACAGATTTCTTCCACAATGATCTGATCTTTATGTTCTTTGATCAATTCACTTGCCACAAACTCTTCGAAACTTTTCACTTCATTGCGATATCCCTTGTCTTTCTCAAAGCTTTTCGGAATACTGTATTTCACCTTTGTCTTAAGTTTCTTCAAAACCTCATAAGAAAACTGATCGGACTTTATGTCAAATAAAAAATCCGAAAGTGTTGTTTCCGGTCCCTCTTTTGCATCCGTAAAAAAATATTTTCCAAAAGCTGCCTTTACCTTAAAAGGTGCATCCTCGAAATTCATCACTTCCTGCAGGGTAAAAAAACAACCAATATACACATGTGTAATATCCTGGATCACATATTTATATGGTTCGTACTCACTTCTCATCAGCCTTCACCTCGATATATTCGATCTGATTTCCAGACAGATCCATGGCCTCATAGATTTCCTCCAAGCTATATTCTGTTCCCATACATAGCTCATCCGGAGTTACATTTCTTCCATACGCTTCCGCCATTTCCTTCGCCTTTTCAAGGATTTCATTGCACTTTTCAGCAATCTTTTCTGAAGTGTCATGGGTTCCTGCGGATTCTTCAATGAGATTTTCCATGGCATCCATTACCATTTGGATCAAAAGCCCCTCAACCTCATCAGCCTTTTCTAAGCAGTTTAACATGGTAACACCTGTAGCAAGGGCCACATTACCCTCTCCAATCAGATCCTCCAATAATGCACCCTGCCCAGCATAAAGCTTTGCAATTTCTGGAATTCTTGGTAAATACACTTCAATCAAGGTCTTTTGAGCATCTATCTCGCCAGCCATAGCTGCAATGGAAATGCCTTCGATTTCTCCCTCTGAGTATTCCTTTAATTCCTTTAATTCATTCAAATAATCATCCAGATAATTTTTTTCCTCACTAGACATATACTCAAATGGATCAAGAGGATCACCAATCCCTACCTTGTGTTCTTTCAAATATGCTTCAATGAGAGCGTATCGATTCTCATCAATCTCCATTCCAGGGAAAGCTTCGATCACCTGCTCCTTACTAACAACATTTCCCTGCTCCAAAGCCATAGTGAGTAACCCCTGAAGCTGCTTTGCAAATTCCATTTCCTGACTCATATATTCATTTACTTCCTTATATTTAATTATTGTTTGTGCAGTTTTTAATCTTTGCAACTTTTTCCTGCACTTTACAAAAACAACTAATTTCTAGTTTTTCTTAACATGCTGATGTGTGAAAATATGATTCTCACAATATTCATAGCTGCCTTCGCACTTTGTACAGAATCTAAAGGAAAGATCAGGAGCTGTGCTCTCTGTCTGACCGCATACTGCACATTTATGTCTGGTTGCAGACTGTGGTTTCATAGAAGATGCCTGTGAACTGTTTCTTTGTGTGCTGCCCATTCTGTTTCCAAAGGAAGCCTGTCTCGTCTGCTGTCTAAAGTTTTTACGGATCTGTCTTTGTTCCCTGTTTAAATGTAATGATTTTCTGGTTGATAAGAAGAAGATCAGAAAATTCAATAAGGAAATAACAATAACCATACCAAATGACCAATGTGCCCTAAACAATTTATAAGCATCATCAGCAAGAAGCAATGCATAAACCAGTCCTAACCACTTTGCCTTTATAGGCAGCAAAAACATCAATCGCATTTCCATTTCCGGGAATGTTGCTGCATATCCCAAGAAAAGGCTCATATTGATATAGTAGGTCGAAATGATCGTAGAAATCAATGCAGATAAGTAAATGGTAGCAAACTCACCATAAACCAAATGACTGATCAAGTATATTCCAAAAGATCCGATGATTGTTAAAACAATACCCGAAAATATATAAAGGTTCAGGAAAAAGGTGCCCCATACCTGCTCCAAGGTAGAAGCAATGCTAAAATACACAAACATCATCAATGCCGCCAATAATGGCTGAAGTGTTGGTGGTGGAATCAAAAGCCAGGTCACTACCCTCCAAACCTGTCCGTGGAGAATCTGATATACATCTAAAGTCATATAAATATACAGATCCTTCATAGTATACTGAATCAAATATCCAATGGTATAAAAAATGATCATCCACATTGGGAGATTCTTAATCGCATATCTCCCCCATTTTCGCTCAAGTTTCGCCAAAAATTTATTCATAAATCTCCTTTCATGATCTTCGATCAAAAAGTTTTTATAAAAAATATAGCTTATCGCTACACACAACAAACCACTTTCATTCTATCAGACCAGACACAAAAAGGCAAACAATCTACTATAGATTTTACCAAAATTTCATTTATTATCCGTTGCACTTTTCCCGTGTCTGTCGTATAATTCGAATGGTTCAGAATTCTGTATTACTTACGAAGGGGATTAAAAAATGGATAACAAGTACTATTCACTGGGTATCGATATTGGTTCTACTACTGTTAAGATAGCCATATTAGATGAAGCTCACAATTTATTATTTGCCGATTATGAGAGACATTTTGCAAATATTCAGGAAACACTTGCTTCTTTATTAGAAAAAGCATCAAAAGAGTTAGGAAATATATCTGTACATCCAATGATTACAGGCTCTGGCGGACTTAGTCTTGCCAACCATTTAGGGGTTCCATTTACACAGGAAGTTATTGCTGTATCCACAGCATTACAGGAACAAGCGCCTAAAACAGACGTAGCCATCGAGCTTGGTGGAGAAGACGCCAAGATCATTTACTTTGAGGGTGGCAACATTGAACAGAGAATGAATGGTATCTGTGCCGGTGGTACAGGTTCTTTTATTGATCAGATGGCATCCCTGCTTCAGACAGATGCACCTGGTCTTAATACATATGCCAAGGATTACAAATCCTTATACACAATCGCAGCACGTTGTGGTGTTTTTGCAAAGACTGATATCCAGCCTTTGATCAACGAAGGTGCTACCAAGGAAGACCTATCTGCTTCTATCTTTCAAGCAGTTGTCAACCAGACCATATCCGGTCTTGCCTGTGGCAAACCAATCCGTGGTCATGTAGCTTTTCTTGGTGGTCCACTCCACTTTTTATCAGAATTAAAGGTTGCCTTCATCCGTACCCTTAAGTTAGATGATGAGCATATCATAGATTTGGATAACTCGCACTTGTTTGCTGCTATGGGTTCCGCCATGAATGCCAAGGAAGAGGTATCCTTCCAGACTGCTGATCTCATGAACAGACTGCATGAGGGTATCAGCATGGAATTTGAAGTAGAACGTATGGAGCCATTGTTCAAGGACGATGCGGATTTCCAGTCATTTACCGATAGGCATGCCAGGAACACAGTCAAAAAGGGACGTTTGGAAGATTACCACGGAAACTGTTTCTTAGGTATCGATGCTGGTTCTACTACCACCAAAGCCGCTGTTGTAGCAGAGGATGGAACACTTCTTTATTCCTTCTACTCCAACAACAATGG
>JAZQQB010000055.1:0-5462 GCA_045628865.1 Lachnospiraceae bacterium | reverse complement strand
TTCTCATTTAAATTTTACCTCACTATGAACAGTTACCTATTATGTAATTCAGTTCATAATCCTGGTTTTGTTCAAACATCTGATCTACCGCTTCCTTTGTAAGCGGGATCTTTTCATCCAGAACAATTCTTGCCTGTCTTGTCGCATCTGCATCGATAAACCGGTCACCATTTTCATCCAGCATCCAGTTCTGCGGATATTTTACATGACAGATTCCATCAGTCATCACACAATCACCTCCAACCGGCTGGGAAGATCCTGCGGTTGTTGTGATTCCCACAATTTTCGCATTTCCTGTTTTTTTGAGACAATATACCAGATAATCTCCAGAACTGACACATCTTTCATTGGTCAATACGATTACCGGCAGATCCTTATATTTACCACATCCCTCAACATATGCATCCCGAAGAATCTGCACATCTTCGCCTGTAATCTTTGCATAACTGTTGATATAAATCTTTTCATCCGTAAACAGGCTTGCGATCTCCAGTGAGATATCTGCATATCCTCCTGTATTATTCCGGGTATCAATGATCAGCTTCTTCATACCCTTCCCTAACAAATCTTCTACCTTTTGATCAAACATCTCTCTTACAGCTTCATTTGATCCTTTGAGGTAACCGCACAAATCGCTAAAAAAGGAATATTCTTCCTCTTTTACCCGGATATAACCCACACTGTCACTCAGCATATCTGCTTCAAAGTTTTCCCGCTGTTCCAGTTTATCTTTTGCCAGAAGAATCTCACAGGCACGTTCCAGACGTTCCCGGTAAGAACCAGATGCCCGGAGTGTCACGCTCTTTTCTTCTCCGTTTTCTGTCAAAAATGTCACGTCGAGGGTTTCTTCTCCCCTTCCGGCAAGAAAGATTGGCTGAAACATCTCCTCATTTTCCTTTACCGGCCAGCGGTCATATTCTTTCGTATAAATACACTGTACTTCACTGACTGCATCGTCGATTGGCTTCTCATCCCATTTTGTGATCACAGTACCGTTTTTAATTCCACATTCTACAGCTTCACTTCCGGCTTCTACAAGTGTGGCGATCACTTCTCCACTGGTAAGGCGGATCAGGGAAAATCCATAATCATTTCCAGCCAGCATCTCCTCCGCCCTCTTCATGGCATCCTGATCACGCATCTTTACCCAGGTATGTCCATCATAAAAATGATAGGTATACTGGCACAATGCCGTATAAAACAATGCCGGATCATCCTTCTGCTGCGCCTCCTGGATCAGAGGTTTCACCTGCTGTGCGATCTGATCTACATCGATCTGTTTCCAATCGATCAATGTATCGTATTGCTTCATATTTTCCACCATGGCCTCGAATGAAGCTTCAAAATTCTTATGTGTGTAATTACGCATTCCACAATTGTCAATTGCTGGATACGCAATCGTCAGAAAACATCCAGATACGGCAAGCACTGCCGATAGTATTACCTTGGATTTTTTTCTTTTTTTCCGGAATAACCATGGAAAACATGCAGTCCACACTGCCACCAGATAAAAACCTCCATAACTAAATCCTGTTAGCATCGCATTTCCGATAAACCGTCCAAATATGAAATGGAGCACACATAGCCCCAACGGAACCTGACACAGCATCTTCCATATGTTTTTCTTCTTTTCATCCCCGGAATGCATTTTTCCGTACATTGCAAGCAGAACAATCATCCATATTACAACGAATCCTGCCATCAGCCAGTTCATTTTGTCCTGAGAATACAAACGCAAAATCAACACTTTTCTTTTCCTCCCGTCAACTGTTTCTGTCATTTGTCTGATCCGGCTTGCTGCCGTTCCACTAATGTACTCTCGGAATTTACTCCTATATGGATTTATGAGATAGATTTTCGATAGACAATGACATTTTCGCAGTGCGTACACGGTGTGTACGACGAGAAACTGGAAGCAGTATATCGGAAATCTAGTACAGCGTTTCTTAAATAACTATACTATATAACGCAGAATTTTTTTGTGAGAGTGTAATTCAAAAAACGCAGGCATAGCGGGCTATGCTGAGGCTTTTTGAATCTACACTCTCGCGGAAAAAAGCAAGTTATATGGTGTAGTTATTTAGAAATCGCTGTACTAACCATAAATACATATAGGAAGGAGATTTCGAGAGTACATACTACAGAATAGGAGGAAAAATGTCAAAAGACAATGGTAAAACCATCTCATTTCCCATAAAAACAGGGATAGTACAAAGATACCACTTTACTTTATTCAGCAATTCTACCTTATTTTTCACTTCCAGTTTACGATAAATGTTGTAAATATGATTCCGCACTGTATTTTGTGAAATAAATAACAATTCTGCAATCTCTTTATTATTCTTTCCTTCACATATATGCATTACGATCTCATTTTCCCTTGGCGTCAGTCCTTCAATGCAAAATACACGTTCTTCTGCTGTTTCCATCTGTTTTATGTCATATACTTCCGGCGCAGAACCATTTTCTTCCAGTCCCACTTCTTTCTGATCGTCCACTCTCTGATCAACAGCTTCCCGGTCAGGTACTTTCATTTCAACCATTTCCTGTACCACCGCTTCCCGGTCATTCTCTGGTTCTTTCTGCATAAACAGATCCCAGAACTGTATCATACAGAATACCAGATATCCAATGCAGGCCCATGGAACGCCTTTCAGAACATGTGTTGTCCGGCTAAATATATGAATGACAAAAAAACCGACCAGCAGATAGAACATTACCTGAAACCGCTGTCCGCTTAAAAGGTCCAGCTTCTTTAACTGTATATGATTCACCAAAAACAATGTCATTGAAATCAGAAATAACAGGATACAGATAACCTCTGCATAAAAATCCATCGAATAATCATCCTGCCAATGCCGGCAGTATAGATTAACTGCGTCGATTGCAAACGCAAGGTTAAAGGTTATACTTCCCGTTTTTTCCCACTTCAGTTTTTCTTTTCCAGTCCGGTAAAACTCGTAAAACAAAATACTTCCCATCGTAAAACTGAAAAAATGCAACAGTATAATTATATGGATCATTCTTTGCAACTGCCCAAAATGCAAATCACTGCGACATAAAGAAACACATATTCCAGGCAGTCTCTCCTCCCTTTCGTTTTTATGTACTCTCGGAATCTCCTTCCCATATGTATTTATGGCTGGATTTCCGATATACTGCTTCCATTTTCTCGTCGTACACACCGTGTACGCACTACGAAAATGTCATTGTCTATCGAAAATCTATCTCATAAATCCATATAGGAGTAAATTCCGAGAGTACATTTTTCGCTTCTTTGTATTCTTCAGTATAATTTATTATCTGAGCCTATGCAACCCTATAAAAAAATTCAGTTTTAAGAACAGGAACGAACCATTCAGCCGCGCGGGTTTGCATCCATAGCGAATCGGCTGGATTTAATGATGCACATACATCCTTATCTTCTCATCCTGGCCCTCGCCCTGAACCATTCACAAAAACTCCCAGCCATATCTTTCATAAAAATTCGTATGTTCTGTAATTAAATACACTGGTGAAATATTTTTACTGCGCAGATCTTCGATTACATAATCCAGCATCTTTCCTGCGATTCCCTTGCACCGGTATTCTTCTTCCGTACTTCCCTTTACAAGATGATAGAAATAAAGAAATGCGATGAAGTTTCTCTCACCTTCTGATAATTTCTCCGCAACACTTCCATCAGGGCGAATAACTTCATATATATTCTGAACGCCTTCTTTTGCTTTAAGACTGAATCCCTGGAATCCGGATGTTCTGATAATCCTGTTAATACCTTCAATTGCCGCTTCTGTATTAACAACCTGCTTATTCAGATCAGCTATATCTGCATTCAGCTTATGACCATCGGCAATCAATGTTTTCATCTGAGTATTTAATGCCGAAATATCAGAGGCAATCTGTGTAATTGTATCTCTATATTTCTTTACTTCATCTTTCAGAACATACGCCAGATACTCCCAAACTTCCTTTTTGCATTTAACTTTTCTATTTTTGATGTCGCTGATAATGTCATTTCTTGCGTTTATCTGAACGTTCAGCTTGTCAATAATGGCTCCGATGTCAATGAGCAATGAATCAATATCCTCCAAAGCTGCAATTGTGGTCGGCTCCTTAATCTTAGCTGCAATTCTCTGCTTATTGATTGTAATTGCATCCTGCAGCATTTTAAGCTTTGTCTCATAAGGCTCAGTATTAAGCCCCGGCATAATTTCATTGAGATTATTACTCAAAGTTCTAATGATAGAATCGGTTTCGCTCTCATATACTGTTTGAAATTTAATTATTGCTGCAATGTCTTCCTGATACTGTGCATCGAAACATGCTGCGATATCCTGTTCAAAATCTGATGGCAATTTCTGCTGACAATAAGGACATTTGCCATCAGTCTGTCCTGCATAGTGAGCATGACCTTGACGAACCCAGTCTGTTGCATTTAAGGCTTTGATGAAGCTTGCAAAAGGTGTCTCATTGCTACTTGCAATGGCCTTACCCATCAACTCATAACCAGCCAGTGAGGCATATGTCATTTTTCCAGCCTTGCTATATACGGCATACTATTTATCATCACCATGAAATATTGTATTCACCGTAGATTCCAGTTCTGAAAAATCGTGTTCCACTGGAGTAATTGCCAATATTTCTTCTGCAAACAAGCCTTTTTTCTGTTATAATGTTATAACAGGATCAAATACGACTCTAAGTTTTTCTGTTTTGCTCCAACGTTGAACGATGCACCATTTTTGGTGGGTCTTTCAAGGATGATGGATGTAAAGTTTTTGAACCTTAGTAAGAAGGTGAATGTTTGTATGGATGAAAAGAAATTTATTACAGAATATGAAGAATTTGGTGGCGAAGGTGGGAAAATAGGTAATCACTTTGTAAAGTTACCAGAGGATAAAAAAAGCAAAGTACTATCATATTTAAAATCTTTTAAGCCTGAGGCCATCAGATGTTCGTTAATAAAAGATTATGTAAAGGGATTCCAAACTAAACTAAGTATATATGTTTACTCAGACGGTGAGTATGATTGGGCTGATGATGAAATATATCATTTTGAGAATTATGATATTGAATTGAATCCTGATTTTGTAGAAAAGGTATTAAGATTTAATTAAATAGGTGTGATAAAGAGAGTGTGTGAAAGATTTTCTGTAAATAGAATTTCCTAAGATTTTAGATGAGCCATTTGATGGTGAACAATCATTGAACGGCTCATTTTGAATATACATAACAGCTGTAAAATAGTCAAGATTTATGTTATACTTAATTGGTAAAGAACAGGAATAAATTCTGATTTAGTGAACAATAACAAATTATAATTTCTTATGCCAAGGGGTGAGACAGGTGAAAGAAAAAGATAGAGAAAGAATATTGGAAACAGACAGATTGTTTCTTCGTCAAATGGATATGGATGATTTTGATGCTTTATACAAGGTCCTCGCAGACTCGGATATCATGAA
>JAZQQB010000054.1:0-52469 GCA_045628865.1 Lachnospiraceae bacterium | reverse complement strand
ATTTCTGAAGGTTCTCGATATGCTTCTCAAGGTTTACAATACCCTTCTTAAGAGCCTCAAGATTCTCCTGACCTAAATCTTCTTTTGCAACTCCACCGTTGTATTTAAGAGCTCTAATAGTTGCAACAAGTACAACAGCATCTGGCTTAAGACCAGCCATTCTACATTTAATGTCAAAGAATTTCTCGGCACCAAGATCTGCACCAAATCCAGCCTCAGTAATTACATAGTCAGCGAGCTTAAGAGCTGTCTTTGTAGCACGAACTGAGTTACATCCATGTGCAATGTTAGCAAATGGTCCACCGTGAACAAATGCAACTGAATGATCAAGTGTCTGGATCATGTTAGGCTTGATGGCATCCTTTAATAACGCAGCCATAGAACCAACGGCCTTGATATCACCAGCTGTCACTGGCTTGCCATCTCTTGAGTAAGCAACGATCATCTTAGATAAACGATCCTTTAAGTCATGCATATCGTTGGCAAGACATACAATTGCCATTAATTCAGTAGCAACTGTGATAACAAAATGGTCTTCTCTTGGAATACCATCTACGCTTCTTCCCAAACCACACACAATGTTACGAAGTGCACGGTCATTTAAATCTACACAACGTTTAAATACAACTCTATTTACATCAATATTGCATTCATTTCCCTGATGGATATGGTTATCAAGGATTGCAGCACAAAGGTTATTGGCTGTTGTAATCGCATGGAAATCACCTGTAAAATGAAGGTTTAAATCTTCCATAGGTACAACCTGAGAATAACCACCGCCTGAAGCACCACCTTTAATTCCAAAACATGGACCCAAAGAAGGCTCACGTAAAGCAACGATTGCTTTCTTACCCAATTTGTGGAAAGCCTGACCTAAACCAACTGAAACTGTAGTTTTTCCTTCTCCAGCTGGAGTTGGGTTGATTGCTGTTACAAGGATCAGCTTACCTTCTTTATTGTTCTCGATTTTCTTTAAATACTCATTGGAAAGCTTTGCTTTGTACTTACCGTAAAGTTCAAGATCATCCTCTTCTATGCCGATTGTCTTAGCAACCTCTTTAATAGGCAGAATTTCTGCTTCCTGTGCAATTTCGATATCTGTTTTCATAAAACACTCCTTCAAAAAAGTTTTCATCTCATACTGCATTCTAATATATCTAATTTATGCTAATCTTTCAAGTAAATGATAAAAGATTGTTAAAAAATAACTAAATTACGCCAACTTTTCCCACAACCTTTGACCCATTGAACAGTTCATTATAAGTAAGTTTCAACGAACTCCTCAAATTGTTCCTCACTCATTAAGATTTTTCTTGGTTTGGTTCCTTCATCGTCCCCAACAACTCCTGCTTCACACAACTGGTCCATAATTCTGGCAGCACGGTTAAAGCCAACTTTAAGCCCTCTTTGCAGATCACCGATACTTGCCTTATTACGCTCAAAAATACGTCTGGCAGCCTGTTCAAACAACTCATCATATCCAGATTCTGTATCTGTAGAGTTCATGCCACCTCCAGCACTCTTCATAGTCTGGATTTTTTCCTGGATTTCTTCATTATATACATTGCCGATGACCTGGTTCTTTAAAAAGTCTACAACATCTGAAACTTCATCATCAGAAATAAAGGCGCCCTGCAATCTGGCAGGCTTTGTATAGCCCTGTGGATAGAAAAGCATATCACCCTTACCAAGCAGTTTCTCAGCACCCACCTGATCCAGAATGGTTCTGGAATCCACACCACTGGATACTGCAAAGGCAACTCTACTTGGCATGTTTGCTTTGATAAGACCAGTGATAACATCAACAGATGGTCTTTGGGTTGCAATGATCAAATGGATACCTGCAGCTCTTGCTAGCTGTGCCAAACGACAAATTGCTTCTTCTACTTCATTTTGCGCAACCATCATCAAATCCGCCAACTCATCTACAATAATGACAATCTGAGGCATTTTGGCAGGAACATCCTCTACTCCGTTCTTACGCATTTCCTCAAGCTTTGCATTGTAGCCCTTCACATCTCTGACATTCATCTCTGCAAATTTCTGATAACGATCTGTCATCTCAGCCACACCCCACTGTAATGCACCTGCAGCTTTTTTTGCCTCAGTGACAACCGGGATCAAAAGATGAGGAATACCATTATAAACACTAAGCTCAACTACCTTTGGATCGATCATGATCATCTTGACATCATCAGGTGTTGCCTTGTACAAAATACTCATGATAATGGTATTGATACAAACTGACTTACCAGAACCTGTAGCACCTGCAATAAGCAAATGAGGCATCTTGGCAATATCTGCAATGATAACCTTTCCTCCAATATCCTTACCCACTGCAAATGCAAGATTGGATGAAAAATCTTTGAAATCTCTTGTTGAAACAAGATCATAAAAGCCAACAGAAACAGCTTCCTGGTTTGGAACCTCGATACCAATGGCTGCCTTTCCCGGAATTGGGGCTTCCATACGGATATCAGTTGCAGCTAAGTTCAACTTGATATCATCAGTCAGACCTACAATCTTAGAAACCTTAACACCCTGCTCCGGCTGTAACTCATATCTGGTAACAGTTGGTCCCTGAGAAATATTGGTAATAGTAACGTTAACACCAAAATTCTGCAGAGTCTGCTGCAAACGCTGTGCTGTTTCACGCAATTTATCCTGTGAATCTCCACCCCTTTTCGAATCTGGTCGTCTCAGTAAGCTAAGCGGAGGGAAAATATATTTTTTCGGAGGCTGCTGCATCTGCTGCTTTGCGATCTCTCTTGAAGTATCCTCTAAACTTTTGGCAGATTCTTCCTTATTAAGGGATGCCTTTGGTCGATTATCCCTATCATAAGACTGCACCTTCCTTAAAAGTGCAGTAGGATCCTCTTCTGCAAAATGATCTGACTGTTTTTCCTCAAACTGTGTTTCATAAGGACTATCTGCATGGGCATAAGCATGATCAGAATAAGTTGGCATGTTAAATTTAGCCACTAGGCTAGGGGGCTCTTCATCAGGCTCCTCTTCATGAAAACGGATTTCGCCCTGATAAGCATATTCATCTTCATATTCATCATCATAGGTTTCCTGTCCGTCAGCATACTGCGTATTGAAATCCCATTGACCATCCTGCCACTGCTTTTCTAGTACAGCATCGTCAAAGGCATTGGATCCAGTCTCATATTCCTGCATTTCAGGCTGATATTCAATCTGTTCATTGGATGGTTCCTGGTAGCTTTCCGTCTGTTCTCCCTGATAATCATTCAGTTCTTCCTCATAATCCATCGCACGCTTCGAACGTTTCTTTTTGGGCTGTACAGGTGCTTCCATCTCTTCCTCACGAAACATGATCTCATGAATATCATCACGAATCTTGGCCACCATTTCCGCCTCTTCCTTTTCACGAAGTGTATGGATGGTCACACCATCTGCTTTTTTATCCATACGAAGAATACGCTCCTGTTCCCGAAGCTCCTCTTCTTCAATTTGCTGTTTGCGTCGCTCATAGGCATTCTGTCTTCTTTCATAAGAATGCTGTTTGGAGCGATCCACACCACTTTTGGTCTTTTCATAGGCCTTGATGCCACCGCTTTTGATCAAATAGATCAAGGACTTTTCAGAAATCAATATCACACAAATGATACTAATGGCAATTGTCAAAAAAATACAGCCCACACGGCTTAAATAGTGGCACAAAAAATATGCCAAACTACCACTGATCACACCACCGCCATGCTTTGCAGCACTATATTTATACAAAAAGACAAACTGAAATTCACTCATTTGATTCATGGCGCCACCGATTACTTCGGCAAAAATACCTAACATGAAAAAGAGCACAACACAAGCCACTATTTTCAAAGTAGCATGCAGATTACCTGCATTAGACGCCTCAAAGAAGATCAACCCTGCAACAAGAAGGGGCAAAATATAATTAAACACGCCAAAAACACCAAACAGCACACTACTAATGGCCTTTCCAACCGGCCCGATCAAACCAAAATTACACAAAAATAAAAAGATTGCAGCGCAACCCACCAAAATCAAAATGATTTCCTTCGCAATCGGGTCCTCCCATACAGAAAGCTTTGCTTCATCCTGCTTTGCTCTAGAACCCTTAGATGGACCACGCTTGGTCACCTTGGTATTCTTTCCGCTAGCTGCAGGTTTTCTAACCGCACTGGCCTTCTTAGCAGCTGCACTTTTCCCCGAAGAGCTGCTTTTTCCTGATACACTACTAGAACTCATATCCTAATCTCCATTTCACTCCGTGAAATCCGGAGCGGTCTATTTGTGCACCACAAAAGGGGACAACAAATAGACCGGTGTGAAAAATATCATTTTTCACACTAATCTCCATT
The DNA here is from genome assembly GCA_045628865.1 of Lachnospiraceae bacterium. GTDB lineage: Bacteria > Bacillota > Clostridia > Lachnospirales > Lachnospiraceae > JAZQQB01. The sequence continues at coordinate 48,120 of JAZQQB010000054.1, read as the reverse complement.
ATCTTAAATCGTGCTACGCACTACTAATTCCATTATATCATTTTTTCGTTTATTTGTCATTGAAATTAGACCAAGTCTTCAAAACTAATATAATAAAACCCGGACATAATGTCCGGGTTTAAACCTACTTAATATCAAAATCATCATCTATAGGAATATCTGTAATATCATAATCCCAATTGTCGATTTCCTCTATTGTAAACTGTAATCGCTTCTTTGGCTGTTTCACAGGTGGCTTTGTCATCTGTGCGATCTTAGCAACTTCGCTCTTTTCTGGTACTTCTTCTCTGGTCACTAGTTCAGGAACATCCCGCTGCAGATACTTCAATGGCTGAATATCCTTTTGACTTGATCCATTCTGTTGCAAATTATCAATTTGTAAGTGCAATACCTGACTTACAGGTGCATTCACGGCTTCTGGAATCTTGATCACTGCAGGTGAATCCAAAACATTCTCTTTTTCCATTGGATTATCCGGGAATTCTGATTCCTCAACCTGGATAGAAGGACTTTCCGACTCATCCTGTGCGCCCTTGATCACATGATCAATTGGCAACTCGGACGCATCTAGAATCTCATCCTCATCTTCATCCTCAGTTTCCATTGTCACATCCTGTTTCATAGAAAGCTTCTCTTTTGCATTCTCAGTCACCGGCAATACGATCTGCATTGCTGATAGACCACTGTCAGCTACTCCCTCTGCAATCACTGGTTCTACCTCCTCAACTAACTCATTGTTCAAAACTGACTCAAATGATTCATTCGCCGTTTTACGTCCATCAGAAAAGTTTTGATTCCAATCAGCATCTCCGTTTGCTGATGCCTCGGGTTCAATCTTGGACTCTCTGTACTCCTTGCTATCATGGTAATCCTCGAAGGCAATCACCTTCTTACCAGCATACCCTAAAGTATGTTTTTGATGATAAACAATTCCATAAACACCGCCCACACAAAGCAACAATGAAAACAAACTGCTGATCATAGAGTAATCATGTACATTGAAATGCAGATATTGTATCAAACTAATACCTAACCATAACAATGTGCCGAATCTGGCAAAATCATACGGAACAGATAAAAAAACGAAAAACCACATGGTCTCCAATACACCGATCAAAAAACCAAACACTGTATTCTCATGATAAGCAATTGAATAAAAGCCAAAGTGGACATCGGAAAAATATCTCTCATAATACTGATGCAGTGAGATTGTCATTGTTGACTTATCATCCTGGAATAGAAAAAGCACCAGGAAAAATGCTGCTACGGCCATAACCGCAAAATAAATAGCATACAAAGGCATACGCTCGTACAGCGTCTGATCTCCCTCTGTCACTTTCTTATCAGACAACCTTGTCTCTGTGATCAAAGTAGCCAAAAGAGTCAGTGTAACAATAAATCCAACTACATCTAATGCCGTTATAGCACCACACAAAGCGCCACATAACCCAAACAAAAATTCAGCGATCACGCCATGATCATAATGTTTCAAACATACTTCATAAAAAGCTGCAAAGGTAAACAATACAAACAGCATAAAGAAGATTAAAAGCGGTTCAATGCTCAGCTCAGAAATTCCATCATTGTAGCATTTCAAAACAGAAGCCAGAAAAAGGAAAAAGCATCCTGTTCCCCGTGATGATATCTTTTTTACTAAGAAATAAAATAAAATCAAATCTAATTGTTCCAAACAGAACTGGAAAAGTAATGCAATGGTTGTTGTCTTTCCAAACAGTGTAAAAGTAATATGTAACAGATCCACGTACAAAACTTCTATCAATGATTTAAAATTCATAGATGGTCTGTCAAAATAATATGCCATAGAATACAGTCTGTCTGAATTACTCAGCCAAAAATGTGTCTGTGATAAATGAGAAAAACGATATAAATAAGATCCAACAAAAATCAAAATCACCAGAACTCTGACTATATGTTTCTTCAATCCATCTGACAAAAAGCCCACATTCAAAACGCTCCTGATCAGGGCTGACAACAACTCATAAAATGCAAAACAAAACACCAATGACAAACAAACAAATCCAATCAAGGTGTCATTGTTATGAAAACCCAAAGAAGCTGTGATATAAATTACATTCACAGCAAGATACGTGCCTGACAAAACCGAAAGCACTGCCCATATCACAAAACTAAACCAATTCTTCTTTAATTTCATAAATGAGGCCTCCACAGCATCAATTCAAACAAATAGACCGGTGTGTAAAATATTCTATTTTACACACTACTCTCTATTATCATATCATAGTTGTTTGAATTTTTCAAACAAAAAGCGCCATTTATTCAGACAATTGAAACAACGCTTAGCAATGCTATAAACTATTGTGTCAAAACCCGATAAAATGACGCTTCATTAATTCTATATAATATTTCAGATAATATTATTATTCATTCCAGTTATGATATACATTCTGTACATCATCATCTTCTTCTAAAAGATCCAATGTTCTCTGTAACTGCTTGATCGCATTTTCATCTGTAAGATCAACATAGTTCTGAGGAATCATTGTAACCTCTGCAGAAACAAACTCTAACTTAGCTTCAACCAATGCATCGTATACAGCCTGGAAGGAATCTGGATCTGTGATGATTTCATATGAATCATCTTCCTCGTTAAAATCTTCAGCACCTGCATCAAGTGCAACCATCATAAGATCATCTGCGTTCATTTCGCATTCTTCTTTATCAATGATGATCTGGCCCTTCTTATCAAACATGAAAGAAACACAACCTGTTGTTCCGATGCTTCCGCCACCCTTTGTGAAGGCACTTCTTACGTTAGAAGCTGTACGGTTTTTGTTATCTGTTAATGTATCAACGATGATTGCTACACCATTAGGACCATATCCTTCATATGTAAGGTATTCGTAGTTTACAGCACTACCTTCACCAGCAGCTTTTTTGATACCTCTTTCGATTGTATCGTTAGGAACGTTGTTCGCTTTTGCTTTTGCGATAACAGTTGCTAATTTAAAGTTGTTCTTAGGATCTGGACCGCCTTCTTTAACAGCTACTGCAATTTCTCTACCGATGATTGTAAAAATCTTACCCTTTGCAGCATCATTTTTTTCTTTCTTATGTTTGATGTTGGCAAATTTTGAATGTCCTGACATACCTCATTCTCCTTTTCGTCTTTCAATAAATCTCTCTATCTTACCCAAAATGGGAATTTCTTAAATGAAAAGTCGTGCTGATTGGCACAACAATATTCACTTTACATCATTTTGAAAGACTTTGCAAGTAGAAAAAGCAGATAACAGACAGTCATTGAAAAGAATCAGTCCTCTTTATTCTCTGGCTCCTCCGCTATACATTCCGTTTCTTCATTACTGTCAGGAAGTTTGGTAACCTCCACACTTGCGATCATTCTTTTTTCCACAGAAAGGATTTTTAAATGATAACCCTGAAAATCCAGTTCAAACTCCTCATTTTCCTCAGGGATCTTATCTAATTTCGAGATCATAAATCCATTTAAGGTTTCAAAATCACTTTCCTCAAAATCAAATCCAAAGCGCTCCGAAAGTTCAGAAAGCGGCGTAAGTCCATCGATCACATAAACATCCTCGCCCTTTTCCTCAATATGTTCTTCATCTTCGTCATATTCATCCAAAATATTACCAACGATCTCCTCAAGGATATCCTCCATGGTCACAAGACCAGAGGTCTGTCCATACTCATCCACAACAAGCATCATCTGCACCTTTTCTGTCTGCATACGCTCGAACATAGTATTGATATTGCTGGTTTCTGGAATAAACTGTGCCTCTCGCAAAAGTCCCTCGATTTCAGTCACCGGACGTTCCATATCAACCCCCCGCCACTGCATCTTCATAGCATCCTTTACATATAAGATACCAATAATGTGATCCAAATTCTCCTCAAAAACCGGAAATCGGGAATTACTCTGATCCATCATAAACTGCATAGCCTCACGAAGACACATGGTATTCTCAATGGCTACAATATTTCTGGTATGGGTCATGATGTCCTTTGCTTCTTTATCTCCAAACTCAATGATATTGTTGATCATCTCAACTTCACTGGCCTCTAAAACACCCTGTTCATGACCTTCATTTACAATATCAATGATCTCTTCTTCTGTCACATCTGATTCTTCACCCTTATCACGAAGATGAAATACCCTCATCAAACCTTTTACTGTCATAGAAACAAGACCGGTCAGAGGTGTAAATAAAAACATAAAAAACCGTACCGGAGTCAACAAAAGGTATGCAACCTGCTCTGGCTTATGTGCCGCGATCTTTTTTGGCCACAAAATACCAACCGTTAAAAGCAGATAGATCATAGCAAATGCAGCAAGTACGATACCCGTTCCTCTTAATACATCAAAAGTCCAGGTTCCTAAAAACTCCTCGCCAAAATGGAATAGTAAAAATGCTTGCACTTTTTTCTCCCAAATATTTAAGAAAAAAGCACCCATCACCAAATTGATCACCGTCACCACAAGCTGTACGGTATTTACATACTTCTCAGGATCATCAATCATAGCAAGTAGTCGTTTTGCCTTTGGGTCATCCTCCTCATTGGCTTTTCTTTCAATTTCCTTGTCATTCACTGTTCTGATGGATGAGCCAAATGCAAAAAACATCATATCAACAAGGAGCAATACAAAAAATAAAATAATACTGGCAGTAGGTCCAGCGTCGTCCATAATTTAAATCCTTTCTCTTCTATTGGTTTATTTGGCAAAAATTTCCTCTTTGCCTTTTACAAGAATGTATAAATTTTATCAAAGATACAATATATCGTCAAGTTAACCTTTGAATTGTCCAAGCAATTACATCAGTTTCTCAACAATTTACATATGCTGTCGGTATGCCATCTGACGTTGTCCCAAAGACAAAGAAATCAAAAGCGCTCTATTGACCTCCTCCATTTTTTCTTCATCCAAATGACATACCTTGTCTCGAAGTCTGGTTTTATCAATAGTGCGAAGCTGCTCTAACAAGATCACCGAATCCCTCAAAAGATCATACTGATCCGCCTCTAGCAAAATGTGGGTTGGCAGCTTGGCCTTGTTTAACTTTGATGTGATGGCAGCACAGATCACAGTAGGGGAATGTGCATTTCCACAATCATTTTGAATAATGAGCACCGGTCTGACTCCCCCCTGCTCCGATCCAACAACCGGACGCAGATCTGCATAATAAATATCTCCTCTTAGCATTTTATCCCTCCATACAATTCCTTTTTAATAAGTATGGACAAATCAATTTAAAAAAATGCATCTCTTATGAAAAATAAAGTCCTGTTTCCTGCAGGATCCACGAAATCTCCTCCAAAAGATCCGAGGCGGTGGCACTGATGCCACAACCTTTTTTCTCTAAGGCTTCACCAAGTAAACCATGTAAAAAACATCCTGCAGCAATCAACACATTTTCAAACTCTCTCGTATCGGTAGAGTTCTTGATGTTTTTCATAAAATCACAATTGATATTTTGACTCTGCGCCAATAAGGCTGCCAAAATTCCTGTCAGACAATCTCCACTACCTGCAGTTGCCAATGCATTGCATCCGGACAAATTCACAAAGGTTGAATCACGATCCACGATCAGTGTGGTAGCATCCTTACAAACAAAAATGGCATTTTTATCCTTGCAAAAATCAAGCATCAAAGAATACATATCCTCTTTTAACGAAGGCAGGGAAATTCCAGTTAATCTAGACAGCTCCATCAAATGCGGTGTAAAAATGATATGACTCTTTTTTATATGAAATAACAGCTTCCTTTTCTCATCATCCTTACTGATCAGATTGATGGCGTCCGCATCTATGATAAAAGACTTGCAGCGAAATACCTGTCGTTCCTTGTTCTCACTTTCCTCAGCCTCTTTTAATAAAGAACAAAACGCTTCCATGACGCATGCAGCATCTTCATTAGTAGAAAGCCCAGGCCCGATCACTGCTGCATCCGCCCAGCAAAAAGCATCATATAAAAGATTCTTTGCCTCCTCAAGTTGAAGGCCTCTTCGAGCATGTGCCCCGTTATCACATGTTTCTTTCTGACCAGCTGCATCACGACCAACTCCATCCTGCTCCCCCATGTTTCCAAAAAGCCCTAACATCGCTTCTGGAAACCGGCTTTGTATGATTTCTCTGTTGGAGCAATGGGTAATGATCTTTACCATGCCTGCTCCCATTCGAAGCGACGCCCTTGCAGAAAACATCGCAGCACCTGCCATACCGTAGCTTCCTGCAACAATAGCCACCTTTCCAAAGGTCCCTTTATTTCCGGTAACAGGTCTATGGATCAAACTTTTAAGATCAGACTTCTCCAAAGCATAGGTGGCTGGTATTTTGCCCAAAAAGCTTTCCCTGGTAATGCCAATCTCTGCAACTGTTACCCTTCCAGCATAATTTTTTCCTGGATACATACAGGTTCCAACCTTTTCAAAGCCAAAGCTGATGGTCTCATCAGCCCTCACTGCAGTACCTAAAACCCTGCCATTGTCAGCACTCAACCCACTGGGAAGATCCACAGCGTATACATAAGCATCTGCTTCATTGATCCAGCGGATCATATCCGCATATACGCCCGTCACCTCCCGGTTCACGCCATTTCCCAAAAGTCCATCTACAATTACTGCATAGTTCTGATGAAAATTTTGCAATTCCTGAAAGGTCACAAAAGGTACCTGGTATTTTTTTGCGATCTCAACCTGCTTTTGTAAGCTTTGAGCGCAGGTTTCCACCTCTTTTGCCAGACAGACAGTCACGCAAAAGCCGCGCAAAAAAAGAATTCTTCCAAGACAAACGCCGTCTCCTCCATTTCCACCACTTCCGGCAAAAATTAAGATCCGATCCTTCTTGGTAAATCGTTCCATGATGGCTTCTGCCATAGAAAGAGAAGCCCTCTCCATTAAGATCATGGAATCCACTCCAAAAAATGTACTTGTATTCTCATCTGCGCGACGCATCTGCTCGCTATTTACAATATATCTCATAAAAACCCCTGTTTTTGATGGTATTTTTCATTTTCCCTATCTTTTTATCTGGCATACATAAGAATTTTTGAAAATTCCTTACTTATTTTTTTCGCTATCCTCAGAACCACCCTGAGGTGTAGTCTTTAATAGATTATCCGAAAGATCATATCGAATATCAAAAATATCCATCACTTCCGGTCCAAAAATATCATGCATATAAGAATACATGATCTGATTTTTCATTTCCATCTCCTGCTTGCGGATCATATTGGTCTTTAGCTCCATTCGAATATCCTTGATCCAGTTATTGATCACTTCAATATCATCAAAGTTATCCTGCAGCCACTCATAGCATACCCGCATGGTTTCATGCATCAACTCCGTGTTAGCTTCGTCGATAAGTCTTGGCAGATCCAAGATTTCATCCTGATAAGCATCCAATTTTTCCTTGCATTCATTCACAAGCCTTGTATGGGTTTCCATTTCCTTGTTCAATTCTTTAGAATCTGGATCCTCATCAAGCCTGGCACTTAGATCTATGATTTCAGACATCAGTTTTTTCTTCAAACCATTGATCTGCTTTGTTTCCGTATTCACCTTTCCCTGACGCTTCAAAAGGTCATTTAGCTTTGTTTCAAGTTCCTTGATCTCAGGTGTTTTCTCGGCTCTGACAAAAATCTGATGCCATTTTTTATCCAGTGTCAAAATAGGGATCTTCTTTCCCTTTAGTTTTTCTGAAAACAAATTATCCTTTGCTGAATTCTCCATAAGCCCTCCCGGCCACTACCCCTGGTAGCCCCATGTATATGCTTTTGCAACAAAGACCAAGACGTAAACACGCCTTGGTCTCTCCTCATAAGCTTCATTCGTTATTACTCGGTCTCTTTTCGACTGATATTATAAGAAAGCTTCATCAAACTATCTGAAAGATGTACACTCTCCACTGTAATTCCTTCAGGAACATTTAAATCAACATGCGCAAAGTTCCAAATTGCCTTAATTCCACTGTTTACCAATGATTCAGCAACAACAACTGCACTTGTCTTAGGAATGGTCAGTACTGCAATTTCCACATCATTCTCTCTGATAAAGGATTCCAAAGAATCCATAGGAAGAACAGGAATCCCTCTAACTTCCATACCAACTAATTTTGGATTGGCATCAAAAAGTCCCTTAAATAAAAAGCCTCTTTTCTCAAAGTTCATGTAGTTTGCAAGAGCCTGTCCAAGATTACCAGCTCCGATAATGATCAGATTGTGAGACTTATTAAGCCCTAATATCTTTCCAATCTCCTGATACAGATACTCAACATTATAACCATAACCCTGCTGGCCAAAACCACCAAAATTATTAAAGTCCTGACGGATCTGAGATGCAGTCACTTTCATGATTTCGCTAAGTTCCTGACTTGAAACACGCTCAACCCCCTGGTCTCTCAAGTCTCCTAAATAACGAAAATATCTTGGCAGTCTACCGATGACCGCCTGTGAAATATCTTTCTGCTCCACTATACGCCACCTCGTTTCTTGATACTTTCATTATAATGGAATGTTAAATATCTGTCAAACCATTTTGCATATTCTATTTAACACTTTTTGATAAAGTGTTACTGTTCAGAGCCATGCGATTTTAAACACAACTAAAAGCTTAAGCTCGCTTAAAAACTATTAGTTGTATTTAAAATCATTTGGCGAGCACGCCACCTAAGTAAATTTCTTCGAAAATTACGCATGGCTCTGAATAATAACAATAAAGCCGTATGCTTCTGCATACGGCTGTTAAGATTCTTACATCATTTTTTCTAAGTTCTTACGGATAGCTTTGATAAATCCTTCAGAATTTAATACAGTTACATCCTTTAAGCTTGTGATCAAGGCAAGATCCTTTGTCATTTCACCTGATTCGATGGTATCAAGTGTAGCTTTTTCCAATTTTTCAGCAAAAGCTGTTAACTCTGGAAGCTTATCTAGTTCACCACGTTTCTTCAAAGCGCCTGTCCAGGCAAAGATTGTAGCTACAGAGTTTGTAGATGTTTCTTCACCTTTTAAGTGTTTGTAATAGTGTCTCTGAACTGTTCCATGAGCTGCTTCATATTCGTAAACACCCTGTGGAGAAACAAGTACAGATGTCATCATAGCAAGGGAACCAAACGCAGAAGATACCATATCAGACATAACATCTCCATCATAGTTCTTACATGCCCAAATGATTCCACCCTTACATTTCATGATACGTGCTACAGCATCATCGATCAATGTGTAGAAATACTCGATTCCGGCAGCTTCAAATTTTTCTTTGTATTCTGCATCATAGATTTCCTGGAAAATATCCTTGAAAGTATGATCGTATTTTTTAGAAATGGTATCTTTTGTAGCAAACCAAAGATCCTGCTTTAAGTCAAGTGCATAGTTAAAGCAGCTTCTTGCAAAGCTAGAGATTGATTTATCTGTGTTATGTACACCCTGGATCACACCTGGTGCTGTGAAGTTATGGATTGTTTCACGGATTTCTGTTCCATCTTCTGCTGTGAAAACAAGTTCAGCTTTACCAGCACCTGGAACGTCGATTTCAACGTTTTTGTAAACATCACCATATGCATGACGGGCAAGTGTGATTGGTGCTTTCCAGCAGGATACAACCGGATCGATTCCCTTAACAACGATTGGTGTTCTAAATACAGTACCATCAAGCATTGCTCTGATTGTACCGTTAGGGCTCTTCCACATTTCCTTTAAATTATATTCAGTCATACGGGCTGCGTTTGGAGTGATGGTTGCACACTTAACTGCAACACCATATTTTAAAGTTGCATTGGCAGAATCAACAGTAACCTGATCGTTTGTTTCATTACGATATTCAAGTCCTAGATCATAATACTCTGTCTTTAAATCAACAAATGGAATTAACAATTCATCTTTGATCATCTTCCATAAGATTCTGGTCATTTCATCTCCATCCATCTCTACGAGTGGAGTGGTCATTGCAATTTTACTCATAATTTTTATCTCCTCATTTTCCTCATTATTTTTCTGACTTTCCTCAAAAAAGCACTGCACTATTCTTCCTCGGCCTCTCCTGGAAAAACAGCATGCTCCATCATGTTCTGATAAGCCTTTAGCACATGATCATTGGCAAGCTTCTCCGCAAGATCTCCATCGTGCGCCTTCATAGCCTCCATAATCTGTCTGTGCTCATCTGTAGAGCTCTTACTACGTTTGTGGTCAGATAAGCTCTTTGTTCTCACACGAAAACTGTATTCGTGAAGATCGGATAACATATGCTGCAATCTCTTGGAATTACATGCTTCATACAAAATCTCATGAAAACGGTTATCCATAGCAGTCACCTGTTCCACATGATCCTTTTCGGAATGAAATTCTGTTAAATATAAAACCTCTTCCATTTCCTCAAGCTTTTCAGGTGAAATATTCTCCGTTGCCCATCTGGCACACATCCCCTCTAAAACAGAACGGATCATATAAATATCATGTACATCCTTTTGTGTAATGGATGATACATAGGCACCTTTGTTAGGTATGATTTCAACAAGTCCCTCTAATTCCAGCTGTCTAAGTGCTTCTCTTACAGGTGTTCTGGAGACACCAAGATTTTCACCGATGGCAACCTCTCTAAGTTCCTCGTGATTCTTATAGACACCATTGATAATATCAGAACGAATCCTCTGATATACTCTTCCCCTCAAAGAATACTTGTCGTTGACTTCTTTTCCAACTGACTTATCCTTACCTTCCTGTTTGTCCATCTAAATCCTCTTTCTTGTAGTCCATCGTAATTACTCAGTTCCTTCACAATTACGATCCATCATCTTTTCGAATTCTCCCCTTATATCGAAAAACAATCGTTGCCGGTAAAACAGCAACTAACCCGTAACAATCTTAATCTTCCACATTACCGATTGTTACGCCAAGCTCTTCTTCATGCTTTCTGATCAAAGCAATGATCTCTTCATCTGTCATAACAGTCACACGTCCTGTTTCATATTCTGCATCTACGTCAGCCTTGATTGCATGAACAAGCTCAGAATTCTTTGTAATCTGGTTGTCACCCTTTAACTTGAAATAAGTATTGATCCAGTGCGCAATACCTGCAAGACCAGATGTATTTGAGATAGAGCAAAGAACTGGACGGTTCAAGAACTTCTCTGTATCAAAAATATTGTAGATTTCTTCATTTTTCAAAAGGCCATCTGCATGAATACCAGCTCTTGTCACATTAAAGTTCTTTCCAACAAATGGTGTACGATCAGGGATATGGTAACCAATCTCCTTCTCGTAATACTCAGCAAGCTCTGTGATCACAGTAGTATCCATACCATCTAAAGTACCCTTTAACTGTGCATACTCAAAGATCATAGCCTCAAGTGGTGTATTACCAGTTCTTTCACCAATACCAAATAAAGAAGTATTGATACCGGAACATCCATATAACCATGCAGTTGTTGAGATAGTAACTGCTTTATAAAAATCATTATGTCCGTGCCACTCAATGAGTTCAGATGGTACACCTGCATTGGTGTGAAGGGCATAGATAAGACCCTGTACACTTCGAGGAATAACTGCACCTGCAAAGTTAACACCATAACCCATGGTATCACAGGCACGAACCTTGATAGGAATTTTGTATTCGTCCATCAATTTCATAAGTTCCATACAGAATGGAACAACATATCCATAAATATCAGCACGAGTGATATCTTCCAAATGACATCTTGGAGCAATTCCTTCCTCCAAACACTCTCTGATCACTGAAAGATAATGATCCATAGCCTGACGTCTTGTCATCTTCATTTTCATAAAAATATGGTAATCAGAACAGCTTACCAAAATACCAGTTTCTTTCATACCGATTTCTTTTACAAGCTTAAAATCTTCCTTACTGGCTCTGATCCAGCTTGTAACTTCAGGGAACTGATATCCTCGTTCCATACATTTGTAAACCGCATCACGATCCTTTTTACTATATAAAAAGAACTCGCTGGCTTTAATCTTTCCCTGAGGGCCACCTAATCTGTGTAAATAATCAAAAATTGTCACAATCTGCTCTGTTGTATAAGGCGCACGTGACTGCTGTCCATCACGGAATGTGGTATCTGTGATCCAGATATCCTTTGGCATGTTATGAGGAACGATTCGATCATTAAAAGGAATCTTTGGTATCTCTGAATAAGGAAACATTGTACGGAATACATTTGGTTTCTTAACGTCATCCAAAATGTACATATGCTCCTCAATCTCCAAGAGATTATTCTTTGGATTCATAGATATTGGTCGATTTTCAAATCGATCCTCCAAATAATCATTAAACTGATTTTCCATGTTAAAACTTCCCTTCTCATAAAAAAAATACTCGCATGTATAATTGTATACAATCATACACTTTAAGTCAATAGCGAAAAAAAGTTTATTTTTAAAAAAAATTGTGTTATGATGACTCTGGGAAAAAAATGAATTGATATAAAAGGGAATTGGTACTATGAATGAATTATTTAATAAGAATGTAATGGCCTACCAGGGCAACGACTCTATAAATCACACAGCCGCATTTGGTCACAATGCTGACTGTTCTTCTTTTTGCACATTAGAACCAGTGGTGAAATCGGAAGACTTAAACGATCCATTAGGCGTCTTTTTTGATGATACAGAATCTCAAATCGATGAAAACTCTCCTATATCAGAAGAGAATAATTCTAATGATCAGACATCCTGGGATACAGTCTTGTCTGATGTTCCTATGCAATCCGATGATTTTATCACAAAGGAATTACTCATAAAGGACCTTGATGCTGAAGAGGATGATACTGTTTCTCTTGAGGATGATTCTGTTTCTCTTGAGGATGATTCTGTTTCTTTCGATGATGATACTATTTCTTTTGAAGACGATACCGTTACTTTCGAAGATCAGATTGACTCCTTGGAGAAAGAAATGGATTCAACTACAAATGGATCAGAAGAAAACAAAGAAAGAAAATCATTCATCTTAAGCTTGATCACTTTGCCAGATTCTGTCCAGGATTTTAAAGAGAATACAAAAAAATGGAGTTTCAAAGGAGATAAAAATACAATCAAGATCTCCCTCATAGATTTTACTTCTTTACAAAGCTCCTTGATTACGATTGGAAAAATTGCTGCTTTGATTTTTTGCATCAAAAAAATCAAAAAAAATAAAGATGAATAAAAAAATAAATGATTTAATATTTATAAATATTTTCAAAAATAGAGATGATTTATTTTATATTTATCAAAATTCGAAAATAATTTATTTAATTTGCAAAGAAATATTATGATATTTAAAAATAATTTGTAACTGTTCAGAGCCATACGATTTTAAATACGCATGGCTCTGAACAGACTCAATAATTTTAATAATATGTTTATATAGTGATGATTGGAATAATAATATTCCAATCATTTTTTGTAGATAAATGAATTTCAATAAAAGATTTCATAGACGTCCGTCAGTCTTGACAGAAATCTTATGCAATGCCAAAGATCATCATCCCGCCGAAGAAGAACTGAAGAATTTTCATTCTAGTTTTTATTTCTACTATCGTAGTTTTTATTCCTGCTGTCGTAATCTTGGTTCCTTATCCACTCCTTTCAAGCCTGAAGCAATCCACTTTTACAACAGTAATTGCTTTTTTTGCTCTTACTGTAGTAATTTTGATTCCATGTTTTCTCTTTTCAAGCTTGAATCAAACCACTTTTACAACAGTAATTGCATTTTTTGCTCTCACTGTAGTAATTTTGATCCCTTATTTACTCCTTTCAAGTCCGAATCAATCCACTTTTACAACAGTAATCGCATTTTTTGCTCTTACTGTAGTAATAATTAGTCCAGACTAACTCCTTTATCCTTGATTACGCCCATTTTTTACTACACAAATCACATTTTTTGCTCCCACTGTAGTAATTTATAAAATCAATCATCTTTCAACACATATATCTAATAAAATCAATCATAATATACTCTCTCGCTTCTAACTGTTTTTAGATTCCAAGCAAGAGGTATAAACTAGCCACCGTGAAACGGCTTACCCTTCCATAACAAAGTGTGTGCTCGCACACACTTTGTTATGGAGCGGAATGCGCAGCATTATCTTCCTCTCCGCGAGATGTGCATCCTTTGCGGAGCTTTTTGTTTGACAGGAAAGTTCGGAGAACTTTCCTGTCAACAAAAAACTGCAGTACCAGCAAGCTAAATAGCTAGTACTACAGTTAACTTATCTCTACAATTCACTTAAATCTACAGTTCATTATTTACTACATTCTGCGAACAACATCGGCAATTGAATTACCGAGAATTCCCGCTGGTTATCCTAAGAAATCACAAAATCTTATGAAATCTTCTTGTGAACCAAAGTGCTGTGGCAATGATCAAAAGCAGCAACGCTCCCAGCACACAATAAATAGAAAACAGGGAAATCTCTTTTCCACCCTTGGAAGCATAATTTCCGCCTGTGCCATCTGACATACCGTCTTCAGCAAAACCATCAGAAATTCCATCTCCATCAGGATCATTCTCACCCACCACCGGTGGTTCACCTGCGTTGAACATAGCAAAAGGTGAAAAATGGTTCACAGTAAAGACAACCCTTCTACCAGAATTTGTGGAAACCTCAAATGGCACCTCTTCTATCTGACCATCTGCATCCTCAGTCACAATATGAAGCGTATCCGTTGACAAAACATTTGGAACCGACATTGTAATAGTCATGGATTCATTACCCAAACGAGTAATTGGAACCGTTATAGATTCATCCCACATTTTATAGGAAAAAGTAGTTACACTACTCTTAAGCTCATCACCATACAAAGCAGTCACTGTATTTTTCAAATGTGTTTCTCTATCAGAATCAGCCGTTGCTTCCAGTAAATATCCCAATAAATTGGTAGAACCCTCTGCCTCAAAATCTATGGTACAAACATCAGCATGTTCATTACATATTGTCTGAAAGGCAGATTTTCCAATGGATTCGTTTGGAATTGTCTCCAATAGTCCATAGGTGTCCTTAATTGTATAACGATTTCCATATACCCAGACACTAGCGGGCAGATCAGATTTCTTCGCATCAGAACTTACTGCCACCAGCTCTAGCGTACCAGTTGCATTGGTATCTGCATCTGCAAAAATACGACAGATAAAACCGGAAAAGCCAAAGTTTTCATCCCACAAAATAGTATCTTCAATTGTCGCATTCTGATTCCATAAAATAGCAACTTTAACCTGCTCAAAAGCCTTTTTTCTGGCATCCTCATCTGCAAGCTTTGTTGCACTTGATTCGAAAGACAGTTTTGGGAGTTCGGCCCCCATAAAAACTACTGCCACGGCAGCATCTCTGGTAACTTTTGAATAATCAAACGCACCAAGCCCAATCTTCTTCACCGTTGCCGGAATACGTATAGTGTCTAATGGACATCCCGAAAAAGCACGGTCCAGAATTGCTTCTAAGCTGGTTCCACCGTTTACAGTTGTCAAGTGATCACAACCTAAAAACGCCTCTTCCCCGATCGTACGAATAGAATCTGGCAGATTTACCTGCTTAATCTCGCTACGACCCATAAAGCATCCCGCTGCAATCTGCTTGATGCCATCTGGAATCTCAACAATCTCACTATCTCCCTTATAAAATAAGAGAATTCCATCTCCTACAATATAAAAATCACTGACTGCGCCTCCATTTAACCAGTCATTCTTCCATTTGGTTCCCTCAAACGCATAAGGCTCAATGGTCTCAATATGATCTGGCAAAGTCACATACTCCAAATTTGGACACTGGTAAAAAGCACCATATCCTATCTTCTTTACACTATTTGGGATTGCAATACCAGAAACAGAGGATCTTGCAAAAGACAATTCCCCAATCTGGGTTACGCCCTCTGGAATCACGTAATATCCGATATCCCCATCTTCATAAAAAGCCTGTTCAGCAACCTTATTCTCATAGATCGTATATTTCCCATAGGTTCCATCCGGCAAAAATTCTGGTACATCCGAAGAATTACTTCCAACCGTAGAACCATTCACACTGGTATAATCATCTCCATCATGGACTGTACCAGCCGTATTGTTCATCATCACAAAGGCATTTCCAGATACAACAAAGGACATACCAAGTTCATCATCCTTTAAATGATCAATATCGCCATTCACAGATGTCTGAGCATCCTCTCTTGCCCCTTCCATGGTAGAAGTATCTGGCTTTGTACTCTGGTTATTGGAAGAAGTTGTTCCCTGATTATTAGAGGAAACACTACCCTGATTTGATTGAGAACTACCAGCACCTGTATTAGCATTTTCCAAAGTATAGTTATAGGTTCCAGCATAAACCGATTTTGTCCCATGCTTGATTCCATGATCGATGGCATACTGATCCCCATAAGAACCTTGGGAAACAATAAGCTTTAATTTAGGGCAATCCTCAAATGCCGCATCATGCATGGATAAAACAGACAGTGGCACAATCACTTCCTCTAAATTATAGTTACTTCCAAAAGCCCTCAGATCCACATAGGAAATACAGCTTGGAATCTCCACAAACTGAAGTCCCGTTGCATTGTAAAAAGCATATTCTGGAATTTTGGAAAAGCCCCCTGAAAAGGAAAAAGTTTTAATCTTGTCACAGCCCCATAAAACATAAGGCTTAACAGTTTTTACTGTATCAGGCATGGTGTAGGTCTCCCCGGCTCTACCAGCCAAAACCTGATACAGTATTTTACCAGAATCGCCATACAAGGCGCCTTTATAACATGTTAAATAGGTGTTGTTTCCTGAAATTGCTATCCCTGAAAGCATATCGCAGCCGCCAAAGGCGCAACTGCCAACACTGTTTACCTTTGCGCCAATGCTTACGCTTGACAAAACAGGGCAATCTGCAAAAGCACTATTTCCAATGGAGGTAACACTATCTCCAATCACAACACTTTTTAAAGCACTACAATTATTGAACGCATAATTACCAATACTTTTTACATTTCCAGAAATGGTAACACTAGTCATGGTTGAATTTCCGTCAAAAGCATTTTTTCCGATGGTTTTCACAGACGCAGGAATAGACACAGTGGTAGCTGTGCCTGTGTATTTGATCAAAGTCGATCCTTCCAATTGAAAATCAGCATCGTTTGCAGTATCTGCTAACAAAGCCTTCACTGGAATCAATGCAAAACAACAAATGATCGCTATGAAAATAGTAAGAATTCTTCGAACCCTTTTGTCTTTCATATTTTTCTCCCAAATCAATCCATACACTCCTGGCTGACAACAAGTCAGCCAGAAGAAAAATTACAATCTGATACAAACCATTTTTTACGCCATACGCGTTCTTCTTATTGGTTTTCTATCCTTTTTAAAAAATAGGAATACGGATAACGCCGCCAAACCAATGGATAAGAACCATTTTGGATGAATACCATCACCTGTGGTTGGTGAATCATCCAGTGTCTGGGAATAAGAAAGGTTATTTTTATCTACATAGATGGTATAAGGAGAAAAATGCGTTGCCGTAAAGGTAATGCAGGAAATACCATCGATGGTAGAGAATTTTGCTCCAAGTTTATCAAGTGCATATCCATTTAAGGAATCCACAACACCAGCTGCCTTGTTATTTCCGGAATACTGAATCAAGGCATCCGGAATAGGAATGGTAATTGTAACACTGATTCCCTTGGTGTCTGTGATCTTAGTGGTTCCTGTAGAATCATACAGGGAAATATCCATAGCCATATAGGCAATATTTTCCAGACTTCCATATTCATTGATCAATGCCTGCCTAACCGCCTCTGTTGCAGCAGATGAATCGGTAATCTTAACGATAAAGTTATCTGTTGAACCATTCACAATGGCCGAAGATACACCAGAGTTCGAAATACCATCCTTATCAATATCTACCACTGTTCCGCCATTGGCTGAACCGTTACCGGAGCCTGAACCAGAACCAGAGCCGCCAGAACCCGAACCGCCTCCTGGACGATTGTTTCCAGAGGTTGTGGAACCATTCTGATTGTTGTTTGAATTCGTTCCGCTATTGTTTCCATTATTACCATTTGTACCATCTGTCTTCTTAGGCTTGTAGTTTGCCTTGATACTTAGATCATGTGCCGGCATGGTAATTGTCGTCAGATAAACATTGGCGTCTACAATATTAAAATCTGTACTATCAGAAGTCCATTTTTCAAATTCATAACCATCAAAAGGATCATATGCTGTGATAACAACCTTTGTACCCTCTGCATATTTTCCATCACCATTACCCATATCTACATCTAAGGTATAGGTAGGTGTTTCAGGTGTTTCCTCCTTGATCAGCTCATAGGTAGCCATAACAAGTGTATCCTTGTCAACACCAAGATACTGTCCATTCCAACCAATAAACTTATAGCCCTCTCTTTTTGGATCTTCAGGAGGTGTAGCGTTTTTACCTGGTTCAATATACTGGGTATCGCAAAGCTTTTTGCCATCCCAATCTAAGAAATCTACAGTATATGAAACATCAATAGCTTCAAAATAAACATCCTTAAACTTCTGTGTATAATAGAATCCAGAACCATTCTGATAAGAACGGATAGTCTCACCAGCTGAAAAAGCATTATCCTGAATTTCTAAAACAAGCGTAGGAATTGTCACATAAGCATGATCCGTATTCTCAAATGCACCTGTTTCAATGGTGGTCACTGTTCTAGGCAAAAGTGCCTTCTGAAGACCAGTACAGTTTTTAAACGCATTCTGTGGAATGGTTGTAATATTGGTACCCTTTGACAAATCCACGGTTGTGATATTTTTACATCCTTCAAAAGCACCATCTGCAATCTCAACAATTTTAGTCAAATCTATGTCATTGTTATCAGGATAGGTATTGGAACCGACTCCCGCACCTCTCGAAGTAAGACACTCAATGATCTTGTAGGTACCATCATCGTTGGCATAATAAAGGATACCATTCTGACTCACATACTTACCTGAACTTGATAAACCTGTTAGCTTATCACAGCCGGTAAATGCAGCACTACCAATATGTTCAATGGCAGTTCCAAGATTGATGCTCTCCAGCTGCTCACAGCTGTTAAAACAATAATCCGGCAGATATTTTACCGTACTCATAGATACAGACTTGATAAAATCATTCCCAATATCAACCTGCTCTAAGGCTGCTTTATTGGAAGTAGATCCGAACTCTCTTGCAGAGTATACATATGGATCATTACTATTCTCATAACCATAGTAACCATTAAACAGGCCATAATCCAAATAGTTATAGTAATAATCTGGATAAATCTTTGAGGTCACTTTTTTCGAAGATGCTGCATAGTTTCTGATACCGCTTTGTCCATATGAAACATAAGAAACACCTAAGTTTGAAGCATTGTAATGAGCAGTTAATAAAACAAGATAACCCTCATCGACGTTCAATTTCAATTCCGAAGAGGCAAAATTGATATCACCACCTACGGAATTGGTCACATGTCCTTCCCAGTTACCATCTGCTACCTGGTCATTCGCATTGGCATCACGATACACCTTGATCTCCCAGTTATTAAAGGTATACGTGATCTTTAGATTTTTAGAAACCAATGTTTTGGTAGCTTCCACAACAACTTCTCTACCATTCTCTGAACCATTGATATTATTAATGGTTTCGGTATAAAGTGGTGAATATATAGTATAAATGGATACATCCGCTCCCGGCATATTAAAGGTCAGATCTGTCTGGGAATAAGCTGCACTGCCAAGGGCAAAACTCGGATCAGAACAAACCGCCTTCCATCCGTTTAACTCCCAGTTTGTTGGAGAGGATTCATTGAAGGAATCAAAATTTTTCACAGATGTATTGTACGGCTTGATCACAACCTTCTGATTTTCCGGATAATTTCCAGAAGCATCCGGATATTCAATATAAGAATAGTTATCCTCTAATCGAATATGATATTTCACAATACCTTCTGCCACAAAAACAGGTTTGATCGCATAATCATATTTTGCATAATAATTATCTGCATTTACTGTATCCACATAACCCAACGAATTATGAAGATACGTAGAAATATTACCGCTATTTAGTCCGCTTGCTAAAAATTCCTTCACATCAATGGATTCAATACCACTTGGGATCACAATGTTGATGGTGGAATCAATGATTTCCTCTTCCTTAGGGGTTACTCCTGTTCCCGACTCGTATTTATACATGATATCAGGCCATTTGTCTGTGATGTCAAAAGCATCCTTCAAAAGAGTATCCGGCAAACTTGGCAATTCCTCATAATGTAAATAATCAACCAATGTTGCTCTGGTTGCGATGGTACCATCATCCAATTTGTATCGTTCCTTCAAAACAGTTAAAAAGGTTGGCTTATCATTCACAACATAATCTGATTTATAACAAATTGAGATCTGGTTGGTATTCACACTATCATCCACCCAGTTATCTGCTGCCATAGCATACTGAAATGCATCATATTCCGCATTGATATCACCATGGAAGTAAAGTTTTTTACTTTTTGTCTGGAACGCAGCTGTTCCAATCTCAAAAGCCTCATAACCACAATCCGGTGTTCTAAAATAAACATTTTCAAGCTTTGGACAGTTTGTAAATGCCTTTGCACCAATCTGTGTGATACTGTCACCCAAATATACAGCTGTTAAATTCGGACAATCAGAAAATGCCTCCGCATCAATGATCTGAACAGAATCATCTCCTGTTCGAAGGGTTCCAATGTTATTTTTAAACTTCGCAAAGCATCCTGTAGAGATACTTGTGATATTGTACTTACCAACTGTAGATGGAATGGTAAAATCAACAACTGCATCAGATGACAATCCAGAATTCGTATTGATCTCACAGTTTGTCAATTCCCCATTTTTATTAACGCTCATGATGTACGCATTGTTTTCACCAGTTGCAATCTCATAAACATCAACGCCGGTATCATCTGTATAGACATATGGAATAGGTGTTTTCTTTTCGTCATTAAAATACGCATTCCAGGTACAAGATCTAACCTGGGCAACCAAAAGAGACTGTGAATCTCTGGCTGGTCCTCTTACCACAAATTTATCATTTACAATATCTCTAAAAAGTGCATGATTATAGTATTTCTGATCCGGTTCGTTTAACTTGCCCTCATTGCTGGTTGTGTATGTAACATTTGCTGAAGTATCCAGAAATACAAGCTCTTCCAGATTTTTGACACCCACCAGAAAATCATCCGGAATCACCTGCGGTGTATGATAACCAAACTCTGAAGGCATTGTTAACTTCTTTAGATTATTACGATTATAAAAAAGCTTATCGCCAAGCCCTTCTTTTTTATCAATCATAGATGGAAGCGTGATCTCCGTCAAAGAACTTGAAACAGAATGGTCTACTGCAAAGCATCCATCTCCAATACTGGTAATGGTACAAGCCTTACTACCTGCAAAAAACTTCAGATTGTTGATGGCATAATCATTATAAAAAGCGCCCTCCTGAACAATACAACCAACCTTGTTCACGGAATCGTTATAATTGATCTTAGAAAAATCAACATCTGTCAAAGAATCACAGGATGCAAATGCACCTACACCGATATTTTTAACCAAACCTGGAAGCACAAGCTCTGTGATGGCTGTTCCGTAAAAAGCTTCTGCACCAATGTTAATATTATCATCTGAAAAAGTTACCTTATTTAACAACTGACAGTTTTTGAAGGACTGGTTTCCGATATACTGTACACCTGATTTAAAATCGATCTCCTTTGCAGAGCTTCCCTCAAAGGAGTTATCTCCTATGTAAGTAACACCTGACTCGATGGTATAGCTGGCAACATTCTGGATATTTTGAAATGTCTTTTCACCAATACCAACAATGGAAACCGTTTCATTATATACAAACTGGGTATCTGCTTCATAAGTGACACCTGCTGCAGTTTCCCCTGTTTTTTTCACAACATAGATCTGCTCATATTTACCATCTGGCTTTTTCTGGGTCAGATCATAAATAACATTTAAAGTACAGCCTGTTAATGTTGGTGAAGTCTGACCAAAATTTGCTTTTGTCATTTCACAGTAATAACTTAAATACTCTTCTTCTGTTAAATCTGCGGAAGAAAGGATCAGATCCGCCGGCTCTGTTGCACCTGCAACATGATTTGCTGCATTAAAACACTGAGTCTGGAATTCGGACCACTGTGTTGGCCTGAATTTTGCGATCATACGACTGGAATCATTAGAGATTTTAGAATTATAGTCGGCAAAGGAATATCTGTATTCGATTGGATTTGTAGTCTTATACTTTGTTACAAAAGTTTCGTATTCTGTATTGCCTACCGTAATGTAATGGGTTGTCTCCTTACTAGTAATGGTTAAAGAATCAACTGCATTTACATTATTATATTTGTAAATAATACCATAAGTGGTGCCATCCACTGTCTGTACGTAATATTTATATCTCCACTGCATCTGATAAACCTGGTTGGCATTATCATAGATCATGTAATAGGTTGTACCCTCTGGCAAACTGGCATTGGCAGTTTTCGCTTTGTCATAGGATAATTCAACTCCTGGCTGTGGAATAAACTTTGATGCAATATTAGTTGGATATTCATATGGCTGTGATGGTTCGATCACAATTGGAGCAGGTGCTGCTCCACCGCCTCCTCCTGGCGTCTCTGCATTGATCTTATCCACTGGAATAGCTGCAACAACGATAGCCGTGATCATAAAGACAGCTGCCAATGTTTTACGAATCTGTCTTTTTAATCTTCTCTTAGACTTTCGTGTTGTTTTGTTCATTGTTTCCACTTTTCCCATAAGTTTGATCCCCCTAAAATCTCAAGCATCTAGTCGATCTTTCTTGCCACCACCACAAATCTTCCCTGTTCATTTTCTGTTTTGTCACAGGTAGATAAGGTCAATAGCTGATCTCCATACACTGGTCTTACCCCGGTATCATAGATTGATATTTTTTCCATTTCTTCACAATTTGAATAGAATGCATCCTCTGAAACTGCATCAATAAACTGATAATATTTGAACGTTATCTCGTCTTCATAAAAAACCTGGGAATTAAACGCGTATACTACCTCGTAGGTTCCCTTTTCATAAATTGTGTCAAACTCGATCAATGGATGCGATTCATAAAATGTTTTATCCTTGTATTTATCCAGTGTCCCAAACATTTTTCCGGTATGCATATGGTGTCCGTAAAGAATAATGTTGGTGCTTCTTTTCACCACATCACAATCCGGATCCATAAAGATACATCCGTTTCTATCATATTCTTCATCGAAGCCATGTGTCAGATAATAAGATCTGTCTTCTGACTTTAGCACTGGATAGTCTATATTAGTATCGTCTATTTTTACCCATCCGATTAGGTTTGGATTTTTCTCATACAAATTTTCATATTCTGGAAGGATGGTAAGTTCTACATCTTCCTCCTCCGACAAATGCACCTGGCTTTTACGATTCACACTATTTCCACTGGATTCATGTTCTTCCTTCTCTGCCACTAAGTCCTCATAAATAGATTCATTTTTCTGTTCTATGTACATACGGATCGTAAAGATTCCAATACACGCCACTCCCACAAAGGCTGTTCCAAACATGATCAGTCTGCGTTTTAGATCATTCTTTTTCATTTCCTCTAAGATGATCTTTTGCATTTCTTTATCGTAATCTTCCAGTTTCTTTAGTTTGTTGTTTTTTCTGTCTTTCGTCTTTTTGCCGGCTTTATCTTTTTTGTCATTCGTTTTCTTGCCAACATCATCTTTTTTGTCTGCTGTTTTGTTGCCGGCGCTGTTTGCTCGCCCTGTGTCACTTACGGCTTTACTTCCCTCTCCCTTACTGTTTTCTTCTGTTATGTTCTTGGTTTTACCCTTCAAAAATGATTTTCTCTGACTCTTCTTCTCTGCGGCCTGTTCGGCTTCCACTAAAGCTTCCTCAAAATCATCCATATAATCACTGCCAAGGACTGACTCAAAGCGGAATGCATCCTCCTTCATCTTTGCAAGAAGCTCCCGCTTTTCCTCCAGGGTCATATCCTTCGCTTTTTCTTCAATTCGTTCGATGCGTTTTTTGTCACGAAGCCCAGCATCATAGCTTGCCTGATTTCGAAAGATGCGTCCATCTATTTGAAAATCTGCCATATGTTGTCTCTCCAATGGTAACTGTATTTCGATAAATTGTTATACACTTTACCATATTTTCATAAATTTATTTTACTAAATATCGACATTTTTTCAATGATTCTGACCCTATCTTCGTATTCAATATTGTGTCAATTTTTTTGTTTTTTCGACAATGTATTTTGTGTCTGGATTTTACCTGAATGATTCTTCTATCCACGTTATTTTTCGAACTTAAACCAGGCAAAATCAAACTGGCTTCCAGGCAAAAAGACGAAAGTCACATCTAAATCTCCTGACACATCCTCAATTGCAAATTCTCTTTCTACATACTCACTCGAACCTGCAAACTCAATCAGTTCCTGGTGTTCACCAGTTTCTGTCTGAATCTTCACATGAATGGAATTGTTCACCAGCGCTGATCTTCCACAGATCACCAGCTTTGAAACCTTTTCACTGCCAACCAAAACACCTAAAAACTTCAAAGTCACATTATTACCTATATTCTCCACACATGTTCCTGCGATCTTAAAGCTATCTCCAAAAAGTTCATCACAAGCTGCTGCTTCTATTTCCTTCAGTCCATGATTCATGCCCACAAAGCATAAGGTTTTCAACTGGAAATCATCCTCACTTTCTATGCGAATAGAACAAATCCCTGTCAAAATATGATCAAGCTCACATACATGGTTCTTAAACTCCATCCACTCTGCCTTTTGTGAAAAGAAACCTTCATAGATCAACTGATCCTTCTCCTCATTCTCCACAAAAATAGAAAATGATATGGGTTCCACACTATATTTAAATAAAGAAAGAACAAGCTCCCTGGCACCTTTCTTTCCAAAATCAAGCTTCCTGAATCGAACAAACGTCTTTTTCTTGCCCAAAAATCGAATACCATGATCCTCTCCCTCGCTTAAGCCCTCAGGGCGGTCTACTGTCAAACCGGCTTTGATCACCTGGTATGGATCCATAACAGCAATACCAAGTCCCGTAGCACTAAAACATAAATCAGAGCGGACACTTACAACACTTCCCCCATTCTTTGCAATTGCACGCAATCTAAAGTTTCCATCTCCATTAGCTTTTAAAGTCACTGTTTGACTAACGCCATCCTCCGCTTCCAGTAACTCAACAATACTGGCAGTTCCAACCTCGATTCCAGTATCATTTACGATCTTCCACGCAATATCATGATAGGTTGCATTTTCCGGTTCGATTCTACAGGTAACACATGCCTTTGTATGATCTTTGTCAAATAAAGGCTCTTTATCACAGCTTAGTGTCAGCTTTCTGATGGGTACTTCATCCCTTGATACAACACCAGCCCCGACACCGCCTGCAACCATCATTTGCAAAGCTTTCTCCTCCTCTGAAGTATCGCCTATCACATCCTTTTGTAAAACAAGCTTCTCCCCTGCAATTCCACTAACATCATCCTTTGACAAGACAATCTTCTCCCCTGCAATTCCACCAATCACAGCAGTCTGCAAGAAAGGCT
Source organism: Lachnospiraceae bacterium (assembly GCA_045628865.1). Taxonomy (GTDB): domain Bacteria; phylum Bacillota; class Clostridia; order Lachnospirales; family Lachnospiraceae; genus JAZQQB01. Next base: position 22,543 of record JAZQQB010000054.1, on the reverse strand, counting down.
TTTCCTCCAAAACATCCTTTGGATCAACAAACACCTTGCACGCTGCATCTAAAAGTCCCGTAGAGCTGACTGTTACCTTGATTTCTCCGGTTTTTCCATTTTCAGGAGCGATCACAGCCAGCATTTTTCCCTGAAATAAACGTTTGCTGTTTCCCTTCACCTGGTCAAAATCCGTACTATCTCCATTGTCGATTCCCACAAGCCTTCCAGGGCCACTAACCGAAACAAGGATGCGATTGTTGGCATTTTCAACCACGTATCCGTTTTCATCCATCGCCTGAATGGTGACAAAAACAAGCTCTCTAGCATCTGCAGGCACAACATAACGATCTGCCGTTGCACAAAGCGACGCAGTATTTCCAAAAGAATGTCTTACTTCCCTTGCGATTTCATTTCCATCTTCATCATAAGCCACACCGCAGATCTCACCTGATTCATACGGGATCTGAAAAGATGGCGCAAGCTCCTTACCAAAAGCATGATCCAGTTCTTTGCTTCCCACTAACCTGCCATTAACAAACAAGGATACCTTAGGCGCATTAGAGCAAACTCTCACATCGATAAGCTGTCCTTCGCTAAAATCCCAATACGGGAACACATGCACCATTGGCAATTCTTTATAATCCGTCCACTCAGCCTGATATATATAGAAAGAATCCTTTGCAAATCCCGCAGTATCGATCTGACCAAAATAACTGTTTTTCGTATGATACGGCGTAGGCTCACCAAAGTAGTCAAAACCGGTCCAGATAAACTGTCCCAAACTATAGTCCGCATCACGATCCCACAAAATATTATCTAAATAGTCATGGGCACCCCAACCGGCAAAACAATTACCAAGTGCCGAACACTGTTCATCATCCTCACACAAAATATCTGTATCGATTGGAAAATGATACACGTTTCGACTACCAAGCATGGATGCAGTCTCACTGCCATAGATCACCCAGTCAGGATGTGCTTTATGATGCTCCTCATACAGATATTCCCCATAGTTATAGCCAACCGCATCCACTAGTGGCGCACATTTTTGCGCATTTTCCCAGCGCATGTAATTGGATGCAAAGGTTATAAGTGCATGGTGATCTGGATCATGTTTTTTTACCTCTCGCACAAGAGCCTCTAGCTCCTGATACCCCTCAACTCCTGCATGCATATCATAGATCTCATTTCCAACACTCCACATGATCACACTTGGATGATTCCGATCCCTTTTGATCCAGCTTGCCACATCCTTTTGCATCCATTCTGCAAAAAATCTGGCATAATCGTAGGTAGTCTTTGATCTTCCCCACATATCAAAAGCTTCCGAATCCACCAAAAATCCCATTTCATCGCAAAGCTCCATAAGCGCAACCGAAGGCATGTTATGGGCTGTTCGAATGGCATTTACACCCATAGAGCGTAACATCTGCAATTTTCTTTTAAGTGCAGACTTATTAGAAACCGCCCCAAGGCAACCAAAACCATGATGTTCACAGCTTCCCTTGATCTTTACATGGATTCCATTTAAGAAAAAGCCCTTATCGGGATCCACTGCAATGGTACGAAAACCAAATTTTCGTATTTCCTGATCCACCAATTGTCCTTTGGAAAAAATAGATACTTTAGCAGTATAAAGATTCCCCTGCCCGATATCCCATAACGCAGGATTCAAAATAGAAATATTTTGACGTATTTCAACTTCCTGTTTTATTTGATTTTCACCAAACTTAGACATTTTGACATAAGAATCATCTTCCAATAATTGTGAACACATATTATCCTTTTTTTGCCAAAAATCCTGCCCGGTCAACTCTCCTTTTGTGTCATAGATTTCAAGTTCCACAGTATCTATATCCTGCTCCCCTTGAAAAATCTGCGTTTCCACGGACACATTCCACAAATCCCCATTTTCTACATCTTTGGCTGGGGTGATATAAACACCATCCATCAAAATATGTGTTTTCGGTTTCCTGATTAGATACACATCCCGATAGATGCCTGCCCCAGAATACCACCTTGAATTTGGGGACTGATAAACCACACGGACAAGGACTTCATTCTCTCCCACCTTAGCATAGTTTGAGATATCAATATCAAATGTAGAATATCCATATTTCCAACAGCCTGCCTCCACCCCATTCACGAATATAGTTGCATCCATATAGACTGCCTCAAATCGAATGATGATATGTTTCTCCAAGCAATCTACCTCAAATTTTTTCCGATACCAGCCAACGCTATCCCGATATAAATCTTTCGTATCATAGATCAGCCAATCATGTGGAAGCATTATATGTTTGGCATTTTCCTTTTCCCAAACAGGTACCTGCATACTTTCTTCCACCAACTCTTTTTCCACAAATTCCCAATTTTCATTCCAAAGTATCTTTGTTGTCATAACCCCTTCTCCATCCATTTTTTCCATATTCTGACTCAACTATAGCGTATCGTTTTTTCGTATTCAAGTCAATATGATCCCGTCTCCCCACAATTTTCTAACTATTTGTTACTGTTCAGAGCCATGCGATTTTAAATACAAATAAATGCTTAAGCTTGCTTAAATGCTTTTATTTGTATTTAAAATCATTTGGCGAGCACACCACATAAGTATTTTTCGAAGAAAAATACGCATGGCTCTGAATAATAACAACTATTTGGAAACATTTTTCATTTTTGGCATAACATATACCATAATAATTTTGGAGGTATCTCCTATGTGCAATTCATGCAACAACAGAGGTAATAGCTGCAGCTCTATTATCTGGATCATCTTACTTTATTATGTTTTAGGCGACAATTCATGCTGTGACTCCGATTGCGGATGCGGAAACAATCGTTCATTCATGGGCGGATCTAACAACTGCTCCTGGATCATCATTTTGATCCTTTTATGGTCATGTGGTGGAAACGGTTTCTCACTTGGTAACAATTATGGATGTGGCAATTCCTGCATGACTCCTCGCTCTTGCGGATGTGAAAACAGATCCTGTGGTTGTGATAACGTAAGCTCTTGCGGATGTAACTGATCATAACCCATTCTGATACAGAATAGCGTAGAAACACCAGCAGCGTTCTTGGCGTGGCATGCTAAAAGGCTTTGCCTTCTACCACTTGCCACGTCTACAACAAAAAAGGTATTGTCAACGATGCATTAGGCACAAAAGCTAAGTGTGTAACATTATCTACCTCAACCCAAAATACAATCCATCACCTTCGTCCACTTACGCCACACCTGCGTTTAGTCATATCTTCTAGCAATCTCTACAGCATTTTCTCAAATATCACTAAACTAAAACATGGGTATATACTTTTTTATTGATTTTTTCCAGTTTTAATCGTTCATCAATAGTTTTTTGATTTTTTTCTATTGATTTTTTTCATTTTCACTCATTCATCAATAGTTTTTTTGATTTTTCACTATTGATTTTTTTCATTTTCACTCATTCATCAATAGTTTTTCAATTTTACACTATTGATTTTCTTCAATTCATTCTGTTTATCAATAGTTTTTTTCATTTTCTACTATTGATTTTCTCTAGTTTCTTCTTTTTATCAATAATCTTTCATTTTCACTATTGATTTTTTCCAATTTCGCCTTTCATTCAGGTAACATGCATAATCTTTCCTCTTTTCACATAGGTTATACAAACCATTCCTTTTTCAAAAAAGCATGAACGAAAACTACATTCTCGCCTTTGACTCCATCTTTTCAACCAACTCCATGCAGCTTTTAAAAATCCTGATGCCACTGATTCCTGGTAAGTTCCAACCTTTGCTTGCCATTTTTATCAAGATTGAAGAACTGCAATATGCCTATCAATACTTAAGCGCTCATCCAATAGCAATCCTAAATACCGACCAGGATTTATCCTTTGAAGAAAAACTATCCAAGACCATCAAAGAAATTCGCCCCTACTGTCCTGCGGAATATGTCAAATATATTGAGCAAGTAGAGTCTATATTGAACCTATTGCAAAAATATAAAGAATTATCCCCGGTTTTAGAGCTTTTTAAGGAAGGCAACGACAGTAATCCCCTTGCCATGTTTTTAAACAACGAACAAGCTAACTCCATGAACAAGTACGAAAAAATGCTTGAAGACCTGTTTTAAGCCAGAATAAAAGAAAAGCCGAAAATATTGTTAATCAAAACCCACGCTAAACCAGCAAGGAAAAAATTATCAATCAAAAAGGAGAATTTATGGACCAGAAAAAAAGAACTCTTATCGATTCCTTATCAGAAAAAGTAAAAACTATACCAAAGGACGAACTACTGCCATTTTTCTTAGCAGTCACACAGAAAATGAAAAAAGAAAATATCACCTTTTCCAAGGATGAATTAGATGAACTCATGACGCTCTTTGAAGCTAACGCCACAGAACAGGAGAAAAAACAACTCCGCCTGGTAAAAGAGCTGATGGATCACTAGTATCCATCAGCTCATATCTGTTCAGTACCCTTCACAGATATGAGCGCAAATCCAGAACGAAGTGTGTGCTCGCACACACTTCGCGCCCGAGCGGTATGCGTAGCATTACCTTCCTCTCCGCGAGGTGCGATCCATCGCGGAGCTTTTTATTTGATAGGTAAGTTCAAAGAACTTTCCTCAAATAAAAAAATCGCCTGCGGCGATGGGATTTGCTCACCCCATCATGTTCTTACGCCATAAACAGCAAGTGTTTATGGCTACCTCTGAACAGTTACAAATCTATAATCTTTCATTTAAATAAAATTCACAATCTTGCCTGGTGCATAAATGCAGCGGGCATTTGTAAGGTCTGCCTCATGAAAACCTGCCTCTAAGCAAAGCTTAGAAATCGCCTTACTTCTAGCCTCTTCTTCAGATGCATCTCTTGCAATCTCTAACTCACACTTGGTCTTTCCCTTCACCTGAACAGGAATCACCACAGTACTACCTGCCAAATAAGAATCAGCAACTTTTGGCCAAGCATTTGAAAAAACGAAACCAGATAGATCAAGCTTTTTCCAGGAATCTTGCGCATGTCTTGGTGCTAAGATGGATAAAAAGATCAGATAATCCTTAAGCATATCAATCCCTAACACCCCATCACAGGCATCCTTAAAAAACTGGTTGCAATACTCCATCAAAACAGCTACAAAAGCTCTTGGATGGTCCTTTTTCACTGGTGCTTCCAACGAAAGGATCATCTCCTGATGTTTCTTATAGGCTGATTCAGATTCTGATGCATTGGAAAGAATAGAATCCTTATGTTCTTCTACACATCTTGACAGCTTTTTCAAAAAATTGAATACCCCGTCTAGCGCATTCTCCTCATAAGAATCTTCGTCCAAAGATCCTTTTTCAAAGCCCACAAACTGCTCATATAAAGCCAGCGTATCCATTCCATAATCCAGTGCATAGTCTTCTAAATAGGTAGAACCTGTTCTCCAGTTTTTCACAGGGCAGTCCGAAACCACCGGGCAGTCTGACAGGATTTCCCCATCAAACGTAGCCCACAGTTTCATACTGTTATATTCGATTTCTCGATAATTATAAACAAAATTATGCATGCCTTGCCTCGCTTTATTTCACAACAAGGTTAACGATCTTACCCTTTACGTAGATCTCTTTCACGATTGTTTTTCCTTCAATGAAGGATGCAACGGAAGGAACTTCCTTTGCCTTTGCAATAGCTGACTCGTTTGTTTCATCTACTGCGATTTCAACTGTACCCTTAACCTTACCGTTAACCTGAATACCGATCTCTACAGTGTTTTCAACCAATTCAGCTTCGTCGTATGTTGGCCATGCTTCAAATGCGATGGTTGTATCATGTCCTAAGATCTGCCAGATTTCTTCACCAACGTGAGGACAGATACAAGAGAACATTTTTACAATACCTTCTGCATAAGCACGAGGACATTTACCTGCCTTGTATGCAGCGTTCATAAAGATCATCATCTGTGCGATCGCTGTATTAAAGCCTAACGACTCAAAGTCATCAGTTACTTTCTTCACTGTCTGATGGTAAACCTTTGTTAATGTATTATCTACTTCATCAATGATGTTTTCTTCATTTGTCATGAAGTTCCATACACGGTTGATGAACTTACGGGCACCTTCAACACCGGAATCTGACCATGGTTTTGAAACCTCTAATGGTCCCATGAACATTTCATACAATCTTAAAGTATCAGCGCCATACTCTCTAACAACATCACTTGGATTTACAACGAATTCTGGGAATCTCTTACCCATCTTGATACCGTTAGAGCCTAAGATCATACCCTGATGAACCAGCTTATTAAATGGCTCTTTTACTGGACATAATCCCTTATCATATAAAAATCTTGTCCAGATTCTTGAATACATCAAGTGACCTACTGCATGCTCAGGACCACCGATATATAAGTCAACTGGTAACCAGTGTTTCAAAAGTTCCTGATTTGCAAACTCTTTATCATTATCAGGGTCGATATATCTCATGAAATACCAGCTTGAACCAGCGCTTCCTGGCATAGTTGAAGTTTCACGGATTCCCTTTACGCCATTTTTGTCATAAACTTTCCACTCAGTAGCATTTTCAAGTGGCGCTTTACCATTTTTACCCTTGTAATCATCAAGTTCTGGTAAAACAAGTGGTAATTCTTCATCAGCAAGTACATGGATCTCTCCATCTTCGCCATGAACAACCGGCACTGGTTCACCCCAGTAACGCTGACGGGCAAAGATCCAGTCACGGAACTTGTAGTTAACAGTTCTTTTTGCAACGCCCTGTGCTACTAATTTATCTGTGATAGCTTTCTTTGCATCTTCTACTACCATACCTGTAAATTCTTCGGAATTTATCAACTTGCAGCCTTTTCCAAGATATTCTTTCTTTTCAAAAGCATGCTCTGTACAATCTCCACCATCAATAACCTGGATAAGTGGAATATTATGAACCTGTGCATATTCGAAATCTCGCTGATCATGTGTAGGAACAGCCATAACCGCACCTGTACCATAGCTTGCAAGAACGAAATCACCGATAAAGAGTGGAACTTCCTTGCCGTTTACTGGATTGATCGCAAAAACGCCTTCCAGTCTGCAACCAGATTTACCCTTGTTTAATTCTGTACGATCCATATCTGATTTCTTTAATGTTTCATCGATATAAGCCTGTACTTCTTCTTTATTCTGAATACGTGGCATCAGATCCTTCACGATCTGTCCATCTGGAGCAAGTACCATGAATGTGATACCGTAAATTGTTTCAATACATGTTGTAAAAATAGAGAATTCTCCACCACCAACGATGTCAAATTTTACCTCTACACCTTCAGATTTACCGATCCAGTTTCTCTGAATATCCTTTGTAGATTCTGGCCAGTTGATCTCTTCAAGACCCTCTAATAATTTTTCAGCAAAAGCTGGCTGGTTGATAACCCACTGCTTCATGTTCTTACGGATAACAGGATATCCACCACGCTCTGATTTACCATCGATAACTTCATCGTTTGATAAAACAGTACCTAATTCTTCACACCAGTTAACAGGCATATCTACATATTTTGCGTAGCCGTCTAAGTATAACTGTTTGAAGATCCACTGTGTCCATTTATAGAAAGAAGGATCCGATGTAGCGATCATTTTTGACCAGTCATAGTCAAAACCTAACTCTCTTAACTGATTAGAGAAAGTCTTAATGTTCTCCTGTGTAAAGCCGTTAGGATGATTACCTGTACTAACCGCATACTGCTCTGCAGGAAGACCAAAGGAATCATATCCCATTGGATGAAGTACATTATAGCCCTGCATTCTCTTCATACGGGACATGATATCTGTTGCTGTATATCCTTCTGGATGACCAGCATGTAAACCTACACCTGATGGGTATGGGAACATATCAAGCGCGTAATATTTAGGTTTGCTAAAATCCCAAACATCTGTCTTAAATGTCTTGTTCTCTTCCCAGTAAGCCTGCCATTTTTTCTCAATTTCACTTGGATTGTAAACTCTTTCCATTTTCTATTTTCCTTTCTTCATTAAAATCTATTTAGATTCAAGATATCCTGCGGCGGTTGTGTGTCGCATTCTTTCAGGTTTTGTGATAAAACGATACCTCCGCGCTTCGCGCTCTCGGTATCTCACAGGCATTCGCACTCCCGACCTTTGGTCTTCGTGCTCATGTCTGTTAACTTCGTGAATCTATAAATCCAACCTCATGCAAGCATGGTTGGATTCATAGATTACGAAGGTTTTATCACTCAAAAGGCCTCCGTCTCTAAAAAGAGACGAAGGCCATAACTTCGCGGTACCACTCTTATTCAGGATCTCTCCTGCACTCAAACATCTATAACGGGATATCCCGCCTGAAACTACCAGGTTCTAACCCTTCGCAACAGGAACTCAAAGGCGAGTTCAAAATACTTCTTTATTGCCTCACACCAACCGGCAACTCTCTGAAAATTCCATATTTCTACTATTCCTTATCATAGTTTTTACAATATCTAATTCATTTCTTTACGAAACATATCTCATTCTAAGATAATACCGAAAAAAAGTCAACGTTTATTTCATCTTAGCACCACAGAAAATACAGAAGTTTGCAACTGGTGCATCCTTACCACAAGACATACAATGAATTGTGTTTGCTGAACTTGCATTTGGCTGCATTTTAGGGAAGTTATTCTGGTTACCCACTGGCAATGGATCTAAGATCATTGTTCTTTCATTATCAATTGCTGAATCAGCAGTTGGAGCCATTGGTGCAGGTGTTGAACCTGACTCTGCCTTTGGCTGATAAGCGTAAACATTTAATGGCTGTGTCTTTCCAAGTTCACTGTTAAATGGTGACTGGAAACCACTCTGCTGATTAAAGTTATTCTGGAAACCTGGCTGACTCAACTGGCCTGGCTGATTGAACTGGCCTGGCTGATTGAAATTATTCTGGAAACCTGGCTGGTTCATTGGCTGTCCATAAGGATTCTGAACAACAGTTTTATTACTCTGTTCAGGCATAGGTGCAACATCATTTCCTGCGCCAAAGCCTGCAAAACCATCCTTTAATACATATGTCTTTTCTTCTTCAAAAATATTGCTTGATAATACTTCTGTCTTAGAATCATCCACATCATCATTTCCAGGTGTTCCAAAGGCTGGAGAAAATGTTTCTGTATGATCAAACATAACCGGTGCACTTTCTTCCTCGCTTTCTTCCTTCTTAGGTGCAGCTGCCAAAAATGGATTTACAACAAAAGAAGTTTCCTTTCTGTCTTCTACAGGTGCTTCCACAGGTGCTTCTTCTTTCACTTCTTCTGCTGTTTCAACTTTTTCTGCCACCTCAGCATCCTCTAAAACAGCTCCAAATGTATCCTCTAAAGCTTCTTCCACTTCCTCAGAAACTGCCTCCTGGACTGGAGCAACTTCTTCAACAATTGGTGTCTCAACTGCTACTGGCTCTTCAGCTTCCACAGGCTGAGCTTCTTCAACAACAGGTGTTTCAGCAGCTACAGGCTGAATTTCTTCAACAACTGGTGTCTCAACAACTACAGGCTCTGCAGTCTCTACAGCTTCAGCTTCCTCAACAACTGGTGTAGCCACAACAGGTGCCGCTGCTTCTGCAACAGCTGGTGCAACATCACCCTGTTCTCCTGAAAGCATAGGATTTTCTCTTCCAAAAATTTCTTTATATAAAAATGCGCTCTTACCGATCTTACTATCCTCTGGATAAAAATCTGCGACTGGCTTACTCTCTGCAGATGGAGTGTATGGTACTTCTGTTTCTGCATCCTTCTGTAATAAGGTAAGTTCCTCTTCTAAATCTCGAATCTCTGCTTGAAGCTGTAAAATATCATTTACATCCTTAAACATCTGCATTTCATCATCCTTATGTATATTGAAATACAACTTTCCAAGAGAAATGTATTCCTGGATGATCCCCTCTTCTTTTTCCTTTACAAGTGCCTTAATCTCTTCCATACGTTCATAATTTGCCATTGTACAGATCCACCTTTCTCCTATTAGTTCCCTCACTTATATTTTCATACTTGTCAAAAAACCTGTCAAAAAAATTTTTACCACTCTTTAATATAACGAAAAATCCACTTACTCGTCAATAGTCTTCTGTGGTAAATTTGACATCCCGATTCCAAGCAATATAAATACGAACGGAGTCGCGATTATTTGTTGGAAACTGACTAAATTATGTAAAAAAGTTAACACCAGCGCACCAGCGATCCAAACACAGGCCTCTGCATGTACACGCGCCTTAATAAACAATCTGATCCTATGAATAAAAAATCCATAGTAGCTGATAACACCAAACGCACCAAAATTGATCAAGATCGTCAAAATTTCATTATGCGCATTAGTCAGTTCCTGCCCTGAATTAATAAACTCAGCCGCCCACGGAGTCACTGATAATCCATATTCCTGCAAACAATAATAAAAGCAATCCGGTCCAAATCCGAAAATCTGATGCCAGATACCACTCTTTTTATAAGAAAGCAGTGTTACCATCCAGTTACCGCCTCGATCATGTCCCCATTCCTGGCTAAATTGCAGGATGTCATAATCACCCAAAAATGAAAGCAATTCAGGCTTCATTCCATGAATGATCATACACACCAAAAGCAAGATCAAAAGAAAAACGAAACTAACAAACACGCCAAGACCAACCCATGGCATTAACACGATTTCTTTTTTCCAAAAGATCAAAACAACCAAAGCGATGGCCATACAAATAGCCAGCACAAGCCAAACCTTAGAATAAACAATTGGATTATAGCTGTCACACATAACCGTTTTTCCAGTTTCCAAAGCTTCTTTAAACAGCATTCCTGTCACATTGATACTGAAAAATGCTATGAACCAAAGCAAAATAATCTGAACCAGATTCTTTTTCTGTAACAAACAGTTGATAACAAAGGTCAGAAAAAGCGACACACCAATAATGATCCATCCACTTTCACTTCCCTGAATAGCCAGAAAACCGTACTGGAAAAACAAGCAAATTCCATAAACGACCTTCCAAATTTTATTAGATGTAAAAAACAGATAAATGATGATCATCATGATCACCGCAATATAATCACAAACCCAGTTGATATTTCCAATGGTACTCACGGAGCCACTACCAAGTATGAACCCTTTATCAGATACCAGATTAATATTAAATCTTTGGAAATATCCCAAAATACTCATAACAGAAGCTGCCAATGCCAGCATATGCAAACTGTATACTCGAAGCTCAAAGAACAAGTCAAACAAAAGATACAACAGCAAAAAGCTTCCATACATCCAAATTCCCAAATACCAGTCTTGGTATCCATGGATTGCAGTATACTGGTTCACTGCCAAAAAGGTACTGCTCACGAAGGAAAATACCAGAAAAAACAGCCATTTTTCACGTTTTTGAAGTTTACTCTCTATCGCTTCAAAAACACCTTTCCATCCAATCATACATAACCCTAAGATCAAAAAAACCAGCAGCAGCGCACCCATACTGATAAAAAATACAATATGAAGACGCTTATACAACCGTAGCTTTCCATCCGTGATCATGTAATAACCATTCTCTAAATAAAGCGGATAAACTACAAACATAAAAAAACTGTAACAGGCAAAAATGATACTGGCGATCATTTTGCACACATCAAATGGACTATTAAATTTTTTTCTTTCTATTTTCCAATTCATACTCCTCATGGGAAAAATCTCCTGTAAACCTCATTTCTATTGATCAAAAAGTGCGTGGAAATCAGCCATCATCTGATCATCCACAATGTCTTCCTCCCCCGTATTGATACCCTCTAGGATTAAAAACTCATCACTTTCCTCACCAATGGTGTCCCCCTTAGGATCTGTGAATTTCTCTCCTTCCTCACGAATACTATCACCCTCTGAAGCTGCATATCCAGCTTCTTCTTCACGAATCGTAACACCCTCTGGGACTGCGAATTCTGTCCCTTCTTCAGAAAGCCAAGGAGAAACCTCTGTCTTACCCGCACCTTCACTTTCTGGTTTTCTTTGTGCCTGATTTAGCGCTTCAAAGTCAAAGGACATATTACCATCCTCTTCTAATCTAAGCACACAGGCAAATTGATTTCCTGCTTTCGATACAAAACCATCCAAAACCTGGGAGGAACCATGCTCTAGCATATAAGAAAGTTCTTCCTCCGATAATGTTCTAGACGCAATATTAAATCGAAGCTTATAGCCACATTCGCAGCTATAATTCCACTCATTTTTCATTAGCTTCTTCTGGCATTTTGGACATATCAGATTGGATTCAACCGGTTCAGGACGTTTGGGGAACACAAATACGATTCGCTTATTTGGTCTTCCATCCTCATCCTTCACTTCTTCTAACTTAAGTCCTGCTGCAAACTTTTTACCGGATTTTGCAGTAAAGCCCTCAATGGCTTCCACCTCGCCCTCCGTCAAAAGCTTCTTCACGATAGATTCACTCAGCTTCTTGCCTCCAACAGTTCCAATACTGAAATTACAGCCTAAGCCGTCTTTCGCATAATTTTTACAGCCAAATCCAAATGGTGTTTTCATGATAGCCCCCGCACAAACCGGGCACTTCACTCCCTGCAGCACACCAATATCTTCATTTTCAAAGTCAAAAGCGATCACATGCTTTAAAGCCTCATTCTTCTTTAACAAAAGACCTGCCGAAAAGCTCTTCTTGCTCTTTGACTTAAACCCATTGATCACCCCTGTTTTGCCATCCTTTAATAGCGCAATGGCATCCGCCTTGGAAATAGCCTTTCCTGCAATCTTTCCTATGAAAAAGTTGCAGCCATCTCCCTCTTTTTTGTAATTACCGCATCCAAAACCCGCAGGCGTGATCAACATGTCACCGCCACAATCCGGACAACAGACACCCTCTAATTTATCCGGCGCCACATCTTCAAAGTCAAAAACAATGTTCATACCGCCTTCCACATTTTTTTCCAGCTTCAGTACTGCATTGAATTTCTTACCCGTTTTGGATTTAAAGCCCTTTATGGTCTCTGTCTTACCATTTAAGATAAGCGCCTTTACTTCCTTTTCCGGTATTTCTTTTCCTGCAATCTTTCCAATGCTAAATAAACATGGTTTTTCTTCCCTTGCATGATGCTCACAAACATATCCATAAAAAGTCTTTAACATCTGCCCACCGCAAGCTGGACACTTAAGCCCCTCCACCGGTGTTGGACTATTATCTGGAAAATAAAAACTAACCTGCTTTCTTCCCTCATTCTCAGTAAGTTCAAGTCCTGCCTCGAATTTCTTACCCTTTTGCGAAGTAAAGCCCTTTAGGATCTTGGTTTTTCCATTTTCCAAAAGTTCCTTTAAAATATCTTCTGTGATCTCTTTTCCTGCAACCTTACCAATCTGGAAATAACAGCCTGAGCCATCCCGGTTTCGATTTTCGCAAGCAAAACCAAAGCCGGTACGAACAACCTTTGATCCACAAACCGGACAGGCAAGTCCATCCACTGTATCTGGTTCCACATTAGAAAAATCAAAAGCAATGGACTTCACACCATTTTCATCCTTTAGTCGAAGTGCTGCCTTAAACGGTACTCCTGTTTTACTGGTAAAACCGGTAAGCACGTCGGTACACCCTTCTGTCACAAGCTTCACCACTGTGGATTCTGACAAACGCTTTCCAGCAATCTTTCCAATGGAAAACTTACAGCCGGCTTCCGTGTGATAATTCTGACAGCCATAACCAAATGGTGTAGTCTCTATTTCTCCACCACAAAATGGACACTTGGCACCAATATTATGTTTTTCAACGATCACATCATAATCGTGATCTGCAAAAGGTTCGATCTTATCCGCCAAAATACCAGTCAGATCATGATCCTTGATATGGTTGGTTTCACGCTCAATATAAGCCTCTAGCTTACTTCGGTAATCCTCCATATCAACGGTTCCGTTGGTAATACCGTCTAATCCCTTTTCCCAGGAAGCAGTCATTTTCGGTTCCAATAAGGCAGGCACTGTCATATTAACGATCTCATAGACCATCTCACCAAATTTTTCCGGTGCGAGGACCTGTGTCTTTTTGTTCAAAGCAAGATAACCGATATTCACAAGCTTTGCAATGATCTCCGCTCTTGTAGCAGAGGTTCCAATTCCAGAACCCTTGATCTGGGCACGAAGTTCTTCATCTTCAATAAGCTGTCCCGCATTTTCCATGGCAAGCACCATAGATCCTGAGGTATATCGCTTCGGTGGCTGTGTCTTACCCTCCTTGATGGAATAACCATTGGCTGATACCAAATCTCCCTCCTGCAAAGAAGAAGCAAGACTTACCAGGGCCGCCCCTGCATCCGGCTGCTCCTCATTGTTTTTATTATCTTCCTCACCCTTTGGCTTGTCTTTTCCAATGATCTCAAGGTATCCAGGATTTTTCAAGGTCTTTGTGGAAGCAAAAAATTCCTCCACTGAAACCCCAACCACCATAGAAGTTTTTAAATACTTTGCAGGTGGATAAAAAATACTAAGGAATCGTCTGATGATCATATCATAAACGCTCTTTTCCAAATCCGTCAGGGTATCATATTCTGACAGATTTCCTGTTGGAATGATGGCATAATGATCTGTTACCTTTTTATCATCTGTATATTGTGTGTTCGCTATATTCTTATGAAGTCCCTGACTAAGGATCGTTTCCGTAAATTTAACCGTTGGCGCATATTTTTTCAGCCCGTATAAATTCTTGCTGATTTCCTTAGCGATAGCGCTGGATAAAACTCTGGCGTCCGTTCTTGGATAGGTCGTCAGTTTCTTTTCATATAGATTCTGAGCCACCTGCAGCGTCTGATCCGGGCTGATCTTGTACCTTTTTGCACACTCTGCCTGAAGCTCTGCCAAGTTAAATAACAACGGTGCCTTTGAGTTTGTCGTGGTCTGCTCTAGCTTCTTGATCACCGGTTCAACGCCCTGCAGCGAGTCTATAAAGGATATGGCATCCGTTTTATTCACAAAACCATTTTCCTTATACAGTTTCGGAGTACCAAAATAAGGAGAGTTCTCGTTCACTTTCCATTCAGCACTGACATGGAAATCTGAGAAATCCCCTGCTATCTTATAAAATGCAGTTTCTTTAAAATCACGAATTTCACGTTCTCGCTTCACAACCATACCGAGAACACAGGTCATAACTCGACCGATTGCAATGGCTGTATATTTCTCTGTACCACTAGCCTGATTCAGCATGTTTCCATATCGAACAGACATGGCTCTGGAAAAATTGATACCCACTGCATAATCTTCAATGGAACGCATGATACCGGAATTTGCCAGATTGTCATACTCTGACATTGGCTTTGCTTCTCTGATTCCTCGAAGAATTTCCTCTTCTGTACAGGAATCTATCCAGACACGTTTTTCAACCATGCCCTCTCTCACGCCACCGAATCTACGTAAGTTTTCTTCAATGACCTGACCTTCCTTCCCCGAGTCACCTGCCCACAACACAGTATCAATGTCTTCTCTGTGCAAACTGTGATTTACGATTTCATACTGCCTTTTTACATTGGCAATAACATCATATTTGTAATCTCTAGGAAGAAAGGGAAGATCCTCTAACGTCCATTTTTTAAAGCGAGAATCATAAGCATCAGGATACAACATTTCAACCAAATGTCCAACGCACCAGGTAATCACATAATGATCATCCTCGATCAATCCCTCAGCTCTTGGTCCGTTCACCTTCAAAATCTTTGCATAATCTCTGGCAACGGACGGTTTTTCTGTAATAATCAATGTTTTACTCAAAAATACTGACCCCCATTAAAAGGATGCAGGTAATGATTCACATTTCAAAATGCGTGCGTCGAAAAGTCTTTTTACAAATGTTTTAAATGCAACTTCATTCAATCCGTCTTTCCCTACAAAAACGAATTCCTGTTTCCTTGTCACAAATGTATATGCCTTTTCTGATTCCATCATACTTTCGATCTCGTTGTATGCATAAACATTTTCCTGATCCCAATTATTTCCAGGGACATGAATTCCATTATTTTCTACATAAGATGAATATTCATAGTCTACACCGTACTGCTTCTTAAACTGCTTTCTTGCCTTCAAAAAGCGAAGTCTGGATAACCCTCCATACTGCTTCTTTAAATCATTCATAAATGTACGATCAATCTTTAAATATGTTTCTGGCATGATCGATACCCCCCTTACATAAAATTTAAATTCACCCTGGTAATTATACTTTATAAAAAATCACCCAAAACTGCAACTTACCCCTCATTAAGACTATACATTGCATTTTGGTTAAAATTTATCTATTTGTTACATAATATCGTTTTTTTGTAACATTTTCTATTGATTTTTGTAACAAAAAAAGAGATGGAAATTCAGTAGATTTCTATCTCTTTTTTATAAATTTTAACTATATTACACTATTATTTTTATCTATTTTGAACAATAGCCAACATAATCATCTATTTCATCATACTGATCAAATGTAAATTATCCTTTATAGCACCTGCTTCAAGCAATTTTGCGTCAAATTTACCTCTGTTAAAAATATAAACATAATCTGCTGAAATCTTTGCTTTTTCGCAGCAGAACAATAACCATTCATAGTCTGAGTAATCAAACACCGGCTTCTCCCAGTTGCAATATGCAACCAAAAAGGTTCCGTTCTCGCTCTGTCCTAAATAATGAATATTACCAACTTTACCTACCCATTCGCCGTAATCTTCCACCTTAATTGGTAAACGACCACTATGATTCATTTCATTGATAATAGATTCGCAAGCTTTTCTAAAATGTTCTTCTACATAATGATCTAAATCATCTGCTATATAAGTATCATAAAATTCCTCAGGATCCATCACTTCTAAATCACTGTAATGCGGATACATGTATCTAAAATAAAAATGTACCAGTGAATTGGTAATTCGATAAATACCCTTCATTGTGTTCTCTTTTCCTGCTGTATCATAAGAAAATACTTTTTCAACAATTTCCAATTCCATCAGGTTTTTCAAATAAACACTGATCTTCGCTCTGGAAAAACCAGTATGAAGATGCAGATCATTTAATTTATACTTACCAGATGCAATGGCTGCCAAAATAGAATGATATACATTGGTCTCACGAAGTTCCGCCTGAACAAGACGATCTGCCTCCTGATGCAAAAAGCTTCTGCGATCCAAAATATTGTCACAAACGTTCTGCTTGTAACTCTTATCCTTATCGAAATACTGCCAAAAACCTGGCGTACCACCAATTGTTGCAAAAGTTTCAATACTCTGAGCTTTATCTGTATATCCAAAATATTTCTCAAGATCTCCAAAGCCCAACTCACGAACCTTTAAAAATCCAGAAATTTCATAAGCTGCTTTACCAATCTTACTTACCATGGTATTCTCAACCCAGCCAATGGCAGATGAGATTAAAATGATAAATACAGCCTGATTATCCCATTCATTATGCATAAATGCTGTCAATGAATTCATAAATCCTTCACCCGCATGGATCGCATTCTGGAATTCATCGATGACGATAATCTGTTTTGGTACTGACTGTTTCGTCAATGAAAAGAAAATTTCATCATAGGTAGGATATTCCTCCATGGAAGCACCCTTCTGTTCTAATTCTTTTCCCCATTGATACTGCATTTCTCTTTCAGAACAAGGACGAGCGTAGAAATAGAAATGGCTCTTGTCCTTGACAAAATCTTTCACCAAAGAAGTCTTACCAACATTGCTCTGACCATACAAAACAATCAACTGACTACCTGGTGTTTCATAATAGTGCTGTAAATACTGCAACTGTGACGTTCTAACAATATTCATATGTTTCCAAGGGCAAATGCCCATCCTCCCTCATATATTTTTCACACTGCATTCATCCCATCGCAACTTAACAGATGAATGCAATGCTTATTTTTATCCCTCAAATTTTTGAGTCCTTAGACTCTAGCAAAGAAAAATTATTTCTTTGTGATATATCCTTTTGCCTTTAACAATTCAGCACAAAGTACAGCACCACCTGCAGCGCCTCTTACTGTATTGTGTGAAAGGCCAACAAACTTCCAATCGTAAACAGAATCTTCACGAAGACGTCCGATGCTGATACCCATACCGTTTTCATAATTTACATCTTCAGAAACCTGTGGTCTGTTGTCTTCTTCCATGTACTGGATAAACTGCTTTGGAGCAGAAGGAAGATCAAGTTCCTGTGGAGCACCCTTAAATGTAACTAATTTTTCAATTAACTGCTCTTTTGTAACCTTCTGTTTGAATTTTACAAATGCAGCTGCTGTATGTCCATTTAAAACTGGGACACGAATACACTGGCTTGTGATCACTGGACTTTCAGCTGGAACGATTTCTCCGTTTTCAACCTTACCCCAAAGTCTTAATGGCTCTTTCTCAGATTTCTCTTCTTCGCCACCAATATAAGGAATGATATTTCCTACCATTTCTGGCCAATCCTTAAATGTCTTACCAGCACCTGAAATAGCCTGATATGTTGTTACAACTACTTCGTATGGTTCAAACTCTCTCCAGGCTGTTAAAGCTGGAGCATAGCTCTGGATAGAACAGTTAGGTTTAACAGCGATAAAGCCCTTTGTTGTACCAAGACGTTTCTTCTGAGCTTCAATTACTTCTACATGGCTTGCATTGATTTCTGGAACCATCATTGGAACGTCTTTGGTCCATCTATGAGCTGAGTTGTTAGAAACAACTGGAGTTTCTGTCTTAGCATATTCCTCTTCAATCTTCTTGATTTCGTCCTTAGACATATCAACTGCAGAGAATACAAAATCTACATTTGCTGCAACCTTTTCAACTTCGTTAACATTCATTACTACAATATTTTTAACTGCTTCTGGCATTGGAGTATCCATTTTCCAACGATCACCAACTGCTTCAGCGTATGTCTTTCCTGCAGAACGTGGGGAAGCTGCGATTGTTACAACCTCAAACCAAGGATGATTCTCTAACAATGCGATAAATCTCTGGCCTACCATACCAGTTCCACCTAAAATACCAACTTTTAATTTGTCACTCATGACTTTTCTCCTACCTTTCTTCCTCTCCTCATAAAAGCCTTCCTGCATGGATTGACTTTTCTTTCCTATATATCTAAAACAACCACTGTCTGTTGTTGATATCAAAACCATTCAAATTCACTCTTTTATATGCATTGCTGCTTCTAAAGAAGTAAATCCGAATACTATTACTGGTTCAAATATTCTTCATTGATCTTAAGAACCTGTTCCATCACATCTGGTCCAGGAGCACCAAGTGTCAGACGCTTGTTGACGCAGGTTTCCAAGCTGATGGCATCATAAACATCCTTATCAAAAACGGGGCTGATTGCCTTTAATTCTTCCAAAGAACAGTCCTCAATGCTCTTGCCTGCATCAATACAATAAAGAACGAGTCTTCCAATGATACCGTGCGCATCTCTGAAAGGAACTCCCTTTACAACAAGATAATCAGCTGCATCTGTTGCATTGGTAAAACCATTCATAGCAGATTTCGCCATACGCTCATTTCTGAACTTCATGGTCTTTATCATACCATTAAATAAAGAAATACATCCCTTTACAGTATCATATGCATCAAAGGTCAATTCCTTGTCTTCCTGCATATCTTTGTTATATGCAAGTGGAATACCCTTCATGGTTGTAAGAATGGAGGTCAATGCGCCATATACTCGACCGGTTTTTCCTCTTACCAGCTCTGCAATATCAGGATTTTTCTTCTGTGGCATGATAGAGCTGCCTGTTGAATAGGTATCATCCAACTCAATAAACTGATATTCATTGGAATTCCAAATAATGATTTCTTCTGAAAAACGACTCAAATGCATCATGATAGTAGATAATGCTGATAAAAATTCAATCACATAATCTCTATCTGAAACAGAATCCATACTATTTAAGGTTGGGCCATAGAAGCCAAGCAACTGTGCTGTATATTCGCGATCCAGCGGATAAGTAGTTCCCGCTAAAGCACCAGCTCCTAATGGACAATAATTCATTCTTTCATAGATATCATGCAAACGACTTCTATCTCGTTTAAACATCTCGAAATAAGCACCAAAATGATGTGCAACTGTAACTGGCTGTGCCTTCTGCAAATGAGTAAAACCAGGCATGTACGTATGGATGTTCTCCTTTTGAATTGAAAGAATGGTTGTCAACAATTCCTTCAAAAGCTCATCCACCTGTAAAAGTTCGCTTCTTGTATATAATCTCATATCCAAAGCGACCTGATCATTACGACTTCTTCCTGTGTGGAGTTTCTTTCCTGCGTCCCCGATTCTATCAATCAGATTCGCTTCTACAAAACTATGAATATCTTCATATTTTGCACTAATCAAAAGCTTTCCAGCTTCTACATCAGAAAGGATTCCCTTTAAGCCTTCCACGATGCTGTCTTTCTCTTCATTGCTGATGATGCCCTGCTTTGCAAGCATTGTTGCATGAGCAATACTTCCTTCAATATCCTGCTTATAAAACTTCTGATCAAAAGAGATCGATGCATTAAAAGCATACACAAGTTCATCTGTTTCCTTTGTGAATCTTCCTCCCCAAAGCTGTGCCATTTTCAAAGTCCTCCACTTTGTCAAATCTTATTTTAATATAACATAATACAAATATGATTGCAATGTTATTTCGATATGATAACATCTTATCAATGACATAACCGTAGGCTATGTCACTATCATGTTCTATGTGCAAACCGTTTGCGTCACTTAAATATCCCCACATCTTCCAAATATTAGGAATATACTTTAGGTTGTCATAACTGTAACGCATTAAAGTCAAAAAGTATAATACACTACATTTATCATTTCGTCTAGTCATAAAACGCAATAAATTTAAACTACTTTTGAGTTTTTACTAGCAACATTTCACAAATGTATACGTACAACACAGAAAATATACATTTTTAATCATATTTTATGCATCCTTATGCAATATACCCCTATTTCAATGAATAATCAAGGGTTTTTATGCATTTTATAACAGTTTTATGTAAATTTATGTTACTGTACAGACGCAGACTTGACACTTGCTGTCAAGTTATGCGCCAAGAAGTATATTTCGCAAAATTTCAGCCCCTGCATCGAAGATGCACTTTCAATGGGCCGAAATTCGTTACTGTGCACACAAGGTGTGTGCAGTAACAAATTTATCAACTCAGAGCATAGCAAAAGAGCTGTAGAAAATAATCACTCATTTTCTACAGCTCTTTCCCATAAGAATCTTCTCCAAAAGGCTTATCACCTAATGTACTAACTTTTTTCGGTCAACCTGGACCAATAACTTTTTCTCTCCCTGTTTCAATTATGAATCATTACGATTTCGACTCAAGCACAGAATCATTTATTCATCATGTTCTAATCAAAACAAAATAGCTTTTTTGTCGTACCTTCTTCAAGATAACGACGGTACCCAATAACACTTTTCATAAAGAATTTCTCTTTACAACACTTCATTCATCCAAGACAAATCAATTCTCCCGGTTTCAATCCACCCTGTTCATTACATGTCAAAAAACTCTTTAAACACTTGTAACCTTTCCTGCTTCCACGCATACCCCTATACGTGCGATTCCTTTTCCCCAAAAGTCATCGATTATTGCAGATACAATAGTGTTCTTGCAAACCCTGTAGACAATCATAGTAACTTTTTACAATTTTGTCAATATCCTTTTTTTATTTTTGTACATTGTTACTAAATTCGCAGTTGTGTTTTTGTGAATGTTAAGTACCGTATGTCAGAACTGAACATTAATAACAAAATCACGATTTATTTTCAACGCTGAAAAAAGAAAAGAATCTTGCTTTTTCGTGTAAAATTGTTTATAATTCTATATATTCGCTGATGTGGCTCAGTCGGTAGAGCAATTGATTCGTAATCAATAGATCGTGGGTTCGAGTCCCATCATCAGCTTATGTTTTTTGTAGTAGGAGCATGAATGCTCCTATTTTTTTGTTTTTGCTTAAGCTTGCCACGCCTGCGATTCGCCGGAGGCTTTATCTCAGTGGGGGATTGACACTCACCAGTCTTGGCAGGAAGATTAAGCAATGTTTTTTCCAATTCTGGTCACTCTTTCTGAAGGTTTTTCCCAGTTTTCCTTTTTTCCTTCCAATCTCTTCTTCAATCACTGATGTTTTTCTGGCACTGTAGCCATTTTCCTTCCATTTTTTGCCATTTTGTCCTGATGGGTTTTCGGCTTTTGGGGTTTTTCCTTCCAATCCTCACTTCTGGCAAAGTTTCATAATGATGGGTTTCTGGCACTGCAGCCATTTTCCCTCCATTTTTCGCTTCTGACACTGATACAATTTTCTAAGCCAGCACTTTTTAACTAGATTCCAAACACTGTTTACTACATTAATCACATTTTTCGCTCTCACTGTAGGAAATTCGAAGAATTTCCTATCAGGATTAGGGTGGCAAAAGCCCCAAAAACGGATTCTACGGATTGTTCCGCGCCTTGCGCTCCCACAATCCGCACAAATATGAGCATAAAAGTGGCGCTTACGCCCCACTTTTATGCTCATATTTGTGCGTGTCCCAAAGTCTTTCCTCCACATCTGTGCAAGCACATGTGGAGGAAGACCT
>JAZQQB010000053.1:0-43482 GCA_045628865.1 Lachnospiraceae bacterium | reverse complement strand
TACAATTTATATTTAGAGGCGAATAATTGCTCATTTCCATGAAGAATTGAATACTTTGCAATATCCTCATCGGTATCTGCACATAATACTATACCGAGCGTTGGATTATCTCCCTCACCACGTTTAAGATCATCATACATGTGAATATACATGTCCATTTGTCCGACATCTTGATGAGTAATTTTGTTCGTCTTCAAGCCATTCATATAATATATCTTTCCGGCTTCTTCTAAATCTTCTACTGACACTTCGGGCAAATATTCTTTTAATGTCTTTTGGATTATAAACTGTATTTCGTATAGTATTTTGTTCATTGTGTCTCCTCTCAGCAAACCATAACTGTATCAATACTTTCCTGCCACTTTATATCCATTTCCTTTACACCTTTCGCTCTTTCGCGCCCGAGAAGTGTGAAAAATGGTATTTTTCACACTTCTTTATTTGTGCACCCACATAAAAAAGGTGGAACAAATAGACTACTCCTGATATCACAACGCGAATGGGAGTTGGAATGCGTAGCATTATTTTCCTATCCTCGAGGTGCGATCCATCGGGTCGCTTTTCTTTCATAGGAAATTTGAGGAATCACACTGAAAGAAAAAAAGGTATCGCAAGCGATACCCCGCGTCACTTTTGCGTCGCATTAGTGACAACTTCCTTAGCACAAGTGTTACATTTTTACTCTAATACAATTTCTACCACTTGTTTTGGCATCATAAAGTGCTTCATCAAGACGCTTAAATGCCGAATCTGCTGTATCATTCTTACAAATCCCGGTAATACCTATACTACATGTTATATGACCAATGGTATCAAATATTTTACTTTCTACTGCAGCTCGTATTTTCTTAGCAATCTCTTGTATAGAATTACTATCATATCCATAGCATACAAAGACAAACTCTTCGCCGCCCCATCTGCCAATTCTAATATCATAGGAGGCACAACTTTCTTTAACACTTCTTATAAATGCCTTTAGCGTCTCATCTCCAACAGCATGACCATATGTATCATTCACTTTCTTAAAATAGTCAATATCAAGCATCATAAGTGAGATTTGCCCATCACAACCATTTAATCCCACAATTGCATTATTAATTTCCGTCTCTATTCTTCCATGATTGAATACCTCTGTAAGAGGATCAAATGATGCAAGATTTTCAAACTTTTTAAGTTCTTTAAAAAGTCGCATGGAATCTTCATGTATATTCTGAACCATAAATACAAATCTATAATCCTGTTCACTGGTAGTATCTATACGTCCAAATATAAGTCGAACCCATATAAATTGTCCTTCGAGATTCTTCATTTGACAATCAAATGACAAATTCTTTGCTGGTTTAAGAGCAGACTTTAAATATTCCGGATTACTCTTTTCAAGAAATGTCTCCTGATCCTCGCCCCATATCATATTTACAATGGTATTTCTCCACTCTGAATACTTAATCTCATAATGTAAATCATCATCAGAAATCTCTGTAACATTTATACCACTTGTCTTATCATTATTTAGATCTATATACATGGAAAAAAGATATGTTTCCTGTATCGTTTTTACCTTGTTTTCTGTAATGATCTCTCTCTCATTTTCAGATTGATCCAAAGAAGACAGAACTATTATATATTCGCCTTCTTCTATTTCTGTAGGACACACAAACATCTGTATCCTATACCTTTCGCCGTTTATCTCACAGCTAATCTTTCTGGCATGTTTACCTTTAAAATCAATCATTTTAGGCAAAAAAACCTGATAATCCTCAGTAATTTTTGCATCACTTTCACTTAAGTGAAAACACAGTTTCTTTATTAATTCTGTATATGAACCAGTTTCATCTAATAATTTTGAAAAAAGTTCTGAACACATGATTCTTTGATAGGTATCTTCTTTAGAAGACACCACTAAGACAGCTTCCATACTTTTATTTAAAATATTTGTCACTTCTTCATATGAATACGCTCTCATACTTGCCCCCTTATTTATCCCAGTATACTATATTCATGATAATTTTTCCCTATATTATCACTATACCTGACAGCATTTTATCAATTATTGTTACTCTACATCCCCTGTGTGTACTGTAATCAATTATTTCATTTTTTCCCACTATGCTTATTATAACACATAGAATCATATAATATGTTAATGTACACACCTAATATGTAAATTAACTGATCAAGGGATAGCTTTCATTCCCCCTTATAAAGTTAAACCCGAAAAACTAATTTTAAACCGTATAATCGAAGGTTATATTCATCATCAAATTCCAATCGTCGAAAAGTCTATTTTCTATAATTCCTTTTCCATATACCCACATGTAAACGGAAAGAAATCATATTTTTCTGTTCCAGTATGCACAAATCCATATTTCTCATACCACCTACGCAATACAGTATTTTCTTCAACAATACCTATGTTCATTTTTGTACATCCCAGTTCTTTAGCCATCTCAAAAGAATGTGCCAACAACGAATAACCTATCTTGTTATGCCTATACTCAGGCAAAACACTTAGATTATTTAATTCGCATTCTCCGTTTCCTTTGATCAGTAAAGAATAATAACCGATAAGTTGATTATTTGTATAATATCCATACATCGGTCTATGCTCGCCAAACATATGCCAATTGATCCTATCTTCATCTGTTGCAAAAGCAGTAAATCTTGCACCATTTTCCTCTGTGATCCCAAATTCCTTTGCTACTGTTAAAAAACTTTTCCTGATCACTTCTACACACTGTAGTATATCTTCTTGTTTTATTTCTTGAATCATTTGCCCACTCCCCGTTATGAACTTTGAATTTCCATATACCTACTGCTGATTGTCATAGCAATACAATGCTAATTTCCGGATAAGCTGCTATGTCTTCTTTTCTCAAAAGATACTGTGACGGAAAATAATTGACAAAAGCAAACGGAATTACATAAATCATGAAAAACTGAATACCCTTGTTAAAAATGCTGTTCGGGTATCCGGCAAATTTTCTTCTGTTGTAATAAAACAGTTCCTTAATACTTCCAGTTTCCAAGAGGTAAATATTTAAGGTTACAAGGAATAAGAAAACCGCTCCCTGAATCAAGACTCCTCCAAGAATAGCAAATACATAATAAAGAATGGTTTTCGCATTCCAGACAACACCTACTTTACAGGCAGAAATAATAAACAGTACGATCCCAAGTCTTCCGTGTCCCACTGCCGCGAACCAGTCTGCATTGGAAAAAATAAGCTGGAATAAAAGCCCCCTTGGACGTAAGATCTTGCAACGAATGAATACATATAATCTCAGCATAACCGAACATATCTTTTTCTCTACCAGCATCCCAATATGCTATACAATGTGCTTGGTCGTCCACCTCGAGAATATAGCCATTACCCTTTTTCAACAAGTGAAAATACATATTCTCAGCTCGTGTAATTTCAGTACTCTTTTCCTTAAAAATAAAGGAAAGAATCCGAATTTACGAGGATGATTATGGCTATTTCTGAACTGATACGTACTCTTAATATAGCTAAAACAATATGATATTTCAACTATTTTTATAGAAAAAAAAGTGTATCGCCGTTTTTATTGACTATTTTCTAAAAGTTAGTCAAAAGCAGTTGGCATTTCATCGTCACCGCAGCATTATGACTAAAATAGTGATTTTAGTCAGATAAATCAAAGAAAAGAAACTATGCCAAAAATATATTCGGAAACAGAAAGAAACGAAATCATCCTGCGTCTAAAACAGGTCGCAAACGAACTAATAATGGAAAGAGGCGTTAAGAAAGCTACCGTAGATGAGATTGTGAAACGCGCAGGCATTCCCAAAGGAACCTTTTACCTGTTCTATACCTGTAAGGAAATGCTTTATTCATGATAATTCCCTATTTACTAATTCTTTTACATTTGAACAATCTCCATAAACAGACTCTATTTCAATAATCATAGTTGTTCCCATCCCAATAACACCTTGTGCATCTTCCATTTACCATAACAGGTCACATTTGGGATATCCATAAAAAATATTTGCACATACAGAACATAGTCCTTTCATCTCCGTAGGGGAGACCCCACCTTTAAAGGCGGTGGGCAACAATTTTGTCTCAGTAACGTATAATGATTCCTTACTGAGATGAAGCTGACCGCGGATCGCAAGCGTGACAAGTGGAAGAAGGCTTTGCCTTCACCCGCGCCGCGTCAAGAACGTTGTTGGCGTTCTTGAATTTTGATGCTACAGTATAAAATTCACTTCCACATTCATCACATGTCTGAATTCCTATATCCCAAACAATATCCCTCTTATTTTTGAAGATTAGTATTCCTATCAAATAAAAATCAGAACCTCGCCCAATTTTTCTCAATTTCACAAGGTTCTGATAAATCGTGCAATGGATTACTGTCCCTATTCACACCAAAATTCAAGAGCAATTATCCCTCCGATACTGCCTGTTCCATTAGACATCGATGCACTAAACATTCCTGTCATAGGCATAATGAAACAACCAAAGAAAAAAACTCCATGAATCATCATAAGATATTTAATCCATTTATCCTTTTTATCCTTTGGATGAATCGTTAACCCTATGAAAAATGTCGATAATGCCATCATTCCATACCCAAGTAGATCATAACTAAATAATAATCCTCCTCTTGAATAATCAAGAATCTGTATTGCTTGTTCATTTAATGAATCAGTCTTTACTGCCGTCATCTGAGCAAAATACACCAGCAAAATCAGTACCACATAAACGCAACCAAATGCCATCCCGGCATTTGCGGCAACTTTTCTGTCATCTGAACACTCATTATGATATGCAGCAACCAGTATAAGATATCCCAGCGCAAGAAAAATGCAGACAAAATAGCTTCCAAACTTCGACGTAAACATAAATACTGCAAATAGGAATACAGTTATAGTTACTATCAATGCACCGATTTTTCCCAATGTTCTATTCATTTGTCAAAACCTCCGTCATTTTTGATTTTATTTACATACCGCAGTTCAATTTTTATTAATCTCATCACGAACTCTTTGATCTAATGATTTCCATTCAGCAAAACCATTATTAATACGCCTCATGGCTTCAACATGCATAATATGGTGACGTGAAAACGGCATCTGATAAAAGGCTTCTTTAGGATATCCATTCATGATCTGCGTAATCTGGTTAAAAACATCCGCTCTTAATTCCATCAGCAAACGAATTGCATCACGAAATGTATCCTTTTTATTAAGTAATGTTTGTACTTGCTTATTTTTTTCAGACCAGCCTTTATCCATCGTTTGCATTCTCCGTTCATTTTTTCCTTAGATTTTCTCGGTTTTGTAGTAGATCAGATCCCGTTCTTTCCCTAAATACGAAAACTCTTTTTCTACAGTGTGGCTATATATCATTCCGCATTTTTCCATAACTCTTTTTGAAGCCGTATTTTCTGGAAAGAAAGAAGCATATACCGTCCGGAAATCTGTATGCTTAAAATAATAGTCAAGCATTGCTTTCACTACTTCTGTCATATAACCATTTCCCCAATGTTTACTTCCCAATCCATACCCTATCTCAATGGAATGGTTTTCCTGATTCTCCTCGCATTCAACAAAGATGCCAATCAAGTTATCACTCTTCTTTTCCCTTATAGCAAAAAGGTCCTTCCTGCCCAAATAATTCTCAAATTCAAATGTCTCAATATTATCTTGATACTGACATACGAAGGTTTTTAAAACTTCCATATCATGGGAGATATTAACAAAATAGTTTTCTTTATCCTCTGGCCTGATTTCGTCAACAATCAGCCTCTCAGTCTTAATTCTCATAATGCTATTCCTTTCGACAACAAATTATAATATTCTATTATCATCAACCATGATATTTTCAACCGCTGCGGTATCACGGTTTCTTATTGCATGATAACGCTTCGATGGAACTTGAATAATTAATAATACTGAAAAATACTGATAGAAAAGAACTTATATTGCACAAGCAAAAATCACATCCACAACAAGTTTTTTATTTTCGAGCAACAAACATCCCCGGGTCTTTTGGCAATACAAGTATCCCATTTTTCATATGGCTTGTAAGAATGGCTTTTACTTCGTCTCTTGATAGCTTACATTCATTCGGAAATGTAATTCCCGAATAAATATATTCCATCAAATCATTCATGTCTGTCACTGCTAACGAATCAATATATCTCTCAATATGTATTTCTGAAAAATATGGTTCCAACTGCTTTAATCCATTTTCTAATGAAAATGTGTTATTATAACATAAAGGCATGTTTAAATATTTCACAATTGTCTCCATAATACCATTTTCACCAGCGGTACCTGCATAGAAAATGCCACCTGATTTTAATACTCTTCTAACTTCAGAAAGTGCTTTCTTAATGTCAGGGACATGATACAGCATGTAATTTGCAATGACGATATCAAAAGATTCATCTTTATAAGGAATATCTTGAATATCAATCACTCTATATGAGACATTGCTGATATCACCAATGTTATCTTTTGCTTTTTCAAGCATACCAGCAGAAAAATCAGATAAAACCAAGTCTCCACATTTTTCAATTACAGCCTCATGTCCAATCCACATAGAGCCTGTGCCGCATCCCAATTCAAGCACTCTCATTCCAGTGTTTGAATTTCGTCACTTGTAACACCGATATCCAATAAGTACTGTTCTACAGAATCATGTTTTTCTCTAAACATTTCCCAAAAGATACCCATGGACTTTTCATTTGCAAGTACAATCTTTCTATCATTCTCTGGATGTTCTTTTAAAAATGCTTCTAGTCTTTGTTTATGGAATTCACGACTAATTGTATAATCATATATAATATCTTCATCAGAAACCCCGACAAGAGCCAAAAGAATTGCACTGACCACCCCGGTTCTATCCTTTCCGGCCGTACAATGAAACAAAACTCCAGTCTGAGCATTTGCAATCGTTTTGAACACTTCTTTCATGCAATCTGCATGGGCAATCTCCATATAAGATACGGGCACAGCTTCAAGACTATCCGGCGGCAGCATACCTTCCACAATGGGATAATGAAAATATGTAAAATCTTTATCTAACGCAAAAGCTGACGGTTTCGCATTTACCTCCTGATCACTTCTATAAATTCGATCACTGATCGTATAACGCTTTGTTCCATAAATTCTATACATACCAATATCTCTGGTATTCATAGTACTTTCAAGCATAGATCTTGGTATGTTATCCCAAGCTAACAGGTATTCATCCGCACCCTCTTTTTGACTGGCAAGCTTATCTAATTCCTGACTGCAAAATTCCACAGCTTCTTTTATATACTCGTCTGCCATTTCCCTCGTAAAGAAAAAAATATCATCGTCTTTTACCGGAACAAAATAGGAATTCATATCTTGAACCAGTTTATCAAGATCAAAGGCACAAGCCTTTTTTTACAATAAATTGCCGTTAATTTTTCTGACATTTTTTCTTACATTCACTTTCTTTTTCATTAAAAGGTATTCCAGTCTCAAAATTTATTACACGATCTGTCCTTTGACTCAATACAGAATTGTGAAAGAGATACCGTGACAATCGACTCAACAATATCTAAAAACAAATTATTACTCAATTCCTTTCAATCCTATTTTTCAACCAGTTGATATAACTAATTATAGTTAGGCAAAAAAGGTAACAATAACGTATTGGTTAACTCCTATCTCACATCATCCACACATCTGCAATCCATCTGTAAATTTCCTATCTCTCCTCATGCGTATGACTATGTACATGCATCGGATTGAAAACAAAATGCCTATGGGCATGTGTATGAACCACCGTTCCATGCCTGTGCTGGTGCGTATGCACATATCCCTCATACAGCTTCTCATTTCCAAGCGTATCCTTGATTATAAGAATGGTACTCACGAGCATAATTCCAAGCGCCACATAAAATCGAATCGAGGGTCTTTCTCCCAATATAAAAAAGCTAAAGAAAACTCCCAAAAATGGAGCCACTGCATAAAACGCGCTTGTTTTGGTCGCACCCAATCCTTTTTGCGCCATGATATAAAAATTAATACTTAATCCATAGGATACAAACCCTAAAAGCATAGCTAACGCAATATAGACGAAGTCTGTCAGGTGCTCTCCTGTCAAAAAGGCGATTCCAATGCTTCCCATTCCGGAAAAAATCCCTTTAATCAACACGATTTCCTCTGAGCTCTTATCACTTATACTTCTTGTACAGTTGTTTTCGATTCCCCAACAAAAACAGGCACATAGAACAAACAGAGATCCTTTGTTAAAAACAAACGCATCTGTTCCTTCAAAGCTAAGGATCACACTTGATATGATCACAAGCAAAATCCCCACCCACAATCTCGGAGAAATCCGTTCTTTGAAAATAAAAAAAGCGATCAAAGATGTTGCAACGATTTCAAAGTTATTGATCAAAGAAACATTTGCTGAATTCGCATTTGCAATTCCATACATCAAAAAAATCGGAGCTGCTATATCAAGAACAACCATAGCAATGGTATAAGGCAAGTCCTTCTTATCCAGCCATTTTTCATCAGTTAGCTTATTTGTTGCCTTTTTAACACCCAAAACACAACATAGTCCAAGCCCTGCGCCTAAATATAAAAAGCCAGCAAGCATGGTAGGTGATACTTTTGATACAAAACTCTTACATATTGGCACACTTATTGCATACAATGCAGCGGCCAAAATAGCAAAAAATGTTGCTGCTTTCTTTTTACTCACCCTGTAGTCCCCCTTGTTACGTGGTATCTTTTGCCCCAAACATCATCTGATAAAACTAAAATCCAACCTAATCTCTATTTCACATTATTGTAAATTTCCATACCCAAAACCTCAATGATGGTGCCTTCTTCATAGTCCTCGTCTTCCTCCATTGGAAGTTTGTGAACCTTTGATACACTGTAAAGAATCGCCTGGTATTTCACGGTCCCACCATCCTTTAAATGCATAGGAATAGGTATCAGTAATATGAATACTAAAACAATACAAATAATTATAATCACTTTCTTTTTCACACTAATCTCCCCTTTTAGTTCATTATTTCAGCGATTTCATGAATATACTTTGAAAACCACTCTGATTTGGATTCTAATAATCCATGTGTGGTTTTTTCCATGACAAACAGCTGCTTATATGGAGCATCTACTTTTTCAAAATACTCTTTTGCCAAAGTAAAGTTGGTCTGATAGTCCTCATCCCCGTTGATGTTAAAATATGGCACCTGATATTCGTAATGATCCAAAAGCGAAAATCTTTCAAATTCATCGGAAACAAAAAATGTCATATAGTCATCCATGCTAACCTGAAATGATTTTACCCAATCGATTATAGAATAATGAGGATTAAACAAAATCGTGGTATACAAATTGTAATCAGAGCCATCTCGCATCATACTATACCCATATTTATCCATCAAAGCATTTCGCGCATTCAAATGAGATTCATCCATTTTTTCAGGTGTTAATTGTTCTATAAGTGCCATTGCTTCTTCATCACCAGACGCCCATTCAGTTGCTTTATTTTTAAAAGCGATCTCATTCTCTTTAGGATCAATAAGCTGGCCCGTTCCAATAAAACAATCATAATATTCCGGATAAACCAAAACAAGATTTGCACCGTAAATACTTCCCCAGGAATGACCTAATAAAGTAAGCTTTTCCTTTCCCATATAGTTTAGGATGTACTCTGTCATTTCTTTGCCATCTTCCATAAAAAGTTCATAGGTTAGTTTTGTTCCATTATATTCTTTATCATAGCTTTTCCCACAATTTCTCTGATCCCAGGTTACAACCGTATAAACATCTGCCCATTTACGCGTAAAGGCATAGTCAATCGCACTAGTAGCGGAGCCTGGTCCTCCATGAAGGTAAAGTAAAACCGGATTGTTTTTATCTTCACCATAAATATTGATCCACTGTTTTGTTCCGTTTATATCAACATACATGGATTCATTGATTCCACCCTTTGGTGTTTTGTTATTTATGATTCTTCCAATGGCATGGGATAACAGAATGACCATAATTAAGGTTACAATTGTAATTCCCAGTATTTTAAATGTTTTTTTGATGATATTTTTCATTTATCTTCTCCTAGTGTTTATCTCAAGAACGCTACCAACATTCGTAGTAAACATTCATGGTTACATTTGATCCTCAAGTACCTTATGAATAAACTCTAATTCCTCTTTTGGATTCGTTCTAACATACTCCATGACTTCCAACAATATCATTTCCTCTGTCACCTCAGGCAATGAATTTAAAAAAGCAACACAATGATCTTTTTTCGTCACATCATAGGAACGATCAATCCCAAGCTCCTTCATAATAGAAAAGAGTCTATTTGCTGTTTTGTCATCAACTGCATTCCATTCTATCAATTTGTGCACAAAATCATAACAATTCAATGGTTTATCTGGTTTTGTATATGGTGCACATTCAAAATCAATGACCATCTCAACCAAATCTTCATAGGTCTTTTGCCCAGAAGATTCTAAGTGATGACTTCTATGTGTAATATGATATTCTACAGCATCCTTCCACGAAACAAACAGATACAATAATTGCTTATCCAGATCATGAACCTTTCCTCTTTCCAAAATTTTAAAAAGAAGTTCCTCATCCTTGATCAATCTCCTTGCAACATAGGAAAATGCAATTCTATGCTTATATGTATACTTACACCAATCAAAATTTTTCATAAATATTCCGTACCCTCATATAACGAAACGCAAATCCATTACATATCGCCTTTGGCGATGGGATTTGCTCTTTGAATCATGTTCTTACGCCATAAACAGCAAGTGTTTATGGCTGCTTCTGAAAAGATACCGTACTTCTTTATCATATCAAAAAAACTGATTATATCCAACTACTTCTGAATCTAATCAGTTTCATATTCATTCGTTTCCATTTCATTTTCTAGGACTGCTGCCCTTAAAATCTCCCACGTCTTAACCTTAAAAATCCTTGCCTTTTGTATCACAGACCAAATCAACAATCATATCACATACTCTTTCTCAATTTACTCTTTACGAAAAAAGAGTATCCCTAAATACACCGCCCAATACATCAAAAGGTATCGGATCCTTCAAATAGATCTGCAGCATTCCTTTTGGCGTAATCTTATAATCCGCTAAAGCATCCTGATACTGCACAATAGCCTTGGCTTCAATATTGATATGATCCTTAAATGGGATCAATCGCACAAAAGACTCACCAACGTAGAAACTAGGCAGCTTCGCCCATAGTTTTTCCTGTGGCATAGGCTGCATTTGCATGATCAAATGACGAATATCGCAAAACATCTTTTTGATATCCTCTGTGTATCCGTGAAGATATTCTTTAACCTGTTCATTCATATACATATCCCCTTTTTTCCATGACTCATTTTCCATCAGTCCTACAATTTTTACATCGCTTGGTTCAACTGAATAATATAACTCAACGCATTCATCCTCATCATACCATAACAAAAACGCATCACTTTTTCTGGCTTCTGGATTCCAATATGGCATAGAACCCAAAAAACCTACATCACTTTATCCCAGAGTTCATCTGGAATGGAAAAATGAATATTTAGCTTGATATCATGCTTGTCCATTTTATCTCCTGTTATTAAATGTATATTTCACTTGTAAAATCCTAAGTGACCTATTTTATCCTCATAAAACATTATTTTCCAATTTTAGGACTGCTCCCTACTTATCATTTCTTCTATTTCCCAAAATGATCTGTATTTCCTTTGATCCATGTCAAATTAAACAGATACTTCGTCTTCATCCAAACTAAAAATATCTGCTACCATCCCTTAAATTACTTTCTTACAGCCTGATATTTCCTGTTTTTGAAGAGTATCAAGTAAAAAAATATCATAGCCAGATTTAATCTATTACCTCTGCATGAACTTCAACTATAAATTCATCCCCGACTTTACAATATCCGCCTCGACATTTACTGCTTAATACTGTTACTTTTACTTTACTCATTAACTACCTAGTCCCACGTTCAAACCATTCGATTGCTCTTTTTGGCCAGCCCTCCATGCACATTCCCATGCCGTTTCCAAATCCATGACCGCCTGTAGGTCCTATTTCAAGTCTGCATGGAATTCCTGCATTCTCAAGGGATTTCGCCAAAAGCTTCGAATGTTTTGGATTCACTACATCATCCTCTGCGGCAAGAAAAAGCGCAGTTTTTGGAAAGCCGTCAACATGGTCAGGAATTTCAAAACAGCTATTACACGCTTCCTGCATAGTAACACCTAGTCCAAAACGCGCAAATTCGTCTTTGTCCTCACCTTCATCCCATTCCTCCTCATCCATCAGTTTATAGGATGTCACTGGATAGATAGGGAAACAACCCTGTGGTTTGCTCTTTCCAAATGCTCTATAGCCTTTTTCAGTATTCCAAAGGCATGTGATGTAACCGCCTGCTGAAAAACCACAGGTAATATATTCTTCCCCATTCACATGAAACTCTTTTTGATGCGAAACAATGATATTTAAAGCCTGATTTATATCATCCATCGCCTTAACCGCTGTACCATCTACCCCTACCTGATATGTAAGGATAAACACATGATATCCTAAATCGTTAAAATCTTTAGCTACCGGCCAGCCTTCTGTCAAATTCCAAACATTGACGAAGCCACCCCCCGGTATCAAAAGAATAAACGGTTTTTCATTTGCCAAAGGATCTTTAGCAGGGAAAAATACGATGTTTGTTTTGTCCTTTTCCGAACATTTTTTGCACTCTTCTTCGGAATATAAAGCAAAATAATAATTACCCGATTCTGCATTTTGAAAAAGACTCTCAAACCCGTTTTTCAAACTTTTCCAACCCATTTTGTCCGCGATTTCCTGCAATGTCCAGTCATAAAACTCTTCTTTGGATAAATCCCACTTACTGATCGCGTTAGGTGCTATTTCTTTTATCATTGAATCTTCCAATAATTCTTTTAATGTTTTGCTCATCATCATTTGTCCCATAAAATACCCTCCCTACAAAAAATCATAATGTTTTCATCAAAAAACGATTCATTGCTCCATGTGCCACTGTATCAGGTCTTTCTATCTGTTCATATCCATACCGATAGTACATCTGCAAAGCTACTTCCAGATTTGTATGGGTTTCAATATAAGCCCTTTTATATCCCAGCTTTCTTGCTTCCGCCTCCGCATGCTGCATTAACCTTTTCCCAAGTCCGCATCCCTTTTTGTCCTCAGCAAGATAAAGCTTTTGTATTTCAACGCATTCCTCAAATCTGTCATACTCGGCAAATCCAATTCCACCACAAACCTGATTCTCGTCCCACAAAACAAAATACTTTCTCTTATCAGGTTTTCCTAAGTAGAATTCACTCAGGCAATCTAGCTCCGGATCAAAATATACAGTTCCAGGAATGTCTAGCTTATGCTTTCTAAAATTATATCTGATTATTTCTGCTAATTTCTCGTCTGCTTCAGCAGTAATTTCTCTGATTTCCATTTTTATCTACTCCACTGTTTTTGAAAATATTCGTAATTATTCAGTATCTTCATAATTACGAAGCAAAAATACGCAATCCTATATTTCTCAATCATTTGCATAGGATTTGATCCAATCATCTAAATACTTCATCTGCTCCTCTGTATGAAACCAATGTTCTCCACCGCTCATTATTTCAAGCGATGCACCATTTTGCTCTGCAAATGCCGAAATCACTTCCAAAGGAGTAAGATGGTCTTTATCACCATACAGAATATGCGTTGGAATTCTCCACTCAATAGGATTATTCCTAACATAAGTTAAATATTCCCAGGATAATGTCTGTCCAAAAGAGGTTTCTATGATTCCTTTATTTCGTAACTCATCCTCCAAAACGCCAGCCCATTCCATCATATCTTCGATCAACTTTGACATATTTACAATCGGTGAGATAAAAAATACTCGATCAATCTTCCTGTCTGCCAAAGCATTCATAACAAAAAATGCCCCTATGCTGTTTGCAACAATCGTCACTGACTGATAGTCACAACATATTTTATCAAAAAATTGTGAAAACTCCTCTTTTGCATCCCACGGTACTTCTGATTGATAATCAAAACCGATCACCTCACTATTTTGAAACAATGGACAATAGTGTTTTGCTTCTTTAGCATTTCCTCCTTGCCCATGTACGTATACAACTAGATTTTTCATATTGCTTCCCCTCAGCTATCATTCAGTTGTGTAACTTTCTATAATCTTCAAGAACTTATTCATTTTCACGAACGCCTCCTGCATTCTTCAGTTTTATATTTTTATTCCACCCTTTCAAGCACAGACCTAATAAGACTTTCATTTTCATTTATGTACCGAATCCTCTCAATCGTGGCCTTTACCTGTGAAATTCCCATATTTCTCTCGTCCTCATCCATACAGTTTCCAAGTGCTCTTTTCACATTGTATTCCAGCCATTCAATCCAGGTATAAGCCAATCCAAAAACCTCTGCATATCCCCTGAATCCATTATCATATGCCTGCAAATATCCCTCAAAAAAAGCTTTGATATTCTCCACTTTTATTTCACAGGTTGTAATTCCAGACCACTGCAAAGATAATTGCAGTACATGGGATACCGGGTTCCCATAATCTAAGCATTCCAAGTCGATCACCTTAGGCTTTCCATCGCACCACATAACATTTTTAGGGTCCATATCTTCATCCGAAATACACAACAGATCCGGAAGGTTTTTTCGCGCCTTATTTACCTCATTCTGCGCATAATATAAAAGGTCTTCTGCCTCTTGTAAAACTCCTGCGATCTCACTTTCTTTTGCTTCTTCTATGTACTGCTTCCAATCGATCTCACAAATTTCCGGTTCCCTATGTGCAATCTTTTGTGGCTGAATACAATGCATTTTTCCCAAAATATTGCCAGCCAAAAAGCACTGTTTCTCTAAAATATGATTCCAGTCCGTAATAGCACCTTCCTGCCATTTGAAAATATAGAAAAAATCATCTCCAACCTGTTGCAACTTCTTTTGATCAATCACCATTGCTGGTACAATGGGAATCTTATTTTCCTCCAAAATTCTTTCTATTTTTTCGGCTCTGGCAAAATTATCTTTGGCATCAGGTCTACGCATGATCTCACTGTTTAAATGCTTCAGTGCAAAACAGCCTTGATCAGTGACCATCTTATACATACGATGTAAAAACCCACCAGAAACAGGGGTCGGCGGTTCTATCACTTCTCCTAGACCACACTGCTTTATCCATACTTCGTAATTATCCAGTACCTTCATAATATCGAAACGCAAATCCATTTAAAAATCGCCTGCGGCAATGGGATTTACTCCCCCTCTCATGATCTTATGCCATAAACAGCAAAGTATTTATGGCTACTTTTAGTAGTTACATTACTTGTTTCCCCACCTTTATGATTCCTCATCAGGCTTTTGTCCATCGTGAGCCAGCCACTTACATTCCGTGATCTCCATTTCTGTAAAAGTCGCTTTGAAGCTGGAATCCTCCGGACTGCACGCGTAAATGCCAAACTGGATCTTGTCTGTAGCATCCCACATATGGCATACTCTCATTTGGGAAAAGAAAACTCCATCCTCTGAACATTCGAGGCAAAAATCATCCTCGCGTCTGCTGAATCTGTACCACATAGACTTTTTAGATGCATCAATGGCTGTGGTAGCCCAGTCTGAATATCCGTGGTTTGTTACAACACTACCAAGATGCTGAAACTCATCATTCTCATATTCAATAGAGGCTTTGAGCCAATTATCACTATCAAGATACATAACAATACCACACTGATCAAAACGGTGCTTACTTTCAAACTCCGTTTTTACTACAAATGAAAAAAACTTCTCACTGATTTTCATCTGAAGTACCGGTGCATTGTCATTCCTAAAATGATAATAAGTTCTCTGCCATAGATCGGTATGTGGGTTCGTGATAATTTCAATCCTGTCTTTTAAAATTGTGTAACTCTTCGGCTCCCTGATCCATTCTAACTTGCTTGTATCAAATACTTCCTTTAACATAAACAACCACCCTCCCTAATATAATATTTTTGGTAACTGTTTTGAGCCATACAATTTATGTTAAAACAGTTACAATTCATCATAAATACGATTCCAATATTCTAAGCTTGTTCCTTTGATCAGTCTTCTCATTTCATCAATCTCTTTTTCAAGTTCATTTTTTTCAATGATTTTAACATAGCTAGAATCTTTAAACCAATCATCTTCGCACCATTCATATTTCTCATAATATAAACCATCTAAGGTAATTCCCCATTCAAAGTATTCACAAGGACCGACACTCATTTTTTTTATAATACTAACATTACCTTCACTGTCAGCATTTAATTGGGGTCCAGAATAGAACCATCTGTCAATATGTAACTGATTTCCTATTACCTTTTTCTCTATCATACCTATCTCCATTTCGCTTCGCGAAATCCAAATCGTGTTATTTTTCCTCCGCAAAATCCGGTTCAAGTGTTTATCTTTTATACGATCAAAACCTTCAGCAAAGTGGCCAATTCCGCTGCCTGATACATGGTAACCTTCGCTCCTGCAAGTTCCGAAAAAGTATCAGATACCATGATATTGGTTATGATACATTCAGACAGATCTATTCCCTTCAGCTTCGTTTTGAAAAAATCCACACTGGTAAAATTAACATTTTTAAATACCGGTTTTTTTAACGTAGCTTCTGAAAAAAAGCTTTGTTTGCAATCGCAATCACGAAGTTCAGTGTATTCCCACAAGGTTGAAACAAGATTAGCATACGCTAAACTACATTCTTCAAACTTGCAGTTTTTAAAGGATGCAGTGCCTAAATTGATTCCATCCATTTTACAGTTCACAAAATGACAATTCTTAAAGTACGTTTTTTTGAATTTGGAATTGCTGAAATTGCAGGATTCAAAGGTAACATCAATAAACTCGCTGCCTTCCAGATCACTTTCTAAAAACTGGCACTTTAATAAGGTCGAATTTTCTAAAATAACCTTTTCCACATTCATATTTACTATTTCGTTTTCATAAAACGCATCGTTTATCTCAGTTTCATTACTGGCAGCGTTTCTAAGATCTTCAATAAACATAGATTTAACACCCTTCTATACTTTTCCCTTATCCTTACACATATTCTTTACATGACAATGGGCACATTTTATGAGATGTTCATCAAAAACGTGCGTTTCCATAACCAATGATATCAGTTTCCGCCTGCCTTATAATTATAGATAGGACGGATGATTTCCGTTACCTTAACAGTTTCACTAATAACCGGTAACATATCCTCAATTCTTCGATAGGCAAAGGGCGACTCATCCAAGGTATCCTGATTCACACAGATGGAATGAATTCCTTCCATTTCCTTTTTAAACTCTGAAACCGTATGATGTTGTTTTACCTCTGATCTACGATACACCCTGCCAGATCCATGGGGTGCTGACTGATTCCAGTCTGGATTTCCAAGTCCGGTTCCTAATATAATCCCATCCTTCATGTTCATAGGGATCAAAACCTTTTCCCCTTCCTTTGCTGAAATAGCACCCTTTCGAAGAATCGGTACCTTTTCTGAAAAATCTACGTAATTGTGGATACAAGTGTACTGTTCTATGATCTTCCACTTCATCCCACTGGCTATTTCCTGGATCATAGCTTCACGATTCAGGGCAGCAAACTCCTGCATGATTTCCAGATCATGCAGATAATCCTGTAACAGCTGTCCTGATAAGCAGGTCATATCGTATGGCGCATGACCGCCTTCCTTTTTCATCTGTTGCGTAAGCTGACCAGCGCGAAGATAATGATCGGTGACTTCCATCCCCAAATGTCTGCTTCCTGAATGGATCACCAGATAGATACTACCATCTTCCCCCTGATCAAGTTCAATAAAATGATTGCCTCCCCCCAGGGTACCAATGCTTTTTCTTGCCTTGGCTCCATCGATATGTTCTGCACAACGCATATTTTCAATGTTTGTTTTATTCGCAAATTTGTGTTCGGTTTTTCGAATAGCTCCACCAACCGGAATTTTTTCTTTGATCACTTTGTCCAATTTTTGAAATTCCACATGGTTTGCCTTGATCTTTGCAATGGTCAGACCACATCCAATATCCACTCCCACCAGATTAGGAAGAAGCGTTTCTCCCACCGTCATTGTCAATCCGATCGTCCCGATTTTTCCTGGATGAACATCCGGCATAACTCTGATGGTACTGCCTTTTGCGCTTTTATGATTGCAAAGCATCTGAATCTGTTTTCTTGCATATTCATCCAATGCGTATGCCTCATTTTCGCAGGTATACACGTAGGCATCTGTATAATCACCAAATATATGTATCATAAATAAATTTCCTCTTTCCTTACATTGCTTAAATATTTAAAATGGCACCCATATATATGGGTGCCATGTGCAATGTTTCATCATTCTATTTATGATACAAAACAAAATATCCGACTTAAAAACTCCTGTCTAAACTTAACAAGACATCCTAGTCAAACTCTATCTAACATCGGAGCAACACACGCACCCACATACATCTTATGAAATTGTTTATTTCCAAAATTAATTCGTGACATAATGTTCCTCCTTTCGAATCTCGTTTCTAAAGTTACAAGCAAAGTTCGTGCTCTTTGCAGTGTTATCATAACAAACCGTAAATTTCTTGTCAAGATACGATTTCATTTGGGGCATCATGAATCACTTGTTTTACAAGCTTCATTCCAATCCTCTTTTTTGCATCTCTCGAATCATTTTTCTTTCCTCTCATATGTCTCATGCATTTTGTCGCATGCAACATTGTATATTTCTAAAGCCTCTATCACTTGATTTCTTTTTTTCTGAGGAATGAGTTGTAAAATGTCTTTGAATTTTTCATTCATACTATTCTCAATCGTTTACACCACAACAACAGCAATCTGTTGTATTCAGATGACTTAGATGCATTTCTAATATTCTCGTATTTTCCCTTAATTTCTTAACTTGATCCATAGATTATCCACCCAATCCAAAAACGCCTGCAGGCGCGGTTGCATGAGCCTTGTTTTGATCTACTAACACCTGAACCCCACAGCCATACCCATAGCCAGGGCGACCCATGTTCTGTGCAATATCCTTCATGGAAGCTTCTCCTAAAAGATTTTGTTTCATGAGCTCAATGGTATCAGGCTTTATGATCTGCTTTCCATTTTTTCCAACGCCACCACAAGCAATGGCATCTGCAAAAACAGCATAATCCTCCGTGCAGCTTACCAAACCTGCACCACCGCTTTCATAATTTTCCGACAACTGATAAACGCAGGAAGAATCCATTAATTTGTTTTTCCCATTATCATCGCAGATATACTGGGCTGCCAGATTATTGATATGATCATTTTTGTGTTTTGCAAAAAAAGTATGTTCCATTCCTAGTGGTTTCCAGATATGTTCCTTCAAATATTCGCCAAATGACATCCCTGAAACCACTTCTATGATAGCTGCCACTACATCATGACTCAGGCTATATTGAAATCTTGTTCCCGATACAAATGATAGTGGTTTTTTTACAAAACTGTCCACGATCTCCCTTGTGGAAGCTGCCTGTCCCTTTTCCTTTAAAACTCGTAAAATGCCCACCTGATTTAGATCATAATCAAGTCCTGATTGCATGGAAACCAAATGTTTCAATAAAATCGGACTTTTGCAAGAAACTATTTTTCCATTCTCCATAATGCAAAGATCACTGTATGCTGGTAAATACTTGGAAACTTCATCCTCTAGGCTTACTTTCCCCTGTTCCACCAACTGCATAATAGCAATCATGGTCTGTACCTTTGTCATAGAAAACATCAGATACGCTTCGTTTCCCTGAATATCCTGTTTCTTTGCTGCATCCACTTTTCCATTCATATGACGATATATCATTTCATGATCCTTATAAATAATACAGTCTACGGATGGAACCCCAAAATCGACATCTATTTTTGATCACGCACTGGGGCTTCTTAACATTAAAACGATAAATTCTTTTAAATGGATGAAAAGGCTATCGTTTTAGTATTCTTTTAATTCATTTTTCAGACTAGCTATCTGCATATTTTTCCATAAATTCATTTATAATATTTTTGAAGCCAATATCAATGTATCTTAAACCATTGTCACGGATCTTTGCTGGAATTTTTTTACCTAAACCCTCATAGCTGTTTTGAAAATCCATGGAATATAATTGTATAAAAGAATTTACAAGATTGTCTTTCAGATCCTTTAGATCCTCATTCCATATCGCATCAGCAAACTCTCCAAAAGGATCGATATCTTCATACTCCGGATGTTCATTACCACAACCATATGCTGTGATAAAATCACATTGTTCCGGTAACTTACGCAACTCTTCTAATATATTTTTAAAAACATCAATATGTACAATATTCATATAACTTTTCCTACGCTTTATACCTTAAATCTAAACTAAAAACGAATCAACGGATTCCCCAGATCTGTGATCTTTCATAAACTCATACGAACACCTTCCTCTTATACTTAAGTACCATCCTATTTACCTAACAGTTCATCTTCCATATTTTATCTGTTACTATAAAACCGATTACTCGTATTTTCTTCGCCAATAATCTTTTTTATATCATTCACCATTTCTTTTCCTGCAAATGTAATTGTACATAGTACATGCTCTTGCCAAAGCGTTCCCACGAAATGTCGTCACAGCCAGATTCACATCTGCTCCATGAGCAACAAGGAGCTTAAGAACATCTTTATTCGAAGCTTGATGGGCAACTGCAGGATAACCAAAGCCACAATCCATATTTGGATTTAGACCATGATCAAGCAAAAACTGGGCTTGTTCCACGGAAAGATTTTTATAGGAAAAAGCATTTGATGTAGATTTTCCTGCATCCGTCACAGTTATTTCATATTTA
The DNA here is from genome assembly GCA_045628865.1 of Lachnospiraceae bacterium. Classification (GTDB taxonomy): domain Bacteria; phylum Bacillota; class Clostridia; order Lachnospirales; family Lachnospiraceae; genus JAZQQB01. The sequence goes on along the minus strand of JAZQQB010000053.1, from coordinate 22,576 downwards.
TCAAAAAAATCTGCAAATCCAGCTTACAATCAGCTTCCCTTTGTTTTAAAGATCTGTCAAAAAAACCATTGGAACACCTCTTGATGAAAGTTCCTGTTTTTGATCATCTGACAAAGGAATTGGGAATCCTTTCCCTTTCGCACAATAAACACCATCCACTATTTCACTATATAGATTCCCTATAAAATCAAGCCATTTATCAGAATAGTATTTAGGCTCTACAACCTGAAAGAACTCATAACCACCTGCTGAAAAAAAAGCATTCAATGCATCCGCCAACTCACTATCTTCGTTAAGTTTATACTCTTTTGGAAGTATAAAGGTTGCCTCATCCCATTCAGCAAAATAATAATCTCTCATATAGAGCCTCCCTCTCTACCAGGGCATTCACGTATTAGCTTGCCATCATAATCTATCTCATGGTAAAGACCTGCTGCCTCATTACACAACTTGCAGCCAAATTCCTTATGCTGAATAATCCCGTGTATATCACATATGGAAATGCACCCAAAATCCTCTGCCCATTCTAAATAGTTCTGCTCATCCACTTTATCAACGCTCAATCGCTTTACCAATTTTTCCAATCCCTCTAAGGCATATAATAAATGCGCTTTCGAAGGCTCATAGTTTAGGATATCCCAGTTATCATATGTTTTCGCATGTTCTATCGTTCTAAGTAAAAAAGCTTTATCTGTATCAAAAAAAGCACGTGTCCACGGCATTTCAACAATATCAAAGCCAACAGTACCCATCTAATCCACATCCTTAATCCAGTACCTATCAGATGGAAACCCGTTATTTCCTGCAAAAAACTCTGATCTGGTAAAAACATCTTTTTCATAATCGCTTCGCACATTCACTCGCAATATTCCCATGTGATCAAACGCATCTTCTAACTTTCTTATCACCCTAAACTCCATCTCACTCATGAAATCTGGTGTGGTCTATTCATAGCCATGTGTGTGCAAGATCTCAATATCACCATCTACAAATCCAAGCCCTACACCTTGATAGTTCTTTAAAGCATGGGAATATGCCCCCTTTTTCCAAGTATTCTGTTATATTGTTTTTGCATTGACCAATCTATGAAAAGCATTGTACAAAATGGCGTATTATCCCAAAACAAATTGTATCTTAACAATCCAACCACTTCTCCTTCATTTACCAGAACATATCCCTATTTGTCACAAACTTTCTTTTCAAATTCAGCTTCCGGTAAATGCTTATCTAATCCATACCAAAACTCTTTATCTTCATTTTTTACATATCTTATTTCTAACATCTTTTTTCTCTCTTTCTTGTTACATAATGCTATCATTTTCTGTATCTTAGCCCCAATGCACAGAATCCTTTCATCCATCTTCTCCAACCGTTTTGAATAAAACATTTTGGGAATTGAATTTTTTTCGTATCTCCTTATATATTAATCTCCATAGGTACTTTATAAATATACTTACACATACAAGGATGAGCAATGAAAGAAATGACAATTCTTTTCATCCCAGAATGTGGATTCAAACAGCATCAGATTTGGATGGTTGTCATCGATATACACAAATCCATTTTCTTTTTCTAAGATCTCTTTTAAATGTTTTATTTTTTCTTCCCCGGACTTTGACCAAATAATATGATCCACAGGTATCTTTGGAAAAAATTCTGCAATCTGCTTTTTCTTAAAGGCAAATTCAATCTCATGATGCATATGAGACAAAACATAAAGAGGTCCCTTTACAGCCTCCACTACAGGTTGCATACAACATATTGGTTCTGTTTTGAGATTTTCTCCCCTTTCAAATGCAGCGATCAAGGATTCATAAGTTTCATCTCTCATATTAATGGTATCCTCATACCATCTGGCTTCAAACAACACCCCATCATAATCAAGCACAACCGGTAACCCGGACTGCATCAGCTTCTCTAATTTACGATTCATATACAATTCCTTCCATCAAAATTTATCACAAAAATAGTGGTCACAATGACCAAACCTGTGAGCTTATTTAATATTTAAAGCTCACCTCTCTAAGCTTATTCACATAAGCCGTTTTCCCTTCTGATACGTACCCGCAGCTTTTATAAATTGCATGGGTCCTCTCATTTTTAGATCCTGTTGTAAGCATAATCTTGTAACAGTCATGCTCTTTTGCGATTCTTTCAGCGTAAAAAAGGCACTCTCTGGCATAGCCTTTTCCCTCGTGTTCCTTTTTGGTCACCACATTTTCTACCAACGCATATGGCGAAAGATTCCTTGTCAGATTCGGAACTATGATACATGTACAGGAGGATACAATACATTCCTCCACCTCATTCACGATCAAATGATAATTTCGATCTTCCAAAATCTGCGCCCATATATTTCTTCTTTTTTCACTATCCTCTGGTACAAAATCCTCATGAAGATCTAAGTACAGTTTTAATATCGCCTCTAAATCTTTTTCTTTCGCTTCTCTTACCATTGACTCTCTCCATTGCAGTTGCTGTTTCGTCTCCAAACAGTAACCCATTTCACCCTGCGAAATCCCAGCTAACACTTACTCAAAAAACATACAAATTGTTTCCTGGGATAACTGGAATCCATTCTTCTCATAGAACTTGGCAGCAGGTGCATATTCGTTGGTATAAAGGACCACACCTGCAAGTCCATGTTCTTTACTATAATTTTTGACTTCCTCTAGAAATAGCATTTTTAGAACCTCAAAATGATAATCAGCCCTTTTTTGTTGCGAAAAAAATATCCAAACTGCTGCCCACTGCGTTACTCATCGCAATGATAAATACCATAAAATATGCTTTACCAGTCACCAAAAACCAAATATCCGGAATAACGGATAACACAAAGAAAGGCGCTAGCGTAACAATCCTTCTTTTCCATTCAGGTAATTCACCACTTCCTACTGTTCGAAGTGACGGAAAGCCAAGTGGATCTATTGCAAATTCTATCTTTACATTCTTCATTCCCCAAAGCTTCATCAAAAAGAAATGAATCAATTCATGTAAAGGTAAAGTGATTGCCAATCCCAGTACTGCTAAACAAACTCTCTTTATAATAGAGCTATCTAAATTCACTTTTCCTTTATATAAAAAAATATGTAACACACACATTACTGCCATTAATAAGAGTACATTCTGATTTCTTTTTTTCATTTTTTCCCTATAATTCCTTCTTTAACATGATTATTTCTTCCGTCCTGTATTCCTCAAAAAAATCACATTCCACAAAAAGCTTTATTGCGGTATTATCTATGGCAATGTCGTCATAAAGTGTAACTAACCCGTTACTTTTCGCTGCCTCGCACAATAACTGCAGCCCCTCTCGTCCATATCCTTTGCCACGATATTTAGAATAAACGATCACATCCGCTATATATTTGTCTTCAGCTTTATCCAGGTGATAGGCAATTTCTCCGACAAAGTCATTGTTTTCATTCACCAAATATCGATAAAATCTTATATTTTCTGTATCAACAATCCATTCTTGGTACCAATTCTTCCAATATTTTTCTGGCCAATCGATGGTTCCACCCCAAGCATGATTGTAGGACATTGTCTCTTCATCAGCCAAAAACATTTCTCTAAACCACAAGTCCTCATATTGCGGGATATACAATTTAATCACTTCTATCCTCTCCTCGTTTCTTTTCTTGATTTTTGATCTAACGCCTACTCTATTTCTCTCTAATTCAGGTTAATTAACAAAATATCGACTAAAAGACTTAATAAACCAACTACGGATGCCCCTATTCTCGCTTTTTCAATTTGTTCTTCCGTAGGAAATGATACAAATGAACCATTTATAAAAATAAAAATCGAACAACATGATCTATGGTAAACTCGTTTACAAAAGTATGAACGGAACAATGATTTCAATCGCTATTGCTAACACAATAGCGATTCCGATCATACCAACTGTTTCTTTTACGTTTTTGTGTAAAACGATCACTCCAGCCAACAGCATTATCATGTTAAGCCATGAACGAACATCAACATAAAATATCCCGCAAGAGGTCGCTGTGTTCAGCAAAACACTTATAATACCTGATGAAAGGAAAAGGGCAATCCATCCGGTTCCTTTGGCATACCAGGTTAAAAAAGCCAAAAAAGGCGATAGTATTGTAAATGCGAACCAGATAAGAGCAAAGCTTCTTGAAAAAAAGCCTGCTACAAAATTACAATAAATATAATAACTTGATACAAATCCTAAAAAAAAGAAAAAGACATTGATGGCTGCTCTAATGGGAGTATGACTATATACCGAAATACAGACCGCAATAACAATCCATGGTGCAAATCCACCTAAGAAATTGTGAATGTCCAAGGCATTATCAATCACCTGTAACAACGTCGGCAGTTGCCCCTGCCGATAGTCTAAATATTTAGAAAACACTCCCATACAAATACCGAACAACAAAATACTTGTCGTAACAATAAGCTGTACGCTTATAGAATTAGATTTTTGGGGCATTCGTATTTTATTTAATAAATTCATTTTATCTTGCTCCATGTTCCTTTGCCCTCGCTTTTGCATACTGGAATAAGTTTTTTCCGATACCTCGATGACGCATATCACAGGAAACATAAATATTTGACATATCCATATACTGATTCTTAGACCCAAATAAAGCCGGCTCCATAGACATAAAGCCCTTCAGTTGTCCAGAACAAAATGCTCCAACTGCATAGCCTCCTGTCTCTTGCTTTCGATCAAAATTTGCAAAAAGATCTAAATTGACCTCTTCTGCTGTTAATGTACGATACTGAATCTCTTCTACATTATAATTTGTATACTCTCTGATTACCATAATTGAAATTTCCTTTTTATGCCTTTATTTCTCTACTCAACTGTAAATTCTGTCCACTCGATCTTGTTGTATTGCATCACATCATCAGACAGCTTCATTCCCAATTTTTCGTAAAAAGGAATTGCATTCTCATTGGCGATCAAATACACTGCAATATCCTTTTCACCACCTGCAAGCTCATGGGCACGCTTCATAAGCTCCCTGCCGATGCCTCTACCTTCATAATCTCTGTCTACACCCAAATCTGTTACATAAAGCCAGTAAGCAAAATCAGTAAGTCCAAATAAGACTCCAACGATTTTCTCTCCATCATATGCGATCAAGCTGATGGACACATTATTTACCAGCTTCTTAATTCTTTCTAAAAAGCGCTCCTTTGGATACTGGGAGCCTAAATTTGTTCGTTTCAAAAAATCAATATAACGTTCAGCTGACAATTTTTCTTCTCTATATTCGATCATAATTTATACCTCTTTCTGTCTCTCATAACACTATTCAAACCACTTTACCTTCAGGACAAAGTTTGCTGCATCTTTATATCCTGCTTTTCCATAATATCTTTCATGCATCTCGTCTTTTACTGCCTGTAATTCCACGCAGGACGCACCTTTTTCCTTTACTTTACGTTCCACTTCATTCAACAAAATGCTTCCAAGCCCTTTATTTTGATGCTTTGCTGCGATCACAATTTCTTCCAGCATATAGCTAACAATGTCATCGTATTGTTTGAAAAATCCCATAACAAAACCAATCACACAACCCTGATCATCTTTCATAAGCAAGGAATAGGAATCCATCATGATGATCACCTGTTTAATCCTTCTTTTTGCAGTCTGCTCAGTCAATGCTTTCTCCAAACCACACAGTTAACACTGATGTAAGGCATGTAATCTCCTGTAAAGAAAAGTCAGGGTATAATAAAACTGCGTATTTTTTCATTGTCATGTTCCTCATCTTTCGTTGTATAATCAATAGTTTTGATAAATTATTGATTTTATTCTTTTTAAACCTAGTGCCCCGGAATTATTTGTCGGTTTCAACTTAATGGAAATTATGCTGCGAAATACAAAGAAACCAGCCTCATTGACAAGAATATTATCTGACTATATCAATGTTCACTGCCTATTTTTTGATAGAGCAAAAAGTGTATTGCACTCTTTCGCGCCAGAGCGGTATGCGTAGCATTATCTTCCTATCCGCGAGGTTCCTTGCGCTCCCACAATCCTATCAAATAAAAAAACCGCAGCACAGATTGCCACGGATAAAATCAAACATATAAATAAAGAGTTTATTTACAAATAACCGAGGTAATCATCTGATATTTAGTTAATAGTGTAACGTTCATTAATTTAATGCTCATATCGTTTTACCTCACTTTCATAAATTTTGACAGTCCTAAACTGAACTTTCAATCTAACATCAACTCTAACACGGTTTTTCATATATTGCAAGCATCTTTCACAAAAAACAGGACAATAGAATATTTTACGTTACTGTACACAGGTAGGTATTTTCGGCACCGAAAATACCGTACGAAAGACTTCAGGTTATGGATTTTGCCTATTTCAGGGAAAGCAAGACGGATTTATTGATGGGAATTGGGCTTTTTGTCATTTTTCTTCCATTTTTAATCGAATCCTATGATGTGTTTCAACCATTTTTGCATTTTTCCTTCCAGTATTTTGAACCAAATCAATGAAAATCTGCATTTTTTCTATTCTCCTGACGTTTTTTGCAGAACATTTTTGGTAGGATTTACCATTTTTCCCCAATACCCATCAGTTTTTCCAAGATTTCGATGATGTTTTTTTGTCCATTTGCCATTTTCCTTCCATTCATGACTTGGGAACAACGATTCCCCCAGTCTCACCCACACAACAAACACACCGCAGCAAATACACTGCAGCAAATACGCCACGACATGATGATCTTAGCAGAAAATTCATTTCTTTACTGGGACACCAGCTCCTTCGGTAAAAACGCCAAAATTTTTTCCTCCAACTCCTGCCCATTCACTGGTTTGATCACCAGTTCATCAAAGCCTTCGTTTTTGTAATACTCATAAGCGCCACTGATGGCGTTGGCTGTTAACGCAATCACTGGTGTACTCTGGTTTAAGCCCTCTTTGTCACGAAGTCTGTGAAGTGCTTCCACACCATCCATCTCAGGCATTCTATGATCCATTAAGATCACGTGGAAGGTCTCTTTGCTGCAAACCTCCAAACACTCCTTACCACTTTTTACTAAGGTAAGCTTCACCTGGTTTCGTTTCAGAAGCCCCTTGACTACTGCCAAGTTAACAGCAGTATCATCCACTGCAAGGATCTTTACATCTGGAGCCACAAACAATGGTCCCTTCCTCTTCTGATTCTGCAGACCATTCTTTTCACTGACATCACCCATTTGGCTCCAGTCCACAACCTTCTGCTCTAAAACAAAGGAGAAGGAAGAACCCAATCCATAGGTACTATGTACAACCAGCTTAGAATTCATCTGTTTCAAAAGATTTGTGACAATGTTGATTCCCAAACCATTTCCTTCAATGGTATTGTTGCGTTTCATATCAAATCGTTCAAAAGGCTTTGACAACTTTTCTATATCCTCTGGCTTCATACCTATACCGGTATCTTCCACTAAAACCTTTAATAAAATGGTATCTTCATTCTTTTTTTCATAATCCCAAGCAAAGGTGATAATTCCCTTTTCCGTAAATTTCACCGCATTGCTAAGTAAATTCATAATCACCTGCTTTATGCGAAGATCATCTCCGTAAAGCTTAGCGGGCATCTCAGTGTTTGCCTTTACAACCAGTCTGAGTTGCTTTTGCTCTGCTCTTCCTGAGATCATATTTTCCAACTCACGGATCATATCCTTTAGGGTATATTCCTCAGAAACAAGCTCCATTTTACCAGCCTCTAGCTTGGTAAAATCAATGATATCATTTACAATTCCCAACAGTGCTTTGCCAGCATTCTGAATCTCTAACGCATATTTTTTCACATGTTCTTCGCTGGTTTCTCGAAGAATCATCTCATCCAAGCCAAGCACCGCATTGATCGGTGTACGAATTTCATGAGACATGGATGTCAAAAAAACATTCTTCGCCTCATTCACATCCTCTGCATTTTTCAGTCCTTCTTTTAAACGTTTATTGTCGTTTAACAATTCCTCCTGTTTTTCCTGGAATGCGATATTATCGCCAGAAGAGCGCTCCGCCTCCAGCACCATCTCTAATTTTTTCTGCTCCTTTTTGTCATGAACCTGTTCCAATTTCACTTCATATTCCGTAACCAGTTGCGTCTGTTTCAATACTTTCGCACTGGAAATAGCCTTTTGCAAAAGTTCCTGACAAATGTGGAACGGAAATTTTTTTTCTTCGCTAATGCCAATCTCATACGCAAGAGATTTCAGCAATCTCTCATGATCACCCCTGCTTGCAAGAAGCTCATAATAAAGCCTCAATTCCATCCAGTCATTTAATTCGCCGCCTATAAATGAATCACTTTTTTCAAAACTTTTAAGATAGCATTCTGCCTGCTTATTTTGACCCTTGCTAAAGTAGTAATATGCTAAAAATATATCTGTTACAAAAGCCGGATATTCTTTTTCATCCTCCATAAACACAGTCAGCTGTTCCTTAAGTTCCTCCAATTCATCCACCATGGAAAGCTTATAATAGCAAAAGCCCCTATAGCAAAGAATATAGCAGCGATTCATGACTGACTCACCAAAAACGGGCTCACTCTTCTCCAAGTAAGCTAATGATTTCTCATAATGGTGCATTATAAAGAAAATGGTGAAGATATTCCAATGTGCAACGCCCACACCATAAAGCTGTTCCACCTTTTGCGCATAATCTGCACAAAGCAAAAAATATTTCACACTATCACTCAGATCATCATTGTAAAGTGCCTGCAAGCCCAGGGTATTGTACAATTTACTGATATACAAATAAGCTCTGTTTTCTGTCAATAAACTAATCGCATGAAGCGCATAATTAGTAACCCTGACATCCTGTCGTTTATTCTCATAAAATCTTGCTGCTGCAAAATATACTTTTCCAATAAAAAGCGAAGAATGCGAATGTTCGGCAATCAAAAACAATCGATCGATTCGCGGAACAATTTCTGCCAGTGATTCCTCTGAACCAGCTTCTGAGATCATTTTCAAAGTTTCTTCTAAATAAAGCTCATTATCTTCTTCATCTGACGAAAGATCAAAGCTATGAAAAAAACTATATAATAATTGCATTCTGCCTTCGGTTATAATGGTCTCAATTTTCTTGATCAATTCCGCAGAGCCCAAAAGGATCTCTACCATGTTCGGATGAAACCTGGTTCCAGCGCCTTTTTTAAGTTCCTTTAAACACTGTTTAAAATCTCTGGACTGGAAAGTCTCCATAAGCATAGGATTGGTATATTCATCTATAAATTCCGCAATAGCAATCAGATCAATTACTGCCTTATATGGAGAATCCTTTGCATCTGCATCCTCTGGATACCCACCATTTCCATCATAATATTTATGGTGATACAGCATAACATCCCGATACTTTTTCATCTCTGGAACATTTTCCACCATCTTTGCTCCAATTTTTGTATGCTGTTTCATAAATTCTTTTTCTTCCTCTGTTAATGCTCGATTAAACTGCCTGCGTAAAATCGAATAATCTATATTGCCAATATTATGGAAAGCAGCAGACTTCTCAACAAATTCATAAAGTTCTTCTTCCTTCATATCTGCCACAGATGCAAACAGTTCAGGATTCTTTTCAAAACACGCTTCAAATATAGCTGTGGCTATTTTCCCCACAACAACTGCGTTGCTAAAAGTATGAACCTGTCTTCGAATACCAAAATCAAAAGCATATCGCTCTTTTTCGCTGCCTTCAAATGGCATCTCAAAAATAACATTGATCAGATCAAACAGCAGATCATCCATTACCTTTGAATGGATATATTTCATTTTTTTCCACTTTGTTTCAATCATAGTCAAAATATTATTGACCACCTGATTGACTTTCTCCCTAGGAATATCCTGCTTACTCCATTTTGTGATTGCAATACAAGCCCTGCAAACATCAAAGATTTCCTGCTCCTTTGTTTCCGAAGAATCGTTGATTCTTTCAAATGTTTTTCTAAAAAAATCAACGAGTTCATCAAAATTCTCTAAAAGTGTTTTTTCACCCTTTAGAATCTGGCTTCTAAGCTTTGCACTGTACAAAAGCACATCTACAAAGGATTCATCTTCAACCTCAGCTAATTCTTTTTCATAATATGCATCTGTTAATTCATAGAAACGTTCCCTGTTTTCCAAAGATGCCTGTGGCATATGGATTTCTAATCCTATGATTCTTCTATGTAATAAATCCCAGAATTTTTGAAAGGTCTCACTATCCCTGTCCTCTTGCGTCACCTGATCACTATTCCATAATTGTAAAAACCGGTCATAATACTGGAACCCCTGGTCTATAGAAATACAATTATTATCCGTAGTCGTTACGATCATATTGTGAAAATTTACAAAGCATCTATATCTACCCTCAAATGTTTTTAACTCACCATAATGGTCTGCATAGATAAGAGCTGTATCACTATAATGAAAATTTCTTTCCACAGTAGGAAAATTATATACAAGCACAGCATTATGGATATAATCCAAATAGCTATATATAATAAATACTCTATCGTAATTTCGTCTATCAAGATAATAGCTCAACAGTTTCTCAAAAAACGGTAGGCACAGATTTCCATCATCAATTTCAACATATACTGACTTCACACACTGAAAAAGTATTTCAGCCAATTCATCATCAAGCTCCATATCCAGCAATTCCATGATTTTACGAAATACTTTGGTATTCTGCCTAAAAAGCTTTTGATAATGCAAAACATCCCCATTCAGATCCTGACCCCATTGATCTAAAGGCGTCTCATTTTTTCTTCTTTCATCAAACTGATAGATCCATTTTGAATTTTCCAAATAAGTAGTAAACAATGACTGTATTTTTTCCATATCATGTTCCTCATACAAGTATCCTGATATTGTTTTAGATTCACGCACTATTACTGATATTATAATATTATTATCTGACAAATTCAACTTTTGCTTGCATTTTTCCTCGTTTAAGAGGATATGCAAGGAATTTCCTCTCAAACAAAAAGACATCGAAAGTGTCTATAAACAACTTTCGATGCCTTCTTATAGTTCCTATTATTTCACTATGATTTATTCAACTACATATTTTTCAATGTTTTCTTCATTTAATGTTTTCAATTCATAGTCATCATCCATTTTTTGGAGAAGATCTGCTTCTTTTGACGCATAAGTCTGGCCATTTACTTCTGAACCATCCACATAATACTCTGCATATAAAGTCTCACTTACGCCCTCTGTATCATTCTCATCAACATAAATAACCACTTCACATTCGCTATATTCGATTACAGTGGATGGATCTGCATTCTCATCAAAGGATACGATATAGTCATGATAATAAATTTCTTCACCATTCTCAGTAAGAGCATAATCACCATCATTAAATGCGATCATACCTGAACCCATCCAATCAAGACAACCATCAAATTCCATTACCTTTAATGCACCATCCTGAACAAATACAACCGTTGTGTACATTTTTGATCTAAGACCTAAAGCGCCCTGGATGATCAACTCCTCAATACCATCGCCATTAATATCATCTAAGCAAAATTCTGGTGAATAATACAGTTCATTATATAAATAATCATCCTCATACACAGGTAATTCAAAAACGTTATCATTCAGGTTATCCATCATAAACTGCTTATAAGCTTCTAAGTAACTTTCATCATCTGTGTAATATGTTTTGTAACCATTTTCATCTTCTTCAACGGTTACACCTGCACCAGCATTATTCGTTTCTTTTGTTTCTTCCACAACACTTTCTTTTGATTCTGCTACTGTGCTCTCTGCTACAGAAGCTTCTGTTTCCTGTACTGTAGTCTCTGGCTGTGATACAATAGGATCATTCCCCTCTTCCGACTCACATCCTGTAAAGCACAATGTGCATGCCATAAGCATTCCTAATACAATTTTCTTTTTCATAATTTTTTCTCCTTTGTCCCGTTTACCACAAGTTATCCTATTATAACTCATGTTTCTCTTTTTTTCATGTATCAATTTAACCAATCGTGAAGTTGATAATCATAAGGTATCTGATAAAAATAAATATAACAGCGAAATCTCTAAAAAATCTCTAAAAACAAATTATTTTTCTCTATTATAATTTACTTCACATTATCTTATTCGTAACAGTATACCCAACACTTTTACCTGCTCACCAGTATCTTTCGGTTCAACATAAAAAAATGGAATTCTCAATCTTATTAAAGATTTTATTAAAAAACTACATAGATGATTCACATCTACCTGTATTTGGACTCTATTTTGCTTTTTTCATATAAAAAGTACAATCTTGCTTATTCCCTACTCGTCTACATGGACTTTATTTTGCTTTTTCCCATACATAAGTACAAAACTTACTTTCCTTCGCATCTTTTATGTACTTCTATACTCAATTCCAAAATACTTTCCTCAGGCTCTCTATGTCCATCTAGAACCTCATAGGTATCTCGCTGTTTGTGCTTGCAAAATACCCACTTTCCATCTTTTTAGGCGATGATCACTGCAAATTTCAGCAGTTCATCATCGACTTTATCATAAAAATTGACCGCCAACATCCTTTAACACTCCACGTACAACTGCATTCCATTTCCCTGATATTCAGGAAGCACTATGATTTCCTGAAGATACAAGTACATCACTCCATCACCAACCAGTCTGCCCATTCCAACAACCTGCTCATCACACACTGCGACCACATCAAACAGATCATTTACTAAAGCATTTTCTACCTGTTTTATAGGGCGGTCACGAAAACCTGTAGCCTTCTTCAGTCTGATAAAATCTGTGGCTGTTAATGCATTGTCCCTTAACTGATATGTAATCTGCCCCAATTTTAAATCCTACCAATATCATATTAAAAAACCTACACATTCTCCTCGTCGATCAACCCATAAACCTTTTCCGCCCACGCCCAGATATCCTTACAATCATTCTCTACATAAATCACTCGTTTAGACAAATCCTTTGGAACCAAATCTTTAAGCTGATCTTTAGAAGACTCTGGAATTACAATTTTATAAAGGATCACTTGCTAAATTTATAAAAACATTGATATTGCTCTTTCCAAAATAACATCCTTATCCAAATGCTCTGGCGTCCATGGGATATATTCATCTACTGGAAATCCCTTTCTCGTCACACCTTCCCCTTTATCCAATGCACAAAGACGACATAGCGGATATGCAAAATAATAGGACTTTTCTTCCGTATCCTGATATACCTCCTGACAAATATCAGTATAATCCTGAATTCCCATAGTTGGTCTGCCAATAACAGCTACTTTTGGTAACAAACTCAAATAGTAAGCGCACATTTCCCCAGATGATGCAGTAAGCTCATCTGTCAATATAACAACCTTTTCAACAAAAGAATCACCTTCAAACGGAAACTCATCTATATTCTCATCGATACAATATCCTTTTCCCATATTCTTTTTATAAACATCCATCAATTTGTTGATGATATCTTTTGTGGATTTTGGAACACCATGCTCTAAATACTGCTCAAAAAATTCTATTCTTTTCTTGCAGTTATGTTCTGTGTAAAGATGCTCTGTAGGTTGATCATAAGGACTATAAAAAGGTTTTCTCGCTTCATCAAAGGAGTCCCTTTGCACGATTTAATAAATCCTTATTATCCTCATATAGCTTGTTAGCAGCTTCTTCATCGCTAAAATCTACTAAATACAGATACGCAATATTATCTTGCAATTCCTTGCAAACATAACTTTCCCCCAAAGACCAGCCAGAGCCAAAATACATATAAAAAATCTTTATGACACTCGCCATACTCTTTTACTGTTGAAGACTCATGCTGCATAACATGTACAATTTCTTCAAAAATCTCACTCTTTGTCATACTAACCTCCATTTCACTTGTGAAATCCGGAATTGTACCCATTTCCGATGCCCTCTCTCATATCATGGCAAGAACTCAAGTAATGACCTTTATCCATTACTTATGTATATACATTCTTGTCATTTCAGGTTCATCATCTCCCTGAACCCTGCAAAGAAATTCCCAGCCATAACGTTCATAAAAACTGGTATGATCTGTAATCAAATATACTGGTGAGATTCCTTTTTTTCTCAAATCCTCAACCACAAAATCCAAAAGCTTACCAGCGATTCCCTGGCAACGATACTCTTTTTCTGTATAAACTGCGCAAACATTAGGTGTCAAATCCTTTCTGTCATGAAAATCATTTTCGATGACTCCCATTCCAGCAATGATTTTTTCTCCTTCTATGCATAAATACCAGCCAAGTTCCGTTTCCTTTGCAAGATAGCTTTCCATACATGCCAAATAAGCCTCTGTAGGAACACCCCATTTGCTATGAAACCACTGTGCGGCTTTTTCTTTTATTTCTGGTTTTTCTCTTAATGTGATTATTTTTTTCTCCATAAATCCCTCCTAAAAATTACTCCATCTCTAGCAGACGGCATTTTTTTGATTGTAAGAAATCATGGACAATACTAACACTCCCAGTCTCTGGCTCTGTTGTCCGCGTACTTCACAAAATATGGCAAACGAAATTCTCCAGCCATATTTTTTACCAATCTTTTGGCTTCCTCATTATCCATGCCCTTACTAGTAACATAAAGGGGCTTTTTGCTCTCTCCGCGATAAACCTCAAGGTCTGTTAAAATGCATCTGTCGTATTTATTTTTTCCAATCCCAATGACCGGAATCTGATATTTTTCAAAAACAAAAGTTCCCAAAGCATGCTCAGTGGTACCTGAATCTGCATATCCATCTACCACGATAAGATCAATATCTTCCACCTTAAGCTGATCGATAATAGCCTCTACGCTTTGAAGCTCTCTTTTATAAAACTGCCCTGGCACATAATCTGCAATATCGTGCACCATGGCGGTTACTACTGCATCCTCTTTTTCTGCCAGAATATCCCTTGCCACAATTCCTGCCACATGACCATCTCTAGTCTCTTCATTGTAATCTGCATCAATGACCACTACCATATCTTTCTTCCTTAAACCTTTAGTAAATCTATTTTGTCAAAAAAAAGTGGTACGTATGTACACATCGCCAAAAGCTATTCAAAGCCCAAATATCTGGTACCCTGAACAGTCAATTTGCCCTTATCACCTTCACTGATCTGCTGAAAATCTTTTCTGCCTACTGACATTTTTCTGGTTTCACCATTTTCCAGTAAAAAAATCACAAAATACGTCGTATCCTGTGTAGGCATAAACATCGGTGCACCATTGGCATCTGTCCCACAGGGTGTCTGCATGGTGGTGACATCCTCCGTCTTTTTCACAACTGTTGCACGATGCTGTACTACCGGTGAATTGTTGTTTTCAATCCACTGTGCAATCCCTTTGACAAATGTAATGATAATGAATACAAAAATCACCAAAAATATAATATGAAACATAATAATCTCCATTTCACTTGTGAAATCCTAAGCGGGCTGTTTATTCACACACTAGAATTGCTTGTACAAAACAGATACACTATCCTGAGTCAGCCCACACTTTTTATAAAATGTGTGATTATGCTCAATGGAAACCAGCTGCATTGTGTGGATTCCTTTATCAGCCAAAATAATCTCTAACTGGCTCAATAAGGCTTTTCCCACTCCCTGCTTCTTTTTTTCAGGTATTACAAATATTTCTGAAACAAAGAAAAAATCCTCATCCGCGTATGGATCCACGTATCCTAACAGTCCACCTATGATCTCATCATTTTCCAGGGCTGTGATCCCGATGGCATTAAAATTACTCATAATAGCTTTTACGCGAAGTATCGCTCTATCCTCTGCCCAATTTTCAAACCATGGCTCTTCCTGATATGCCTTTGCCATTGCATCAGCCAAACCCATTATGTCCTGTTCCTTCATCTGCCTGGTAATCATTGTCGTTTTCCTCCTATTTTTACACCAATCATCTTTAGTATATAAAACACGAAACTTATTTAAAACCTCACATTTGAATAAAAACAAACATGCTCCCTCCGGCGGATTGCGGTCATACAATTTATGGTTACTATTCATAACCCCATTCGCAGAAAGCAAATTTGCATGGTTCTGAATAGATACAAATTATGAAATATAAGTCACTTCATTTCCTGTACGAGGAAGTGGATCTCTAACAGGAAGACCATTTTTTGTATCTGCATAACCAACTGCCAAAGCACCATAAACCCGTTCATTTTCTTTAAGTCCAAGCTTTCGTAAATAAGCCAAAACAGCCTCATTTTCATTAAGCCACTTTAACTGATTGATCCAACAGCTTCCTAAAGAAAGCTCATTGGCTGCAATCATCATATTTTCCAATGCGCAGGAACAATCTGCAATATTATTGCCATAGTCCTTTTGATTGGCTGTAATGATCAGCGCTGCCGGCTCATAATGAAATACATAATCACCCTTTTTGGAAGCCACAATAGAATGTACAATGGATTTATACATACCTTCGGTAACCTCCATCTTGGAAAATTCTTCCCTAACTAGTACTGCCAAATCCTCTAAAACCGATCTGTTTGTTACCACCATAAAATGGGTGGTCTGACAGTTACCGCCACTTGGTGCAAATCTGCCAGCCTCAATGACTTCTTGAAGAAGGGCGTCCTCAACTTTCATCTGTTTAAATTTTCTGGTGCTACGTCTTGTCTTAATTGCTTGTAATGTCTCCATAGTCATCCTCTCCAATTCTCCAATAATCTGATCCATGACGTAAATGCATGATCTTAAGATCAGTAACCATTTGTTTCAAAAAGTACCTTTGTTATGCAGATCTTAGGCTTCATCCATCTTGTCAATCTGTTTTGATTTCCTTTTTTCGTTGCTATCAACTATCAAAGATCCGAGTTTTAAGCCTAAAAATCCATATAATACACCAATCATCATTCCACCAAGAATATCTGTTGGATAATGCACTCCTACAAACAGTCGCGAAAACGCGATCAACCCCGCTAAGATCAAGCAGGGAACTGAATATTTTCGTGGAAGAAGTGTCCATAACACCATCGCAACAGCAAAAGACGACGAGGTATGTCCAGATGGAAATGATGACGATGGCGGTTTCTCAATGAGTGTGACAAGTCCTTCCACAGTCTTAAAAGGCCGCGTACGATTTATCAGATGCTTTAATATTACTTCATTTCCAATCACCATTATATCAAGCGCCATAAAACTGCATACAGACGCTTTACGTGTTTTTTTGAAACAAAAAAACACTGCTGCGAGAATAAGCCAAATAAAACCGCTATCACCAAGATGCGTTATTCCTACAAAAATTCTATTCAAAACAGGATTCCTCAGCTTCTCCTGTATCAAAATCAATAAATATCCCTCCAAATGTGTTCCTCCTTTTTGGGTCTTTTTTCATAAATTTCTTTGTATTTGTTTATTACCTTATATCATATCCACATTTTCAAACCATGTACTAAGCCACGGACTATGTTCTACAACCATCTTTGCTTCCTTTGGACTCAAATCTGATATATTTTTAAACGGACCTACACTTTTGTCAAAATAATGATATAAATACGTGTTTTCTCCACAATCATCCTTTCCAATCCTTCAGATTCTCTTATTTTATCCTATAATAATCTTTAATTCCACCACTTTTATTACAATATTACGATCAGGATAGTCTAACAGTAACATCTCTCTTACGATACTGGCACATCCATTTTATTGCACTAGACAGGCTAAAGCCCATAAAAATAACCAGTAAGTACAAATTAACGTACTTACTGGTTATTGTATTTCTCAACGAATACAATTTCTTATATCAACACCGTAACAAATTGAATTTCATACTACACCAATTCTTCAATTCGATTCACTATACTCTCCCATGTCATCTGATTATCTATTGCATTTTTCATTTCCACTGCTTTTTCTTTCATTTCTTTGGAAACTGCAACTTTCATTACGGTATCGTATATTTCATTTGTGTTTTGTACAAATGAATGAATTCTTTTTGCAATTCCAAGATGAACCAACTGATTAGCATTGGTAACCTGATCATTTATAAAAGGCATTGCAACCATCGGTACTCCAAAACAAAGTGCCTCATTAATACTGTTCATTCCACAATGTGTAAGAAAGACATCCGTATGAGAAAGCACTTCGATCTGTGGTACAAAGGAATACGTATATATATTTTCTGGTATTTTTCCAAGGCAATCCGGCGACACCTTTCCGGTATTCAGAATCACGGATACTTCTTTACCCCCGAATGCTTTGATACATTTTTTATAAAAACTCTTATCACTAAGAATGCTGCCAAGAGAAATATATACCATTGGTGACTTCATTTTCTCATACGGAATCACAACATTCCCCGCTCTAGCCTCCGGTTTGGGTATTACATACAAATAGGAATCATCAAACTCTTCACTCTTATTTTGAAACTGCTTTGGAATATAAACAATATTAAGATTGGGGTTACTTTTGATAATTCCTTCCTTTAGACACATATTCGAAAAGCCTTTTTTCGTAGCGACGCTCTTAGGAAGCACCTGCATATCTATTAATCTAGCCGATATTTTAAACACTGTTGGAGCCTCTTTCCAGGTAGTTTCATTCCACGCTGGTTGTGAAAACTGTCTTACACAAGGGATTCCTAATTGTTTTGCCAAGTCTATACCTGGATAAAAAAACATTTCATAAATAAGTATGTCAAACTTTTCCTTTAAAGAAATCGCTGTATCATATGCGGCTACAAAAGAATGAGTTTTCTTATATTTCTCACTTGCGTTTTCAGGATAATTTTTATATGGCACAAATGTTGCTCCAGTATGTTCAATTTTTTCGCGAAACTCTGGTGCATTCACATAAGTAACCGTATGTCCATACTCTACTAACTTAGCAGCTAATGGAAGGGTTGGATTGGTATGCCCCGCAAACGGTAAATTAACCATTAATACATTCATTTTTCGCTTCTCCTCCGCACTAAAAATTTGAATTAAAAGCCACTGTTCAATAAATACGCATGGCTCTGAATAGATACAATTATTTATTCGTTATCCAATCGCTTATTTCACTCTCTGACACAGCAGCATCAAATCGCTTTCTCCCCAGATCGTATTATCATAATCCAGCTGTTCTAACAAATTAAGAATTTATCTTATACATATGCCAACCTCTGGTGTTCGTATATCGTAATATACTTCAGTAGTTGTTGGTAAATCTTTTTTTATGCTCTTCAAAACACTTTTCACATATCATCTTATCTTTTCCAGAAATACAAAATGGTTCTCTTTCAATATTTTCACTATAATACGGATATATATTTATCATCCAAAGACTTCCATTTTTAAAACACAAAATCACATATGTACGTTTTGAGAATAATGTATAAAAACCCTTTATCCAATAATACCCATTCCTTAAATCTTGTTCATTTACAATATCATTTCAAATAGTTTCCTTGCTTCCTCATATGACATACCAATTCTAATATTCAAAATATCCACCCTTCTCACCAAAGTTTTTCCAATGCCATTCACTACTTCACAGCATGATCAACAGCTCCAAAATAAACTGTACAATCAAAATTAGACAAAACTAACCAACTCCACAAAGTCTATTTGTAAAACTCTTCGATTCGTATTCTTATATGCCTTTATTATAGCAAAACAATCTCATAATTTACAAACCTGATAAAACAGTAAAATTATCAATCATCCATTTTGTGTTACTGTACACACATAGTGTGCACAGTAACACCGATTTTGGCCATGCTTCGCATTCCAAATGGCCAAAATCCGCAATCTGAAGTTTTTCATACGGAGGTTACTCTTGTTTTCAAATCTTTTTTCTGATTTATTACCGCGATTTGATAATCGTCCTCATAAATTATATCTCCCGGAATTTCTTCACATTCAGTCATTAGCAACTTTAGACCATATTTGGATGCCGTATTTCTGT
This sequence comes from Lachnospiraceae bacterium, assembly GCA_045628865.1. Lineage (GTDB taxonomy): Bacteria > Bacillota > Clostridia > Lachnospirales > Lachnospiraceae > JAZQQB01. The sequence continues at coordinate 2,704 of JAZQQB010000053.1, read as the reverse complement.
AAAACTCCATTTCCTGATATATTCTATTTCCATCTTCTGTATCCTTAAACCAAGTGATGGCATTTTGAGGATTTTTTACGTTTTTTTGTTTTCCCTCCATGACTTTTATGATAAAAATGGGGGTTTTTTGCCTTTTTTCATTTTCCCTCCAATGCTTATAATAAATCGATTCGTAAGAACACTACCAGGTTCGTACCAGATTTACAGGTTCTCAGCTTTCACTACAAAAGATCCTTAAGTTTTGCTGACATCTCATATGCAAATTCCTGCAATCCATCGGGTCGCTTTTTATTTGATAGATAAGTTCGAAGAACTTTCCTCGTCTATCAAGATTAGGGTGTCAAAAGCCCAAAAAACGCTTGTTAAGAATTTTCCCTAACAAGCGTGGATCAAGCGTTCCGCCTAATATTATTTTTAAATTACCATATTTTCAATATATTTGATTTTTGAAAACCACTATTTATGATACGGTTCATTGTTAGCGATTCGATAACCACGATAGATCTGCTCTAAAAGAATTACACGCATAAGCTGATGTGGGAACGTCATATCAGAAAAACTGATAAGCTCATTGGCTCTGTCATAAATGGTTTTATGAAGTCCAAGGGATCCACCAATCACAAATACAATATTACTTTTTCCAGTAACACCAAGATTTTGGATCATATTGGAAAACTTCACAGAATCACGCTTTTTCCCTTCAATGGCAAGGGCGATAACGTAGGCGGAATCTGGAATATTTTTCATAAGCTTTTCTGCTTCTTTTTCCTTGATCTTATCTTCCTCCACCTCACTGGCATTCTGAGGTGTCTTTTCATCCTCCACCTCCATGATCTCCAATGTACAATATTTCGATAACCGTTTCGAATATTCCGCAATGGCATCTCGCCAATAGCTTTCCTTACATTTTCCAACAGCGCAGATTCTAATCCTCATTGAAATTTCCTCTATCCTTCATTTCATTTGTGAAATCCCAAGCGGTCTATTCGAGCCCCCTTAAAAGGGGGCAACAAATAGACCGGCGTGTAAAATATTCTATTTTACACACTAATCTCCAAAAATCTCATCATAGTATTTTTCGATCAGTTCTTCTAACAGACCTTCCTCGATCTTGAAGTTCTCTAAAATCTTATTTTTCATAATTTCAGTTCTTTTAAAATATGCAACAGACTCATCCATATCAGAAAAATCCTCTTCTCCATCGATAGAAGCCTTTGTGAGATTCTCTTTCACCCAGCCATTGATCTTGATTTCAAGACTCTCTTCCTCATCACCCTTTGCAAGCAATCTATCACCTGACTTTAATGAAGAAAATCCAAAGATCATAAATGCCAAGAACAATGCTCCCATAACACCAACGCTCATATATTTTCCAGAGCCGGTAAAGGTGATCACAAAATGACCGGTAAACATCAAAATATCGATAACAATACCAATCAAACCTACAATGATCAGCATCACGCCTGTGCTCTTATATTCCTGTCCCTTTGCTCTGGCATTTTCATGGATCTTAGCAGGTTCATACATCTGTGCCATGTCATGCATATCCTTTAATTCCTGTTTTACCTGATCCTCAATGGAATCATCAATGAGATCCTTAGGATCTAAAAACATTTCTTCTTCCTCATCATCCTCACCAGATCCCACTTCCTTAACTGAAGCAAATGCTTCAGCATTGCTTTTATCTGCAAGATAAATCTTCAAAAGAGCATTTGCAGTTTTTTCTTCTTTTTCATCTACATAAATTTCAAAAACATCCTCTTCTTCAGCTTCTCTTTTTTCAACTGTTTTCATGCGATTTGCTTCTAGGTAAGAGATCAAAACATCAATCTCCTCTTCCTTTCCAAAGTAAATTGGCTTCTTTGGATAAAGCTCTTCAAAAGGTACAAGATCACAATCACAATCTCCACAATGTGTGTAGCCTTCCTGATATTCATTTTTACATTTTGGACAATATAAACTCATCATTAACACCCCGTTTTTTATTTAACATATATATATTTACTATAATAGAAAAAATAAATATATGCAATAACGATATTATAAGTATATTCAATCCCGATACATTACACAGGTAGGTATTTTCGGAACCGAAAATACCGTATGAAAGACTTTAAACTGCTGATTTTTGGGATTTGTGGGCATTTAAAGCTTTCTGACTATTGATTTTTTATGATTTCTTCTGTTTCTCAGTAGTTTTAATCATTTTTACTATTGATATTTCTCATTTTCTTCTGTTTATCAATAGTTTTTACCATTTTACGCTATTGATGTTTTTCATTTTCCTTCATTTATCAATAGTTTATTTCATTTACGATATTGATGTTTTTCATTTTCTTTCATTTATCAATAGTTTTTTACATTTTACGCTATTGATGTTTTTCATTTTCCTTCATTTATCAATAGTTTTTCATTTTCACCATTGATGTATTTCATTTGACCTTCATTTGTTTTTTTACTTTTGTATCGCTTGCAATACCAGCATAGCTTTATGCATCGCATTAGCGACATCATCCTCTACAAAAGCGTGTGCATCCCCCGGAGCTTTTAGCATAATACGAGGTAAGTTCAAAGAACTTTCCTCTCAATCGAGTAGGAGGAATTTCTCTTAAATGAGAAATTCCGACCTCTCACACCACCGTGCGTACCGTTCGGTACACGGCGGTTCAATCAACTTAACAAGTTACATACCTTTCGGTGTAGT
>JAZQQB010000052.1:0-3854 GCA_045628865.1 Lachnospiraceae bacterium | reverse complement strand
TAACGATGAAAATTCCCTAAGCTGTGTCCTTACCATGGCATACTTTACTGCACCGGCTTACTATAACATGATCCGTGAATTACCTGCTGGAAAAGGGTATGCTGATTTTGTTTTGATTCCAAGAGCGAATGCGGGCTCACGTCCGGCTATGGTGATCGAGTTAAAATACAACAAGGATGCAGATACAGCCATCAGACAGATCAAGGAAAAACGTTACCATGGGGCACTTTCAGGATATACCGATAAGATCTTGTTGGTTGGAATTAATTATGATGCTGATGGAGAAGACAAGAAACATCATACCTGCGTGATCGAAGAGATGTAGAATTCGTTCTTGAACCACTGTTATTGTTATAAGTATGAAAGCATTGAACAGTGTAAAAATTAAATGAATTGCCAAGAGGTATATTTCACATGGATAAGTGAAAACCTTTTGGTAGTTTTTTTGCGGCGTGGTAGTAGGCTAGCGCTTGGATTATTATGAGAATAATAAATGGTTGTGATATTGTAAAAAAACGATAAAATATAGGTAACAGTTTTACCAAGAAAACGGTAGCAGGAGTGTGCGAAATATGATAAAGTAGTTTCATAAGAAATCATAGATCACTCCGGATTTCGCGGGACGAAATGGAGATTATTGTGTAATAGCGGAAGGGATACTTATGAGAAACAATAGGGGAAGAATAATAGGTCTGGGTCTTGCGATGACATTATTGCTGACTGCTTGCGGCAAGGAGAATACCAATGTTTCACTTGGAATGGCAGCAATTGAAGAACACCATTATGAGGAAGCACTTGAGAAATTTGATATGGCAGTGATGGAATCGGAAGATTTACAGTTGATCAATCGAGGACGTGGAATTGCGTATATTGCATTATCCGATTATGATCAGGCAATAGAGTGTCTGATCACATCTTTACAGCAAAGTGATGGTCATATCACAGATTTAGAATATGATACCAACTTTTATTTGGGACTTGCTTATTATAAGAAGGGTGATTACCAATCGGCAACAGATACCTATAGTGCAATTCTTGCAATGGATGCTAACAATGTAGATGCGAACTTTTACAGAGGACTTTCGTATCTGGCACTTCGGATGGTTGAACAGGCAACACAGGATTTTGATAAAGCAATTTCTTTAGATAACAAGAACTATTCAAGATATATTGATATTTATTGTGCCTTAGAGGAAATGGGATATGAAGAAGCTGGACGAGGATATCTGGAAAAAGCTTTGGTGGTTAATGACAGAAAACAGTCCAATTTTGATAAAGGGCGATTGTATTTTTACCTGGGTGAATATGATGAAGCGTTAAAGTATTTTGATGCAGCAACCCGTTCCACAGGAGGGGATGCATACCTTTATCTTGGTAAATGTTACGAAGAATTGGGAGAATATAATTCTGCAGCCAGTGTATATCTGAATTTCTTGGAAACACAGAAGGACGCGAAACTATACAATCAGCTTGGATTATGCCGCATGGAGATGGGGAAATATGAAGAAGCTTTAGATGCTATTCAAAAGGGACTGTCAATGGAAGATCCAGTTATGATGCAGGCACTTAAGTTAAACGAAATCACAGCGTATGAATATTTAGGTGATTTTGATCAGGCGAAGCTTAAAATGGCAAGCTATTTGGCAGAGTATCCAGATGATGAGAAGGCACTTCGAGAGTATAGTTTTTTGCAGACAAGATAAAGTAATAAAAGTGTGATATGAAAGATACCACAATATCTAGTACTAGTACGAAAAGACTATAAATAGATGTTGTGGTATTTCTTGACTTATCAGTTGTGATAATGATAAAATATAATTAGTCGCAATCAAAAAGACGAAATATCGTTTTTGAGATAGAGATTGAGAACCGGAGGGGAACGGTCTCATAGAATACTTATAGGGGGAACTTAAGATGTTTCAGGTTATCAAACGAGATGGTACAAAGGCAGATTTTACCTTATCCAAGATCAGTGATGCAATCATGAAGGCCTTTGGCGCAACAAATGTTCAGTTTAATAATGATATTGTGGACATGTTGTCTTTGCGCGTGACTGCAGAATTTCAGTCTAAAATAAAGGATGGTTGTGTACATGTTGAGGATGTACAGGACAGTGTGGAGAAGGTACTTGAACAGTCTGGCTTTTCAGAAGCTGCCAAGGCGTTTATTCTTTATCGTAAGCAGCGTGAAAAGATGCGTGCCATGAAATCTACAATTCTTGATTACAAGGATGTAGTCAACAGTTATGTGAATGTGGAGGACTGGAGAGTTAAGGAGAATTCTACAGTAACATACTCGGTTGGAGGTTTGATCCTTTCTAACTCAGGTGCTGTTACAGCCAATTACTGGTTATCAGAGATTTATGATGAAGAAATTGCATCTGCTCATAGAAATGCAGATATTCATATTCATGATCTGTCAATGCTTACAGGATACTGTGCGGGATGGAGCTTGAAGCAATTGATTCAGGAGGGACTAGGCGGCATCACAGGAAAGATTACATCAGCACCTGCAAAACATTTATCGGTTTTATGTAATCAGATGGTGAACTTTCTTGGAATAATGCAGAATGAATGGGCTGGAGCTCAGGCATTTTCATCATTTGATACCTATTTAGCACCTTTTGTAAAGGTAGACAATTTAAGTTATTTTGAAGTGAAGAAATGCATTGAAGCATTTATATACGGTGTCAATACACCAAGCCGCTGGGGAACACAGGCTCCATTTTCTAATATTACCTTAGACTGGACAGTTCCTAACGATCTAGCAGAGCTTCCTGCTATTGTTGGCGGTAAAGAAATGGAATTTACCTATAAAGACTGTAAGGCTGAAATGGATATGGTTAATAAGGCATTTTTGGAAACAATGATTGAAGGAGATGCCAACGGACGAGGCTTTCAGTATCCTATTCCAACCTATTCTATTACAAGAGATTTTGATTGGTCAGACACAGAGAATAACAGACTGTTGTTTGAGATGACAGCGAAATATGGTACACCATATTTTTCTAACTATATCAATTCTGATATGGAACCAAGTGATGTTAGATCTATGTGTTGCAGATTAAGATTAGATTTACGTGAACTCCGTAAGAAATCCGGTGGCTTCTTTGGCTCTGGAGAGTCAACAGGAAGTGTTGGTGTTGTAACCATCAATATGCCAAGGATTGCATATTTGTCTTCTAATAAGGAAGAATTCTTTGTAAGATTAAATAAGATGATGGATATTGCAGCAAGATCCCTAAAAATTAAGAGAGAAGTTATTAGTAAGCTTTTGAACGAGGGATTGTATCCATATACGAAGAGATATTTAGGAACCTTTGACAATCATTTTTCTACCATCGGTTTGATCGGTATGAATGAAGTGGGATTGAATGCCAGCTGGTTAAGAGCTGATTTGAGGAGCCTTGAAACACAGGAATTTACCAAAGAAGTATTAAACCACATGCGTGAAAGATTATCAGATTATCAGGAACAGTATGGTGATCTTTACAACTTGGAAGCTACACCAGCGGAAAGTACAACCTATCGACTTGCTAAACATGATAGAAAGAAATGGCCACAGATTAAAACTGCTGGAAAAGAGGGAGATGTTCCTTATTATACCAACTCTTCTCATTTGCCAGTGGATTATACAGTGGATATTTTTGATGCACTTGATATTCAGGATGAGCTTCAGACTTTATATACTTCGGGAACAGTATTCCATGCATTTTTGGGAGAAAAGCTACCTGACTGGAAGGCTGCAGCAAATCTTGTAAGAACAATTGCTGAGAATTATAAGCTTCCATATTATACAGTGTCAGCTACCTATTCCTTTTGTAAGACTCGTGGATATTTGGCAGGTGAACAGAA
>JAZQQB010000051.1:0-164956 GCA_045628865.1 Lachnospiraceae bacterium | reverse complement strand
TAAGACAGGGCTTCGTATCAGCGAATTCTGTGGACTTACGGTTAAGGACTTGGATTTTGATGAGGAAGTAATCAATGTGGATCATCAGCTTCAGCGCTCCCGAAATATGAAGTATTACATTGAGTCTACCAAGACCACCAGTGGCACTCGTAAGATTCCTATGACAGAGGAAATCAAGGAATTGTGCCAGAGAATTGTAGCGAATCGTAATAAGCCTAAGCGTGAGCCTATCATTGATGGTTATGGCGGATTTCTTTTCTTTGATAAGGAAGGAAAGCCTATGGCGGCACTTCATTGGGAGAAGTACATGCAGCATGCCAGAGAGAAGTACAATCGTGAACATGCACTCCAACTACCACCTATCACACCACACGTGTGTAGGCATACCTTCTGTAGCAATATGGCGAGGGAAGGAATTAATCCTAAGACATTACAATATCTTATGGGACACTCTGATATTGCAGTTACCATGAACGTGTATACGCATTTGGGATTAGATGATGCCAGGGTAGAACTTGCCAGATTAAAAGAAGCGAAGAACGAGCTGAAATTCAAAAAAATTATATAGCAAAACGTAACACAAATATAATACATTCACCCAGAAAAACATAGGATTTTATGAGATTTTATAGGAAGATAGTATTATTTGAAAGATAAATTATCTGTGTTACAAATGTGTTATTTTATCAAGCTTTGAGAGGATTTATCAAGTAATGACGGGAAAAATTAAGGTACTATTCATCTGCCACGGCAATATTTGCCGGTCAACCATGGCAGAATCTGTATTTACGTACATGGTAAAAAACAAGGGATTAGTTGACTGCTTTGAGATTGATTCAGCAGCCACTAGTCGGGAAGAAATTGGCAACAGTCCGCATTATGGGACTGTTGGTAAACTGCGTCAGGAGGGGATTCCAGTGATCCCGCATCGTGCAAGACAAATGACCAAGGCGGATTATGATCATTATGATTATCTGATCGGCATGGACACTGCGAATATCCGCAATATGCAAAGGATCGCAGGGCAGGATGCAGAGGGCAAGATTTACAAAATGCTATCCTTTGCCGGAAGTAGCGCTGATGTAGCGGACCCTTGGTATACTGGGGATTTTGATACTACTTATCGTGATATCACACAAAGTTTGGAAGGCTTTTTGGAATTTTTGGGATACTAAAGGCTTTTGAAAAAACATTTGATTTGATAGAATGATAGTAGTTTAAAAATGAGGAGGATAACAAATTAATATGTCAAATAAAATGGTAAAAACGTATTTAACCATCGATGATATTACTTCGGATAACACAAAAGCAATCATCGATTATTTAGCACAAATTGGGGTTCAGGCAGTTTTATTTGCCTGGGGAGAAAGGGTTGAAGCCAATTATGAGGCAGCCTTATATGCATTAAAAAAAGGAATGATCATTGGAAATCACAGTTATTCCCACCCACATTTTTCAGAACTTTCTTTGGAAGAGGGAATTGCAGAAATTGAAAAATGTGAAGCAATCCTAGATAAGCTTTATCAGGATGCTGGTGTGAAACGTGTGTATCGTCCATTTCGTTTTCCATATGGCGACAAGGGTGGAGAAAACAAGGAAAGCTATCAGAAGTATTTCAAAGAACATGGTTTTAGCAAATTAGATGATCGTGGGATCACGGTGTATGGCTGGAAAGAGAATGGCTTAGATCAGGATATTGATACATATTGGACTTTTGATTTTGAAGAATATAAGATCCGTAAAGATTCTGAGGTTACAAAAGAAGATATTATGGCTCGTATCGATGCTGTGTTTACAATGATCGAAAATGGTGCAGTAGAACCAGAGTCACAGCAGTTATTTTTGCTTCATGCACATGATGAAACAGAGGAATTGGTGCCTGAGTACTATAAAATTTTTGTTGATGAGGTGATCAAAAGAGGGGTAACTTTTGTAAATCCAGCTTTTATCAATGAATAAAAAAACATTTTCGGGAGAGTATAATGGGGGTTAGTTTAAACGAACAGACGGGGTATCCGTCACAGGATAAGCCATGGCTTCGATATTATGGGAAAGAGGCAATTGAAATGCGTCCTTTTTTAGGTACGCTGTTTCAAAATATTTATCAAAACAATAAAGATCATTTAAAAGAGGTGGCGCTTTTTTATTTTGGGAAAAAGATTAGCTATGAGCAGCTTTTTTACCAGGTTGATCAGGCGGCAAAAGCATTTACAGCGTTGGGAGTGAAAAAATCCGATAGTGTAGCGATCTGTATGCCTGCAATGCCTGAGACTATTTATGCGATCTTGGCACTAAATAAACTGGGAGCCAGTGCAAATTTGCTGAATCCTTTGTTTTCAAAAAAGGACATGCATGATCGGATCGACGAAACGAATGCTAAGATCTTGGTGGTTGCCAATGAGGTTTACGGGCAAATTAAGGAGGCTGTTTTAAGTACCTGTGTAGAAACACTGATCAGCTGTTCTTCGCTTAATTCCTTGGGATTTTTGGTAAAAAAAATAAAAAAAGTCACATCGATCCCAAATACGACTGCCTGGAATGAGTTTATCAATCTTGGGAAGGACTGTGTATACGAGGAAGCTTTGTATGAAGCCGATACACCAGCCTTGACGGTCTATTCATCTGGAACAACAGGGGCTTTAAAAGGGATTTTGCTTACCAATGACAGCATCAATTCCACCATTTGTGAGGGTGGACAGATTGGTTTTGAATGGGAAAGACAGGATAAATATATGGCACTTGTTCCAATCTGGTTTTCCACCGGGATCTGTGCCTCGATCCTTGTGCCATTAAGACATGGGATCAGCGTTATTTTGGAACCGCTTTATGATTTTGAAGTTTTTTATCAGCACATCAAACGGTTTAAACCAAATTTTATCATATCAGCAGTGAGCTTTTACGAATATCTGGTGAACAACCGGTATTACTGCAGCGCATATCGGCATTTTAAATATGTGGTTGCAGGAGGGGAATACATTACAGCGTCTAAAGAAGAACGATATAGCAAATGGTTAGCCGATAATGGCGCAAAACAAAAAATGCACAAAGGTTATGGCATGAGTGAATGTGGCGGAACGGTAACGGCTTCTTCGATTTATCACAATGTTTTGGGAAGTGCCGGTATCCCAACGCCCCATGTGACAGTTGCTGCCTTTGATTTAGAAACTGGAAAGGAGCTGTCTTACGGGGAACGTGGCGAGATACGTGTATTGACACCAAGTCATATGCTTGGCTATTACAAGAAACCGGAAGCAACTGCAAAGTATCTTACAAAAGATAAAGACGATAATGTATGGAGCAATACAGGTGATATGGGCTATGTAACGGAAGACGGCTGCCTATTTGTAAGTGGACGTTTAAGCGATTCCTATGTAAATGATCAGGGAAAAAAGATCTATCTTTTTGATATCGAAAGAACCATTCTTGATATGGAGCAGGTCAAAATGTGTAAAGCCGTTGTGTCCAACGTAAATGGTCAAAAGACCCATGTCTGCCATGTATCCGTTGATGAGACGGCAATCTCTGATATGGCAAAAAAAATATCCAGTCATTGTAAAAAACATTTAGACGAGGAATGCCAGCCACGTTTTTACAAGTTTTACACAGATGGTTTGCCGGTTTCTCTTTGCGGGAAGTTAGACGTGAAAAAGATGCAGGATGATGTGAGTGATATCGTTTATGCATAGGTTTTTAACAGATAGAAACGTTTGCAGACGTTATTAGAATATGGATTTTGTAACTTTGTAAAAAAGATCAAGAAGAAAGCTGATTATATTCAGATGTACTTCACTATAATCCTTTCAATTTTGGGGCTTTTGGGCAAAAATGGCAATGGCAATTTGAAGTTGACAATTTGCAAATTCAGGTTGGTAGATTGCGTGACGGTTTTTTGTAAGATAGATTGTGTCAAATAAATAAATCGCTTCGGATTTTAGGGAGCAAGATGGAGGTTATTGTGAGTTTTTCTGATAATTTAAGAACATTACGAAGAGCAAAAAATTTATCACAGGAGGAATTAGCTGCATTATTAGATGTAAGCAGACAGGCAGTATCCAAATGGGAGTCGGGGGATGGATATCCAGAGGTTGAAAAACTTTTGATCATCGCAAAAGAGTTAAATGAATCATTGGATACTTTGATGAATTCCAAGGATATGGGTATCCTGGAGAAAAGTGATAATAATACTACGAATAATAGCAGTGTTAACAACGGTATCAATTTTTGTGCAAATCCAGGTCGTATTATGATCAAGTCGCCATTTGAAGGGGTGATCACAGAGTGTACAAAGGTAATGAGAAGTCCGAAGTTTCTGTTTGGTGGGAAAAATTCTCCAAAGTATGCATTGATCGGACAGTATGATGAAAAAAGTTCGTTTTTTGGGGGTGTACTAAATACATGGTTAGGCTGGTATATGACAGAAGAAAGCATTTTACAGGAAATTGATGAAATATATAAGGCTATATCTGCAGGGGTTGGAAGCTATGAATTAAAATATTCGGTTAAATGTAAGAGGTCATTTTTGAATATTGTTTTGGATGAGTAGAAAACGGTTTGGTTAAGAGCTGATCGTAATAAGAATCTGATAGCATTCTAAGATAGTATAAGTGTACAAAAAAATCTGTTTATATGTATAATCGCATGATAAACAGATTTTTTTGTTATGATAATGCTTTTTTCTTTTTCTTAGCCATATCAGCGAACTCGAAAGTAAAGGTCATAAAGATCAAAGTATAAAGGGTCCAATCAATTTGTGTACCATTGGATATGCTTATGACGATTTTTGCTACGGATGCGATGATTGCGATCGCTGATAAAATGATCATTGTTACAAGTTTTTTATTGTTCTTCATATATGTATCCTCTTTTCTTTGTGTTTTCAAGTTGTTGTTTGTTTTGATGTGCTTATCATAGCAAAAGAATATATATGCCGCCATTTCATTGCCTTACATTCATCTTACATTTTTGTAAGGTGGTATCGTTTGTGATATATTTTGTTTTGATAGTTATTTTGAGACGCTTGCATGTTAATAGAATTTTTGGTATGTTGGTCATAAATATACGTTTATTTGTTGAAGGGAAAAAAGGCTGGGAAAGTACGAAGTATTTGCCCTTTCGGTGTTTTTAGGGGAATGTTGGCAGTTTGCTGTATTACGTTAGACATATGGATGATAGTGAAATGTAAGGATGATTCAAAGAAAATGGAGACAAATCATATATGGAAATATTTGAGCAGACGTTGCAAATATACTCAGTACATTATGCAAGCGAAAAGGAGTAGAAATAATAGAGGCTGAGTGTTGCAGGGATCATATACATATGTTAGTGAGAATACCAGCAAATATAAGTGTCTCAGAATTTAAGGGGTACTTGAAAGGAAAAGGCTCATTAATGATATTTGATAGGCATGCTAATCTAAAGTATAAGTATGGAAATAGAATGTTCTAGTTCATAGGCTACTATGTAGATACGGTCAAGAAAAATGCGAAGAAAATAGAAGAGTATATAAAGAATCAACTTCAATATGATATCGCATATGCCCAATTGACATTAAAAGAGTACATTGACCCGTTTACAGGTGAGTCAGTAATCAAAGGTAAATAAAAAACGTCCCTTTAGCAGGGACAATCAGTAAATATGATGCGGTTGAGGTCTTTATTTTCGTGGACCCTTTGAGGGTCGAGCCGGTAACCGAGCCTTACAGTCTTAGAGCAAACCACCCGCTGTCGCTAGTGGTCACGATTTTTGGGGGATTACATGGGAAAAATGATGAAAAGGGCTTGTCCCATGAAGGAAATTTGAAAGAATACATGGGAAAAGTGATGAAAAGGGCTTGTCCCATGAAGGGAATTTGAAAGAATACATGGGAAAAGTGATGAAAAGGGCTTGTTCCATGAAGGGAATTTGAAAGAATACATGGGAAAAGTGATGAAAAGAGCTTGTCCCATGAAGAAATTTTTGAAGTATGCTTGTACGTTTTTTGTATGTGAACTAGAAAACGGAATAGAATCATAAAAGAACCATAAACGAACCATTCATTTCAAAAAAAGTACTACTCGTTTGACTATTGTTTATTTCATAAAAAAATGCTCTATAGTTGGAGTATAGAAAACGAAAATAGATCAGGATCAGGTACTTGAATAGATTGATTAGGATTTGACAGAGTACAAATAGTCTGATTTGGATCTGGTCAGTGATATGGAGATCGCTTCAGATATCACAAATGAAATGGAGTATGTATTATAGATAAAAGGAGATTAGCTATGAAAAAATTTGAGACAACAGCATTGAGCGTTATGCTTGTTATATCATTAGCTGGTTGCGGTAAAAATGTGACAGGTAGTGGATCAAGCGCTATAGAAAGTACAGAAACTAGTAGCATTATTGCTACTGAGCAGACTCAGGTTGCTACTAATGAGGTAGATGAGGATGTGGTTGAAGACCAGGCTGAAGTCATGGGAAATCAGGACGTGAATGCAATCCTTGATCAAGTGGGAGAGAATGCAGATGATTTTGCTCCACTTCTTGACTATATCCAAAAGAGCGATGGAACCTATGAATGTAATGGATATACATATAAATACAAATTAGAAATTACAGGCCGAATGAATGCGGCTGCGACTGATTCTACATTTGTTTATTTGAGTAATATGGAAGAAATAACATTTGATCAAGCAATGAAGGCAAGTGGACTTAGCAGCAACATGGCCGATTATTTTGATCCTTCGGAGGCTGTGCTTATTGGATGGAAATAAGGTTTTAGTGCAGGAAAGAGTGGACGTGGACTATGAATGGAAGGATACTTTGAAATAAAAATCCTGTGAACCTAAAGCTTAGGCATCACATATCATATATCGAGATAATGAGTTTCACGTAGGTAATTAAATGTCTGATATTGATAAAAGTAAAGTTTTAGTGGAGTATCGAGACGGGGTTTGCGAAAAATCCCCTGTGATTGGCAGAAAGTATACAGTAACCCATTCCGATGTGACCGGGGAGTTGTATGTTACGATCGGAAGAGAGTATGCGACAGATCTTTTTAGTGAAATTCGTGATGAGCTGCTTTTGACGATTTTTTGTTGCGATAATAGTGTGAGAATACGTGGAGTGGTACAATTAGATGTAGCTGGTAAAGCGTTTGATAGGGAGAAAAGGATGCAGATTTTTACCAATGAAATGTCAAAAGCTTTGCAGGCTGTCAGATATGCAGACCATGAATTTTTTGAAAAACATAAGTTTCTAGACTATGAACCGATTTTGCTCAGGTTTGCTTCCAAGGATACCCGGTATGATAGAATTTATCATTTTGGAAGCATGAGGGATTATCAAATCTAAAATTATATCATGATTTAATCTTGAATTTTGAAGATGAAACACTTTGAAAAACGATGTTAAAACAAAATTAAATAAATGTGAAACACTGGTAATATCAAGGCTTTTCGTATACTGGAGAAGCTTTTGAATTTGATAACATCAGGAGATTGATTATATGCAGAAATAGTTGGATATAATCAATCTTTTTTGATATGATAAAGATACGGTTTTCCGTACACTTAAGTTCGGATTACGGGGGATGATCAAGATGAATCTAGTGTTGGTGATATTAGAAGGATTTGTAATGTGTTTTTTTATGCTATTGGTATGTGTTGTTGGAATCGCGAACGGACCGGTAGGCAGTGTATATTTTTTCGAAAAGGATGTTCAGGAAAAAGTGGTTGAATTAGGACTGACAACGTTTGAAAAAATCAAGAAAGGTAATCTGATTGCGGGTATTGCTTTGGTTATTCCTTTGTTATTTTTTATTCCAGGGATGGTATATTTCATTAATGGAGCACGAGGCTTTCAGAGTCTTTTTTTCGAAATGCTGATCATTCTTATAATAGATGGATTGTTTGGAAAAAGAGATTGCCAAAAAGCATAGAAAAATCAGTCTAGACGCTTCTTTACCTGCAAGCTATTTGTATGAGAAAAGAGGATATCGCACTTTAACCCATGGAAAATGGAATGTAGAAAACGGTGTTGTTTTGGTGTATGAGATCATGGAAAAAGAAATGACGGGATCAGATGCATCGGGAACAAAAGAAAAAGAGCTGACAGAATTAAGTGGCATAACGTCGTCTGTTCAACCTGAGAGTCAGTAGATATGGAGCAGATCATAAGGAGGAAACAATGAAAATTTCAGATTATATAGAATATGCAGAAGAGGTGAAAGAAGCACTGAAAAACAAGAAGCCAGTGATCGCCGTTGAAACAGGCGGGACCTTTGAAGGTATCCCATATCCTGAGAACGTGGAAACTGCCATGAAACTGACAGAAAAAGTAAAAGAAGCCGGTGCAGTTGCAGCCTATATTTCTATTATGAACGGAAAGATCAAAGTGGGAATGAGCAAGGATGAGATGGAAGAGTTTGGCAAGAAAAGAGGAACCATGCAAAAGGCTTCCAGACGAGAAATCCCACTTCTTTTGGCAAAAAAAGAATATGGCGTCATGACCCTTGCGGCAACCATGGTGGTAGCTGATCTTGCAGGGATTTTTGTTGTATCAGGCGGTGGTATGGGCGGAGTGCATCGTGGTGCTGAGGTGACCATGGACATTTCTTCTGATTTAGAAGAGATCGTTCTTCGCAATGTGATCGTGGTATGTTCTGGTGCAAAATCGATCCTGGATCTAAACCTGACCATGGAATACCTTGAAACCAAGTCGGTACCAGTGATAGGTTATAAAACCGATGAATTGCCTGCTTACATGGCAATAACAAGTGGTATTAAATTGCCATGCAGGATGGATACGGTTTCTGAAATGGCAAAGGCATTTCAGATCAAAAACGATCTTGGGATAACAGGAGGCATGCTTTGTATGAATCCTATTTTTGCTGAATTTGCAGTCGATGCAAAAAAGATGAATGATGCCATTGAAGAAGCGGTATCAAAAAGCAAAGAGGATCATGTAACTGGAAAAGCCATCACAGGATATTTGATGAAATATGTGAAAGAAAAATTGGGAGCAGATAGCATGGATGCGCAAAAGCATATGCTTTGGGATAATGCAGTATTGGCTGCAGCCTTGGCAAAGGAGATCGCAGGCATTGAATGAAATGATGAAGGCGCAGTTTATGGATTATCCTGTTAAGACTGCCATGGTGCTTGGCTCAGAGGCAAACTATGTGTCCTGCATCATCCGATAGAAGTACTTTATCGTCAAAGGATTGACGTTACAAAAATGGATAGAATGGAGAGAAAAACAATGAAACTGGCAGTATATTTTCCAGGTATTGGATATCATTGTGACAAGCCACTATTGTATTATGCAAGAAAAGTTGCAAGCGAAAAAGGGTTTGAAAATTATCTTAATATTGAGTATACTTTTAAAGGTCAAAATATCCGTGGAGATCATAAAAAAATGCAGGAGGCATTTGAAAGTTTGTATGCCCAGGCAAAGAAAAGCCTGGCTTTGGTGGAATGGGAAAAATATGATGAAATTCTTTTTGTTTCAAAAAGCATTGGAACGATCATTGCATCAGCTTATGCAAAAGAATATAAAATCCCAAACTTAAAGCATATTTTATATACCCCACTTGAACAGACTTTTGATTTTGAGCCTCAAAATGCGGTGGCGTTTATAGGAACCAAGGATCCATGGAGTGATTTTTATGCGATTAAGCGATCAGCAAACGAGAAAAAGATTCCTTTAGAGGTATATGAAAATTGCAATCATTCCCTGGAATGTGAGGATACTCTGCGAAACATTGATATTTTGGCAAATGTAATAAAAAAATCCAAAGAGTATATGTGATGTCAAAGAGACAAGAAAACGTCTTTTCGACATGAAGCAGGAAAGGAAGTAACAATGAAAAAAGAATCAGGTAAAGTAGCAATCATTATTCTTATAGTCGTGCTTGTTTTGGCAGGTGTGGCTGTTTGTTTTTTTAAGGATGATCTTTTTTCTAAAAAGACAAACAAAGAGGAAACAAACGAGCGTGTAGTTGTGGAAGAAAACACGAAAGAAGAGGTTACTGAAACAACAGAATCCATTGATGAGATGTCAGATGATCTGGGAAAAGAAGGTGTTCTTCAAACAAAACTAAATGAAAAGATAAATGGTGAGATCATACGTTCATTTTATGGCGATTTCAATGGTGATGAAGCCAGTGAAATGTAGACTTTGGTATGGTATGAAGATGGTGTTTTGTATGATGATGTTTTGGGTCAAACGGATAGCTGGGATCTTGCAGATAAATGTGCTGCAAACGAATATCAGTTGGAGACCGGAAAAGAATATAACCAGTTACAGGTCTGGTATGTGGATGAATCAGATGCTACCATGGTTGATGCCATCCAGTCCATAAAATTGACAGAGGAATATGTAAATGGAACTTCTACTGAGTGGGGTGAGGATACTTTTTACTATCTGTGTGACTTGGATGCGAGGATGATTTCTTTTGGCGATCAAAAGCATTTGTTTGTTGAAGCTGATCATACCTGGATGACAGCCAGGGGCTGGGGGCTTTATTTAGATGAATCATCCTACATGTATGAAAATGAAAACGGACCAAAATGTACATCAAATAAGGATGATCCGTTTATGAGATTTGAGGAGCATGATAACGGAGTTTGTATCAGTGAATATGCGGAATATGAGTTTTGCATAGAAGATTATTTTAAAGGCGATTACCTTTTTTATCCGGTTAGTTATGAAAATGGAATGTATGTAGAGACAAGCAGTACTGCGGTTACGCTTTCTCAGGTGGAATCATTACAAGGATATGATGAAATTTATAAAGAAGCTATGGAAAAGGATAAATCATTTGAACGCGACGAGTACGGCTCAGCTGGAAACGTAATCTATACATTTACAGCTTCGGATGTATCCTTTGATGAGTATTTATATAATAACAATGGTTATATTTACTTAAATGGAACTGCCAAGGGTTCCATGGATGAATGGTCTTCAGGGATGATGGAAGATGATATTTATGATGCTGAAATTGACGTATGCTTGGAACTTAAGGTTGAAGACGGCGTTGTGACTTCCTACAGATGGTTAGGAGATCATCAGAAGGCATTTTTAACTGATTTTGAAAAAGTGGAGTCCGTTTTTTCAAAATAACTTACTGTTTTTGTGAAGTAATGATACAGGGAGGCTGTGGCGATGATATCTTTGATCCTTCCGTCCTATAATGTGGGACCTTACATAAAAGAGTGCATAGAATCTGCATTAAACCAAACCATATCTGAGATGGAGATCATTTGTGTGGATGCAAATTCCACAGATGGGACCTTGGAAATCTTAAAAGAATATGAGAAACGTGCCTCTTTAGGAGAATGGGCTGGAAAGTCCGTTCAGCTAATGATCAGTGATCAAAAAAGCTACGGTCACCAGGTAAATCTTGCTCTTTTGAAGGCCAGCAAAAAATATGTGGCGATCTTAGAAACAGATGATTTTGTTATGCCAAATATGTATGAAAAACTGGTGGAGCTTTCAGAAGAGATGGATCTTGATTATATTCGAGGGGAATATGATTTTTTTACAACAAAGGAGGATGGTGAGCGTGAATTTCGTCATGTTCACCATTATGCTCCTGTTAACCAGGTGCTTTTGGATACCCGTTCGGAGTATATTATGACTTATGATCAAAATCTTTGGAAGGGAATCTATCGCAGGGAATTTTTGCTTGAAAATAAGATCCGTTTAAATGAGTCGGCGGGTGCCGCTTTTCAGGATATTGGATTTAATATGCAGGTTTTTAGCTATGCAAAGCGTGCTTTTTACGTGGAAGAGTCATTTTATCGTTATCGTAGGGATCGAAATGAATCTTCCATTCATTCTTTAGAATGTTTTCGCTTTTATGTGCAGGAGCTTAAGTTTTTGCATGAGTTAGATCCTGATTTTAGTGCTCTTTACTGGCCAGGGATCTATGAGCGTTTTTCCTGTGCTTTGTGTGGTGAGTACCATAAGGCGTTAAAGCAGTTTCATATTGAGCCAACTTCCCAGTATCTTGCACCTTTTATGCCGGTTCTTGTTGGCGATTTTAGATTCGCCATAAAGCATGGTCTGTGGCCGGCTAAAAAAACACCAGCCGGACAGGTGAAAGCGATCTTAAAGATCTTGGATCAGTGGAAGTAGGGGAAGACTAAAATAATGTGAACCACGCCTGAGATCCGCAGGCGTTTTTATTTCATAGGAAATTCCTCAAATTTCCTATGAAATAAAAGCTCCGCGATGGATCGCACCTCGCGGAGAGGAAGATAATGCTACGCATTCCGCGAGGGCGTGAAGTGTGTGCGAGCACACACTTTTTTATCTTAGTGGGGGATCACTATCCGCCACTAGGATGAATACCAAAAAACAGGGGGAAAAAGGATGATCTTTTATTTTTCAGGTACGGGGAATTCAAAGTATGCAGCACAATGTTTACGGGCAAAAAATGATCGATTGATCAATATCGCTCAGGCACTTACTGAGGAAGCGTTTGATTATGAGGTATCAGAGGATGAAGCAGTTGGTTTTGTTTTTCCAGTCTATTTTTATACGCTGCCAAGTATCGTTCGCACCTTTATCAGGAAACTAAACATTTCCAATGCCAGTTATGTCTATGGTGTGATCACTTGTGGCGGCGGTATTGGGCAGGCAGGTCATGTACTGAAAAAGGAATTGCAAAAAAGAGGTCTTCATTTAGATTACGTGAAGGCTCTGCTTATGCCGGATAATTCCATGCTTTTTTACCAGATCCCTACGATTGAAGATGGAAAAGACCGTTTAAAGGCTGCAGTCAATGAAATAAAGATAATCAAGGAGAAAATCCATGAGAGAACGGCGATTACGATTGGTAATGGTACGTTTCTATCAACCCTTGTGGGAATAAGTTATAAAGCTTTAAGCAAAACTGGGAAATTTTATGCGAAGGATTCCTGCATTGGCTGTGGTCTGTGTGCAAAAAACTGTCCTGAGCATGTGATCAAAATGAAGGATGGCAAGCCTTCATGGACTCAAAAAAGTTGCTGCAAGTGCAGTGCCTGCATCAATCGATGCCCTGAAAAAGCCATCGAGTATGGAAGACTGACCAAAAATCGAAACAGATATATAAATCCAAGGCTTGATACTTCAATTTCGTTGTATTTTGATGAACAATTAAATTTGATTCTGATTCCGAGTGTTCACAATTTAGCAGGAGTTCGTACAACTTCTTCCAAATATTTTACATTAGCTTCAGGATGGAGTAAGGAAGCGTTGGCCGGAAAAATCATGCTGGCTTTAAGCATCAGCGAAGCGAATGAGGCAGAGGATGACAGTGAAAAAAACATTCTCTTAGTGGCTTCCGGACTAAAGGGATACCGGACCTTTACTCGAAAATATCATTTAGTTGATGTTTTTTGGCGCCCTTCAGAGTATAGATACCAAGTGTTATCTTTAAGAAAGTATCCAGATGGATCTTATGGTTTCGAGAGAGGAGATGAAGAAACACGTAAGTTATTTATCCCGGGAATTCCAAGGGTGGATTCCATTGTCGACGAGGTGATCCAGGCTATGAACATTGAGTTAAGGGATTATGGATTACAGGTTTTCACGAAAGGTTTCAATGTAACGATTGGGGAAGTTGATCTCCCTCGTGAAACTGCGGAAGAAGATGTCCTGCTGATGGAAGAGAGTTATCCATGGGGTGATGTTAATTATCGCATTTCCTATAGGATCAATCATGATTTCCATCCAGCAAAATCTCATGCTTCAGAGGTATCCTTATTAGCTGTATACGCACCAGGGGATGAGTATGGAAAAAAAGGTGATCTACCTTGCGTTTTTATTCAGGATGAAAATGCAGTGTATGATTATGTCGAAAGAGGTACCTTTGATGGATCCATGGATCTGGTTCCACTAAAGGGTAAGTTCCTTTTTAAAGCAAAGAAAAAAGTGGCTGATGACTTCATGTATTTTTACGGCTTTGAACGTTTGTATGAAGCGGCAGGAAGTACTGATCCGGATGAGGATTCCCGAAAGGAGTACGCAGCCCTTGTTATCCTTTATCCAGGTTCATATGAAGGAACTGAACAGGAAGGTGAAATGATAAAACTTCTTGATGAAGTAGCAAAAACCCTTCAGCAAGAGGCCTGGGTGGAAAAATGATATGCAAGAGTACTGAATAGATACGGAAGAAGTATTAATAGTTCAGGAGGAACAAAATGGAAAAAGAATTACAGGAGATTTTGCCTGCTTTGATCAAGGATCATATTGGTGACTTGGATACAAAACTGATCACCGAATATCATCGAAGCGGTGACTTGGTCTATCAGGTGGGTAAAGAATATATTTTAAAGATTTCTGAGACAAAGGAACGTTTGGAGAGGGAACGATCTGTGAATGATTTTTTACAGGGAAAGGTGCCTGCTTCTAAAACAGTCCTTTATTATGAGGATGAATTTAGAGCTTTTTATCTAAAAACCTGCGTAGAGGGTGATCCTGTTTTAGAGGACAATCTAAAGGATCCTGAGGTGGCTGCCACATATCTGGCTGAAGCCATGAAGCAGTATCATGGGATGGATCTAACTGGCTGCGATTTTTACACGCCGGATTCGCTTTCCTATGATGATTATGAAAAATGCTTTGTGCATGGGGATTTTTGCCTGCCAAATATCCTGGTAAAGGATGGAAAAGTCAGTGGATTTATTGATACTGAAGCGTCTGGCATTGGAGATCCCTGGGTTGACTACGCTTGGTGTATCTGGTCCTTTGAACACAATCTTGGGACGAATCAGTATACGCCAATGTTACTTAAAAAGTTGGGGATTGAGTTTGATCAGGAAAAATATGAACGTTATACCAAGCTGGATTAGAAAATTGATTTTATCAGAAAGGCTTTTTGCTATAGTGATTAGAAAGGTGGACAAATAATGGTCATAATGATTACTGGAGCAACTCATACTGGTAAAACCAGGTTAGCTCAGATGTTGATCGAGAAAAAACAGTATTTTGGTGTATCCCAGGACCTTGTGAAAATGGGTCTGATACGTGCCGGATACACAACTCATACGCCATTGGATTCGGACATTGTTTTGACAGAGTATCTGTGGCCGGTTTTTCGTGAAATGATCAAAACAGCCATAGAAAACAAGCAGAATCTGATTTTAGAGGGCTGCTATGTGCCATTTGACTGGAAAAAGGATTTTACAAAAGAGTATTTGGATGAGATACAGTACTATTGTCTGGCATTAAGCGAGTCCTACATTGACAAGCATTTTGCAGATGTTCAAAAATTTGCATCCTGTATCGAAGACAGACTAGACGATTCAGATTTGACAATCGATTATATCAAAGCACAGAATCACCATTATGTAGAGGGCTGTCAGGCCAATGGATTAGATCTTGTGCTGATTGAAGAGGATTATGCGAAAACAATTGATAATTTTTTCAAATTCCTTATTGACTCCAACGTAACGTGATAGTTTACGATTGTTTTATCGAGGGGCGGATCGCTTCGAAAAAGGAGAACATAACCATGATGACAGTGAATGAAGTTAGCAAAATAACAGGAGTGAGTATACGCACTCTGCAGTATTATGATTCCATAGGACTTTTGAAACCAACCTGTTACACTGAGTCCGGCTACAGGCTGTATGACGATACAGCATTGGAACGCATGCAGCAGATTTTACTGTTCAATTGGAATTTTCTTTAAAAGAGATCAAAACGATCATAGATGAACCGAATTTTGACAAGGATAAAGCATTAGATCAGCAGATTACGCTTTTGACCATGAAAAAGAAGCATTTGGAAAAGATCATTGCCTTCGCTCGAGGAATAAAACAGTTAGGAGTAAAAAATATGGATTTTTCAGTATTTGATTCAAAAAAGATCGATGAATATGCAAAAGAAGCTAAGAAACAGTGGGGAGAAACCAACGAATACAAGGAGTTCCAGGATAAGAGCAAAAACTGGAGCAAGCAGGATGAACAGAAAATTATGGTTGATTTCATGAGCATTTTCACAGAATTTGGCAGGATGCTGGCGCTAGATCCGGCTGAAAAAGAGGTGCAGGAACAGGTGAAAAAGCTGAAAGATTATATATCCAAGCATTTTTATAGCTGTTCCAAAGAAATCCTTGCTTCCTTAGGAGAAGCCTATGGGGCTGGTGGCGAGTTTACGAAAAACATCGATCATGCTGGCGGAGCGGGAACAGCAGTATTTGCTGCAAAAGCCATTCAGGTTTACTGCGGTAAATAAAAATGCTAGAACACCACCTCGTTTAGCTATGACGTGGGGCTTACCCACTGAAATAATAACAGGAGTTATGCACCGGATTTTTAACAAGAGCCGGTGTTAATTAAGAAATATGGTAACAATAGAAAAAGTAAGTGAAAAAACATTTGGAGCAGTTGTAAAAATGAAGGTTCAAGAAGAGCAAAAGGCATTTTTAGCAGATAATACCTATGCTTTGGCGCAGTCATGGCTTTATTCGGAGGATGTTTTTCCCTATGTGATCTTAAATGACGATACTCCAGTGGGCTTTGTGCAGCTTGACTGGGATGATGAGGAACGTGCGGTGACCATCTGGCGAATTATGGTGGATGCAGCACATCAAAAGCATGGCTATGGAAGGGAAGCTATTAAGCGTGTGATCGAGCTTTGCAAAGCTAAAGACATTGATGTACTTCAGATCGATTATGTGCTTGAAAACACTGTAGCAAGAGATCTGTATCGTTCCATGGGATTTAAGGAAAATGGAAAGATGGTAGAGGATAAGGAAAATATCATGTTATTGACCATTAGCGATACTCCACAGGTGGTCAAGGTGACTGCGGATGAGGAGGATGGAGAAGAAATCCTGGAACTATTAAAGGCTGAGGAGGAAAAAGGCATGCAGTTTCCGGAATTTATGAAGGATCAGGAAGCCTTTGAAAAAGCCATTGAGAATGAAAAGGTGGAAAGGGTCATGATCTGCCGTAAAACCATTGGTTTTGTTTGGGGAGAGAACAGCTATCGTTTTCAAAATGTATAGTAACGATGGTTGGTTACAGTACACAGGCAGGTGTTTTGGCATCGAAAATACCCTTTGAAAGACTTTGGACTACAGATTTTTGAATGCATTTTATTGATGGTTCAAATTATAGTAAGAATAATTTGTTGCCGTCAAATTATGCAAGTACTTCTATAAAGGACTTAGATGATGCAGTCTTAGAAACAGCGATGAAGATCGATGAGAAAGATTTTGCACCTTCTATGAAAGAAGTGAAAGACTTTTGGCTTAATGATCTAATGTTCAATAATCAGTTCTGGTATCAGAATGAAGATAATATGAACAAGGCAATTTCATATTTAAGAAGTGAAATCGTATTGGATGGTCCATATGCAATCGTTCATCCGGGCGAGTTATCTGATGCTGAACAGTTAAAGATAGCAAGGATTGGAGTATTACTTCGATTATTGGCAAATGCTGATATGAAAGGAGAAGATGATCGATTAATACCAGCACTAGAAACAACAGGTGTCAGGTATGGAATAGACATATATGATGGTATAGGATATGATAATGAATATGGACACGTCATTACCGAGGAATTTTTAGACCTTCTTGTAAGAAATGAACAGGAACGTACAGGTCAGGAATTAGGCTTTTGGTTAGAGCGTCATTACGCTGGTGAAATAATAGATGGTGTATTTGTTTTTGCTATAGACGCTGCATATACAGTAGGAACTCCTGTAGTTTATTGGTGCCTGCGTAGCTAAAGATTTTATATTACGTTCATATTACAGTCAAAAGAAGTG
This sequence comes from Lachnospiraceae bacterium, assembly GCA_045628865.1. Lineage (GTDB taxonomy): Bacteria > Bacillota > Clostridia > Lachnospirales > Lachnospiraceae > JAZQQB01. The sequence continues at coordinate 147,205 of JAZQQB010000051.1, read as the reverse complement.
TACTGTGCTTACTAAATGTCTGGACTATGGAAAACGATAAGTAAAAGGTTACAGTACACATGTAGGTTATCGATTTTATCACAATTTTCAACTACCTATTTACATCCTTTGATAATTGTTGTAAAATTGTATTGTATTAAATACAATTTTAGAAAATATAAGGAAAGCATTGTATTTATACTTTACAATTTAAAATTTCTTTCATTAGAAGAATACAAAATAGGAGGGTAATAAATGGATAAGACAGATAAGATTGATATGATTTTGTATGCGATTCTTGGTGTGATTTTGATTGTAGGTGGTTTTCTTTGTAAGGTTTTTATTAGAAAGCGTAAAGTGTATATTTGGTTTTTGCTTTGTTTAACATCAGGTTCTATTCTTTTATTGCTTTGTTTGTGCGGTCTTTTGGGTATTTCAGGAGCAAGAAAAGAATAACTTGCTATAGAAGGATGAAATATATTATAATATGATTAAACATTAACGGGGAGTCAGTAATGCCCCGTTTTGTTTTTTTTATATAAGATTAGGGTTGGAGGATACACGATCATGAGAATGTATGATTTAATCATGAAAAAAAGAAATGGTGAGGCATTAACACAGGAAGAAATCCGGTTTATGATCACCAATTATACCAATAGAACCATTCCGGATTATCAGATGTCAGCTATGATGATGGCTATCTATTTTCAGGGAATGAACGAGAGAGAAACTACTGATTTAACCTTAGCGATGGCACATTCAGGGGAAATGCTTGATTTGTCAAAGATCAGTGGCGTAAAGGTTGATAAGCATTCCACAGGCGGTGTTGGAGATAAGACTTCTCTGGCATTGACACCAATGGTAGCGGCTTTAGGTGTAAAGGTTGCTAAGATGAGCGGACGTGGTTTGGGACACACTGGTGGAACAATCGATAAACTGGAAAGCTTTGCCGGTTTTTCTACTGCAATTTCAGATGAGCATTTTGTAAAGCAGGTGAATGATATCGGTATCGCCATTATGGGACAGACCGCTGAGCTTGCACCAGCAGATAAGCTTTTGTATGCCTTAAGAGATGTAACTGCAACCGTTGATAATCTATCCTTGATCTCAAGCTCTATCATGAGTAAAAAATTAGCCTCTGGTGCTGATGCCATTGTACTTGACGTGAAAACCGGAAGTGGTGCATTCATGAAAAAAGAAGAGGATTCTTTTGCCCTTGCCAAGGCTATGGTAAAGATTGGTAACAATGCAGGAAAAAAGACCGTTGCCGTAATTTCTGATATGGATCAGCCATTAGGCTTCGCAGTTGGTAATGCCTTAGAGGTTAAGGAGGCTATTGATACCTTAAATGGTCATGGACCAGAGGATTTTACAGAGCTTGTGTTCACCTTAGGTGCGCATATGGCAGTACTTGCAGGTGCTGCAAAGGATGAAAAGGAAGCAAGAGAGAAATTACAAAAGGTCATTGAGGATAAATCTGCCCTACATAAACTGGCAGAATTTGTAGAAGCTCAGGGCGGTGATTCCAAGGCTGTTTTTGATACAGAACTTTTGCCAAAAGCAAGCATTGTGAAAGAAATCCTTTCTGAAAAAGAGGGCTATATCAGCCATATCGCCTGTGATGAAATCGGAATCTGTTCTTTGATCTTAGGTGGTGGTCGAGAGACAAAGGAAAGCGATATTGATCTTTCTGTTGGCCTTGTTTTATCCAAAAAGGTTGGAGATTATGTGAAAAAAGGTGATGTCCTTGCAACTATCTATGCCAACGATGAAGAAAAATGTAAGGTAGCTACGAAAAGATTTTTGGACAGCTACAGCTTTAGTGATAAAGAAGTGGAGAAATTACCATTTATCCGTGGTATCGTTGTGGAATAGACTTCCATCAGGTATTTTTTCCTTGCCCACGGCATAATATGAACTGACCACGAAAAGGAAATCAGGCAGGTAATAATACCTTGAAAAATATCCAAAATGAGTATCAGTCCATGAAAAGACGAATTCCCTCCATGCTAGAGGTTCCAGAGCAGATTGTGTCCAATTTGCCCTTTATCACAGTGCTTGGGAATCAGAGATTAAAGATAGAGAATTATCATGCCATCTGTGCATTTTCAGATTCGGAGCTTGTGTTTTTTACAAAAATCGGCAAGATCCGAATCGGTGGCAAAAATCTATGTATTCTTTGCTATACCAGGTCGGAGCTTGTTTTGGAAGGGGTGTTACAGGAGATTTCCTTTAAAAATAAGGGGTAGTCATGAAGGATTTTGACGATGTGACCATCAGGCTGACTGGGGAGAATCCACTTCGATTATTAAGTATGTTTCAAAAAAAAGGATATACCTTGAAAAATATAAGCTATGAAGCGGAGGGCATTGTGCTTTCCATGCACTATAAGGATTTTTTAGCTTCCAAGGATCTTTTTTTCAAAAGCAAAACGAAAGTCAGGATCCTGTCAAAACATAAAACAAATCAGATTTACAGAGCGCGAAAGAAGATTTTTGCGTTCTTTTTTTTATCCCTGGTTTTTGGCATCTTGATCTATGAATACAGCATTCGCATCTGGACGATATCGATTACAGGAAACGAGCTGGTAAAGACCAATGAGCTGATGGCTGACTTAAAGGCTTATGGCATAGATGCATCCACAAAAACAACTAACATCAAAGAAAAAGAACTTTCGGAAAAACTCAGGGAAGATTTTGATGAAATCACCTGGGTTAGTGTCAAAGTTCATGGTACCTTTTTAAAAATCGATGTCAGGGAGAATACTTATGATAACAGACTGCTTAAAAATGATTTTTCCAGTGATTACAAAGATCTGGTCTCAAACAAGGACGGGGTCATTGATAGCATGATCGTTCGAAGCGGAACACCGGTTATAAAGGTGGGAGATACCGTTCAAATCGGAGATTGCCTGGTTTCGGGAAAAATCACCTATCTAGACAACGAAAACCAGGAGGTAAACCAGTTTACCACCGCCGATGCCACGGTTACAATTGCCTATGAAAAGCTGATCACTATTTTTGAAAAAATTGATCGCTCCAACGATAATCTTTGCAAAGCCAGTGAGGACAACGCTTTGCAAAATCTAGAAAACAGACTGTCAAAAATAATTGTGACTTTAGAAGAAAAAGGGGTTACTATCAAGGAAAAAAATGTTACAATAGAAACAAATTATGAAGGGATAACGCTGTATTGTACATTTATGTTACAAGAAACAGTAGGTGTGTTACAGGATGGAGTTTTATCAGATGACCATCGATCTTGCAACTGAACACATGCAGAATGTTTTTGGGGAATATGATTCATTGATCAGCAAGGTGGAGAAGGATTTTCATGTGACCATTGTTGATCGAAATGGTGCTGTTCGCATAACCGGACAGGAAGACGATGTGAAAAAGGCTTACAAGATCGTGACAGAACTATACGAATTGTCCAGGAGGGGAAATATTATTAACGAGCAGAATGTAAATTACGCAATAGATATGAGTAAGGAGGATATGGATGACGGGCTTCTTCAAATGGACCAGGAGACCATTTGCCATACCGTATCCGGAAAGCCGGTAAAGCCTAAGACATTGGGTCAGCGCGACTATGTCAATGCCATTGATGAGAATATGATCGTGTTTGGTATCGGACCTGCGGGTACCGGTAAGACCTATCTTGCCATGGCAAAAGCAATCACGGCTTTCAAAAATAACGAAGTAGAACGAATTATTTTGACAAGACCAGCCATTGAAGCTGGTGAAAAATTAGGATTTTTACCTGGTGATCTTCAGAGTAAGATCGATCCATATTTACGTCCGTTGTATGATGCATTGTATCAGATCATGGGAACAGAAAGCTTTGTGAGAAACCAGGAAAAGGGACTTATTGAAGTGGCTCCTCTGGCTTATATGAGAGGTCGTACTTTGGATAATGCCTATATTATCTTAGATGAAGCACAGAATACCACACCAGAGCAGATGAAGATGTTTTTAACAAGAATCGGTTTTGGTTCTAAGGTTGTCATCACCGGTGACTTAACCCAGAAGGATCTTCCAATGGGGGCTAAATCCGGTCTTGATATTGCCAGTCGAGTTTTATCTAATGTGGAGGGAATTGCTTTTTGCAAGCTTTCCAGCAAGGACGTTGTAAGACATCCTCTTGTACAAAAAATTGTCAAGGCTTACGAGGCTTATGAGGCTAAGGAAGCGCAACGAAGTAATAGAGACAATAGAAGAGAGAAAGAACGAGGAAAGCGTGCATGAAACTGATTGCTTTTCTGATCGTTTTGATCATAGGTATCGCCAGCTGTATGTATTCTGTCTTTTTTGGAAAGATCCATCATGTGCTTGACTATGATAACGAAAAGCATATAGGACGTTTCAGTATCTTTTTCTTTGTATTTTTAGCAGTAAGTGTATTGCTGGCTTTTTTGCCTGTTACTATCTGGCCTCTACCTGTAATGGCGCTTTGTATCGCTCTTTTTTCCAATCAGGTAACAGGTATTTTGGCGGCAGGTATTTTTACTACAGTTTCCACCATGGCTTCAGGGCAGAGTGTTTACGTGTTTGCTTTGTATTTAAGTGCCTGCGTGGTGACCATTTTGATATTTCATGGAATTGATGAAAGCGTGAAGCTTGGTTTGCCGATCTTCATTGATCTTTCAGCTATTGCGGTAATTGAGCTGACCTTTTTGTTTTTGACCTGTGGAACCAATTTTGTAAAGGATTATGTAATCTTAGCAATTGTGAACATCGCACTTTGCGGTTTGCTCGAAATCATTGTTTTAAAGGTTTTTTGTACGGCTGTTATTTTCAGAGACAGAGATCGTTATCTATTGATCAACGATACGGAATTTCCTGTGATGAAGGAAGCCAAAGAGGCGAAAAAGGAAGTGTATATGCATGCCGTACATACTGCGTATTTAAGTGATAAGCTTGCTGAGGAACTTAACATTAATACGCCGAAGATTAAGACTGCTTCCTACTATGCATGGATTGGTGAGGCATTTTCAGAGAATCCGGATGATGCCTACTATGAAGCCCTATGCAAGGAACATGCTTTTCCAAAGGAAGCTACAGAGCTTTTGATGGAGTTAAGACATGGTGATAAAAAGCTCTATTCCAAGGAGGCATGTGTTGTGATGATGGCTGATGCCATGATCTCTTCAGTGATTTATATGTTTAAACGTGATAAAGAGTTAAAACCGGATTATGAATCTGTTGTGAAGCGCTTGATCACACAAAAAATTGAGGATCATATTCTTGATGAATGTGATATTTCCATCAAGGATTTGAATATGATACAAAAAACTTTATTAAAGGAAACCTTATATTATGACTTTTTACGTTGAGAATGAAGTGGATTTTACATTTCCTTTTGATATGGAGGAAATCTTAAAAAGTGTAGCATGCGACATTTTGGAAACTGAAAACTGTCCATTTGAAGCAGAGGTAAACCTGCTTCTTACAGATAACGAGGGTATTCGTGGGTTTAATGAGGAGTTTAGAAACATTGACCGTGAGACAGATGTACTTTCTTTTCCAAATGTGGACTATGAGACTCCTGGAGATTTTAGTGTGATCTCGGACCAGGATGTGGACTATTTTAACCCGGATACCAAGGAGCTGATCTTAGGGGATATCATCATTTCCAAGGACCGCGTGTTAGAACAGGCTGAGAGCTATGGACATAGCGTCAAAAGGGAATTTGCCTTTTTGGTAGCACATAGTATGCTTCATTTATGTGGCTATGATCATATGGAAGAGGACGAAGCAAAGGTGATGGAGGAGAAACAGAGTGCCTGTTTAAACCGCCTTGGAATTACCAGAGATATTACGGATTGATCCTGTGACTTTCGATGTGTAAAAATGGAGGGAGTATGGAGAGAAAAAGAAGGGAAAATACTAAAAAGAGAAATAGTCGAAGCGTGACTGGTACATCTTACTCGTTGGGGAGCATGTCCTTTCCAGCGGTTGCAGTTGTGAATTTTTTAGCTGTGATATTGCTTGCAATCCATCGAATCGTACTAGCCGGTCGTGTGTATGATGATGCCAATGGATATGCAAACCTTGCAATTTTCGTGGTCCTTTGTATTGGTGCGATTTCTATCGTACCGTTTAAAAATGCTGAAAAGCGTCTGATCAGGTCAAGAATCCAGAAGGAGCAGATCAAAAATATAGGTCAGGTGTTAAAGGTAAGCATGATCTTGTCGGGCTTGATCAATCTGATTTTGTCAGCCTTTGTATTTTTCTTTTCCTCTAATCTTTCCATGCTGTTTTTTGGTAATATTTATGGAAGCTTGAGTTTCCAGTATTTGGCACTGTTTTTATTTGTGAGCAGTGTAGCCAGTTCTCTAATGGGCTTTTATGATGGCAATTTCCAGAAGGAAAAGGTGATCATCACCAGAATTGTATATGTACTGTTTTTGTTTATCTTTGTGATGATCTTTTCGGAAAAAATGTTAGCATATGGAATCAAGGCCAGGAACTTCTTGAAATCAGCCGATTTTCAGGATTCTAATGCTGCGGCAGGAATCTGTTTTGGTATTTTACTGGCTGCATTTATTGATGTGATTGCGTTGTTTGGTGGCTTTTTGGTTACAAGGAACACCCTGCGTATGAATATTCGAAATGATAAGACAAAGACCGGGGAAAGTGTAATAGGGGCTGCAGGACTTCTGCTCACCTCTGCGTTACCGGATTTTTTGAGAGCGCTTCTTTTTGTTCTGCCCCTTTTCTTATCGGTACTGTTTTATTGCCTGGTTACAAAAGAAACAGCAGGGTCAACCCATATAAATTTGGAACTTGGCATATTCTTTGGCAAATTTGCAACCGTATTTATGGTCCCAATGATGCTTAGTATATTGTCCTCAGCAAAGATCAGTGAATGTATCTGGGAGGCTTATCAGGAAAAGGATATGGTAAAGGTTCGTGCAATGTGTTCTGGTGAAATGAAGCTTCAGGCTGGGTTCATGGCCTTTTTCACAGCTGTTTTTCTTACTTTAAGTGGTCCTGTCTGTAAGCTGTTTTTCCATTATGGAGATAGTGAGCTAGCAGCGTCTTTTCTTTTTAAAAGCAGTTTTGTATTGTTTTTCTATACTTTAGCTATGACAGCCTTTCGTTTGCTGATTGGAATCAGACGAAATACTCAGGCATATCTAAGCCTTGGAATCGCAGCAACGATCCAGGTTATCCTTGCAGTTATCTTTGAATTTGCCTTTGGTCTAGGGCTTAGTGGCATTCTTTATTCAGCCATTGCCTTTGCAGTTGTATTACTGACCATGTCACTTCGTTTTATGACAAGATTTGTGAAGTATCATCAGGAATGGATCAGAAGCATCCTTATTCCGAATGCATTTGCCATTGTTTTGGGACTTTTGATAAGATGTCTTTACATGATCCTTGATAATCCACTTGGTTCTGATTTCTCGGCAATATTGGCTCTTGTGATATTGTTTTTGGTGTATAGTGTACTGTTTTTTAAGGTATTCCGTATTAAGAAAAAGGAATTGCAGTATCTGCCAGGCAATAAACTAATCAGCGTGATCATGGAATTTTTGAGAGTATAAATAAAGTATAAATAGAATCAAAATGGGACATAATACCATCGTAGTCGTATTGGGGAAGGGAGGAACCTTATGAAAAACAGACTTCGTACAGGTATGGTATTGGGTTCTATTTTGATTCTTTTATTTATTGTATCTTTTTATAATTTTCTGCAGGTTCGTACCAAGGAAAAGGATATGGATGAGCAAAAACAGGTCAGAGAGTTTGTTAGAGAAGCAAATTTAGCAGAGGATCCATTGCTTGGGGCAGAAGTAGAGAATGATACAAATTTAGATTTGAAATACGGAGAAGATGACATAACACATGGTATAAATAGTCAGAATAAGGACGAAAAACGACAGGTTTCAACACTGGAAAAAATCACAGAACATACGAAATTGAAATTGGTTGGAATGAATACATTTGATGAACGGAATATAGTTAACGTAACAATGAATAGCACCTGTTTCGAAATGGGATTTACAGAATTCAGTGAATACCTTAACACTCATAAAATGGAGGTGCTGACTGAAAAGGTTTATGAGTTAAATAATGCGTTTGATCCAAGGGTTGATTCTGTTACGATTTTATCCTTTGGAACATCAGATGTGATTTTGGGGATATCCTGTGGAAAAACCAGATACCAAGAAATTAATCCTTGCTTTGATTACCTGGGAATCGTGGATGGAGAAGTGATTTATGTATACCACTTATTGGGAGAGCAGGGTGAGAAGGCCGTTTATATGAATTGCGAGTTAACGGAATACAATTTTCCTGATGAAATTCTTAAAAAGCTTGAAAATGGTGTGTTTTTTCAGGATGAAAAAGAGTTATACAATTTCCTTGAGTCTTACTCAAGTTAGGATTATAATTCTGATAGATATTTTCGAGAAATAGAAGTGAGGAAATATAGGTTATGAAACAGGCAAAGAGAGTTGGGATCATTGGCGGAGGTGCAGCAGGATTAATGGCTGCGGTAAATGCTGCAAAGCATGGGGCCAAAGTCACAGTTTTTGAACGCAATGATAAGATCGGTAAGAAAATATTAGCTACGGGAAATGGAAAGTGTAACTTTACAAATGAGAATATGGCGTTAGAGTTCTATGAAGGTAGTGTCAAAGAGATTTTTTCTATCATTTATGAACAATTTAACAAAGACGATTTGAAGAATCTTTTTTTATTAAATGGCGTTTTAATCAAGGATAAGAATGGCTACCTATATCCCAATACAGAGCAGGCTGCTACAGTGGTTGACTTGTTTAGAAACCTACTGGATTTTTATGGTATCGAGGTGGTACTTGAAACCGTGATCAAACCTGAAAATGTGTCAATCCAAAAGGGAGTTATTCATATTGATCTGGATGGTAAATTATGTAAACGAAATTTCGTATTTGATTCCCTGATCATTACCTGTGGAGGAGCCGCTTCTCCAAAGACTGGATCAGATGGATCAGGTTTTGATATCGCCAAATCCTTTGGCCATAAGATCGTTCCTGTGGTACCTGCTTTGGTGCAGTTAAAATGTTCGGATGGCTTTTGCAAGGCTTTGGCAGGGGTTCGATCTGACGCGAAGCTTTCCATGTATATAGATGGGGAACTGGCTGTAGAAGAATCCGGTGAGCTGCAACTAACGGACTATGGAATCTCGGGTATTCCTGTTTTTCAGATCAGCAGACATGCTTCCTATGCCCTTCGTGCGAAAAAACAAGTGTCTGTGTCTGTGGACTTTTTAAAGGATTACGATGAAAAGGCTTTGCTGGACAGTCTGGTAGCGAAATGGGAGCTTTATCAGAAGAATCCAGAGATCTTAAAAAAGACTACATATGAGGCATTTTTCCACGGACTGGTCAATAAAAAGATCACCATGGTGTTTTTGAAAGAGTGTGGCTTTAAGCCAACAGAATCCATAAAGGATCTGTCAAAGGGCAAGCTTCGTGATTTTGTAAAAAAATGTAAGCATTTTGTTTTTCATGTAAATGGCACCAACTCTTTTGAACAGGCCCAGGTAAGCGCAGGCGGGATCGGTGTATCTGAGGTGAACCAGAACCTTTCTTCCAAAAAGGTGAAGAATGTGTATTTTGCAGGGGAGATTTTGGATATCGATGGCAAATGCGGAGGCTACAATCTGCAGTGGGCTTTTTCCTCGGGAGCAGTTGCGGGTAAGCATGGGGCACTGGATTGAATACTTGATTAAAAATAGAAAAAGAACCCTTAAAAGAGAAATAAAATCTTTTTAGGGTTCTTTTTTGTTAGTTTATTTCCAAACGTACAGAATAGATTGTTGTTGTTCCTCTCAAACCAACATAATCAAAGGATTCAATACTTTTAACATTGGACTCTAATATTTGATATATTTCATCTTTGTCTGCATCTGCACATAAGTATAGTATAATGTTTTTTTGTAAGTTTGAATCTTTTTCAAGGATGGTTTGTATTTTTTCCGGGGTTGTTACGTAATAGGAGTTGTAGTTTTTCAAATCCATGACATTATATAAAGTTCTCCAATCACTCTCTGTAGTGTTAGAGATAATAATTGCATCATGATCGGAATGTTCTAATGAATAATACATCATTTCATTATTGTTTTTATAGGTTTCTGGAACAGTCCAACCGAATTGATATAAATTGAAAACATTCAAACAAGTAACAATGCTTATAGCAACAAATGTGGTCATTGTCTTGTTTTTATTTTTCACGAATTCACATAAGTATTTAAAAATTGCAATTAGAAAGAAGCAATATAAAATCCAACAAACAGGCATTATATATCGGTCCACAAGTGTAGGTGAAATCTTTAAAATTACAAGGACATAAAGAATGGCAGAAAAAATAGTAAAATATTCAATGTTCCATATTTTTTTTCGGTTCCTTATCAATTCTATGATGAATAATGCTAATGCAACCCAAAAAAGACCGCCAAAAACTTCTTTATTGATAATTGCTATATATGATTTTATTCGCACAAATATTTCTGAAAAGGAGAATACGTTAGAGACAGCTTCTTTTCCGCGATATCCCATAAAAATGTGTTCGAGCATCGCTGGAAAAATAATAATTGCTGACAAACCTGATAATCCTAGGTCAACAACAAAAAGAACTCCTTCACGATATTTTTTTTGCTTGATCAGATCGATTCCAATAAATAAACTTATCCAAAATAAAAATATTAAAAAATAGTATTGGGTAAGTGTTCCACCTAATACAATAAGGTATTGCAAAATCCAGTACTTTTTTGGCTTTTCCAAGTTATAATACGTGTAAAATAAATATATCAGGGAAATAACAAATAATGTTAGTAAGGCATACATTCTGATAAATACCATCATATTCATAAATATGATAGAAGTTCCATACCCTGCTAATATCACATATGGGATGAAGGTAGAATCATGAAAAATCTTTTTTAACAGATTGAATAAAATAATATCAATTAAGATCAGACAAAAAAGATTTACAGATAATCCATACCATTTGCTAAATTGTTCTGGGAAGAAAGAGCATACGGTATGAATGAGTGTATAATAGATTGGCGGATGTACATCTAGTTTTTGTTGTAACCATACATTTTTGTAGTTAAATCGATTGTTTTGATCTACTGTAAGGTATTCTTGATAAGGACCATAGTCAGTATATTTAGATTCTTCCTGAACTATTTGAGGAAGGCATTTGCTATTAGCAAGACTATATGTCATGAATTCATCAATAAAATAGTTTTCTTTTTGAAAGCAAAATATTCCTGTGATGAAAAGATGGATGATAATAAATAAACTTAAATAAATACGTTCTTTTTTCATAATATTACTTTGATTTCCCCTTAAATTTTTGAGTAAACACTTTGAGATGTTTAGATTAGTTCATTCTAGTTATGAATGATTGTTGCTAATATCTATATTCTTTTAGATTGGAGATTACTTTCTCCCACAATATAATGTGGTCTCTTTTTTACCTCGGTATAAGTTTTGGCGATATATTGTCCCATGATTCCCATGCAAAATAGCTGAACTCCACCTATCAGTGTGATTATGCATATGGTTGATGCCCAGCCATCTACGGGATCACCAAATACAAGTTTTCTAATGATGATGAATAGAATGAATATGAAAGATATGAATGTCATAAACATTCCAAAACATGATGCTATACTTAATGGTGCTTGAGAAAAATTGATGATGCCTTCGATGGCATATTTTGTAAGTTTCCAAAAATTCCATTTGGTTTCACCCGCGATTCTTTCTTGGTTTTCATATGGTAACCAATATGTTCTAAATCCAATCCAGCCAAATATTCCCTTTGAAAAACGATTATATTCAGACATATTTACTATGGCGTCTATCATTTCTCGTCTCATCAATCGAAAGTCACGAGCACCATCTACAATATCTGCGTCGGATACTTTGTTTATGAGTTTGTAGAATTGTCTGGCAAAAAAACTCCTGATAGGTGGTTCCCCTTTTCGAGAAACTCTTCTGGTGGCAACACTATCATATTCACCTGTTTCAAGAATATGAATCATTTCAGGCAATAAAGAAGGTGGATCTTGCATATCAGCATCCATTACAGCAACATAATCACCTGATGCATTACAAAATCCAGCATACATGGCAGCTTCTTTTCCAAAATTTCTTGAAAATGAAATATATTTTATATGGTCATCTGTTGAAGCAATTTTTTTCATAATATTTAATGTTTCATCATTTGAACCATCATTGATCAATAATACTTCATATTCGTAATCAAGTTTTGACATTACCTTTGTCACTTCTTTATAAAATAAAGGCAATGCTTCTTGTTCGTTGTAACAAGGAACAATTAAGGATAATCCATTCCCGTTCATATTTCCCTCCTATCTTTCCACAACAATAGTACACAGTATGATTATACTCTTATTGAATAAATATGCAATATAAAATGCAATGCAAAAATAAATGTAAACCTCGGTGCATACATGTAAATACTATTTGCAATACATTTTGTGTGTAAGCGACAATACCAGGAGGTGTATGATATGTCATTTGAGATTAAACCAAACAGAAGAGAAAGCGAAAATAAGACAATACGTTTTCCAATTGAAGTTATTGAACGTGTTAACGAAGCTATTACTGGTAAAGATGTTTCCTTCTCTAATTTTGTGATTCAGGCTGTAGAATATGCCTTGGATAATATGGAACAATAATGTCAAAACACTCTCCGGATTTTTTATGGATTCTTGGAGAGTGTTTTGATTTTGTCAAACTAAGTTATTCGTAGGTAGTCAGTAAAAGAGCTGTACAATTCTTGAATCTTTTTATGGTATGGTGTATCATAGTTTTTTGGAAACATAGGGGACTTTTAGAAAATCCCTGTTGGTGACACAAAAGTCAAAGGAGAAAATCATTTGATCAAAATAAATCAGTTAAAGGTACATCCTGGTTTTTCGAATCAGGATGTTTTTGCCAAAATCGTAAAAACACTTAAGTGTCAGAAAGAGGACGTGGAAACTTTTCAGATCATCAAGTCCTCCATTGATGCTAGAAAGAAGCCGGATATTTTTTACAGCCTTACGGTTGCAGTGTCTGTGAAAAACGAAGGAAAGCTTTTGAAACGATTCGAAAAAAATAATGATATCAGTGCATATAAGCCTGTAAACTATTGTATTCCTGATGCTGGAGATAGGTTGATACCTGACAGGCCTGTTGTGATCGGTTCCGGTCCTGCTGGGTTGTTTTGTTCCTATTTTTTGGCCAAGTCAGGGTATAAGCCAATTCTTTTAGAACGTGGTAAATGTGTCTTGGATCGAGCAAAGGATATTGAAAAATTCTGGGAAGAAGGCGTGCTGGATACGGAAAGCAATGTACAGTTTGGAGAAGGTGGCGCAGGAACTTTTTCCGACGGAAAGCTCAATACCCTGGTAAATGATAAGGAAGGCAGAAACCAGGAGGTTTTAAAGATCTTTGTGGAAAATGGTGCGCCTAAGGCCATTTTGTATGATGCCAAGCCACATATCGGTACAGATGTACTCATCAAGGTTGTGGCCTCTATGCGTGAGAAGATCAAGGCATGGGGCGGCGAGGTTTTCTTTGAGAGCAAGGTTACGGATGTTCTCATTGAAAACGGTACTGTAACGGGTGTTATGGTAAACCAGGAACGAAGCATTTTATCTTCCAATGTGGTACTTGCCATTGGACACAGTGCCAGAGATACCTTTCAGATGCTTTATGAGAAGAAGCTTCCAATGGAGGCCAAGTCCTTCGCAGTTGGTTTTCGCGTGATGCATCCCCAGAAGATGATCGATCTTAGCCAGTATGGTAAAGATCGTGGAAACAATCTGCCTCCATCCCCATATAAGGTTGCTGGAAAGGGGCAGAATGGACGAGGCGTTTATTCCTTTTGTATGTGTCCAGGTGGCTATGTGGTCAATGCATCCAGCGAGGATGGACAGACTGCAGTGAATGGAATGAGCTATGCAGCACGAGCTGGTGAATATGCCAATAGTGCCATCATTGTAGCAGTTACACCTAAAGATTTTGGCAGTACAGATGCCTTGGCTGGGATCGCATTTCAGAAAAAGATCGAAAAGGCAGCCTATGAAGCTGGAAAAGGAAGGATTCCAGTGGAGTATTATCTTGATTTTAAGGATGCAAAAACTACGAATTTAAAAGAAGTGACCTTTGCAAAGGATATTCCATTAAAGGGTCAGTTTGAAACCACGGATCTTAGAGGCATTCTGCCTGCTGCCCTCAATGAGGCATTTGTGGACGGCATGGAGTATTTTGATAAAAAGATCCATGGTTTTGGCAAGGAAACAGCCATTATGGCTGGGGTAGAAAGTCGTACTTCATCCCCTGTTCGTATCCACAGAGATGAAAACTTACAAAGTGAGGTAAAAGGCTTATATCCATGTGGAGAAGGTGCTGGATATGCAGGTGGTATCACAAGCGCCGCAATGGATGGAATCAGGGTTTTTGAAATGATCAGAAAAACATATAAGCCAGAATAAAATAGAAAGAGGTTATTTACATGACAGAATTTGAACAGATGATCGCAAGAATCAATGAACTTGCACATAAATCTAAAAAAGAAGGATTAACTGAGGAAGAAAAAGCAGAGCAGGCTGTTTTAAGAAGGAAATATATCGATAATGTAAAGGCAAGCGTACGTGCCCAGATGATGAATGTTGAGATCTTGGAAAAAGATGGAACTATCACAAAAATGAGCGATAAGATCAAGTGATCAGATGAGATAAAAAATAAGGGTGACGGGGATATGGATAAAAAAGAATTGCGTAGCATACTAAAGCAAAGACGTGAAGGATTAAGTGACGAAAAAAGAAGGTTAGAAGAAAAAAAAGCATATGAATGGATCTTCCAAAGTGCACTTTATAAGTCTGCAAAACATATCCTCTGTTATTCGTCTTACGGTACAGAATTTGACACAATGCCGATCATACAAAAAGCATGGGAGGATGGTAAGAAAGTGTATCTTCCTAGGGTGTTAGGCAAGCATGAGATGGAATTTTACAACGTCTGTGATTTAACAAATCTATTGCCAGGAGCATATGGGATCATGGAACCAGATTTGTCCCGACCTGCTTATTGCTTTTTGCCAGAAGAAACAAGTGTTATGTTAATGCCTGGGCTTGGCTTTGATAGGGCTATGAACCGCATTGGCTATGGAATGGGCTTTTATGATACCTATCTATCAAAAATCCATGGGATGGATGGTTATCATAAGGAAGCCTTTTTTGCTGTGGGTATTTGTTATGGCTGTCAGCTGGTGGAGCAGGTTTATGTGGATGAGAGGGATCAGCAGCTGGATGTTATTGTTGCAGGGGATAAGGGAGTGTTTTTGCCATGAAATATGAAAGAATCGTGCATGGGAAGTTTTTAGAACGTCCCAATCGTTTTATTGCCCAGGTAGAGATTGCGGGTAAGGTGGAAACAGTACATGTGAAAAATACAGGTCGTTGCAGGGAATTGTTACTTCAGGGAGTTGAGGTGCTTTTAGAGGAAGCGAACAATCCAAACAGAAAGACAAAGTATGATCTGGTGAGCGTATATAAAAAGGGGATCGGCTGGATCAATATTGATTCCCAGGCACCCAATAAGATTGCCCTGGAATGGTTAAAGACAAAGGATTATGACCTTGTAAGACCTGAATTTACCTATGGAAATTCCAGGATCGATTTTTATATGGAAAAGGGGCAGGAACGGTATCTTATGGAAGTAAAGGGGTGCACGTTAGAAGTGGATGGTATCGGTTATTTTCCGGATGCCCCAACAAAACGTGGTGTAAAGCATTTAAAGGAACTCACCAAAGCTTCTTTAGAGGGAATCCATGCCATGGTCGCTTTCGTGGTGCAAATGGAGGGCATCCATGAGGTGCGTCCTAATGTTTCCATGGATCCAGAATTTGGAGAGGCGCTTTTGGAGGCACAAAAAGCTGGCGTGACAATTGTAAATTTGTGCTGCAGGGTTTTGGAGGATGCAGTTTTTGTGAAAGGGGAGGTTGCTCAAATTCTATAATTTTCTTTACAAATTATAGTGAAAACGTTATACTTTGAAATTATGGTAATCATGAGGGATTAGATGATTTTCAGCAGGATTGCACCCGCGTTTTTGCTATGGAATGTACGTCAGTTCTGAAAAGATAAAATTATTAGGGAATAGGATATAGAAACAAATGACTAAAGTTGTTAAGTTTGGCGGAAGCTCTTTGGCGAACGCTTTACAGTTTCGCAAGGTTGCCGAAATCCTTGCGCAGGATTCAGATAGAAAATATGTGATCGTAAGTGCACCTGGAAAAAGAAATGGTGAGGACACAAAGGTCACTGATTTGTTGTATCAGTGTTATGAGATTGCAGAGAAAGACGAAGATTTTTCATCTGTTTTACAAAAGATCAAGGATCGATACCAGGAGATCATCGATTCTCTTTCTTTAAAGGTTTCCTTAGAGGAAGAATTTGCAATCATTGAAGAAAATTTCAAGGCTCATGCAGGAAGTGATTATGCTGCTTCAAGAGGTGAGTATTTAAACGGAATCCTGATGTCTTCCTATTTACAGATTCCATTTATTGATATGGCAAAAAGAATCTACTTCAGAGAAGATGGATTTTTAGATGAAGATAAGACTTACTTTTTATTATCGAAGGAGTTAAAAGCTGTAGAAAGAGCTGTTATTCCTGGTTTTTATGGTACCAATCCAGATGGAAGCATCAAGACTTTTTCAAGAGGAGGCTCTGATGTGACAGGTTCTATCATTGCTCATGCAGTTCATGCGGATGCATATGAAAACTGGACAGATGTATCAGGCTTTTTGATTGCCGATCCCCGTATTGTACCAAATCCGCCGGGAATCAAATCTATTTCGTATCAGGAACTTCGTGAGTTATCCTACATGGGTGCCAGCGTGCTTCACGAGGATGCCGTTTTCCCTGTTCGTAGTGCGGGAATTCCAATCAACATCAGAAACACCAATGCACCGATTGATGCTGGAACCTGGATTCGCGAGGATTGTGATGACGAGACAGAGTATAAGATCACAGGTATTGCCGGAAAGAAGAATTTTGTTTTTTATAAGATTTTAAAGGACAGAATGTGTTCAGAGGTAGAATTTAATTCAAAGGTCGTAGAAACCATGAAGAAATCTGGCATTTCTGCGGAATACCTTTTGTCAGATATTGATGCCATGACCATTTTGATCTCAGATTCTGAGTATGAAGCAAAAAAGAATGTAATCGGCAAAAATTTAAGTGAATTTTCTGGAACCTACAATAAAATCGATGTTGAGGAAGATGTTGCTCTTATTGCTGTGGTTGGACGAAATATGCGTAAAGAACGTGGTACCGTTGGTCGAATCATTGCTGCCATTGAGCATGCGAGAATCCCAATGAAGCTGATTTCACAGGGAGGTTCTGGACAAAACATTATCATTGGCGTTTCCAATGTTGATTTTGAACGCGCGATCCGTGCGATTTATGAGATTTTTGTAGAATTAAAGATTTAGTAACGAGTTAGAACCATGCGTTTTTTATGAACAAGAATCATTTTATGAGGTAAGGGTATGAGAACATTATTAGAAATCTGCGAAAGCGCTAAAACAGCTAAAAGCTGCATGGAAAAGCTTTCCACCAAGCAGAAAAACGAAGCATTATTAAAGATCGCTGATGCTCTTGTGGCAAACAGTGCATTTTTACAGAAGGAAAATGAAATCGACATTCAAAATGGGATTGCGAACCATATGAGTGAAGGTTTACTGGATCGATTGAAATTGACAGAAGCCAGAATCGAAAGTATGGCTGAGGGTGCAAGACAGGTTGCAGCCCTACAGGATCCAATTGGTGAAACCTTAGAAGAACGTACGTTATCAAATGGCATTACATTGAAAAAAACTAGAGTTGCTTTGGGTGTTATCGGCATCATTTATGAATCCAGACCAAATGTAACTTTAGATGCTTTTGCCCTTTGTTTTAAGACTGGAAATGTGGTAATATTAAAAGGTGGTAAGGAAGCAATCCATTCTAACCTTGCAATCATTAAGGTAATCCAGGATACATTGGATTCTTTGGGCATCACAAAGGATGCAGTTGCTCTTATTGAGGATAATCGTCGTGAGGTAACAACAGAATTTATGCGTATGAAGGATTATGTGGATGTGCTGATTCCAAGAGGTAGTGCAGGACTCATTAAGGCAGTTGTAGAGAATTCTACCATTCCAGTGATTGAAACCGGTAGTGGTAACTGTCATGTATTTGTAGATGAGAGTGCGGATATTAATATGGCAATTGAAATCATCAACAATGCCAAAACACAGCGCATTGGTGTATGTAATGCCTGTGAATCTTTATTGGTACATGAAAAAATAAAGAAACAGCTGCTTCCGCCTTTATACAAGCGCCTTTCTGAGAAATCCGTAGAATTTCGTGGAGATGAAGCAACTTGTCAGATCTTACCAGAAGCAGTTTTAGCAACGGAAGAAGATTATGGAATGGAGTATCTTGATTACATTCTTTCTGTAAAAACTGTTTCGTCTGTAGAGGAAGCAATTGAGCACATCAATAAATATAATACAAAGCATTCTGAAAGTATCATCACAAGTGATGAGGCAAATGCTGAAAAATTCTTAAATTATGTAGATGCTGCATGTGTTTACTGGAATGCTTCTACGCGTTTTACAGATGGTTTTGAATTTGGTCTTGGTGCAGAAATCGGTATCAGCACCCAGAAGCTTCATGCAAGAGGACCAATGGGACTTAAGGAATTAACTAGCTATAAATATAAGATTTACGGTAATGGTCAAGTCAGAGCGTAGGAGATAAAAACACAAAATAAACGAGTATTTTTGACAGGGAATAAATCCGACAGGAGGATGAGCTATGAAAGCAAAAGAAGTAGGTAAATTATTAGCGGTTTCATCTTTGACATTGGGTATTGGAGCTGCAGGTATTTTTAATCTTGCTGCATGTGGTTATGGTCCGATGGAAAATCATGTTGAATCAGAAAGCTTTGAGCCTGATGACAACAATGCTGTATGCGAGTATGGTGTTTTTGAAATTGATGATACAGATGCTGAAACTGATTCCGAAACGGATACTATAGAAACGGTAGAGGAATACGATATTTATTCAGAACCTGTAGAGGTATATGGCTCAGCACCGGATGATTTTGATGTCACCACCGAAGAAACAGAAGAATTTGTTCCTGAGAAGCAGGAAATCCCTTCAGTTTATGGAGTGCCGGAATCATATGATCAGGAATAGCCAAGAGATTGATAATGCAAAAGCTTCTTCAGTGTGAAGGAGCTCCAACACAGGAGGTAAACATGAGAGACCAGTATGCTGATTTGCCAGTATCCGTGAAAGAAGAGCATTTTCATAAATTAAATGATTATCAGGCTGCGCTTATGGCACAGCCTGTTTTAAAAAGTTTATTTATCGAAATGACGTTAAATTGTAATGAACATTGTCTACATTGTGGTAGCAATTGTGGGGATGTGCCAGTTGTAAACGGGCTGACGGATTATGAGATTATTGAGTGTATGATCAAGCTTAAAGATTCTTTGAAAAAAGCAAAAAAACCATTGCCATTTATTAATGTAACAGGTGGGGAGCCATTGCTTCGACCACATATGGTGGAGTTGATGAAAACCATTCATGCACTGGGTTATAAATGGGGAATGACTAGCAATGGAACCATGATCACCAGAGAGGTTGCTTTTGCTTTAAAGGATGCAGGCATGTATTCTGTGGGACTTTCTTTGGATGGATTAAAGGACACTCATAACTGGTTTAGGAATGCTCCTTTTGCCTATGATAAAGCCATTGAAGCGTTTCATTATCTTACTGAGGCGCGTATTGATAATGTTATGATCACAACAGTTGTACATAAGCGAAACTTAGAAGAGTTGGATGCTATCTATGAGCTGATGAAAGAAATCGACTGCCGTCAATGGCGAGTGATTAATGTGGAACCTATCGGAAGAGCACTTACCAATCCGGATTTGATGCTGGAATCTAAGGATTATCAGTATATTTTGAATTTTATCGCGAATCATCAGGACGATCCAAAGATGAATGTGATCTATTCCTGCAACCACTATGTGGGACTTGATTTGGAGCGAAAGGTGCGTCCTTGGTATTTCCAGTGCCGTGCCGGCGTGACAGTTGCCAGTATCCAATATAATGGGGATATCAGCGCATGTCTTGATATTGAGAGGCGAGAGGATCTTATTTTTGGCAACATCAGAGAAAATGATCTGTATGAAACCTGGTTAAACAAATTTGAAATCTACAGAAAGCCAAAGACCTTAGAAAGTACCAAGTGCAAGGGCTGCGAGCACGAAGATAACTGTAAGGGCGGCGGATTCCACACATGGGATTTTGATGCCCATAATCCAAGGATATGTATGATGGAAGAACTTGGACTTTTAAAGTGATCCATCATTGCGTTATATGCAGAGTATGTTATGCAAAAATTGATATTGAGTATGTTGGGGGAATTTCATGAACGACACGCACGTTTTGCCCCTTGATTATTTTAGGGAAATAAGTAAGGTACTTATTTCCCATTGTCTTTTTACGTATATTGTGTTAATTTTAATATGCACGTTCGTGCATATCTAATTGATTCACGGCAAATCGCCATTCAGTCCTTAGAAATAACAAAGATTCATATGTGATGAGTGGTTGTAAAGAATATCAGTCTTTTTTTCACTCGAGTTTGTAGTAGTGGAAAGGAAAAACAAATGAGTAACAAAAAAGTGTCTATGGTGACCTTTAGTGAAGGATTAAGAAATGCAATCGGAGAGATTCCTTTGTAGGGAATTTACAAGTATTGAGAGAGGAAGCGATTATGCAGATGTGAAACCGACTTATCAGATTGGACTTCTGAAGAATTGTTTGTATTGAATCAGGATAAGGTGATTCAACAGCAGTGTAGAGCCCGCGAGGATTATTATAATCATGAGATGGCAGTAAAAAGACGTGAATCGGAATATCAGGCATCTTTGGCTTAACCCCATATAGAGGATACCTTATCCCAACCAATCGAGTCAGACTTGGATGAAACTGGTGTTGAAACGGAAAGCACAGAAACTGCTCAGATTATTTGAGAGGAACAAAATGATTATGAAAAAAGCGCAAAGCGATTGATTCTTCATAACAGTGATGTGACTTATGAGATTTTAGGGGATGAAGTGACTCTTGGAGGATTGCCCCTAAAGCTTCCGTCAGATTATGAATATTCAGAACGTCAGACTATTTATGGAGAAAAGCAAATTGTGATTGCTCATCCACATGAAGATTCTGATTTTTTGTTACATAAAATGGAACGTATTCACGCGATTATGAATATGATACAGTTTTGCATAATTCTACCTTCATTACATGGAATGGGAAAAACTATTTGATTGAATCTCGTATAGATTATGACCGAAAAAATCTTTTAGGTTTGTATTTGACAAGTTTTGAAAATGGGAAACTTTCTCAAAGATTTTTGTATGAACGCGTCAGGAAAGATGAGGGAAAGGCTGTTACAATCAAAAATTCTTTCCTCTTAGATGAATCATATGCTATACTAAAGCAATCCTTGGATCAGTTTGTATATACCGATTATCGTCGAGAAGATGAGAGTCCATATGCAAATTGTGGAACAGCTGAAACCAAAACAGAAGAAACCCCAAAGGTAGAGTTTTTTACATCTGATCTGAACAATGATGGAGTAAAGGATTCTTATAGCAAGTGCTTTTTTGAACCAAGTAGCTGGGGTGCTCGCTTGGAGCTGAGAACAGATTTTGATGAGAATGACGAATTACAAACTATTGTGGACGACATTATTTATGGAGATGATTATCCTCCGGTTTCCCTGTGGGCTGATGAAACTGAGTTTGGTAATGTGGTGTACGTTCTTTACGAAGAAAACACATTTGACTATCACATATGTGGTTTTTTGATCGAGGATGATCATTACAAGAAACTGATACAGAATGATTATCACTATGAGTTAGATGTGGTGGAACAGGAAGAATAAGAACGGGATTGTTGAAGCAGGTATTATTGAATTCATATTGTAAGCATTTGATCTAATAGAGAGAGTGAGAAATATGAATAAAAAGAATTACAGAAGTAAGGAAATAAACAAATTATGATTACATGTAAAAAATGCCATGAATTCATTGGTGAGAATGTAAAGGAATGTCCGTTTTGTAGAAGTGTAATAACGGAAGAAGACAGAAGAACTGCGATCGCTGAAAATGAGCGTGTTCATCTAGATGCAGTGCAAAATTCTATGGAGGAGTATGCAAAAAGGAAAAAACTGGAATATATCATTTATGTGGCTATGATTGCTGCAGTTATTATAGAAATTGCACTTGTTGTATTGCTTGATATGGATTCGATATGGATTTTCATTATATCTGCATTGATCTTAGCAATCTATCTTGTGTGTGTATATAAATTTAGGATTGGTTTTTGTCCTTATTGTGAGTCATATATGGGAAGAAGAATGATGTTTAATACACATTGTCCGAGATGTGGTGGAAGATTAAAATAACAAACTTCTTTTGGAATGTGATGATTCGTAACTGTTCAAACCATGGCTTTGAACAGATTATTATAAAAAATAGTAGAGGAGACTATAAATTATGGTAGCACAATTTCCACCAATGGGTTGGAACAGCTGGGATTGTTATGGAGCAGCTGTTAATGAAGAACAGGTAAGAGCCAATGCTGATTATATGGCAAAAAATTTAAAACAGTATGGTTATGAGTATGTGGTAATCGATATCCAGTGGTATCAGCCAACAGCGGGAAGTCATGAGTACGAGCCATTTTCAGATCTTACAATGGATGAATATGGCCGTTTGATCCCATCGGTAAACCGTTTCCCATCTGCAAAGGATGGGGCAGGCTTTGCACCACTTGCTGAGTATATTCACAGCTTAGGACTTAAGTTTGGTATCCATATCATGAGAGGTATGCCAAGACTTGCAGCACACAAGGATCTTCCAATCTTAAATTCAAAATACCGTTGCAAAGAGATCGCTAATCCGAACTCTATTTGTTGCTGGAATCCAGATATGTATGGATTAAAATGTGAAAATATGGAAGAAGGCGCAAGAGCTTATTATGAAAGTATTTTTGCTCTATATGCAAGCTGGGGTGTTGATTTTGTCAAGGTGGATGATATTGCAAGAGAATATCCACACTGCAAACGGGAGATCGAACTGATCTCAGAATCCATACGTGGCTGTGGCCGAGATATGGTACTTTCTTTATCACCAGGACCAGCTCCTCTTGATCGTTCTGAGCATTTGAAAAAATATGCCAATATGTGGCGTATTACAGATGATTTCTGGGATGAGTGGAGACTTCTTTTGGCAATGTTTGAAAGAGCAGAAAAATGGTGTACCCATTCAGGCCCGGGACATTGGCCAGATGCAGATATGCTTCCGGTTGGTGCACTTAGAGTTTGTACAGATCCAAATGGCTGGACACAGTTTACACAGGATGAGCAAAAGACCATGATGAGCTTATGGTGTATGATGCGTGCACCTTTGATCATCGGTGCAGATTTGCCACGAAATGATGCATTTACATTAGAGCTTTTGACAAACAAGGAGCTTTTGGATATTGAAAAAACAACTCATTGTGCTCATCAGCTGTATCGCACGGAGGAAGAAATTGCTTGGATCGCACCTAGAAGAGACGGAAAGGGCGTTTATGTAGCATTTTTCAATATTTCGGAAGAGGATAGGGAAATCAGCCTTTCATTAGAGGATCATGATTTGTCTGAATATACAAATGCTTTGGAAGTATGGAGCAAAAAAGAATATACATTAACAGGAACATTAAAGGAAAAGGTTGCAAAACACGGGGCTTGTGTTTTTTCTCTTTCATAAGCATTAAAAAACTCATGGAACTGACGAACAATATTATTTTATCCGTAGTTGATGAAATTGCTTAGAATTGTTTGAAATTAATGTAGAATTTTGGCGATTTGATAATTGCTATTTTCAAAAAAAAAGTTTATATTTATTTTAGAATTGCAACTGTTGCAGGATTGTGGCAGTTGTTTTTCTATGTTACTTGAGATTTCAATAGTAGTTGAAGATATTTTTGCTACTATATTGACACTTTCATAGAGTTTTGCATGATTGTATTTTACAGTTATGCGTTATGAATAATGATAATGAGGTAATGAAATGATCGCACAGGCTCAATTAGATGAAATTCTTGCTGGTATCGACTTAAGTCAGACACCACCAGCAAATGAACCGGAAAGACAATATTATTTTTTGAAAAAATTACAGGAAATCGTTAAGGCAGAAAGCGAGAAATTAGGTCATCCATTGAGTGCCTGTTCGGTAGTTTTTGGTTGCCAGATGAATGCAAGAGACAGCGAAAAGTTAGAGGGAATCCTGAAAAATGCTGGATTTGTTTTGACAGAGAGTGAAGAGGCGGATCTTGTGATCTACAATACCTGTACCGTTCGAGACAATGCCAACACCAGAGTCTATGGACGTTTGGGCTATTTAAAGGCACTAAAAAAGAAACAGCCACACAAAAAGGTTGCACTTTGCGGATGCATGATGCAGGAAGAGGCTGTTATAGAGAATATCAAAAAAAGCTATCGTTTTGTAAATCTGATGTTTGGAACACATAACATTTTTAAATTTGCAGAACTTTTGGTTTCCATGTATGAAACAGATTCCATGATCATCGATATCTGGAAGGATACCAACCAGATCGTGGAAGATCTACCTGTTGAGCGTAAATACGCCTTTAAGACAGGTATCAACATCATGTTTGGCTGTAACAATTTCTGTTCGTATTGTATCGTCCCTTATGTACGAGGCAGAGAAAGAAGCCGTGAGCCTAAGGAGATCATTCGTGAAATTGAGAAATATGTAGCGGATGGCGTTGTTGAGATCATGTTACTTGGTCAGAATGTAAATTCCTATGGTAAGGATTTAGAGGATCAGGTTTCTTTTGCACAGCTTCTTTCCATGGTGGAAGAGATAAAAGGACTTGAAAGAATCCGTTTCATGACACCACATCCTAAGGATTTATCAGATGATCTTATCGAATATTTAAAAACCACCAAAAAGGTTTGCAAGCACATTCATCTTCCAATCCAGTCAGGTTCAACCAAGGTTTTGAAAGAAATGAATCGTCGTTATACAAAGGAGCAGTATTTGGATCTTGCATTAAAAATCAGAAGAGAGCTTCCTGATTTTGCCATTACAACAGATATCATCGTTGGTTTCCCAGGAGAGACACACGAGGATGTATTAGATACCATTGATGTGATCAAAAAGGTTCAGTATGAAAATGCGTTTACCTTTATTTATTCAAAGCGTACCGGAACTCCTGCAGCGGCAAGAGAAGACCAGGTGCCTGAAGATGTTGTAAAGAAGCATTTTGACGAGGTTTTAGATGCAGTGCATGAGGTTTCCACACTTCGTACAGGCCTTTATACTGGTCAGATAATGCCTGTTTTGGTAGAGGATATGGATACACAGAACAAGGAATTTGTTACTGGTAAGCTTTCCAACAATACAACCGTTCACTTTAAGGGAACATCGGATCTGATTGGTAAGATCGTTGATGTGAAATTGAATGAGTGTAAAGGGTTTTACTATATCGGAGAGCAGGTTTCATAAGCGCGAAAAAGTGTGAAGCACTTTTAAACGATAAATCAATCGTAACTGTTTAGAGGAGATTAAGTTATGGAAAAACTAAAGCCAAAGTTGTTTTCGGTCATGAAGACCTATTCCGCATCACAATTTGGTAAGGATCTCGTAGCTGGTGTTATCGTAGCCATCATCGCACTTCCTTTGTCGATTGCGCTTGCTCTTGCATCAGGAGTGACTCCTAATGCAGGTATTTACACAGCCATTGTAGCTGGTTTCATTGTAGCCTTTTTAGGTGGCAGTCGTGTCCAGATCGCTGGTCCAACAGCTGCATTCGCGACCATCGTTGCCGGTATCGTTGCAAAAGATGGTACAGAAGGTTTGATGGTAGCAACCATTATGGCAGGTATCATTCTTGTACTTATGGGTTTGCTTCGTTTTGGAGCATTACTGAAGTATATCCCATATACCATTACAACTGGATTTACTGCTGGTATTGCTGTTACACTTTTTATCGGTCAGATTAACAATTTCTGCTATATCGTACTTCCAGAGGGTGTAGATAATATTGAAACTGCTGATAAGATCAAGAATATTGTAAAATATTTTGAATTCAAGCCACAGTCTTATATCATTGGATTTTTGTGTCTGGCTATCCTGATCATTTGGCCTAAGATCAAATATATCAATAAGGTTCCAGCATCATTGGTTGCAGTTATCATTAGTGCCATCATTGTAAATGTTGCAGGCATGGATGTGAAATGTATTGGAGATCAGGTAACAAGTGACCTTCCTCACTTACAGAATTTAAAAGCATTAGGCGATTTTAATATTATCAAATCCCAGTTTTCCAATGCCCTTACAATCGCAGTACTTGCTGGTATTGAATCCTTATTATCAGCTGTTGTTGCAGATTCCATGATCAATTCCAGACATCGTTCCAACATGGAATTGGTAGCACAGGGTGTTGCTAACGTTGGTTCAGCTTGCTTTGGTGGTATTCCTGCAACAGGTGCTATCGCCCGTACAGCAGCTAACATCAAGAATGGTGGACGTACTCCAATCGCTGGTATGGTTCATTCTATTTCTTTATTTATTGTTTTGGTAGCAGCCATGAAATGGGCAGCTCTTATCCCAATGCCATGTATTGCAGCAATTCTTTTCCAGGTTGCTTATAACATGAGCGGTTGGAGAAACTTTGTGAAGCTTTGTAAAACAGCGCCAAAGTCAGATATCATCGTACTTGTAACTACATTTGTATTAACAGTTGTATTTGACCTTGTAGTAGCTATTGAAGTTGGTATCATCATGGCAGCATTCCTTTTCATGAAGAGAATGAGCGAAGTAACTACTGTAAGCGGATGGAAATATATTGATGATGAAGACGATCCAGATTCTATTTCCTTAAGAGTTGTACCAAAGGATACTTTAGTATATGAATTCTCAGGTCCTTTGTTCTTCGCTGCTTCTGATAAGATCTTACAGTTATCAACGGAAGAGAAATACAATTACCTAATCCTTCGTATGCGTTCTGTAAATGCCATTGATGCAACAGCTATGCATAACTTTGAAACTGTTTTGGAAGCTTGTAAAAAACACAATGTTCAGCTTGTATTTTCTCATGTTAACGAGCAGCCAATGAGCGTATTTGAAAAGAGTGGATTCAAGGCCCTTGTAGGGGAACAGTTCTTCTGTTCTCATATTGATGATGCGCTTGCTTTGGTTGAGAAATTAGAGGCAGAGGCAGCTTTAAAATAGGCGGAAGTGTTTATTTGATAGGTAAGTTCGAAGAGCTTTTGACACTTGAATCCTATGAAATAAAAAGTAAATTTGGACAGGTGCTTAGGCACCTGTCCTTTTTACTACGATTAACACAGTGATATACTTAAATGTGCAAGTTTACATTGTGTAAAATTACTAAAAATAGCAATATTTGAGAAGTGAGTAGCAATATTTGAATAGTACTTTTTTCCTATGCTTGTTAAGATTACTTCGCTAAGAAAAAATCCAGTTTATTATTAGGAGGAAAAAATGCGTAGAGGAAAGAAAGTACTAGCGGGATTTTTGGGTATCGTTGTATTATTCGTTACCCTTATGTCTGGTGTGCCTATGAAAGCTGAAGCAGCCAATGACACACTATTAAACACCTATGGAAAGACTTATGGTCGCGTAGGAACCTGTATCAACTCATGGCAGTTGACAAATGCTAACACATTGTCTCATGTAAAGTCACAGTATAACAGTATCACTTTAGAAAATGAGATGAAGCCTGATGCATTACTTGGATGGTCAGCATCCCTGATTACAGTAAGCCAGGCAAAAAGTTTGGGGTATTATATTCCGAACAACTATAAAGAAGCTTATGTTCCAAAGATCAATTTTGGAACAATTGATAATGTTTTAAAAATCTGTTATCAGAATGGAATCGGTGTTAGAGCACATACTCTTGTATGGCATAGCCAGACTCCAAGTTGGTTTTTCAGAAACGGATATTCAGGAAATGGCGGTTATGTATCACAGGCTACTATGGATGCCCGTTTAGAGATGTATGTAAAGACTGTAATGAACCATGTATATACAAGTCAGTATGGTAGTGTTGTATATGCCTGGGATGTTGCAAATGAAATTCTTCATGCTAACAACTCTGGTTGGGAAGCAATTTATGGTAATAACAGAACAAATGCTTCCTATGTAAAAAAAGCATTCCAGTATGCAAATGACACATTGAAATATTTCAAACTGACAGATAAGGTTAGTCTTTTTTATAACGATTTCAACACATATATGGAAGTAAATGATGTAATTAAATTGGTGAATTACATCAACTCCAATGGAAAAATCTGTAACGGTGTTGGTATGCAGTCTCATTTAGGAACCACATTCCCATCAGTAGATTATTACACATCAGCATTAAATGCTTTCTTAAAAGCAGGCTTTGAAGTTCAGATCACTGAGCTTGATGTTGCAAGTTCTTCACCTGAAGATCAGGCAAGATATATTTACAACTTGTTTAAAAACATTAATACTGCAAAGAAAAATGGCGGTAAGATTACCGGTATCACCTTCTGGGGACTTTCGGATGATGTATCTTGGATTGAAGGAAACAAATATCCATTGTTATTCTCTAAGTTAGGAGTTGCTAAACAGTCTTACTATAAAGTGCTTCAGGCTTATTCAGAAGCAGGATTTGCATCAAACAACAACAATAATAATAATAATACTCAGACATCTACAACAGACAACAGACCATATGCAAAGATTGCAGATGGCTGGTACTGCATCAAAAATGTAAACTCACAGACATATCTTTCAACAGATGGAAATGATCGTGGAAGCAATGTTATCCTTCAAAGAGGAAATGGTGCAACGAACCAGAAATGGTATCTGACAAATAATGCAGACGGAACCATTACATTAAAGAATGGAAACGGACTTGCACTTGACGTTACAGAGGGTAAAGCTGATAATGTAACAAATATTGAATTATGGTCCTTCACAGCAAAGGATCCTCAGAAATTTATGTTAAAGGATGCCGGAAACGGACAGTACGGTATTTTAACAAGATCTACAAATGGAAGTGGATGTCTTGACCCTGCAAATGCCGGTAAGACAGACGGAACAAATATTCAGCAGTATACATATTATGCTACAACAGCACAGAAATGGGTGTTTGAGAAAACAAATGATCCAAATGCTCCTGTAGTTAATAACACACCAACAACAGACATCAAACCATATGCAAATATTGCAGATGGCTGGTATTATATCAAAAATATCAATGCACAGAACTACTTAACTTCAAATGGTGCAGAAAGCGGAAGCAACGTTATTCTTAGTACAGGAAATGGTGCAAAGGAACAGAAATGGTATCTGACAAATAATGCAGATGGAACTATTACATTAAAGAATGGTTCTGGTATGATGTTAGACGTAACAGGTGGTAAGGCTGACAATGTTACAAACATTGAATTATGGACAGGTAACGGAAAAGATTCTCAGAAGTTTATGTTAAAGGATGCCGGAAACGGACAGTACGGAATCTTAACAAAATCCACAAATGGTAGCGGATGTCTTGATCCTGCAAACGCAGATAAGGCAGCTGGAACCAACATTCAGCAGTATACTTACTATGCTACAACATCTCAGAAATGGATCTTTGAAGAAACAACAGATCCAAATGCACCTGTAGCCAATATAACAGGTGTGTCAATCGCAGATGGCTGGTATTACATTAAAAATGTAAATGCACAGAAATATTTGCAGGTTGCAGGCAATTCTGGAAATGCAATGCAGAATGTTGAAATCGGTACAGGTACAGGTGTCGCTGGACAGAAATGGTATGTAACAAATACTTCTGACGGATATATCACATTAACAAGTGGACTTGGAAACTTCATGCTGGATGTTGAAAAAGGAGAGAATAAAGATGGCACTAACTTGATCATCTATAATGCATATTCAGGGGATCCTCAGAAATTTGCATTACTTCCAACTTCAACAAACGGTGTATATACAATCGGAACCAAAGTATCCAATTTGGAAAAAATGGTTGAAGTATACAACCACAGTAAGTTGGAGGGAGCCAATGTTGGTCAGTGGACATTGTTTGGAAATCCAAACCAGCAGTGGATTTTTGAACCAATTAAATAACAAAGAAGTTAAAGAACGCCTACAGAAATGTAGGCGTTTTTGATGTGCGCCTTACGGCGCACGTTTCAGAAGAAATATGTATCATAAAGATATCCAAACATGTAAGATTTACAAAAATCCTACAGTGCCAGAAATATTTCTTGAAAATCATTGTATATAAAGGAATAATTAATCTATCAAAACAGGTTGGAAAATGGTCCATATTTTGATAAGATATTATCATCTAAGCAGATATTGTGAAATGGAAATTAGTGTGAAATGGAGATTTGTATGAAAAAAATAATTGAACAAGTAAAAAATCATGAATGGAACAAAACAGAATTAAGCCTTGCATTTTTGGTTACATTTTTATTGGGAATTGTAATCGGTTTAGCAACCTCTCCGAAGGGAATCCGATATGTAGGTTGCAACAATGGAAACTATTCAAGTTCTAATTGTACTAAATCTGAGGAAGAGTCTTATTCAGAAGAGGAATAAAGTGAAATAGACCGCTTTGGATTTCACAAGTTACAATGGAGATTAATATGAAAAATGAAATGGTTGAGCTTTTGAAGGAGTCAGATTAGTGAAAACAAGTAAAATGACCTTAACCAAACTGGTGTTTATGGCGCTTTGCTGCGATCTTGGACTTTTTTCAAAAAAACTGATTGCACCGGCGGCTAATGTGGTTACGGATTTTTTGCATATTCCCGGTGGAATTGCTACCAGTTTTTCTTTGATGTTTGTTGTGGTTGGCGCTTTTTTGTGTGAATTTTTTGGAGCTGCCACGCTGATGAGTGTAGTGCAGGCCTTTTTGGCATTGGCACTGGGAAAAACAGGAAGCATGGGGTTGCTTGCACCGATTGGATATATTGTTCCCGGGGTTATGATCGATTTATGTTTTGGGGTTCTGCCAAAGTTTCGGCTTCATGAACTGGAACAGATGGTGATTACCAATGCTTTAGCGGGGGTCAGTGCAGCTTTCACTGCAAATATATTGGTGTTTCGATTGAGCGGTGTACCCCTTTATCTGTATCTGGCACTTGCCTTTACCTCTGGTTCTATCACTGGAATGTTAGGATATGTCGTTGTAAAAAGGTTGAAAAAAATCGGCATAAGCGTAAATTTCCAATGATAGTTTTTGGGTAACTGTACAAAATCATTTGACGAGCACGCTACATTATTCGAAACAAAGGAATGGAATGAAAAAATGTCAGCTAATGAAAGTAGTTTAGTAGAAGAATCCTTTCATGAATTGAAAGGGAAAGAAAACACATCCGAAAATCAAAACAGAAACCTGAATCATAAAAAAAATCCAAGACGAAGTGTATTGTTCTTTGTTGGACTTTGCTTGGTGTTAGTGGCGGGGCTGTCTGTTTTGCACTTGAAAACAAGAGAGAAGGTTCCGGAACATCAAATCCTGGTGGAAACCTCTGATGGAAAGACATACATTGATCTGGACAACATCAAAACAGAGTCTATTCGTGGTGAAGTGGTAAATGGAAAGGGTGAAGTGAAGGAGGTTTCTGGAGAAGGAATTCTGCTTTCGTCTCTTTTAAAAGACGAGCTTCCAAACGACTATTCAACCATTTTGGTATGTGCCTTAGATGAATATCAGGCAACCCTTACCAAAGAGGAGTTACTTGATGAGGGTAAGGCATATTTATTTTTGGAAAATAACAGTGCAAGACTTTATGTTTTTGGTGATGAAAACAGCAAAAGAAATGTAACGGATGTGGTAAAGATCGTGATTGAATAAATAAGTAACAACATTTTTGCGACAATATCATTATTACTTCCGCTTTTCAAAAAACTTGTGATACGAAATACCGAATGTTATAATACATTATATTGATCAAAAGAATCAATGCCTAAGATTTCAATTTATTAGGAGGGTTACATGAAGAACTTTGATATTGAAAATGGTCCGAAGAATGTTCCTGCTATCGTGCAGGGATGTATGAGAATGTCGAATCTTACAAATGAAGCTGCTGCCAAGGTGATCCGTACCGGGTTTGATCAGGGGATCACTTTTTTTGATCACGCCACATGCTATGGAAAAAATGGTGCGGCAGAAAAACGTTTTGGAGAGGCTTTTTCGCTGACTGGATTAAAAAGAGAAGACGTGATACTACAGTCAAAATGTGGTATTTGCCAGGAACGAAAAGAATTTGATCTAAGCTATGAAAACATCATTGCAAGCGTGGATGATAGCTTAAAACGTCTTCAAACAGAGTACTTGGACGTGCTTTTGCTCCACAGACCAGATGTTTTGTTTGATCCTTGTGAGATCGCAAAGGCTTTTGATAAGCTGGAAAAAGAGGGAAAAGTTCGTCATTTTGGTGTGAGCAATCATGTGCCGCTTCAGATTGAACTTTTGAAAAAATATGTGAAACAGCCTCTGATCTTTAATCAGGTGCAGTTATCTCTGGATCAGTCCATGATCATCGATCAGGCACTTTATATGAACAATATGACAACAGATATGTCCATCAGTCGTGATGCCAATGTGCTGGATTACTGTCGTTTAAAGGATATCACCATTCAGGCATGGTCACCGCTTCAGTATGGATTTTTTAAGGGTACTTTTATCGATCATCCGGATTTTCCTGAACTGAATAAGGTGCTTGGTGAGTATGCCGAAAGAGAAGGTGTATCAAAATCTGCCATTGCCATCGCATGGATCCTTCGTCATCCAGCAAATATGCAGGCAATCATTGGCACTATGAATCCAGATCATATCATTGATATCTGCGATGCCACAAAAGCAAAATTGTCACATCATGACTGGTATCAGCTATATCTTGCGTCAGGCAAGTTTTTACCATAAAAATTAGGAGGGTGCGGTATGTTAAACTATGTACATGATATTCCTACAAAGTTATACTTTGGGGAGGGTGCGATCAAAAATCTATCAGGGGTACTTTCAAAGTACGGAAAAAATGTCCTATTGACCTACGGTGGGGGATCTATCAAAAAGATCGGTTTGTATGATGAAGTGAAAAAAATCTTATCAGATGGTGGATTTTTCGTAACAGAGCTTGATGGCATTGAGCCAAATCCACGTATCGAATCTGTAGAAAAAGGCGTGAAGCTTTGTAAGGAAAATAACATTGATGTTATTTTGGCGGTAGGTGGTGGAAGTACCATTGACTGTTCAAAGGCAATTGCCGCCGGTGTCTGCTATCAAGGAGATGATCTTTGGGAAATGGTTGTAAACCAGAAAGGCATTGAGCCAAATGCCTTGCCACTTGTTGATATCTTGACATTAAGTGCCACAGGATCTGAGTTTGATAACTGTGGTGTTATCTCTAATATGAAGATCAATTCTAAACTGGGTCGTGTTTACACATTCCCAGTGGCTTCTATCTGTGATCCTACCTATACTTTTTCGGTAAATGCATATCAGACTGCTGCCGGAAGTGCAGATATCATGAGCCATACTTTTGAAAATTATTTTTCCAAAACAGATGACAGTGATCTTTCAGACGCCCTTGCAGAAGGCTTGTTGCGATCAGTTATGAAAAACTGTCCCATCGCCATCAAGGAACCTGATAATTATTCAGCACGTGCCAATCTGATGGCAGATTCTTCCGTTGCATGCTCTGGTATCCCAGGCTATGGAAAGCTGGCAACAGGCTGGCCATGTCATGCCATGGAGCATGAACTTTCTGCTTTTTATGACATTACCCATGGTGTTGGTCTTGCGATCTTAACACCACGCTGGATGAGACATATTTTGGCAAAAGATCCATCCACAACTCCTCGTTTTGCGAAATTTGCCAGAAATGTTATGGGACTTTCAGGATCTGATGAGGCAGTTTTAGCAAAAGAAGGAATAGATGCTTTGGAAAAATACTTTAAATCCACTGGTATTCCAATGACCTTAACAGAGCTTGGTATTGGTAGAGAGCATTTTGAGATCATGGCTGATCATGCAAATGTAGGTGGCTTTTTAAAGGATGCCTACGTACCTTTGACCAATGAAGATATTGTAAAGATCTATGAGGCTTGCTTATAGTTCTGGGTTCTTTATATGCTCCGCGAGATATGATTTTCGCGGAGCTTTTTCTGTTTCATAGTAAAAATTCGATCTATTCAGTACCTTCATAGATCACACCTCGGGTTAGGAAGATAATTGATAAAAAATGGTCGAAATTTTTTCGTCAAAGCTGATAACAGGTATTGAAAAAAACTTTCAATATCTGTTTTTTTTACCGGCTTACGTTTACAATCTCTACGATATTTGATATATTTAAATGATGGAATTTCAGATATATAGAATAAAAAAAGGGGAATTTGTAAATGGCAGAGCTTACACCAATGATGGTAAAATATATGGAAACAAAGGAGCAGTATAAGGACTGTATCCTGTTTTACCGTTTGGGTGATTTTTATGAAATGTTTTTTGACGATGCTTTGGTTGCATCAAAAGAATTAGAGATTACATTAACCGGAAAGGCTTGTGGATTAGAAGAGCGTGCACCAATGTGCGGTATTCCGTATCATGCAGTGGATGGGTATCTAAACAAGCTGGTTTTAAGAGGCTATAAAGTTGCTATCTGTGAGCAGGTGGAAGATCCGAAGATGGCAAAAGGACTGGTAAAAAGAGAGGTTACAAGGATCGTAACACCTGGTACCAACTTAAATATGCAGGCACTTGAGGAGACCAAAAATAATTACCTTATGAGCATCGCTTATTTTACCAATAAGATTGGTATTTCCATTGCGGATGTAACTACAGGTGACTATTTTTTGACGGAAGTAAATGATCTGAAAAAACTTCAGGATGAGATCCAGAAATACATGCCGGCAGAGATCATCTGTAACGAAGCATTTATGGTAAGCGGCGTAGATCTAGAGGATCTAAAGGGGCGCCTTGGAATTGCCGTGTATTCTTTGGAACCTTGGTATTTTGACGATCCAACCTGTGAAAAAGTGCTTTGTGAGCATTTTAAGGTTTCCAGCTTATCGGCTATCGGGTTAAATGATTTTCCAACCGGAACCATTGCAGCGGGGGCGTTACTTAATTATCTGTTAGAAACACAAAAAACCAGCATGGATCATTTTACCCGAATTTCACCTTATGTGCCTAGTAAATATATGTTACTTGACAGCTCTACCAGAAGAAACTTAGAGCTGACAGAAACCTTACGTGAAAAACAAAAGCGTGGATCCTTACTTTGGGTTTTGGATAAGACCAAAACAGCCATGGGAGCCAGAACGCTTCGAAATATGATCGAACAACCACTGGTTTGCGTGTCAGATATGAACGATCGACTTGATGCCATTGAAGAGTTGGTATCAGATCCTATTGCCAGAGAAGAGATCAGAGAATATTTAAATCCCATCTATGACTTAGAAAGACTTTTAGGTAAGGTAAGCTATAAAAGTGCCAATCCAAGGGACTTGATCGCTTTTCGAAATTCCCTGGAGATGTTAAATCCGATCAAAACGGTGCTTTCTGGTTTTTCCAAAGATCTTTTGACGAATATAGATGAAAAGATCGATCCTTTAGAGGATATCTATCAGCTGATTTTAGATGCTATTGAAGAAGAACCACCGATCCTTATCCGTGAAGGTGGCATTATCAAAAAAGGGTATGATGAAACCATCGACCAGCTTCGTGAAGCCAAAACAAAAGGAAAAACCTGGCTTGCTGAGCTTGAGGATGAAGTGCGCGAATCCAGTGGGATCAAGAACTTAAAGATCAAATACAACAAGGTGTTCGGATACTATTTTGAGGTGACCAATTCCTATTTATCCATGGTGCCGGATGATTTTGTAAGAAAGCAGACATTAACCAATGCAGAGCGTTTTACCACAGCAAGATTAAAGGAATTAGAAGATACTATTTTAAATGCAGAGGATAAGTTAAATACTTTGGAATACGATGCTTTCTGTGATATCAGGGATCATATCGCATCTAAGATCGAGCGAATCCAAAAAACTGCCAAAGCCATTGCCGAGCTTGATGTGTACGCATCTTTGGCATTGGTTTCTGAAAGAAATCATTATGTAAGACCGGATCTAAATGACAAGGGGCTTATAAGGATCAAAAACGGCCGTCATCCAGTGGTGGAACGCATGATCGGAAATGGTCTTTTTGTGGAAAATGATACGGTTTTGGATAATCAGAAAAACTGTGTTTCTGTTATCACAGGACCTAATATGGCAGGTAAATCTACCTACATGCGTCAGGTGGCGCTGATCGTTTTGATGGCGCAGATGGGCTGCTTTGTACCGGCGAAAGAGGCTTCTATTGGTGTGGTGGATCGTATTTTTACCAGAGTGGGAGCTTCA
The DNA here is from genome assembly GCA_045628865.1 of Lachnospiraceae bacterium. Classification (GTDB taxonomy): domain Bacteria; phylum Bacillota; class Clostridia; order Lachnospirales; family Lachnospiraceae; genus JAZQQB01. The sequence goes on along the minus strand of JAZQQB010000051.1, from coordinate 110,660 downwards.
GATGATCTATCCAGCGGACAGTCTACCTTTATGGTAGAGATGAACGAGGTAGCCAACATTTTACGAAATGCTACCGCAAACAGTTTGCTGATCTTAGATGAGATCGGGCGAGGAACGTCTACCTTTGATGGCCTTTCTATCGCATGGAGCGTGGTAGAACACATTTCCAATAAAAGGATTCTTGGGGCAAAAACGTTGTTTGCGACTCATTATCATGAGCTGACCGAACTGGAAGGTAAGATCAATAACGTAAACAATTATTGTATCGCAGTCAAGGAAAATGGCGATGACATTGTTTTTCTTCGAAAGATCGTAAAAGGTGGTGCCGATAAAAGTTATGGTATCCAGGTTGCCAAGTTGGCAGGTGTTCCTGACATGGTCATTGACAGGGCAAAGGAGATCTTAACGGAGCTTTTGGATAATGATATCAGCGAAAAGGTACAGGGAATCGCTGTGGATCATAAAACAGAACGCAAAAAGGTGGAAAAAATAGATCAGATGGATTTAGATCAGATGAGCCTTTTTGATACCGTAAAGGATGAGGATATCATCAAAGAGCTGATGGAGATCGATGTTTCCAACATGACACCGGTGGATGCTATGAATACGCTGTATCATTTACAGAATAAGCTAAAGAACAGATGGTAGGAGGCAGGGGATGGCAGAAATTCATATTTTGGATAGCAGTACCATAGACAAGATTGCTGCAGGCGAGGTAGTGGAAAGACCAGCCAGTGTGGTAAAGGAACTGGTTGAAAATGCCATAGATGCAGGCTCAAGTGCCATTACCGTGGAAATCAAGGATGGTGGAACCAGCATGATCCGTGTAACAGATAACGGTAGTGGAATTGAAAAGCCTGAACTGAAAAAGGCTTTTATGCGTCATGCCACCAGTAAGATCGAAACAGCCAGTGATCTGGACAGCATTCATAGCTTGGGCTTTCGAGGAGAGGCTCTTTCCAGTATCAGTGCTGTTTCTATGGTTGAAATGATCACAAAAACGGAAGAGTCCATCATTGGAACCCGTGTTGTGGTAGAGGGCGGCGTTGTAAAGGCAGTGGATGAGGTTGGTGCCCCAACAGGTACTACCTTAGTTGTGAGAAATCTGTTTTTTAACACGCCTGCCAGAAGAAAATTTTTAAAATCTGCTGCCACAGAGGGAAGCTATGTTGCAGAGCTTATGGAACATTTGGCCCTTTCCCGTGCAGACATTTCCTTTACTTTCCGTGTGAATGGTCAGCTTCGTTTCCATACACCTGGAAACAATAAGCTAAAGGATGTGATCTACATGCTTTATGGAAAAGATATGGCAAATGATACCATCGCCATTGATGAATCAAGTATAAATTATCATTTGTATGGATTTTTGGGAAAGCCAAGTATCAATCGCAGCAATCGAAATTTTGAGATCTATTTTGTCAATGGCAGATATATTCGAAGCAATATTATCAGCAAAGCCATCGAAGAGGGTGGACGTGGTTACTACATGCAGCATAAGTTTCCGTTTTGCGTGCTGATGCTTGAGGTTTCTCCGGAACTTATGGATGTCAACGTGCATCCCACCAAGTTAGAGGTTCGTTTCAGCAATCAGAATGCGCTGTTTGATTTTATCATGGATACTGTTAGAATTGCTTTAAAAAGCAACGAACTGATCCCGGAGGTCAGCATTGGTCCGGAAATCAAACAGGAAACGTCTTTACCAAGAACCGCACCGGAACCATTTGAACAAAAAAGGATCCTTTCAGAAAAAGAGAACGGGATCGAAGGATTTGATAAATATAAGGATAAAAAGGAAAATGTTATTTCTGAGAGAAAACCTTATCAGGTAACTACCCTGCAGATGAAAAACGGCTACGTAAAGCCGGTGATCCCATCGGATAAAGAGAAAACAGCAAGAGCTGGAAGTAGTATGGAAGAAGCTGCTTTTGCAGGAAAAAGTGATGCAGAAATTGCAGCACAATCCTTAAAGGCACTTGAAATCCTTTCCGGGGAAAATGGTGACGCTTTCAATAAGGACATTATCGCCGAAGGAAAAGATGGCGCTTTAAAGGAAGAAGATGTCCGAAAAACTGATAAGGAAAAGAGCTTTACCTTTTTGGATTCGGATAATCTGGAACAGATTGAAAAGACCCCGGGATCAGGCAGATCAGCAGTTTTAAAGGAAAGTAATGTGGTAAAGAAATCCTCTTTTGTTTCAGAATCTGCAAAACAAAAGCAGGTAGGATTTATCGATCTGGAAAAGGCAGAGCAGTTAGCTTTATTTGATGAAAGAACTGTTCAGGAGCAAAAGATCAAGGATATCACTTTGATTGGACAGGTTTTTGATACCTATTGGATGTTTACCTATGATGATGCAATGTATATCTGTGATCAGCATGCAGCTCATGAAAAGGTAAATTTTGAACGATTAATGAAGAAAATGCAGGAAAAGACTGTGACCAGCCAGCGGGTGAACCCGCCAGTCGTAATCACCCTTACTGCAAAAGAGTTACATGTTTTGGATAATTACAGATCTTATTTTGAAGATTTTGGATTTGAGATAGAGTCTTTTGGAGGTTCAGAGGTGGCACTTCGCGCCATTCCACAGGATCTGTATGGCTGCGATGAAAAAACATTTTTTGAAGAATTATTAGATGAACTTACAGAAAATGAGATCAAGGGAAGCCCACAGGTGGTGTATGACAAGATCGCATCCATGTCCTGCAAAGCTGCTGTAAAAGGAAACAATCGATTATCCCCAGCGGAAGCAAAGGAGCTTTTTAAAGAGTTGTTCACGCTGGAAAATCCATATCATTGTCCCCATGGACGTCCAACCTTGATCAAGATGACACAATATGAACTGGATAAAAAGTTTAAGAGAATCTTGTAGGCGGCAAGCTTGAGCGCATTAGAAACCCATCATGACAAGAAAAATTCAGAAAGGAATTGCCTATGAAGAAACCACTTATCATATTAACCGGACCTACTGCAGTGGGAAAAACGGAGACTTCAATACAGTTAGCAAAGCGAATTGGCGGGGAGATCATTTCTGCTGATTCCATGCAGGTTTATAAATATATGGATATTGGTAGCGCCAAGGTTACAAAGGAAGAGATGGATGGCGTGCCACATTTTCTGATAGATTGTTTGGAACCTACTGAGAATTTTAATATTGTACAGTTTCAAATCATGGCAAAAAAAGCCATGGATGAAATTTATGAGCGTGGGCATATTCCTATTATTGTTGGAGGAACCGGCTTTTATATCCAGTCTATCCTTTATGATATCGATTTTACTAAAAGTGATGAGGATGCTTTGTTTCGCGAAAAGATGGAAGAAATCGCCAAAAGGCAAGGGAATGAAGCTCTTCATGAAATGCTTAAAAATGTAGATCCGGAAAGTGCAGAACAGATTCATGCCAACAATGTAAAACGCGTGATCAGGGCTTTGGAATACTTCCATCAGACAGGAGAAAAGATCTCTTTGCACAATCAAAGAGAGCGGGAAAAAGAGTCTGCTTACAATTCCTTTTATTTTGTTTTAAACTGTGATCGAAAACTTTTGTATGAAAGAATTGATAAAAGAGTAGATATTATGTTAGAATGTGGTCTTGTGGATGAAGTTACCAGGTTAAAAAACATGGGACTGAAAAAGACTGATGTTTCTATGCAGGGCATAGGATACAAGGAGATTTTGGCATATTTGGATGGAGAAACCACCTTGGATGAGGCGGTGGAGATCATCAAACGTGAGTCAAGACGTTATGCCAAAAGACAGATCATCTGGTTTCGCAGAGAACGTGATGTGATCTGGTTGGAAAAGGAAGATTTTGACTTTTCTACAGACAAGATCATAGATCATATTTTAGAAACCATCGGTGAACTGTAAGAAATACGGGATTATGGGAATTTAGGAGAATTGATCATGAGTAATTTACAGTCACAATACCAGGCAATGGGTATTGATGAAAAGGTATTTTCATTTGGAATGGAAATTGAAAAAAGTTTAAAGGATCGATTTGCAAAGATCGATGAAGTTGCAGAATTTAACCAGTTAAAGGTTTTACAGGCTATGCGTAAAAACCACGTTTCAGAAGGCTGTTTGTCTGGAACAACCGGATATGGATATAATGATCTTGGAAGAGATACTTTAGAAGCTGTTTATGCAGATGTTTTCCATACTGAGGATGCTTTGGTTCGTCCACAGATCACCTGTGGAACCCATGCGTTGGCGTTGGCACTTATGAGCAATCTACGTCCTGGAGATGAAATGCTTTGCCCGGTGGGTAAACCATATGATACATTAGAAGAAGTGATTGGAATCAGACCATCTAAGGGTTCTTTGGCTGAATATGGGGTAACCTATAAGCAGGTAGAGCTTTTGCCAGGGGATGAATTTGACTATGAAGGCATTAAAGCTGCCATCAATGAAAAAACAAAATTAGTTGAGATCCAAAGATCAAAGGGATATCAGACAAGAGAAACCTTCTCTGTAGAAAAGATCGGAAAGCTTATTTCCTTTATCAAAGGCATTAAGCCGGATGTGATCTGTATGGTAGACAACTGCTATGGCGAATTTGTGGAAACCATTGAGCCATCTGATGTTGGAGCTGATATGGTAGTTGGTTCCCTGATCAAAAATCCAGGTGGCGGACTTGCACCGATTGGTGGTTATATCTGTGGAACAAAGGAATGCGTTGAAAATGCAGCCTTTCGTTTGACTTCTCCTGGACTTGGTAAGGAAGTAGGTGCTTCTTTGGGCGTTACATCCACATTTTTCCAGGGACTTTTCTTATCACCAACAGTGACTGCAGGAGCCTTAAAGGGTGCCATTTTTGCAGCTAATATATTTGAAAAATTAGGATTTTCAGTGATCCCAAACAGCACAGAATCCCGTCATGACATCATTCAGGCAGTTTCTTTTGGAACACCTGAAGGATTAACTGCGTTTTGCAAGGGTATCCAGGGGGCTGCTCCAGTAGATAGCTTTGTAACTCCAGAAGCCTGGGATATGCCAGGATACGACAGCCAGGTTATCATGGCTGCAGGTGCATTTGTATCAGGTTCCTCTATTGAACTTTCTGCAGATGGACCACTTCGTGAGCCATACGCTGCTTATTTCCAGGGCGGACTTACCTGGCAGCACGCAAAATTTGGTATTTTAAATGGACTACAGGAACTTGTAAATGCGAAAATTGTAACATTATAAGTCGATAATAGTCGCTTTTTTGATTTTATCGTATCTATTTGTCACAAATTTAAGAGCTTTTTTCCTATACAGAAAATGGCTGGTGTGCTATGATAGTTGAAGGGTGTTCGTCGTTATAGATGAGTTTGTCAGTAAACTTAAGCACACTCCGCAGCTAAACGTGGTTGCGTTCCCTGATTACAAGTTTTATAAAGATAAATATTTCTTGGTTAGAAATAGAGATGAAAGGAGCTAAATAATTTGGCTAACAACGCATATGGTATTGATCTTGGTACCAGTAATATTAAAATTTATTCCAGAAATGATGATAAAGTATATGTAGAAAAAAATATGATCGCAATCGAGGAGAAGAACATTCTTTTTGCTTATGGTGATTCTGCATACGATATGTATGAGAAGGCACCTGAAAAGATCAAGATTTCATTTCCACTTTGCAATGGTGTTATCGCAGATATCCATAACATGGAAACTTTGATCAAGTATTTTATTTTGGATGCAACAAAAACAGCTATCAAACCAGCTGATTTTTATGTTGCTGTTCCTAAGGATATCACTGATGTTGAGAAAAAGGCTTTTTATAACCTGATCAAGGAATCTGGTGTAAAGGCGAAACGTGTTATGGTTGTAGACAAGCCTGTTGCAGATGGTCTTGGACTTGATATCGATGTAAAGAACTCTAATGGTGTATTGCTTGTAAATGTAGGTTACGATACAACAGAAATCTCTATTCTTTCACTTGGTGGTATCGTATTAAGTAAGCTGATCAAGACCGGCGGAAAGAAATTTGATGATTCTATCCGTAACGCAGTTCGTAGAGATTTTGGACTTATTATTGGCGCAAAAACCGCTGAGAAGGTTAAGATGAACTTAAAGGAATTAGAGGCTGAGAATAGATGCGCTGTTGTTTACGGTCGTGATATTGTAACAGGTCTTCCTGTAGAAAGAGAGATTCCTACTCAGACTGTAGATGAGTGTTTAGAGGAGCATTTCCATATGATCATCGATAATATTAAGGTGATCTTAGAGAGAACTCCACCAGAACTTGCAGCTGATATTTATCGTCATGGTATCTATTTAACAGGTGGTGCATCAAGCGTAAATCATCTTGCTGAAATGATCCATGCTGAGACAAATCTTGCTGTAAACGAGTCAGAAGCACCAATTGAATCCGTTGCTTTGGGACTTGCTAAGATCATCAATGATGATAACTATAAAACTGTAGCGTATGCAATTGAAGGTATGGGTAAATAATGAGTCCAGTTGTTAAACAAAAACATGGAAAAGTCCGTATAGAAAGTAAATATTTATTGCTGATCATGACAATCGTTTGTGCGATGTTGATAGCTCTGTCTTTTTTTGCCAAGGTTTCCAATGGTTTTGTAAACTCAATTGGTGGATATGTCGTAGTTCCTTTTCAAAAGGGAATTGCTGTGTGTGGCGGCTGGTTCTCTGATAAATCAGATGAGCTGACACAGATCAGGGATTTGCTTGCACAGAATGCTGAACTTCAGCAACAGGTTGATGATCTAACCATTGAAAATATCCAGCTTCAGCAGGATAAATATGAACTTTATGAGCTTCGTGAACTCTATAATTTAGATGAGCAGTATGATGATTATGAGAAGGTTGGTGCCAGAATTATTTCCAAGGAAAGTGGAAACTGGTACCATACCTTTGTGATCGATAAAGGATCAGATGATGGCTTAAAGGTTGATATGAACGTTATTGCTGGCGGCGGATTGGTTGGACGAGTAACTGAGGTTGGTCCTAACTGGGCAAAAGTAGTATCCATCATTGATGATTCCCAGAATGTAACAGGTACCGTTCTTTCTACTGGAGATAAGTTGAATGTATCTGGTGATCTGGAACTGATGGCTCAGAATCAGATTGCTTTTTCACAGCTAGTTGATAGTCAGGAGCTTGTGAGAGTTGGAGATAAGATCGTTACCTCTAACATTTCGGACAAATATTTGCCTGGTATTTTGATCGGATATATCACCTCTGTAACACCAGATGCCAATAATCTGACAAAGTCAGGAACCTTAACACCATGTGTTGATTTTGAACACCTGGATATCGTATTGGTGGTCACAACCATGAAGCAGTCTATTGTGGTCCAATAAAGAAAGGAATCCATTTGTATGTTAAGAAAATTTGTTACTTTAGTGATCATCTGGGTTTGTTTTCTTTTACAGTCAACGGTTTTTCATGGAATTTCCTTTGGTGGAGTGATTCCGAATCTATTGATCATCATCACATCTGCCTTTGGATTTATGAGAGGACGGCGCAATGGTTTAGTCGTGGGATTTATCTGCGGACTATTGTATGATATCTTTTTTGGTTCAACCCTTGGATTTTATGCATTAATCTATATGTATATTGGATTTGCCAATGGCTTTTTCAAGGTTATTTTTTATCCAGAGGATATTAAGCTGCCTTTGTTTTTGATCACATTTAGTGATATAATTTATGGCTTTATGAATTACATATTATTGTTTTTACTGCGTGGTAAATTCAATTTCGGTTTTTACTTCTCGAATATTATTTTTCCAGAAGCAATTTATACAATCTTGATCACAATCATTGTTTATCCGCTGATCTTTTTGATCAATAATAAATTAGAGGAAAGAGAAAAAGAGAATGCTAAAAAGTTTGTTTAGTGTTATTGGAGAAAAGATAATGTATACCATCAAATCCAGGGTGTTTTTTCTGGGTTTGATTTTTGTATGCTTAACTTTTGTCCTTTTTTATAGACTATTTTCACTCCAGATTATTCACGGACAGGAATATCTGGAGAATTTTGAGTTGAGAATTCAGAAAGAAAGAACGCTTTCTGCCACAAGAGGTAACATCTATGATAGAGATGGAAATCTGCTTGCTTACAATGAGCTTGCATACTCAGTAACCATCGAAGATGTTTATGAATCCGGCTCTTCCAAGAACAAGAAATTAAATGCAACCATCTATAAGGCTATCCAGTATGTGGAAGCCAATGGGGATTCTGTTATCGATAACTTTGAAATTGGTCTTGATGAAAATGATGAATATTATTTTAAGATTGAAGACAAAGCGCTGCTTCGTTTTTTGGCAGACGTATACGGAAGAAAAACCATTGATGATCTGAAATATGAGGAAGAAAGTGCGACTCCACAGGAAGTAATTGATCGTTTGTGTTCCCGTAGCAGATATGGAATTGGAGATTATACGGATCCTAATGATTCCTCCACCTTCCAGCCAGGTATGGGATATACCAGGGAAGAGGTTCTTAAGCTTGTTACCATTCGTTATGCCATGAGTGCCAACAGCTACCAGAAATATATTGCAACAACCATTGCAACAGATGTTTCGCCGGAAACAGTAGCTATGATCATGGAAAACAAGGACAACATGGATGGTGTTGACATTACAGAAGATACCGTTCGAAAGTACGTAAATAGCGTATATTTTTCACAAATTATCGGTTATACCGGTCGAATCTCCACCACAGAGTTATCAGAACTGAAATTAGAGGATGATTCCTATACCATGAACGATTATGTCGGGAAGGATGGAATCGAACAGTATATGGAGTTAGACCTTCAGGGAACAAAGGGTTCTGAAACGGTTTATGTAGATAATATGGGTAAGGTGATCGATTCTTCGGATATCGTGAAACCATCAGCAGGTAATGATGTGTATCTGACTATTCGATCAGATTTACAGATTGCCACCTATAAGCTTTTGGAGCAGAAGATTGCCGGTATTTTGGTAGCAAATATTCGAAATACCAAGGCAACCAGCGGTTCTACCATCACCATTCCCATTTATGAGGTTTATTATGCACTGATTAACAATAGTGTTATTGATGTGGAACATTTTACAGCAGATAACGCTTCCGAGAATGAAAAAGCAGTGTATGAATCCTATGTAAAAAAACAGGAAACTGTATTAGAGAAGCTTCGTACAGAGATGATCGATACCTCTACTCCTTACAATCATTTGAGCAAGGAATATGAGAACTATGAAAGCTTCATTGTGACAATGCTTGAATCAAAGGGTATCATTGATACTTCTTTATATAATAAATCAGACGAAACCTATCTTGCATGGAAGCAGGATGAAACTATTTCTTTGAAGGATTTTTTACAGTATTGTATCGCACAAAACTGGATCGATATTACACAGTTTGCCCTTTTGGAGGATACCAAATATTCATCCACAGAGGAATTGTATGAGATTTTAGTGGATTATTGTATAGAGCAGCTTACAGATAATAAGGCTTTTTCTAAAAAGATCTATTATTATATGATTATGGATGATGTAGTGACAGGTCGTACCCTATGTCAGATTTTGATCGAGCAGGATGTCACTTATCCTGGTGAAAAATATGTAAATGGAATCTATAATGGCTCTATTACAGCATATGATTTTATGGTGTATGTCATCAGCAATCTGCTGATCACACCTGCGCAGCTTGCACTGGATCCATGTTCCGGCTCTGCGGTTATCACAGATGTGAATACCGGTGAGGTTCTTGCCATGGTTTCCTATCCTAGCTATGATAACAATAAGCTTGCCAATACAGTAAATGCAGAATATTATGCTTCCTTACAAAGCGATCTTTCTAATCCATTGTGGAATTATGCAACCCAGCAGCGTACAGCGCCTGGTTCTACCTTTAAGATGGTCAGTGCTACAGCTGGCTTGGAAGAGGGTGTGATCTCCAGATTCCAGGAAATTCGCTGTAAGGGTGTTTATAATACCTTGGCACCTACTATTTACCGTTGCTGGATCAATCCAGGTGCCCACGGTGAATTAAATGTAGTTGGTGCTATCAAGAATTCTTGTAACTGCTTCTTTTACGAAGTTGGTTACCGGTTAAGTCAGAATAATGGAACCTTTGATTCAGATTATGGTCTGGAAAGAATCAAACAGTATGCGGAAATGTTTGGATTGACAGAAAAAAGTGGTGTTGAGATCCGTGAATCTGAACCTTCCTATTCTACACAGTATGCCGTTCCATCTGCCATCGGACAGGGTACTCACAACTATACAACTGTTGGACTTGCAAGATATGTAACAACCATCGCTAATTCAGGAACCTGTTATGATTTAACTCTTTTGCAAAAAGTAACAGATTCCAATGGAAATACAGTGACGAATTTTGCTCCTGAGGACCGCGTTATCAACCGTGTAGATGTTGCGGAGTCAACCTGGGATGCTATCCATAAGGGTATGCGTGAAGTGGTACTTAGTAAAGCCTACTATGATGATCTTGGTGTTAATGTAGCTGGTAAGACCGGTACTGCGCAGGAAGATAAGACACGTTCTAACCATGCGTTGTTTGTATGTTATGCACCTTATGAAAACCCGGAGATCGCAATTGCAGTGCGTATTGCGAATGGTTATTCTTCTAACTATGCAGCCGAGGCAGCGAAGGATATTTTGACTTATTATTATGGCTTAAAGGATGAAGAAGAGTTGCTGAATGGTGTAGCGGATGAATTGGAGTCTAATGGAGGAAACACCGACTAAACAGGGTGTTTTGATGTTTGGGAGAGTATAAAAGTATTATGAAGCCATGTATGTTAAAAAGTTATAAGAATGGAGTATCTGTTATCTTAAACCCTGAGCTTGGTTTTGAAGAGATTTGCGTTCATGTTGGTAACACCTTTAAGGATGCAGGGGATTTTTTGAAAAATGCCAAGCTTGCCATTTCCTTTGAAGGAAGAGAGCTGACTCACGAGGAGGAGGACAAGCTTCTTGACGTGATTCAGGAAAACTGCAGCATTCAGATTGTTTGCGTAGTAGGCAAAAATGAAGCGCAGAACCAGTCCTATTTAAAGGCATTAACTCAGCTTGAATATCGTCACGAAGATAAAAACCTTGGTCAGTTTTATAAAGGTAATATCAAGGACGGTCAGGTATTAGAAACAGAATACAGCCTTGTTGTGTTAGGGGATGTATATCCGGGCTGCGCGGTTGTATCCAGCAAGGACATCATTATTCTTGGGGGCCTTTATGGAGAAGCACATGCAGGTGTAAACGGCGATGAGAATCGTTTTGTTGTGGCCTTAGAAATGGAGCCGGAACGATTAAGGATTGGAAATTGTCGACTGAAAAAAGAAAATGAAAAAGCAAGCTTTTGGCCTGTGAAACCTAAGATCATGCCAAAAATTGCTGTGGTGGAGAACGATACGGTTGTTTCAAAGCCACTATCCAAATCCGCATTGATGAATTTGGAATAACTATTCAAAAGTTACAATTTGAAAAAAACCACAACAGTTACAAAAGAGAAAGCAGACTAATGTTTCGCTGACAAGAATGATGAATTAGGAGGCTTTTATGTGTGAAGTAATTGTGGTTACATCAGGAAAAGGTGGCGTCGGAAAGACCACCACAAGTGCAAATGTTGGAACTGGATTGGCATCTTTAGGAAAAAAAGTGGTACTTATTGATACTGACATTGGACTTAGAAATCTAGACGTAGTCATGGGATTGGAAAACAGAATTGTTTATAATCTCGTGGATGTTGTAGAGGGAAGGTGTCGGATCAAGCAGGCGCTGATCAAGGATAAACGATATCCGGGACTTTTTCTTATGCCATCGGCTCAGACTGCCGACAAATCAGCAGTTACGCCTAATCAGATGCGGGAAATGATCCATGTTTTAAGGGAACAATTTGACTACATCATTTTAGATTGTCCAGCAGGAATCGAACAGGGCTTTCAAAATGCCATTGCAGGTGCAGACAGAGCACTTTTGGTAACGACACCAGAGGTTTCGGCTATTCGCGATGCAGACAGGATCATTGGTTTGTTAGAGGCCAATGAATTTCAAAGGATTGATCTTGTGATCAACAGACTTCGTCCGGATATGGTAAAAAGAGGCGAAATGATGTCCATTCAGGATGTTGTGGAGATTCTTTCCTTACCGCTGATCGGAGCAGTACCTGATGATGAAAATGTTGTGATTGCAACAAATCAGGGAGAACCCCTGGTTGGAGATCAGACGTTAGCTGGCAGAGCATATTTAAACATTGTGAAAAGAATTCTAGGAGAAGATATTCCCATTATTAATTTTGACAAGGCATTTTCCTTTTGGACAAGAGTGAGTGGATATTTTCATAAGATTTGATGATTGGAGGAAAAATATGAGCGTTACACATTTTTTCCGAAAGAGAAAATCTTCCAATGTTGCGAAGGATAGATTGAAAATACTATTGATTTCAGATAGAGTGAATTGTTCTAGTGAGATGATGGAGCAGTTAAAATGTGATATTGCGAGAGTGATCTCAAAATATATGAAGATAGATACCCAAAATATGGATATCCAGATATCTAAAACAAGTGGGAAGGGGCTAGGAAACAAAAATCCAACACTATTTGCCAATATTCCTATTATTGAGGTGAGAGATTTGTATGAATAACAAAAGATACAGATTAAGAAATTTTGATTTTAAATTGGTTGTATTGATGATCGCCGTTACCGTCATTGGTATGATGGCGATCAACAGTGCCAATGCTGATTATACGAAAAGACAGCTATATGGTTTTATTTTAGGTTTTGTTGCCATGATCATTGTGGCACTGATCGATTACAGCTTTTTACTCAAATTTTATTGGGTGTATTATGCCCTAAATCTGGTTTTATTGGTACTTGTTATGTTTATCGGTGATGATTCTAACGGTGCCCAGAGATGGGTTGAAATTGGCGGAATTCGATTTCAGCCGTCAGAATTTGCTAAAATTTTGTTGATTTTATTCTTCTCACAGTTTATTATGAAATATAGAGAAAAGATTAACACATTTAAAACTATAGTTATGCTGGGTGGATTATTCTTGCCACCACTTGTATTGATCGAAGAGCAGCCCGATCTTTCAACCAGTATTCTGATCACACTGATTTTTTTAAGTCTATTGTTTATTGGAGGACTAAGTTTTAAGATCATCATAGGCGCTTTGGCTGTAGTGATTCCCGCTGCGATCGTTTTCTTGTCTTTGGTACTTCAGCCTGGACAGACGATTGTGAAACCGTATCAGCAGAAGCGTATTTTGGCGTGGTTGTATCCGGATCAATATATGATGACAGTTGCTTATCAGCAATATAACGCTAAGATCGCCATTGGTTCAGGACAGCTATGGGGTAAGGGACTTTATAATAACGAGATTACTTCTGTAAAGAATGGTAATTTTATCTCCGAACCTCATACGGACTTTATTTTCACCATCGTTGGCGAAGAAATGGGTTTTGTTGGTAGCATCATTACTATATTTTTATTGTTACTCATTTCTTTGGAATGTTTGCGAGTTGCCAGAAGAGCTAAGGATCTGGCAGGTCAGCTCATTTGTATCGGTATGGGAGCGTTCGTAGGTTTTCAGACCTTTATCAATATCGCAGTGGCAACCGGACTTATGCCGAATACAGGTATTCCTTTACCTTTTGTTAGTTATGGATTAACCTCACTGGTTAGTTTATACATAGGTTTTGGGTTTGTATTAAATGTAGGTTTACAGGGGATTAAAAAATCGGAAAGAAGAGAGGTATTGTAATGAACATCGCATTGATCGCACATGATGCAAAGAAAAAATTGATGCAAAATTTCTGTATTGCATACAGAGGAATTTTGAGTAAGCACGATTTATTTGCTACAGGTACAACTGGAAGATTGATCGAAGAAGTTACGAATTTGTCAGTACATAAATATTTGTCTGGACATCTGGGTGGAGAACAACAGATTGGTGCTCAGATTGAACACAACCAGATTGACCTTGTGATCTTTTTAAGAGATCCATTAACACAGCAGATGCATGATGCGGATGTAAATAATGTATTCCGTTTATGTGATGCATATAATATTCCACTAGCAACAAATTTAGCCTCTGCAGAAGTTTTAGTCAGAGCTTTGGATCGAGGAGATTTAGACTGGCGTGAAATGTACAAATAATGTCGTTTTAAAATGTTTTAGAAGTATTTCCATGACACTTATTGTGGCAATGCTTCTCGCAGGATGCGGAAAAAAATACAGTTTGCCTTATAATGGAAACCTTGGAAGCAGTAGCTTTCAGATTACTGCAAATGGTGTAAGTAACGATGTGTATGATACCTTTGCAAGTGATCTTTGCATTGCTTCTTGTGACTATACAGAGGGCGCTTTGGTAGATGGAGACCGATTTTACAGTGCTGGGTTGTTTGATCTGAAAAATCAGTCTGTTTTGTATGCGAAAAATATGCATACAAGATTGAATCCTGCAAGTTTGACGAAGATTATGACAGCACTTGTAGCATTTAAATATAGTAGCTTAGATGACATCATCACCTGCGGTAAAAATGTTCAGATCACAGAAAGTGGTGCACAGTTAGTGGGTCTGAAAGAGGGCGATCATCTAACCATGAACCAGGCGCTTCATTGTTTGCTCATGTTTTCTGCTAATGATGCAGCTGTAGCAATTGCTGAGCACATTTCTGGTTCTACAGAGGCTTTTGCAGAGCTTATGAATGAGGAAGCAAGGGCACTTGGCGCTACAAATTGCAATTTTGTGAATCCACATGGATTAACAGATGAGAATCATTATGTGACAGCATATGATCTTTATTTGATCTTCCATGAGGTTATGAAGTACGATGATTTTGTTTCTATCATTCAGATGCCTAGTTATGATTCCATTTATCATGATATGGAAGGAAATGAGAAAACAATGTCCTTTTCAACCACCAATCAGTTCTTAAAAGACGCATATCATGCGCCAGATGGAATTACCATTATTGGTGGAAAGACTGGAACAACCAATGCAGCAAGAAATTGTTTGATCTTACTTGCTAAGGACGCTTCTGGTAATCCTTATATTGCCGTTATTTTGGGAGATGAAGAAAGAGGCATGTTGTATGATGATATGATTCTTTTACTATCTCAGATCACAAAATAGTTGATATTTTTTGTACGCTATTCTATAATAAAGTAAACGAAAATTTATTTATCAGTCATTGCTGGTAAGTATTCTTTCACGGGGTTTACAAATTCATTATGGAGGTACATTCTTATGGTACAGTTAATTGTAGGTAATAAGGGTAAGGGTAAGACCAAACAGATGCTTGAGAAAGTTAATCAGGCTGTTTTGTCTGCAAAAGGCAATATTTGTTATTTAGACGTTAGCACCAAGAACATGTATGAATTAAACAACAAAGTCAGACTGATCAATATCAGTGAATATTTGATTGGTTCTGCTGATGAGTTTACTGGATTTATCAGTGGTATCATTTCTCAGGATCATGACCTTGAGCAGATGTACTTAGATGGGCTATTAAAGATTGACTGCTTAGAAACAAAGGATGTTGCTTCAGTAGTTACAAAACTTGATAAGATCAGCAAAGCATTCAATGTAGATTTCGTTGTAAGTCTTTCTATGGATGAATCTGAACTTCCAGATGCTGTTAAATCCTACATAATGATTTCATTATAAACTTTTTTAGATTGATCTAGAAATTGAAAAACCTCGGAATTTTCCGGGGTTTTATTATCTATTGCAAAAATCTGGCGTGTACCATTTGGTTTTAGTGAATGGTATATGCCAAGATTTTGTGTGTAAATTTTTTTCAAGGGGAACTAACAATACATGAGGGAACAAAGAAGAAAACAGTCTGCAAGAGGACCACATCGGGATTCGGGTAATGTACGAGCTTATCGTAAGCCGATCAATATCAATCTCGGTATTATCTTTTTTGCAGTGATTTTTATATATTTACTATTATATTTTTTCACATATGTAGGACAAAAAAAGATCAGTGGTTATCAGGTGGTTACAGGATCTCTTTCTGTCAATAGTATCTACAGGGGTGTTGCAATCAGGGAAGAAAAGGAATTTGCAGCGGATGGAGCCGGCTATGTAAATTATTATGCATCAGAAGGCTTGAAATCCGGTTGTGGTAATCTGGTTTATACTCTGGATGCAACAGGAGCACTTGCTGAAATTTTAGAGGATACAGATAAGGGGAGCTTAACAGATGAGGAGCTTTCTTCTGTTAAGGCTGAGATTAAAAATTTTAAAAATGAATATCAGACAGGTGATTTTTCATCCGTGTATGGTTTCTCTACGGATTTAAACAGCCTTGTTTCCAGATACAGAACTGTAAATATCATGGACAATATCAACGCCTTAAACCAGGCAACGGGTTCCTCTGAGGTACGTCTGATTCGTGCAGAGACCTCGGGCATTGTGGTTTATTCTCATGATGGATATGAAAATCTGACCAAAGACAATGTTACCTTAAAGGATCTAGACGAAACAGAATATGTGCAGAAGCATTACAATTCCAATGAATTAGTGGCTTCTGGCGATGTGGTTTATAAAATGGTCATGAGTGAGGACTGGTATGTTGCCATTGAGATCGATGAAGCTATGGCAAACAGACTTATGGATGAAAGCTATATTCAAATTCGTTTTTTGAAAACACAAAATATTTCCTGGGCTAGCTGTGAAATACGTTACACAGGAGATGGCATCTTACTGATCCTTGGCTTTAACAATTCCATGATCACTTATGCGACAGATCGTTTTGTTGATGTAGAACTGATGCTTGATAATGAAACAGGCTTAAAAATCCCAAATACAGCCATTGAGGAAAAGGAATTCTATTTAATTCCTATTGCGTATGTAACCAAGAGTGGTGCTGATACATTAGGTGTTATGGTGGAGTCCTATGATGAAGAAGGCAAACTGATAGCTGTTTTTAAACCCATTGATGTTTATTACGTGACAGATTCCTACTACTATGTTAGTGAGGATGACTTTGAAATGGGAACCTACCTGATTCCACAGAATGCATTGCTTCCGTCTGAAGGACTAATGGATGCAGACGAGATCAGGGACGCTTACGAACCTAAGGAAGAACCGAGTATGGGTATTATCAGCAACGAGGTTAGTGAAGGCGATACCATGATGGAGGATGAAAACGGCAATATGATCCTGGTGCCGGGTGATGCTAATGGAAATAGCGAAGGAACCGGTTCAGATTCTGCTGGAACGTCAGATGTAGCTTCCCCTGAGTCAGATACTTCAGAACCGGCCGGCTCAGAAACAACCTTACCAGAAGGACAAGAGGGAGAAAGTCAAGTTCCTGAATGGGTTGGCCCAAATGAAGGTGAAAATAACAGCCCTGCTTTGGATGTGGAACCTGTTAATCCAGTTCCTGGTCAGGATGCGTCAGCTAGTGATGGACAGCGTTTTGCCATTAGCTTAACAGGGACTTTAATTGGTGTTTATAACATGAATAAAGGCTATGCAGATTTTAGACAGATCACCATTCTTTATCAGAATGATGAATATGCTATTGTAAAGCCTAACACCATGTATGGACTTTGTGAATATGATTACATTGTTTTGGATGCATCAAGCGTTTCAGACAATGATCTGATCTATTAATACTAGCTGGATTTATTAGGAATCCACCAGTGAAACAAATAGCCCGCTTTGGATTTCGCGGGTTGAAATGGAGATAATTTTATTATGGAAGAATTAGGATTTATCAAAGAAAACTTAGAAACAGTAACTGCAAACATCAAAGAAGCATGTAAATTAGCCAATCGAAATGAAAATGAGGTTACTTTGATCGCAGTTAGTAAAACCAAACCAGTGTCTTATTTAAAGGAAGCATATGAGTGGGGTATTCGTGATTTTGGAGAAAACAAGGTACAGGAAATGAATCAGAAAATTCCTGAAATGCCTAACGATATCAGATGGCATATGATTGGTCATTTGCAGACCAACAAGGTGAAAGATGTTGTCGGAAAAGCGTATTTAATTCATGGTGTAGACTCTGTAAAACTGGCAAAAGAGATCTCAAAACAGTCAGAAAAGAGGGGTATAATTTCCAAGATCCTGATTGAAGTCAATGTTGCCATGGAAGAGAGTAAATTCGGGCTTTCCTTCGATGAAGTAATTGCTTTTGTAAAAGAAGTATCTACGTTACCTTGTGTAGAAGTTCACGGATTGATGACAATCGCTCCCTATGTGGATGATCCATCAAAAAATAAACAATATTTTGAACATTTACATAAATTATTTATTGACATTCGTGATCAAAATATAGATAATGTTTATATGGAATATTTGTCTATGGGGATGACAAATGATTACCAGGTTGCTATAGAGGAAGGTTCAACTTACGTCAGAGTTGGAACTGGAATCTTCGGGGAAAGGCAGTATCAAATCTAAAGACAAAAGGTTTGCGGATGCACAAGTGATACGTGTTACGCATTCATATACTGTTTGTGTAAATAGGGTATCACTGGAATGGAGGTTAATAATGGCATTGATGGATAAGTTTTTAAATTATATGCGTCTTAATGATGATGAAGGCGATGAATTTTATGACGAAGAAGATGAATACTATGATGAAGAGGACGATTACGAAGAGAAAGCTCCTGTAAAGAAGACTATGTCAAAGAGCTATCAGGATGAATATGAAGCTCCTGCACCACAGCCTTCTAAAGTGACTCCTTTAAGACCACAGGCTACTTCAACCAGAAGATCTTCTGGAACAGGCATGGAGGTTTGTGTAATCAAGCCTACAAGCATTGAAGATGCGAAGGAGATTACAGATACATTAAGAGCTGGAAGAGCTGTTGTTTTGAATTTAGAAGGTATTGACGTAGAAGTAGCACAGAGAATCATTGATTTTGCATCAGGTTCTTCTTATGCAATCGATGGAAAGTTACAGAAGATTTCTCACTACATCTTTATCTTAACACCTAAAACAGTAGATATTTCAGGTGATTTTCAGGATGTGATCGCTGGTTCGTTAGATGCGCCAGGCGTTCCATCAATTAAGAATCCCCTAAGATAAGCTTTACTCCCTACATTTGATGTAGGGAGTTTTTTTGTGAATGAAAGATATGAATTTGTAGTTTATTTTTTTATGATTTTCTGTTATGATTCTTTTTATAGTTTGTAATTGTTCAAAGTCTTTTTCGAAAGAATACGCATGGCTTTAAATAGTTACAAAAAAATGTTTAGGAAGGTTTTTTACTATGTCACAGAGATTACCAATTATGTACCAGAAAAAACCATGCTACGATATCGTTTATGAGAATGGTTTTCAATTATTACAGGAAGAATTAAAGAACTTAGAGGTTACTAATAGAAAGATCTGTATCGTTACAGATTCTAACGTTGCTCCATTGTATGCAGAAGAAGTAAAGAAGTTATTAGGAGAGGTTTGCACCCAGGCCGATGTATTTGTTTTTGATGCAGGAGAAAAAAGTAAGACTTTAGATACTGTAAAGAATCTTTATGTATTCTTGATCGAACGTCATTACGATCGTAAGGATATGTTACTTGCCCTTGGTGGTGGCGTTGTTGGAGACTTAACCGGATACTGCGCAGCTACCTATTTGCGTGGTATTGATTTTATTCAGGTTCCAACTACATTGCTTTCCCAGGTAGATTCCTCTATTGGTGGAAAAACAGGTGTTGATTTTGACGCATACAAGAACATGGTTGGTGCATTTTATATGCCTAAGCTTGTATATATCAACATTGAAACCTTGAAATCACTTCCTGAAAGAGACTATTTTTCTGGAATGGGCGAGGTATTAAAGTCAGGTCTTATAAAGGATTCTGAATATTATATGTGGCTGATTGACCATATTTACGAGATTTGCGACAGAGACTCTTCTATTATGGAAGAGTTGGTATATAGATGTGACCAAATAAAGAAGGCAGTGGTTGAAAAAGACCCAACAGAAAAGGGTGACCGCGCATTATTAAACTTAGGTCACACCCTTGGACATGCAATCGAAAAATACAAAAATTTCGAGCTTTATCATGGAGAATGTGTTGCGCTTGGTATCATCTGTGCAGCATACATTTCATGGAAAAAAGATATGCTCTCTATGGAAGAATACTATGAAATCCGTGATATGTTCGTACCTTTCAACCTTCCAATTTCTATTGAAGATATTGATGTGGATGAGATTGTTAAGCTTACTAAGTCCGATAAAAAGATGGAAGGTGGTACCATTAAGTTCATCTTATTGAAAAAGGTTGGTAAAGCAGTGATCGATACCACAGTAACGGATGAAGAAATGAAACAGGCATTAAATGAAATTTATTTTAGTGAAGAGGATATGAATGAATAAGAAAAAAGCTATTCATTGTGTGATTGATATTTTTTGCATGCTTCTTTTGATCTTTGTGGATCAGGCTACGAAATACCTTTGTGTAACGCATCTTTCAGAAAACAAATCCCTACCATTGATCAAAGGTATTTTGGATCTGCACTATCTAAAGAACAAAGGGGCAGCTTTTGGAATTTTACAGAATCAGCAGCTACTTTTTTTATTGATCTCTGGCATTGTGCTTTTGATCGTAATGTATCTTTTGGTGAAATTACCACTTAAAAAGAAATTCATTATCTGTAGGATTTTTTTGGTCATGATCTGCGCTGGTGCGTTAGGAAACATGATCGATCGAATGCGGTATCAGTATGTGATTGATTTTATATATTTTTCAGTGATTCATTTTCCGGTATTTAATGTAGCAGATGTATATGTTACAATTAGTACGATTGGATTGATCCTTCTTTTCTTGTTTAAATACAAGGAGGATGATTTTTCCTTTATTTCCTTTAAAACCAAAAAATTCAGGGAATTTGAAGATATGAAATAACACCGTTTAGAAATAGACGGGTTTTTCGGATATGGAGTAATGATCAATGAACGAATATAAATTTGTGATAAGTGAAGAACTCGAAGATGAGAGAATCGATAAGTGCCTTCAGGTGCTTATCGATTCTTTGTCACGTTCATACATACAAAAAATGATCAAGGATGGCAATCTATTGGTCAATGGAAAAAGTGTAAAAAGCAGTTATAGTGTAAAAGCAGAGGATACCATTGTTTTTACCGTGCCAGATGCAACTACACCAGATATTTTGGCAGAGGATATTCCTCTTGATATTTTGTATGAGGATTTGGATCTGTTGATTGTGAATAAGCCAAAGGGAATGGTGGTTCATCCTGCTGCTGGTCATGCAACCGGAACTCTGGTGAATGCCATTATGTTTCATTGTAAGGACAATTTGAGTGGTATCAATGGTGTCCTTAGACCAGGTATTGTTCATCGAATTGATATGGATACCACTGGTTCCTTAGTTGTTTGCAAAAATGACCACGCCCACGAATGTATTGCTGAGCAGCTAAAGGTCCATTCCATCACCAGAAAATACCGTGCTATTGTGCACGGAGTAATCAAGGATGATGAAGGATGCATTGATGCACCGATCGCACGAAGCCCACAGGACCGTAAAAAAATGGCGATCCGTCCAGATGGTAAAAACGCTGTGACTCATTACAAAGTTTTAAAGCGTTTTAAGGACTATACCTATATAGAGTGTCAGTTAGAAACCGGACGTACGCACCAGATCAGAGTACATATGGCATCCATTGGGCATCCTTTATTAGGAGATAGCGTTTATAGTAATCAAAAATCGAAGTTTAACCTGCAGGGACAGACCTTGCATGCGTATATATTAGGTTTTCAACATCCAAGTACTGGGGAGTATCTAGAGGTGGCAGCACCTATTCCAGAATATTTTGAACATTTGTTGGAGATTTTGTAATTGTTATATGGAGATAGATTATGAATTTATTTGACATTATCGGACCGGTTATGGTTGGTCCTAGCAGCTCCCATACAGCTGGAGCCGTTCGAATTGGATATATTTCAAAAATGCTTTTGCAGGATATTCCAAAATCTGCTGAAATTATACTACATGGTTCCTTTGCTACAACTGGTATGGGCCATGGTACGGACAAGGCTCTGATTGCAGGATTACTGGGCATGAAGCCAGATGACATCCGTATTCCTGACAGCTTTGAGATCGCCAAAAAGGAAGGCTTGCATTTTCATTTTCAAACCGCAGTGATCAAAGATGCGCATCCTAATACTGCAGTACTTACCTTAGAAGGAGTAAACGGCAAACAGGTGAAGGTTCAGGCTTCCAGCATCGGTGGTGGTCGTATCATGATCAATCAATTAGATGATATTGTGGTTAATTTCTCTGCAGAAAAACCAACTCTGATTGTTCATAACATGGATCAGCCAGGTCATGTAGCTGAGGTTACCAGCATGCTTGCCCATAAATCCGTAAATATTGCAACCATGTCTTTGTATAGAAACAAACGTGGTGGATATGCTGTTATGGTACTTGAAACTGACCAGGTGGTCCCACCGGAATCCATTGCCTGGTTAGAGCATTTAGAGGGTGTTTTGAAGGTGACCTTTGTAAACGCCAGTGAGGAGATGTAGCTATGGCTTTTGAATCGTTACAGGAAATGATCAACCAAACAATAGAGAAACAGATACCTCTTTATAAGGTTATTCAAATAGATGATGCCGAGGAAAGAAAGGTTTCATTAGAGGAAACCTATGAACAGATGCGAGGAATCTGGAATGCAATCAAGGAAGCCAGTAAAGGCTATGAGGAAAAGCTAAAATCATCCAGTGGACTTGTTGGTGGAGATGGTGCAAAATTATCAGATTATCACAACAAGCATGAAAAAATCTGTGGTGATTATATGTCATTAGTATGTGAAGAGGCCCTAAAAATGAGCGAATCCAATGCCTGTATGAAGCGAATCGTTGCTGCTCCAACAGCCGGCTCCTGCGGCGTTATCCCGGCTGTTTTTGTACCTTTTCAGAGACTCTATCAGAAAACAGATGAAGAAATGATCGAAGCTATGTTTGTTTCAGCAGGGATTGGTCAGGTAATTGCTATTCGTTCGTCAATCAGCGGCGCCCAGGGTGGCTGTCAGGCGGAGATTGGTAGTGCCAGTTCCATGGCTGCAGGTGCTTTATGCTATTTACTTGGTGGCGATGTTAATGCAGTTATGCATGCTGCCGCAATGGCATTAAAAAGCCTTCTTGGTCTTGTCTGCGATCCGGTTGCCGGTCTTGTTGAAGTTCCTTGTGTAAAAAGAAATGTCATTGGATCAGTGAATGCCATTACATCTGCAGAGCTTGCCATGGCAGGAATTACCAGTAAGATTCCACCAGATCAGGTCATCGATGCCATGAAGGAAATCGGTGATAAAATGGATGTATCCTTGAAGGAAACAGCTCTTGGCGGACTTGCCAGTACTCCATTTGCCATTGAATTTACAGAACGACTAGGTAGTTGATTACATGTTAAAATCAACAAAAAATATTGGACAAATGTGTGATAATTGTTAAAAATCCCTAAAAAATCTTGCACAATATACGCTTTAATGTTAAACTATTTTTTATATAATAGATTTCGGATAACTATTTGGTGGTAAGAAGGGCTAAATGGTTATGTTTTCGGATAGTAAGGGGGCTTTCATATGAACACAATTATAACAATCGGAAGACAGTTTGGTTCGGGCGGACGAGAAATCGGAGAAAAGGTAGCGGAACATTTTGGTATCAAGTGCTTTGATAAGGAACTGTTATCAAGAGCTGCGAAAGAAAGTGGATTATGTGAGGAGATGTTGGAGAATCATGACGAAAGACCAACAAATTCATTTTTGTATAATCTTGTCATGGATACATATTCCTTTGGTTACAATGCATCTTCTTTTGTAGATATGCCAATCAGCCACAAGGTATTTTTGGCTCAGTTTGATGCCATAAAAAAGATTGCTGATGAAGGGCCGTGTGTAATCGTTGGTCGTTGCGCTGATTATGCGTTAGCTGATTACAAGAATCATGTCAGTTTGTTTATCTACGGAGATACTGACTGTAAAGTGAAAAGAATCCGTGAACGTTTTGACCTGAATGAATCCAAAGCAAGAGAAATGATGATCAAGAAGGATAAACAGCGTCAGAGTTATTACAATTATTATTCTTCTAAGAAATGGGGAAGAGCTGACAGCTATGACTTATGTATCAACTCCAGCAAGCTAGGTATGGATGGAACAGCAAAGCTGATCATACAGTATGTAGAGGATTTTGAGAATCGATAGTGCACGTCGGAAAGCCGTGGCTTCTTTGCTACGGCTTTTATATTTTCACAAATAGCCCGCTCCGGATTTTGCGGGGCGAAATGGAGATTAATATGAGAGACAGAAGTGTTGTATTTGTCATTAGAAATCAAAAGATTCTGATGGAAAAATTATGTTATGGCGGAAGAGTTTTTTACTCCATTCCAGGTGGTGGAATTGAAGATGGAGAAACACCGGAACAGACTGCCATCAGGGAATTGAAAGAAGAATGTGGGCTGGATGGTACTATCGTAAAAAAATTGACCCATAATTATTGCAAGGATCATGAAGAGCATGCTTTTTGGGTGCAGGTTCCAGATGATCAGGAACCAATCAAGGGTTATGATCCAGAGGAGCCAATAGATGCACAGTCTATTTTGGAGGTTCTTTGGATGGGATTAGAGGATATGTCAGAGAAGGACAGGGCATTTATGTTTGGCTATGGATTGATGGAAATCGATGGCTTTTTTGAAAAAGTACTTGGCTGGGGTAATGAGATCAGTTATCCAAACACAGGTGGGAAAGGTTCTGGAACTTTTTAAAAAGCTACATGGAATCGAATCGGTAAAAACGAAATATCAGGGGCTAAGGAGTGGAAATGCTACCTTAGCCTTTTTTTATTCAATTGAGGTGCTATATATAAAGATATTGAATTCCCCATAAATCAACTGTATATTTTACGTGTATCATTTATAGAGAACACGAACAGGAGACACAGGTTATATGAAAATATTAAAATGTAAAAAATGCAATGCAGATTTACATATTGTAGAAAATACAGGATTCGCAACCTGTTCTTATTGTGGAGCAACTCAGGTTTTGCCGCAACTGTATCAGGATGAAAAAGAAGTCTTTTTAGAGCGTGCGGATTTTTATAGGAAAAATTATGAATTTGACAAGGCTATTGATCTATATGATGAAATCTTAAATCGTTTTGGAGAGGATGCTGAATGCTACTGGTCCCTGGTTTTGTGCCATTACGGTATTATCTATGAATTGGATAAGGTTACTGGCCAATTGCTTCCTACCATTAACCGTATGCAGTACACATCCGTATATTCAGATTTAAACTATCATCGTGCCCTGGAACTTGCCGATGACGATCAAAAAAAGATTTTCGAAGAGGAAGCCCAAAATATTGATGGCATTTTTAAAAAAATCCTTCAAATTTCTGAAAAAGAAGAACCTTATGATGTGTTTTTATGCTATAAGGAAACAGACCAGTTTGGCAGAAGAACACAGGATAGTGTGTATGCAAATGAAATCTATCACAGCTTAACGAAAGAAGGCTATCGTGTATTTTTTGCTCGAATCACCTTGGAAGACAAGCTTGGTAAGGATTATGAATCCTATATTTTCTCAGCACTTCATTCTGCAAAGATCATGGTAGTGATTGCAACAGAGCCAGAGTATCTTGAGTCTGCCTGGGTAAAAAACGAGTGGATGAGATTCTTAAAAATGATCCGAAAAGGCGAGAAGAAGGAGATGATCCCTGTATATGCATCCTTCCAGGCTTTGGAATTGCCACAGGAGCTGGCGTATTTTAACTGTATGGACATTAAGGAGTTAGGCTTTTTGGATGAACTGATCAGAGGTATCAAGAAGATCATTTCTCCAGGAAAAAACGTCCAAACACCTGTTATAACCAATACAACAGTACAGATGATTGGCAATTCGGGCTTGTTTTCTGTAGAGGAGCTTTATAAAAGAGGTTTGATCTTTTTGCAGGACCAAAAATATGCGGAAGCAGAAGTTTTCTTTGAGGACTGTTTAAATATCAATCCACAGTTTGGAAAAGCATATCTTGGAAAGCTTTTGATTTCCAGACAGATTAATAGCATTGAAAAACTGCAAAAACGTATTTTTATATCTGATAAGAGTGTCTTGAAAAAGCTGACAGATGAGGTATATACAGAAGAGCTTGTAAATAAAGAATTTAAAAAATACATCATTCCTGGGAAGCTTGATGCAGATAAAATCCTATCAATAGTAAAAAACTCCAATATGATTCCTCTTAGAAAAATAAATGAAAATGAAAATCTGCTCCTTACTGATAAAGAAAAGCATTTACTACAGCATTTTATAGAGTTTGCAGATGCAGATGATAGGAAAAATTATCAGGAGTTTTTCGAAAAGATTTCTTCCAGTGTCAATCACATAAACAAAATGATTGACGAAATCAACGAAGAAAAGGGAAAGAATCATGATATCTTACTGCAAGAGCTGACTGAGCAATTAGAATATGAGGCAAGCTTTTACAATAAAAATAGGGAACTTCGTTACCAGGAAGCCGTTTTGCTTGCTTCAAATAATCGAAAAGCAGATTTAAACAGGGCTATGGCAATTTTTTTAAAATTAGAGGATTACAAGGACAGTAAAGCTTTATATGAAAAGTGTCATAGTGGTTTATTTTTAGGAAAATATTATGTTTCTGCAGGACATTTCGTAGACGATCCCGTTTTGGTAGAGGTTGATGATGAAGGGGATCTTAGCGAGGAAGTTTCCACGAACATATTGGGAATCATGTTTTGTGTGATTGCAGGCATACTTTTGATTGCTATTTTTTGTATTTTATAGATAGTTTACTTTTTTTAAAAAAGGCTATTGTTTTCCATAAATTCCTTTGTTATACTTCGTATATTGTTTATCAAACATATATTTTTATACTTATGAAGAAAAGGAATGGACGATATGAGTAAAGAAAAAAAGCATTCACCACTTAAGACAGTTTTAGGATTGATCATTGTAGCATTGTTGATTCCATTGTTTACAATTTCATCTGTGAAAAGATTTTTCAAAAAGAAATTCAGCACAATAGAATAAATAAGATAAAGGGTAGTATAAAAACTATCCTTTTTTTGGTGTATTTAGGAGCATATATAAATGAATACAGTAAGACCAAGAAATGCATATTATACATTCGTAGATTGTGTTATAGCTATTCTGACATTTATTATCGTTAGTGTGATAATTACAACAGTTTTTTACCCTTATACATATAAGGGATTTACTTTTATTGGAAATGTGAAGGAACTTTATGATGAAAGCCTAAATAGCACAAAGGTTGAATATGTGCTAAATTCTGAATTTAACTTCATGTGGAATGAGAATGATATGTTTTACTGGTGTGATTCATGTAGCGATGGAAAATATTTAAAGATCTCCTGTAGTGGGATTGAAGAGGGAACCATTGATGAGAGTGGAAGATTACATTTTTACTACACTTCTGGAGAAGAAACGTTTAGAATTTCTGCAGATATGATTTCCAATGAAGTAGAGGGAGATTTTGGAAAATTATCTAAGGATGATCAAAAAACCTGTGCTTTTATTATCTATAGGATTTCCGATGAATATAAACTAGTTTACAAAAATATCTATACGGCTGCCAGGGAAAAGATCTATGGACGATGTAAAAAAACAGCTATAGCAACCATCTTAGTGGGCTTGCTGGTAATAGGATATATTATTATATCAAAGAAAATGGGATATAAAGAGGAGGATACTAGCTTCGTTGATACATCAGATCAATTCAATGAAGATGGGTCATTCTTTCATGAATAAAGGGGGAGTATTTTTTTCCCCATAAAAACATCCTTGATTTTTCGTATCATAATCATTGGAGGTTGACATTGATATGAATATGACTAATTATGCGATAGTAATTTTTGTTTTGTTAATAATTGTGACACTGCTTTGTTTCGCTAAACCACTGGTAAAGATAGATGTCATGATATTTCTTATATTTTTATATGGATTATTTCCTTATACCTATCAGGGATTTGCCTTTGTTGGAGATATAAAAGAACTCTATCTAACTGATCTATCAGAGAAAAAAACGACTGGATTTTTAAAGGATCGCTATACATCCTACTGGAACGATAGTGATGTATTTCAATATGATACCTATATTGAAAATTACGATGAAGTTCCTTATTTGATCGTAAATAACGAACATATTGAAAGTGGATATATCAATACAGAGGGTTATTTTTCAGGAACCTATATAAATGACAGTGAATCCATAGGCTTTCATGTGGATTTAAAGGAAGAGAAGCTTTTTGATCAAAAGAGCCAACCATTAAATGAAGATTATATTTCCTGTATTGAAGAAATTCAGCATGAATATTATCATGTGATCCATAATGTTTATCAAAACATCATTGTAAAAAGCATTGTAATCATGGCTATTTCTTTGAGCGGTTTTGTATGTATGACAGGGTATTTGATCAAAAAGAAGATGAACGAAAAAAACAATGAATCTACTCTGGAGGAATCATATGAAAGATCCCCACGCACGTTTTGATGCGGCGTGGGGATCACCAACTGAGATGAAAAAATGATGGAGAATCTTGTAGAAGTAGCGATGTGCATTTATCGGATAAATATCAGTTTATCCGATAAAGTGCTTGAAAATGACCAGTAGAAGTACTATAATATAAATGTAACTATTCATTTTTTTAAGAGGTGTTTTCATGGGTAAGGATTCCGAATATTACAAAGAAAAAAAGAAATCTCAGACACTTAAGCTTCGTGAACTTGTGAATGAACTTCCTGGCTTTGCCAAGGATTACATTTATGATAAACAAAGCTCTCAGTCAAGTACATTGATTTCCTATTGTTATGATCTGATGACTTTTTTCCGCTTTTTACAGTCAAGTAACCCTGTATTCTCGAAAAAAGCCTCTATCAAGGATTTTACGCTATCTGATATGGAACTTTTGCAGTCTGAGGACATTAACGAATATAAACGTTTTCTAGAGCTTAACGAGGACGGGGAAAAACATGAATGCGGCAACAAAGCCATTGCCCGTAAATTATCGCCACTTCGTGGTATGTTTCAGTACCATATGGAACATAAATATATCAAGAATAATCCAATGACTCTGGTTAAGCTTCCTCGTTTGAAAAAGGATAAAAACATCATTCGAATGAACCATAATGAGGTCAAGGACGTTCTAAATACCGTTGAATACGGCAATTCCCAGATGTCTAAGCACCAAATGGCTTTTCAGGGAAAAACAAAGGTCAGGGATCTTGCCATTATGACTTTAATGTTGGGAACGGGCATTCGAGTTTCTGAGTGTGCCGGACTTGATGTGGTTGACGTTGATCTAAAGGCTGATACCTTAACCATCGTTCGAAAAGGTGGTGGCCAAGACTTTTTATATTTCGGTCAAGAGGTTCATGATGCCTTAGAGGCTTATATGAACGGAAACCGTGAAACCTATAAACCGGATGAAGCAAGCGAAAAAGCACTTTTTTTATCCCTGCATCATCACAGGATCAGCGTAGACGCCATTGAAAATCTGGTGAAGAAATACGCCAAAATGGCGGTTCCTTTAAAGCATATTACGCCTCATAAGCTAAGAAGTACCTACGGTACAGCACTTTATCGTGAAACCGGGGACATCCGCCTGGTTGCCGATGTTTTGGGCCACGAGAACGTGAATACTACTATCGCTTATTATGCTGCTATCGAGGATGAGCATAAGCAGATGGCGGCTAATGCCATTTCCCTTCGTAAGGGTGAATAAAAAACAAACTGGAACGTAAAACAATCCATCAATTTTGCTTGATGGATTGTTTTTTTATAGGTTTTTTTAAAAAAGTTATGTTTTTGGTTTATTTTTCAAAATGTTATTCAAAATCCCACTAAAAATCGGGAGTTTTGTCTCATTGTGAATGATCGTAAACACGAAAGGTCTGTCTAGTGTAATACTCTCTTCTTCCATGATCATACAGCGGGAAATGGCTGCTGAAACTGCACTGGCTTTTGTTCCCTTTGCATCAACCTTGATACATGCCTTGTGAATGATTTGTGTGATAGGGATCGGTTCCGTAAAAATTTTTGCTAATAAATCGTCAGAAAACAAATCGCTAAAATGGCCTGAATTCATAAAAAATTCGATCATGTTTGGAATTCCATATTCAATAGTGAATTCCGGCATAGAAACGGCAATATTGCGCGTTACGCTGGTTGATAACAGATTATCGATATCTAATGTATCTAATTTCGTTGATGGATCTAGAATCGCTTCATTTTCCGTTTCATTGTTTTTTGGCAGCAAAGCCATGAAAGAAAAATCGCATGCATATGGTTTTGCAAAGCCAATCCAGTTATCGTCCTCTAAATAAATATTTTCCTTGCTATGAAGCATGGTGACCTTTGAAACAGATTGATCCAGATTTTTAAATAGGCCTTCCTTTATCTGTTCCGTTTTATACTTTGAAGCCCATTTTGCCTCAAAGCAAATGGCATTTGTTAGACAAAGGATCGTATCTGTCATGGACGGGTCGAGGAGTTGCCTGATATCTCCCTTGGTCTTTTTCTCTCCCCAGGTGTTTACTGCCTGGATAAGATCATCGCAAAATTCTACATTGCCGTTAAAGTTAACCTGAAATTCCTTGGTAAATTCTAAGTTAAATACGGATTTCAAATCTTTTTTCATAAATAATCCATTGGCACTTGTTACATCCTTTTGAAGCATATGCATCAAGGCAAGATTTTCTGATAGATATGTTTTTTGATCAAGCTTATTACAAAGCAAAGATCTTAGTTTCTTTTGTGTATCATTATCACTTGTTGTAAGTAAAATAGATAACAAGGATAAAATAGAATAAGTAGAAATAACAATATTCTGATTAGCATCCTGCTTTAATAAAGCAGGAATTGCTTTATTGGAATTGGTTCTATAGTTTTCCAAAAAATCCGAATTAAAGTTCATACCGGTCCATTTCCTTTCCAGAAAGATCCTTCCAAATGAAGGTTTCGTTTTCTAAGATCATAATTCCATGATGAGTGTTATTTTTAGGCATAGATACAGAGCCAGGATTAAAATATAAGATTCCATTATGCTCTTTGCTTGCTGGAATATGGGTATGTCCATGTAGTAAGATATCTCCATTTTTCAGTGGTGGCATACTTTCAGTATTGTGAATATGTCCATGTGTAGCAAAGATCATACGCTGCTCACCTACAGAAATCAATGCATAGTCAGCCATAATAGGGAATTCTAAAACCATTTGATCAACCTCAGCATCACAATTGCCTCTCACACACATAATCTTTTCTTTGTTAGCGTTTAGTAATTTAATGACTTGTTTTGGATCATATCCCTCTGGTATGTCATTTCTTGGTCCATGATATAAAAGATCACCTAATAGTAACAGCCTGTCTGCGTTCTCTTTTTCAAAAAGTGCAAAAAGCTGTCTGCAATAAAGTGCAGAGCCATGAATATCTGAAGCTATCATCCATTTCATATTTTCGAATCTCCTTAAATTTGACTGCATTGAAAAATGGTATACATAACACATGCTGCCATATGTTTACTTTCTTACTTTGCCGGCATAATCTCATCTGAATCTAATACAATGGTAAAAGGTCCATCGTTTAATAATTCAATCTTCATATCTGCTCCAAAGATTCCAGTTTCAACAACCTGGTTTTGTTCTCTACAGCTCGCAATAATGTACTCATACATTTCATTGGCGAAGTCGGGTTTGCCTGCATTTACAAAGCTTGGACGATTGCCCTTCCTACAATCTGCATATAAAGTAAACTGTGATATCAATAAAAGGGAACCACTGATATCTTTCAGTGAAAGATTCACTTTATCATTCTCATCTTTAAAGATACGAAGGTTTAAAAGCTTCTGGATCATCTTATCTGCAATTGCCTTGGTATCTGAATCACAAATTCCGATAAAGACCAAAAAACCTTGTCCAATTTCACCTGTAATCTTATTATTTACTGTACAACTTGCATGATTTACACGCTGAATCACGAATTTCATGACGATTTCCTCCTGCTTTGGATCAATGTTAAGATCCAAGTTATATTTTATTTCGTTTATAAAAATTATTTTATTTCGTTTATTACATAATACGTTTTTTTATAATAAGAAAAAAAGATTTATTTTGTATTTTTTATTCGGGTAATTTTGAAACGATATTACGAGATTCAATTGTTATTAAAAGACAAAAAAACTGTAATTTAATCTTGGATATTTCGTTTTTTGCTGCGTTCAATCACGTTTATAGCTAGTTTGGAGCAAAAAAAACAGTTCAAAATCACCTCCTCTAGTTTATTCGTTTTGAGAATAAAAATCAAGTTGAATGGATCTTGAACTGTTATTTGAATAATTATGTTTTTCTTTTGAAATAATATTAGTTTGCTCTTTTCTTTTCGACAGCCTTCTTGATCAGGTCTATGATCAGAAAAAGTACGGTTAACGAAACACCTGTTATAATAAGAATCCACCCGGAATTTCCCTTACTGCTTTCTGGACTCCAGTTTACAAAATCTGGATGCAACAGACTGAGTTCATGAAAGATTCCAATACTATAATCTACCACATCATTGATAAAAGCTAAATGGATTCCAGAAACAAAGCTGATCAGTGCAGCCTTTTGAAAACCTCTCATTGGAATATAATTTGCAATGACAATGATCACATATGGCAAGATCAGACAATATCCTGTGATCGTCATAGAAACCTTGAAAAAACCTGGTTCCTTGGTATAAATTCCGCAGGTAAACAGGATCGCAAATAAGCTGATAGTTTCAAATATACAACCCAGTAAGGCTTTGTGCTTTTTCCAATTATCAGATAGTGGCAGTTTCACCATGATAAGTGGAAGTAACAGCATCAACGTACCGAAAACGCTAGGGATTACAGCAATAAAGAACCAATCTCCATGTGTTAAGATGGAAATGGTCAATAAAAGTGCTGTTAAAGAAAATAAAAAGGCTCCTGTTGCCCATAAAAAGCGATTTTTACTGGCTAGCAATGGTACTACTGTTAAAGATGCTAAGATCATATGCGAAGTCAGCACGATAAAGAACCAGCTAAGTCCGTGATTTGTGGCTAAGTTACAGATCAGACATACGATTAAGGGAATCATCAGAATTCCTGCAAATACAAGTCCTACAGTTGTGGTTCTTCTTCTTTCTTTTTTTGCATGGGTTGATAACACCTGCTCTTTTTCACAGGATAACTGATTGGTTAATTCATTCTTTTTAAGCTCTGTAACCATATGGGAGCACACATCGCATTCTGTGATATGTTCTGTAACGATTTCTTTGCTTTTTTCACTACAAATATCATCTACATACAACGGAATCAAATCCTGTATGATATCGCATTCATATTTCATAATGATCATCCTCTCTTTTCTAATTCATTTTTTCTTGTAATTTAAGACGCGCTCTATGATAGGTTACCCGTGCCCAGCTTTCTGTTTTGCTAAAGATCATACCAATATTAGCAAAGGAAAGCTCACCAAAAATTCGTAACTGGAATACTTCCTTGTAGGGTTCCTCCAACTCATGAAGCAATTTGTGTATTTGAAGGGTTGTATCAGAATCAATCAGGGATTTTTGAAGATCAGTTTCATCGGTAAGATCCTCGGTCAATTCTCTGTGCCTGTTTCTTTTTTTCAGCTCATCAAAGGCAGTGTTTTTGGCAATTGCACACAGCCAGGTGTATTCACTGGACTTCCCTTCATATTGCTTTCTGCTTTTGATCGCCTTGAAAAACACCTCTTGGGTGATCTCCTCCGCTAAGTCATGTGCTTTCACTAGCGTAAATACATAGGAATATATTTTCATAAAATAGGTGTTATACAACTTTTCAAAATCCAACCAGTTTCACCTCCCCCCTTTTGTGTAATCGTAACCCTGTAACAGAGTGTTTTGTGACGATTTCTGAATTTATCGTAGACGCTCTTGTTATGTGTTTACATGTATTAGACTGGGTAACTTTTGTTTCGTTACAGATTTTTTCAATTCCATGCGGATTTCACTGATTTATTTTTGCCGAAATATTATATGTTATGAAATCGATATTGTGTATTATTATAGCAGAACAAAGTTTAAAATGCATTACTGTTCAAATGAAGTATTAGTATTATCTTCTTCTTTGTGGTATCATGGTCTAGGATTTTTAACAAAGAAAAGTGAGGATATCAAAGATGAAGCTTCAACAGGTTATGAGCTTAACAAGACGTGCGATAGATGATTATCAGATGATCGAAGAAGGTGACAAGATTGCAATCGGGATCTCCGGGGGAAAGGACAGCCTTGCACTGCTTTATGCCATGCATGGTCTGATGCGTTTTTATCCCAAAAAGTTTGAAATCTATGCAGTAACTGTAGATTTGGGATTTTTAGAGCAGGACACTACTTCCATTGAAAAACTCTGTCAGGAGCTTGGTGTTCCATATAAGGTTGTTCACACGGATATCGGTGCGATTGTTTTTGACGAAAGAAAGGAAAGCAATCCTTGTTCTCTTTGCTCTAAAATGCGTAAAGGAGCCTTAAACAACGCCATGA
The DNA here is from genome assembly GCA_045628865.1 of Lachnospiraceae bacterium. GTDB lineage: Bacteria > Bacillota > Clostridia > Lachnospirales > Lachnospiraceae > JAZQQB01. Next base: position 76,161 of record JAZQQB010000051.1, on the reverse strand, counting down.
AGGAGCTTGGCTGCAATAAGATCGCCTATGCCCATCATAAGGATGATGTGGTCATCACCATGATCATGTCCATGCTTTTCGAAGGCCGATTCCACACCTTCTCTCCTGTCACCTATTTAGAAAAAGCGGATATGACCCTTATCAGACCTTTTATTTACATGGATGAGATCGATGTTATCGGGTTTGTACACAAGCAAAATATCCAGGTTTTAAAGAGCCCATGTCCTGCAGACGGCAATACCAAAAGGGAATATTGCAAACAGCTTTTGAAAAAATTAAACCAGGAAAATCCAGGGGTAAAGGAACGTCTATTTACGGCTATTTTGCGAAATGGAAATGATGGCTGGAAAGAAATTCAAAGAACATTCAGAAATTAAAATATTGGTGATAATAGCGGCGTACGCCTTGCAATATACGTTGTAAGGCGCACGCTGTTAAAAGGTGTACCAATTCATTCCCACCATTTGAAACCCCGGCTAAACAAACCTTTGAAAGCTGTATTTCCTGTGAAATAAAAGGAGTCCCCAGAGGGGACTGGGGACTTGGGATTAGAAATAAAAGGTAGATACCTTGATTCCTACATATTTATGTTGGCATAGCTGTAAACCGGAATGATCAAATAATCACCGTATCTGATATCGTCAGATTTAAGACCGTTGATGGTCTTCATTTCAGATACGTAATCCTTACAGTTAAGCTCTGGGATATGGGCAGTTTGTTCGGCTGCAATAGACCATAAAGAATCGCCGTTGCCGATCATAACACTTTGATAGGAAACATTTAAGGATGAATCATGAACAGTTTCCGCTTTGCTTCGAGTATTACCAAAGATAATAGATATAGAAATCACCAGGATCATAGCGATCACTGTAAGCTGAAATCTCTTACGTGCTTGATAGATCATAGCTTTACGTCTTCTCTTTAAATCACGTTGCCTGATTGTCATGTAATGATAATGTTCCTTGTAGTTTCCTGCTTTCATATTCTTCTCCTTAAAATAACCCAAACATTCTAGAACGCTTTTAGCGTTCTTACTTCATATTAAGTGTATTGTTTTTTAAATGCAGTAACTATTCAAAATCGCATGGCTCTGAGCAGTTACAAAATACGAACAAGTGTTACGAACGAACGTTCTTTATGTTTGTATTATATCGAACATATTTTCTAGTGTCAATAGATTTTTTTAAAAAAATCGAACGTTTTTTCGGAATATATGTTTGCAATCGTTTGTTCGGTGTGATATAATTGCATTAACAACTATTATTTTTGACTATTTCGTATAGGAGGCGTTCATATGGCTTACGGAAAGATTTCCGCTAAACAACAGGAAATATTAGATTTTTTGAAACAGACTATTTTAGATAGAGGCTATCCACCAGCTGTACGTGAAATTTGTGAGGCAGTAAATTTGAAATCCACCTCTTCCGTACATTCTCATTTGGAAACATTAGAAAAGAATGGATTCATCCGAAGAGATCCAACCAAACCTCGTGCTATTGAAATCTGTGATGACAGTTTTCAAGCCGTTCGTACGGAAATGGCAAGCCTTCCAGTGGTTGGTTATGTTGCCGCCGGTCAGCCGATCTTAGCAGAGGAAAATATTGAAAACTATTTCCCGATTCCTGCAGAATACGTTCCTTCAGGAGAACCATCCTTTGTACTGAAGGTAAAAGGTGATTCCATGATCAATGTTGGTATTTTTAATGGAGATCAGATTTTTGTTCAGCAGTGCAGCTCAGCAAATAACGGGGATACCGTAGTGGCTTTGATCGAGGATTCTGCTACTGTTAAGACTTTTTACAAAGAAGATGGACACATTCGTTTACAGCCAGAGAACGATCATATGGATCCAATCATTGTAGATGATTGTGAGATTTTAGGTAAGGTATTTGGTGTATTTAGAAGCTTCAAGCATTAATTTTAAAGAACAAAGCGTGTGCATTTGATAGGGAATTCCTTGAATTTACTATCAAAAAAGCCCTGTGAATATTTTAGATCAATATTCACAGGGCTTTTTTCAGAGGAAGTAAGTGAATGGGCTATCGATTATATAAGTTATGAGGATGCTGAATAATTACAATAAATCTATCAATTGATGTATTATTCCTAAAAGGAAGTATCGTTCTCTTTTGTGCCACGGATCACAAATATCTGATACATCACCAAAAATAAACCTAATGTAAACAAAAAAGTAAAACGATTTGCCACATCGGTCACAAACCAATAATTGTCACTAGATCCTGCTATGGATATTTGAAACTCTATCATTTTTAAATACCATTGAAAAATCTCTTTAACCCAAAATGCATCAGTTAAATGATTATATGCCAATGTATTCAAAAATATCATGAAAGTCTGATATATCATGCGTATCAGAGTAAAGATCACGAAATACTTTCCAAAATCGGCTGTTGATCTGATAGCTTTTTTTCTAACCTTATAAAGCACATTCAGGAAAAAGAAAAAGATCAGCAATTCATATAAAAAGTAAAACGGGAAAAAAACCTTTTTGTCAAAATCTATGTAAGTGTGTATGTGGACTTTGAACTTTGGAAAAACATAGGTGGTCAAGGCATCGATCACATATATTGCCATAAAAATCCCACCAATATAAAGACATCTGTTATTATGAAAGCCTTGCTCACTCTTTCTTTCAAGGTTTGCTCCATGGATAAGACCGACTCCCATGCACAGTAACAAAGAAACCAGAAGCATCAATGAAATCTCAAATGTGCCAAATTGCGAATGATAGTAGCTGGCTACTCTTACTCTTGTCCAGTCCTCGGCGATTTCCTTTTCGCCAAAGGCTAATTTTTCTAGTAATAGGGAATACAACATATTACCACCATATCCTATAAAAAAGGTAAGCATGAGCCAGATGTTTTGGTGTGCGCGCAATTTCTTTACCATTGTTTCATAGATAAGCGCAATGTAACTGATGCACATGCCCCCTATAAAATATGCTGTGGCAGGGATGCATTGAAGTGTAGAAATATCGGATTTTTCATCCCAAATACGATCGATAATAACCTTTGGAAACGTAAAAAAAGAATAAATGAGAAAGATCAGGCAAACGATGGATAAAGAAAGTGCTATGAGCAAAAAAATTTTCCCTGCCTTTTCATTTTTTAGCTGTATGGTATCCATGATTTAAAACTCCTTTTTAGATTTTGGGTTACTGTACACACTTTGTGTGCACAGTAACCGATTTTGGTACTGTTTGTAATTTGGGATTGATAGAAAAAATGTTTTTTACCATCAATTGATATTGATAATCAAAAAAATATTTTTCTACTACGATCAAGATATCAAAAATCCCAAAAGCAGATTCTTGTACAAAGAAACTCCCCATTTGGTTATATGGGGAGTTAACAGTTACTGTCAGCAGCTGTTTTTACTATCACTAAGCTGTAACAATTTATATTATGCTCTGAAATCTTCTAATGCTTCTTCTTTTCCATCTCTCCAGATTCTCTCTAAATTGTAGAAAAGACGATTTTCGTTATCAAATACGTGAACGATCACATCTGTATAATCCATTAAGATCCAGTTTCCAGCTGCATATCCTTCTACCTGGCGAGCCTGAAAACCGGCTTTTCCAAGGGCTTCATCAACATTATCACAGATTGCCTGTACCTGGTTGATGTTAGAACCACTTGCAATGATGAAATAATCACCAATGCTGGATACTTCACTGATGTTGATCACTTTGATATCTTCTGCTTTTTTATCTTCCATTGCATTTACTACAATTTTTACCATTTCTTTTGACATGAATTTTTCCTCCATACAGTTACTTATTTTGTATAGTACTCATAGGTTTCCTTTGTCATAGGATCTATGGTTTCTCCATTTTCTTCTAAATGTTCTAAGCAAGCGTTTAAGATAAAGATCAGGCACTGGTCAAGATCCGTAAATGCCAGTCTTCTTGCCTCATCCATGCATGCTAATTTCTTTCTGTTAGGCTCAATAAAATCAGCGATATATACGATTTTTTCCAAAGCAGACATGTTCGGACGCCCAGTTGTATGATAGGTGATGGCATTCAAAATATCTTGATCCTCAATATCATACTTGGTCTTTGCCAAGATAGCGCCAGCTTTTCCGTGTAATAAAAATGGATGCTCTTTTTCAATTTTGGATACAGAAACATCATTTTTGCTGCAAAGTTCAAGCTTTTTCTTATCGTCCATGCACTTGGCTGAATCATGTAACAGTCCTGCAATCTGAGCGCTTCGAACGTCTACACCGTACTTCATGGCCATTGCGCAGGCTGTGTATTCTACTCCAAGAGTATGCTCATAACGTTTCTCATCCATGAGTTTTTCCACTGATTTTCGAAGTTTGATGATATCACTTGTTTTCATGTGATTCTCCACCGGTTTTATATTTTTGTAACTATTCAAAAATACGCATGTTCTGAATGGTTACATAATTTCTATAGATATAGATTATTGGAATGAATGTATTCCTCAACTGCGCCTGGTACGTAATAATGAATAGAACGTCCCTCGCGAACGCATTTTCTTAAATAAGTTGAAGAAAGATCACTGGCAACGTAGGTTAATAAAAAGATCTCACAGTTATACTTTGCTTTCATTTCTTCGATCTTCACCTGCATCTGACTAGGGTTAATGCCATCTCTGACGGCGACAAGCAGTGCCACTTCTCCAAATATTTTTTCAGGCTTTACCCAATTTTCCATATATAAAAAGGAATCTGCACCAACAATAAAATAGTAGTCAGTATCTGGATTTTGAGCCTTTAATTCTGCAATGGTTTCATAGGTATAGGTATTTCCTGCCCTGTAAACTTCAATCATTGACATGGAAAAAGAAGGATTGTCGGCAATGGCAAGCTCCGTCATTTTAGCACGGATCTCCCCCTTTAACACTTCTTTACTGTCCTTTAAATAAGGTGTTCCACTTGGGATGAACAGGATCGAATCCAGCGAAAAATCCTCCAAGGCATTTTGTGCCATGGAAAGATGCGCATTATGGATTGGATTGAATGTTCCGCCCATGATACCCACTTTCTTCCTTTTCATATGATCTCCTATCTTGGCAGCATGATTCTTGGGTTGTCTTTATCAGGTTTGTAAAAAATGATCTTTTTACCAATGACCTGAACAACTGTAGAATGTGTTCTGTCTGCAATGATCTGAGCCATTTCTCTTGGATCATCTAAACAGTTTTTCAAAACTGCAACCTTGATTAATTCATTTTTCTCAAGACATTCACCAATTGCCTCTGTGATTTCTGGTGTTAAGCTTGATTTACCAATATGAAATACAGGATTTAATGTGCTTGCTAAGCTTTTTAAATGTGCACGCTGTTTGCTTGTTAATTCCATGTTTGTCTCCTAATCATGTTCATTCGTAATTATTCAGTACCCTCATAATTACGTTCGTTTTTTCATTTTATATCATACCACAAATCGTCTTTTACTTGTAGTAGTCAAAGCTCCATCCATATAAACGAACGGTATCGCCATCCTGAATTCCAAGTTCCTCTAAACGATCTAAAATACCCTTGTCCTTCAAGAATTTCTGGAAGAATAAGAATCCTTTTTCAGATTCTAAGTTGGTGTATCCTAACATTTTTTCGATGGCTGGTCCTTCTACCACATATTCATTGGCTTTGGCATCAAATGTAACATCAATCGCTGCTGCATCTGAAGAATCGCCAAATTCTGGGAAGAATTCCTGCTCAAATACGATTGGTTCATCATCGATTGTCTGAAGCTTCTCATAAACAGCCCATAAAAGTTCGTCGATTCCCTCACCAGTAACACCTGAGATTGGATATACAGGAATACCCTGTGGCTCAAATTCCTTTTTCAAACGAACAATTGGATCTGCATCTTCATTTTCCAATAATTCACCATCTTCTGTCAATGTATATTTATCATCATCTGAAATATAGATTGCATCTGTCTTGTTGGCAGCAATGATCTGTGGACGTCCTGCGATCACTTCATTGTAAGCCTCTAATTCCTTATTGATTGCGTAAAAATCTTCAATTGGATCACGGCCTTCTGTAGAAGCTGCATCTAATACGTGGATCATAACCTTTGTTCGCTCAATGTGACGAAGGAAATTATGTCCGAGTCCCACACCCTCTGAAGCACCTTCGATCAAGCCTGGAATATCAGCGATCACAAAGCTTTTTCCTTCTCCAAGATTAACAACACCTAAGTTTGGATGAATGGTTGTGAAATGATAGTTGGCAATCTTAGGCTTTGCGTTTGTTGTTCTTGATAAAAACGTTGATTTACCAACATTAGGGAAACCAACCAAACCAACGTCAGCGATAACCTTTAATTCCAAAATAACCTCTAGTTCAATAGCCGGTTTACCAGGCTTGGCATACTTTGGAGCCTGCATGGTAGATGTTGCAAAATGCTGGTTACCAATACCACCACGACCACCTTTTAAGATTACGAAACGGTTGTTATCACCTGACATATCAGTGATGACCTTATCAGATTCAGCGTCCTTGACTACAGTTCCTCTTGGAACCTTGATCACGATATCCTCACCATCTTTACCACGGCAATTCTTCTTACCACCTTCTTCACCGTCTCCAGCTTTGTATTTGCGTACCATTCTAAAGTCGATCAAGGTGTTTAAGCCTTCATCTACTTCAAGGATAACATCTCCACCTTTTCCGCCATCGCCACCATCTGGTCCACCATCTGGTACATACTTCTCACGGCGAAAAGAAACGTGACCGTCTCCACCTTTTCCACTTATAATAATTATTCTAGCTCTATCTACAAACATCTGAATCACTCCGTTCTTCTATATCTAGAACTGTATAGAGCCATATACATATCATCTTAAAATATACATGGCTCTATACAGTTATGAACAAAGGGTATCGCAAGTGATACCCGGCGCAGCTTGTGCGTCGCATTAGCGACTGCTTCCTCTGCATAAGCGTGCGCATCCCCCAGAGGGTCTTTTATTTGAAGTGAAAGTTCAAAGAACTTTCCTGTCAACCTGTCAAGTAAAGGAAAAGGCTCCAAACATAAAAGTTCGAAGCCCTTTAAATCACAATCTTACTGTTCTACTGGATAAACAGAAGCCTGTTTCTTATCGCGTCCTTTTCTTTCGAATCTTAATCCGCCATCAACCTTAGCGAATAATGTGTCATCGCCACCGATACCAACATTAACACCTGGATGAATCTTTGTTCCACGCTGTCTGTATAAAATGTTACCAGCCTTAACGAACTGACCGTCAGCTCTCTTCGCACCAAGTCTCTTAGATTCTGAGTCTCTACCGTTTTTAGTAGAACCTACACCTTTTTTATGAGCGAATAATTGAAGGTTCAATTTTAACATAGGTTTACACCTCCTCGAATTTCAATGATAAGTATTTGTTACCATACTGATTTTGAATCATTTGCAAACCATAAATCATGGACTCTAATACCGCGACTGCTTCACTTGGAAGTTCATCCAAAAACTCGGTATGGGTAAAACCAGTTGCCTGATTCTCAGTCTGTTTCACTCTAACATGAAGCTTCTCTTCTATAAAATTCATCGAAGTGATGAGAAGTATAGACATGGAAGCACAAACGATATCCTTACCTGCCTTCGCAAATTCCGCATGACCAAAAGTCATGACTCCCTTATAGATTCCATCTTTTGTTTGCTCAATCGTAATTGTAGTCATACATACTTACGCTTTCAAAACACTAATTAAGCATTAATTTTTTCAATCTTAACCTGAGTGTATGCTTGTCTATGACCGTTCTTCTTATGGTATCCAGATTTTCTCTTGTACTTGTAAACGATAACTTTCTTAGCTCTGTCCTGTTTAACAACTGAAGCTGTTACAGTAGCGCTAGCAACGTCAGCGCCTACTTTTAAAGTAGAATCACTTACTGCGATAACCTGGTCAAATGTAACAGTAGCTCCTGCTTCTACATCAAGCTTTTCAACATTGATGATATCACCTTCAGAAACTTTGTACTGTTTTCCACCTGTTGCAATAATTGCGTACATAATCAGTACCTCCTATAAATTACTCGCTAGCTTTGGTAGTGGCTACGCACATTTTCACCTCGCTATGCGGCATACTCAAGTATCATAACATCATCCATCTGGATTGTCAACAGAGTTTTTGCTATTATCTCAATTTTCATAACAATTAAACATTTGATTTTTTATTTTATTTATATTAAAGTAATATAGATTGTAAAAATTGAATCACAGTCAATAATATATCACGATTATATAATAAAGGAAACATTATGAACACATCGCAAAAAACAAAAGACAAAGCAAGATTGCTTTTATATAAAATACTGATCATCTGTTTAGGATTTACTATTTTTGTATTCGGAATGGGAATTCTGGTGGAGCTCTACTTTTGCTTTCATCCAACTGTTGTAGAAGCCCAGTATTCACCAGAGGAACTAAAAACCCTGTATACTACCATGTTCTCCTTTCTAGGATCCTTGTTTTTGGTGACCTTGATTGCTCAGATCATCTTGATCCGTAAAAAAAATCAGATCAAACAGATTAAAAAGGATGAGGAATACTTTCGAAGACTGCTTCCTCAATTTAGTGGAAGAATTTATTTAAAGGACCTATCTGATCGATCCGGAATATGAAGGATTTTCCTTTGCATCCTTTAATATGTTCTTCTCTCTTGCACTTTCGGGAACCTTTTTAGCCATCTACAGCTTTTATTATGCCCACAAAAATAAGCGCACAAGAAAGCTGTATCCGAAGATTAAAAATGAGATCATGAAGGACCAGAAGCCACAGGCAATTGCAACGTTAGCTAAACATTTTGGTATCAGTGATAAGAAAATGCTAAAGCGAATCGATGCTGTCTTAGATGCAGGTTACATGCCGGATATGTATATTGATTATTCTATTATGTATTTAATGTTTAAGGAAGATCTTTCCAATGAAAATCTAAATTATGAGTATCTAAAAGATGATCATTTTATTTCGGTATATTGCCACACCTGCGGCGCCACCAATAAAATGTTAAGTAAAGAAAATCGATACTGTCATTATTGCAAAAACCCATGTGAGTAAATGTTCACATGGGTTTTATCTGTTAGGCTTCTGTTTTTTTCTTACGAATTCCATCTATAAAGGTAAATCTTTTCTCCAAAAGTTTTGAAAAGTTTCCGATCAAAAATCCATTGAGCAGCGCACAAATAACAGTTCCAAAGTAAATTCCTTTAAAATTACCAAAACCGAAAAATGCAAAGGACATGATCACTGCCACTACGCAGCTGATACAGTCATAGGTGGTCTTACAGATACTCATCTTGAAATGATACTTAGCCACAAGCTCCTTCACAAAAAGCTCGTACACCTCTGGTGCAATATATGTATGGAACAAAAAGGCAACTCCAAGGGCACAGGAAAGCATTCCAAGTACGAAGAAAGAAAGTCTTACATAAATTGCATCTGAGCCAACCAGGGAAACAAGCTTCATCTGGAGGTCCAGGATAATTCCATACATAACAGCTGTTACGAACGAAAACAGGTATGAAACGCGAAACTGGCGAAGCGCTAGAATCATCAGGATCAATAAAAATGCCTGAAAGGTATATTCTGCAACACCAAACGAAAACCAAGGCAATACCATCGAAACCTTTAAATGCAGTAAATATGCTGGTGCAACGATCATGGACATACCAAAATTTGCTTTTTCCATCAACGCTGTTCCAAAGGTTAGAAAAAGAATTCCAACCACATAAGAAAATTCTGTATAAAATGTTTTTTTCATATCAATCTCCTTTTTCATACTAATTAGAGTAAAAAGAGTGCTTCGCACTCTTTCGCGCCCGAGCGGAATGCGTAGCATTATCTTCCTTTCCGCGAGGTGCGATCCATCGCGGAGCTTTTGTTTCATAGGAAATTTCTCAAATTTCCTATGAAACAAAAAGAGCCTTTGGTGTTTGATACAGAAACACCAAAAGCTCTTATTCTCTACATAAGATATCGTAAAAAACGATTTCTGTCAAGTATGATTTTGTAGTTAACTTGCATTTTTTTCAAACTTTCGAATATCTTTACTTAATTTCCTTGCAATGAAAAAATCTCTTATATTCTCAAAAAACCAGGAAAATACAGAGAAAACCAAAGAAAAGATACATCCGATCTTCATCTTAAGTATATAGGCATGCGTATATACTTTTTCACCATTATACTGGATAAATTTAAGCAGACGGCAATTTTTCACGACCAATGCATTTCCTAACACATCATATTGTAATGCAGCATCCGGATTTAGAAATTTCTTTCCTTCCATTTTTGGCAAAAAAAAGTGGTAATAGGTACACCAGTTGCTGTATTTGTAATTCGAATAAATATATACATGATGAAACACATTATCCATATCACGATCATCGATTCGAAATTCCATCTTAGAAATCTCAATATCTTTTGGAATGCTGACATATTCAAAAGAACATTCCTTGTCAAGTTCAGATGCTTCTTCCCAGATTTCTTCAAAAGGCTTCTGATCCTTGTTTTTATACACATAATAATTGATTTCCTTGGTTGTAAATTTAATGTATACATTTACAATGGTTAACGTCAGGATCAAGAGTGTAATCCCTCTATACAGTTTTAAATTGATAATACTATCATTTTTTATTCGTTTCATTATCGATAACTTACTACCTTTTCGTAATCATATCCTCTGTCGGGTCTTAAAATATTATGCTTTATCTCGAAATAGATCACGCTATCCTTTTTGCAGTTTAACACAATACCATCTGTGTTTGAAATGCGTTTTGTTTCCACAAATGGTCTTGCGCTTTCCTTTAATAAGGACAGTTCTTCCTTGGACAAGCTGGATGGCTCGCCAAGATCATGCCAGATTTTCAATGGATTTCCATGATCTGGGTCGATAGTTTTGGTAAGAAGAGTAAACTCTTTTTCTTTGGATGAAGCACTATTTAAAAGAGCTTCACAGTCAAGGTTCACAGATAACGCTGTATCCTCAATATTCCAGCAAACACCAGCTACCCCTCCTTCTTTTGTCTTTATGATCAAAACATTGGAGTCTCTATATACACAATAGTCCTCTTTTTCCTTCAATCGCTTAAAGAAAGAGAAAGTCCAAAAGGTTGGTTTTGGAATGCAGCCATTGGCAACCATACCAAATCCACCATGAAATGGGGTAAATGGTACTCCCATCTCCTCAAAAACATCTCCAAAGGTCCAATAAGAATAAGACTCATTCACATCCCCCAGTCGTGAAAGCTGCTCAGCGATCAAAGCTGCATTCAAACAGGTATCGTGAATGATACCAATTGGAGAATAGGATGTATTATACTCTGTGATATGGATTGGAAGTCCTTTATATTCCTCGTATCCATCAATGATATCACGTGTTGTTTTTAAGTTGGCAAAGCCATCCTCTGAATTCATCAATTTATGATACTGATAATGTCCCGCGGTCTCTGGGAGTTCAACAGTGTAGTGGTGTCTTGTAACAAAATCAAAAGTAAGATTGTGCTCATGACAATACTTCATAAAGGCGCTGATCCAGATTTCATCCGTGCCGCCGCAAACAGCAGGACCTCCAACCTTAAAACGTGCATCATATTTTTTGATGGCTGTAAGTGTCTCATGGAATAGCTTGAAATACTCCTCCATATCTGCTTTATACCAAAAGCCTGGCAAATTTGGTTCATTCCAGACCTCAATTGGCCAATCATAAACCTCTTCTCCATAACGTTTCACCAAATGATCCAAAAGAGCGACAACCATATCACACCACATACCATAATCCTTAGGAGGTGTGGTATAACCCTTCCAGTAAAAAATAGTCTGTGTACCACTGGCAAGCTTTTCCGGCATAAATCCAAGCTCCAGAAACGGTCTTATATTACAAGCCACATAGGAATCAAAAATACGATCCAGATAGGTGTAGTTGTACTCAACCTTTGTTACTCCATCTTCTTCATATTCATGATAAATGGCAACATCATCTGTAAAAAGTCCATGACCTCGGATGTGTTTAAATCCAATCTCTTCCTGAACCATTTTTAATTGTTTTACATATTCATCTGTTAATGCAAGCCCCATTCTGCCTGTTCCCACACAAAAATCCACGTTGTTGTGAAATGCAACGCGCATAGATGGTGTAAGTGAAATACGTTTCTCCATTTTTTTCTCCCCTGACTACGTAACGACTGCAAGAAAACCAAAATATTACTTCATATGATCAAACAATCCTAAGGTATAAAAATAGGCTACAATCTGCGCTCTATCGCTCATCTTCTCAGTCTCTATGATACGGGAAACCTCTTCCTTTGTATAAAAATCAGCTTTAATCTGCTCATTTTCTGAGGAATGATCACTGATCTTACCAGTCACCTCCACAAAAGCAATCTGCGTCAATACATCGGAGATTCCCACTGCAGAAAATGAAGGTGGCAGGATATGTAATACTCTTTTTACGGATAAGCCTGTTTCCTCATAAAGCTCGCGAGAAACGCAATCCTCTATGCTTTCCCCATCCTCTAGCATGCCAGCACACAGATTAAAGATCTCCTGGTTCACTGCCATACGAAATTCCTTTAATAACATGAGTTTTCCATCCATAAAGGCTACAATAGACATTCCGTCTAAATGAGATCCAAGATCCTTAGGCGTATGAATGGCGTGTCTTGATACCATTTCATATTTTTTCTGTTTTCCTGCTTTGTTTTCGTAGGTTAATTCATATTTTTTTAAAAATTTACTTTCATGTAATACTGTTAGATTCATGAATTTCATAGTTTATACCTTCTTTAATGTATCGAAAAAGTATGTTAGATTCTACTCAACTTATGCGATTTACTATTTGTATATTGCTATTTAAGAAAGGAAAGTGCTAAAGCATCAAAATTTTTCATAACCTCCGAACTGCTCCTTTAAGGATGGATAGGTTCGTTTTCTGGTAACCTCCACAATGCCAAGAGCCGTCATATCCACTACCTTTGCAGTAACGGCATCCCTCTTCAGCAGACTTTGCAGATAATCCATAATCTCTTTTTCCTTATCCTTGCTCTTTAGATTGATGAAATCAATCATGATCATACCGGATAGGTTTCGAAGGATCAGCTGCCTTGCGATCTCCTCACAGGCTTCCCTGTTCACCTTATAAAAATTCTCCTCAGAGGACTTCATAGCGCTTGACTTGGCTGTATTGATATCGATTACTGTCATGGCTTCTAACTCATCAATGACCAGGTTCCCACCGCATTTAAGCCAAACCTTTCGATTCAAGGATTCTTCCATGCGCGCCCTTAGATTGTACAGGTTTGACAAGGTAATGGTTTCATCCTGATATAGCTGACATTTAGAAAGTTCTGATGTATTGTTTTTTGATAAGAAACATGTGATGTTTTCATATACATCCGAAATATCAGTTGTGATCTTATCGAAATTTCCGACACCCCATTTCTTCAATTCTTCAATGTAGAGCTCTTCTCTCTTAAAAAGTACGGAGTAAATGGTTCTTTTGGAGGCATAGGTTAAAATTTCCTGCATCTTCTCTGATAGACTTCTTAATTCCTGCTTCAAGCCTTCAAAATGTTCTCCACTATGAAGTGCATCTGTTCTAATAATAAACCCAAGTTCTTCTGCAAAGGCAAGAGAAGGATCTTTAAAGAATCCCTCCAATTCCTGTTTGATCTGCGCCTTTTGTTTATCTGTAAATTTCCTGGAATACTGAATGCCAGGCCTGTCTGTTAAACAAACGCAAAAATCCCCTGTTAAGGTCAGCTTTGCAGAAACATAAGGATCCTTTGATTTTGCAGCATCCTTTTCCACCATGACCACGATGGTATCCTGCGCTAAAATCCGTCCATCAAAGGCTCTGTTACAAAGAATAGCATTTTTGCAGGTATCTAATGGTAAAAAGCACTTTAATCCCGGGGCAATCTCCACAAAGCAGGCATTGATATTTTTTACAACATCAATAACCTTTGCTACGTAAATATTTCCAAGGATTGATTTATTTTTTTCATGAAAAAAGGAGGCACGGTTTAATCGCCCGTCCTCTATTGTTCCTGTTAATAACCCACTCTGGTATGCAGTCACGAAAAAAGTTTGCGGCATAAATCGTCCTCCTGGTTGTTTTCGTTAATTTACCTCATCCAGTGGCACAAATTTCTTTTTGCCTTTTTTGCTCTTCTGGAAGGTATTTTCTCTGGTGATCATGATATCAAATTCTCCTTTTTGCTGATCATATAGATCATAAAGAGCATCTACAACCATTACCGGCTTAACGTTATTGGCACTGGAAGAATCCACCATCATAAAAATGCTGTCTTCATTGCCTGAAAGTTCGTAAATATATGGTCTGATATCGATCTCCATGGTACTTTTCTTGGTTTCTTTTACAATCTTTAATTCCGTAAGTGCCATGATCCTTTCACATGCTTCCTTTAGGTTAAAGCAAGGCAATTTGCCCTCTCTAAAGGTAATGGTAAAGGTGGATGCAGCTACACTTGCCATGGCATTTCCACAGTTATCTGGAAGTACCACTGCATTAAGTACCGTAACCCCTTCCGCCATCTGGGCATTTAAGGCATCTACAATATCCTGGCAGGTAGTCATGGTTTCCACTTCAATATCAAAATATTCACCATTACTTTCTACGCCTACACCAAGTGGCATGGCAAAGGACATGATCTGATGAGGGCTGAATCCATTGGAATAACAGATATCAATTTCAGCTCTTCTAACTGCTTTTTGGAAATATCGCATCATATCAAGGTGTCCTAAGAATTTCACGGCACCATGTCTTGCAAATTTAATTCGAATCTTCATTGTTGGCGCCTCCATTCCTGTTCTCTTCAGACTGATCGCTGCCTACTTTTTCAGCATTGCAGCCTTCTTTTTTCAGATCGCATTCGTAAACGATCTCGCCGTTTTCATTTCGCTTTTCGAAGCAGATACCACCGCCAAATCTGGCAGCACCGCAGCCTGAACATTTTAATTTACAGTTCTTTGTAACGGATTCATTTAATGCATTCTGCCACTCGCGCTTTAAGAATTCCTTGCTTACACCACAGGATAAGAAATCCCAAGGGAAAATCTCATCTAAGGAACGTTCACGTGTGGTATAGAAGGTTGGATCGATGCCGTTTTCAGCAAGGGTTTCCATCCATACGTCATAGTGGAAATATTCACTCCAGGCATCATAAAAACAACCCTTTTTGTAAGCATCAAGGATTGGTTTACAAAGCTTTCTATCTCCTCTTGCTAAGATTCCTTCCAATTCTGATACATCAGCTTCATGCCAGTTGTAACGGATATGCTTCTGATTTAATACCGAATGGATGGCATTTCTACAAATGTAGGCCTTGTCAATGAAGTCCTGTTTGGTGTTCATTGGTGCCCACTGGAATGGGGTAAAAGGCTTAGGAATAAAGAAGGATGTGGAAGCTGTTACCTGCACACCGCCATGTCTTTTTTCCTTTGGTACCGTTTCATAATAGGTTGCAGCCACCTTATTGCAGATATCAGCGATTCCTTCGATATCTTCCTTGGTTTCTGTAGGAAGACCAAGCATAAAGTAAAGCTTAACCTTATTCCAGCCACCTTCAAAGGCAAGCTTAGAGCCCCCCAGGATATTCTCCTCAGTAAGCCCCTTATTGATCACATTACGCATTCTTTGTGTACCAGCCTCTGGTGCAAAGGTCAAAGAAGATTTCTTTACATCCTGTACCTTACTCATAACATCTAAGGAGAACTGGTCAATACGTAAACTTGGCAAGGAAATATTCACCTTTTTCTGAGAGCAGTCATTGATCAAAAAGTCCAATAACTCCTCTAACTGGCTATAATCACTAGAACTTAAGGAGCTTAAGGAAATCTCCTCATTTCCTGTGTTTTTAAGCATTTCTACCGCATATTTTTTCAGCGTTTCAACATCTCTTTCACGAACTGGTCGATACAGCTGACCAGCCTGACAGAAACGACAACCTCTAATGCAGCCTCTCTGGATCTCAAGCACCACGCGGTCCTGTGTAACCTTAATAAATGGAACTAAAGGCTTCATTGGATAATAGGTATTGGTCACATCCACCACGATTTCCTTCATGATAGTTGCCGGCACACCTTCCTCGGTTGGGAAAAAGCGCTTAATGGTTCCATCCTCATTGTATTCCACATCATAAAACTGTGGCACATACATACCAGGGATCTTTCTTGCAATCTCTAGCAGGATATCTCTACGGCTCATACCCTGTGCCTTGCATTTTTTATAAAGATCAAACATTGGACGATACTGGGTTTCCCCCTCTCCAATGTAGAAAATATCAAAGAAATCTGCGATTGGTTCCGGATTGTAGGTACATGGACCACCACCGATAACGATTGGATCATCCTCAGTTCTTTCCCTGGAAGTAAGTGCAACGCCTGATAAATCAAGGACCTGCAAAATATTGGTATAACACATTTCATATTGAATGGTGAAAGCCAAAAAATCAAAATCCTTTACCGGCTCCTGGGATTCCAAGGCAAAAAGAGGAATTTTTTCCTCACGCATTACTTTATCCATATCAACCCAAGGAGAATATACTCGTTCACACCATACATCATCCCAGGAATTGATCATATCATACAAAATCTGGATGCCTAAATGGGACATACCGATCTCATAAACATCTGGGAAGCACATGGCAAAACGGATATCTACCTTGTCCTTATCCTTCATCACGGAATTGATCTCACCACCCAAATATCTGGCTGGAGATTCGCATTTTAAAAGTATCTCGTCTCGTAACGCTAACTTACGCATAAATTATTTCTCCTTTACAGGCGTCAAAAAACCTGCATTTGCATTTAAAGTCATACATAGTTAAGTATAATGGAAATGATAGATAAAATCAATGATATGATTCACCAATTCCGTCCCCTCTTTCCCCATTGGAATCATGGAATATTTCCATAGAACCACAAAAAGAAAAAGGCACAATGATAAAAACATCTGAAACACAAAAAACACCAAAAAAGAACCATTCCTTTTGGGTGGAATGATTCTTTCCTCGTTGGTATATTCATAATCATGGTCGTATAAATTACCATCACCGTTTAAAAATGCATCATTTTCGTTAGCTGTTTTTCTTAAGTTCTCAATTTCATACTCAAAAACCAAGTAAATACTCCCTCGTCAATTTTGATATCTATTCTAAGATATGCCATCACCTGGAAAGTCATTCTTCATTCTATCACTTGGTCAGCTTTTTCATGGATCCACCGATCAATGGCACGATTCCTTTGAAAATATCATCACAATCGTCGCAAAAATATCCTTCTTCTGTTTCTCCATCATAAGTCACCTCATAATTGAAGCAGGCTAATGTCTGTGCACAGTAGGAACACTCAGCAATGGCCATTTGGTAAACCCTGTTATTCTTTGCGCAGTCTGCACAAAGCCATCCTGTTGTTTTAGATGTTTCACCTTCTACAGCATAGCTTTCTTTTGTACAAGGAACATTCTCCTCTAAACAAAAAGCACAGGTTTCAATCGTTGACTTGGATGCTATACCGCCTGGTCTGAAAAAGATAAAATACGAACCAACGCCAATACCTGCAACCACTGCAAGGATGAGGGCAATCACAACAGGCTTTTTCGTTTTCTTAGGCTTTTCGTTTATGCCTCCATAAACCGGTCCAAATCCTTGTTGACCTGCCATATACATATTATCGCCATACCCCTGATTTGTATAGTCGGTATACTGATCGTTATAAGAATTATAATATCCATTCTGTCCATAACTCTGATCCTGATAGTTTCCTGTCATCCCATTTACCGCATTTGTAGCAGATTGATCAAAATAGGAATCTTGAGAAAACTGGTTGTAATAGCTATTCTGTGACTGGGTATATGCATTTACGCCACCAGACTGTTCATATGCAGTTCCACTTTGAGAAGGTTGAAAGCCATTTCCACTCATAGATTGATTAGAATAATCCATACATGTCTGATCAGCATAACCCTGTCCATATAGATTTGGGTTATTAGAATAATCTGTATTATTTGGTGTGTAGTCATCTCGATTCATGATCTAGGCGCTCCTTGTTTAGGTCATTTTATACCTTATATAATGGTTCATATGCTCTACACTGTCAATATTAAATTTACGAACTACCCACATAAAGTATCGTTTCAGATCTGCCTCAGGAATCACATTTCCCTTACCGTCTTCCGGAGTATCTTTTCTGGCATTAAGCCAAGGAATTTCCTTTTGGATGATCAGGTTTAGGGTTGCCCCACTGTATATTCCAAAGGTCTGAAGAACAAGGTTGATCACCTCTTTTTCCTCTTCACCGATACCGATATATTGCTTTTCCAAAAAGCTGAATCTAGGATCTTCCACAGGACTGTAATAAAAATCCTTTAAGAATTCGTACAGATTTTCAAATACAGGTCCTTTTGGGGTTGCAATACTGTCTTCTGGAAAAAGCTTTTTATCATAATATGCCATGTAGATACCCTGTATAAAATATAACAGTTTATGAAGTGCATATGCATCCACTTCCGGGTTCTTTTGAAAAATATACGAAACAACCATCCTGAGTTCATGGGATATTTCGTCTAATTTTCGATATTTTTCAATCTGTTTTTTCGTTTTCTGGAAAGCCGTATTTGCAAGCTTATCACGGTTTCGATTTAATAAACGTTCCATATAATCGTAGGAATTTAAGGCATTTCGCATAATCTCTGAATAGGTTTGGCTCGGAATCTGTCCATCCATATATCTTCCGATGGTTACCTCACCAAAACCAAGCGCTAAAGAAAGAGGCGCCTTTCCTATGTTATAAAGAGTCATAAGCTTTTCAATCTCAGGAATGGTAATCAGCTTGTGCGTTGCGCGAAGCTGCTCGTCCTCGTGCTTTAGATTCTGTTCCATCAGACCGGGAACATTCATATCCTCCCCACAAACATTGCAGGTAGCCGCTAATACATTCAGCTTATATTCTTTTCCACGCACCATTTGCCTGGATACAATCTTTCTGATCGTATATTCTGTTTCCTTGTTACATTCCATACAGAATCCAATATTTGACATATTACCCTCCATTTCACTTGTGAAATCCGGCGCGGGCTATTTGGGCACCCCCTTAAGGGGGAAAAACAAATAGCCCGGTGTATAAAATAGAATATTTTACACACTACCCTCCTATTTTGGAGCTTCTCCAAACATAGGAGAATCTTCTGAATTTATGAAGAAGCTTGCAGACAACTGTTGCAGCCTAAGGTTGCATGATAGCTTCATATTCTAGAAGGCTGCAATAGTGAGATGCACCCTCCTATTTTTGGTATTTGTAACTATTCAGAGCCATGCAAATTTGCTTTCTGCAAATGCTTGCATTCGGGCAGATGAGCAAATTTATATGGCGAAGTAACCGCATGAGCAAAAGGAAAGCTGCAAAGCAGCGTTTTTGCGAATGGAGTTCTGAATAGTTACTATTTCAAAAAATAAAGCCTATGCTGTATAATATAGTATACAAAATAGGCATTTGAATGACAATAAACTGTCGCTTTTTTGAATAATATAGGAAGTTTTGTAATATTCTTATCTATTTACCTTTTAAATATATTGGTAACTGTTCAGAGCCATGCGTATTTTTCTGCGAAAAATACTTATGTGGCATGCTCGCCAAATGGATGTTAATCGTGATTATAAATAACTTAAGATATCCTATTTACAACAGTATAAGCAAAAAACGCTTTCACTGTTGTAATTTTTATGTTTTACTTGCCTTGCTTAGGCTTGGTCACTACTGTATTTACTACACTGTACGCAAAAAACGCTCTCACTGTTGTAAATATCTATTTTTCATAGTATTAAATTGTTCATATTGTTGGTAAACGCCATGGTTACATAATTACTTCACAATCAACTCTCCTAATTTAAAGAACTCCAGTTCATCGCTCCCCAACTTATTTTTCATTTTTTTACTGATGACTAATTTATCAATATCAGAACTCATAAAAATACAGTAAAGTTCCGTCAATCCAACACCTTCATCATCTAAGTCTGAAGGATTAGCAAACATTCGATTCATGTTTTCAACATTCGAAGTATCAAAACTGCTTAAATCCAAAGAATGAAGGCTATAACAATTCACAAACATTGTTTCCATTTCTATTACACTACTCGTATCAATCTGTGTCATATCGATTTCAACAATAGATTTACACCTATTAAACATACCATTCATGCTTGTAACATTTCCAGAATAGGTATCAGAAATATCAAAATAAATCAAATCCTCCATAGAACAAAAATATAATTCTGGCAATTCTACACACTCTCATCTTTTTCATAACCTCATACTCCTAATAAATATATTTAACATTGATACCTGTCAGTGCGCCCTGCTGAATGATTTTCAAAACAACTGGTTTTCCTTATACTTTCTCAAGTATAAAGCTGGTCCCCTGATTGAATCTTCATCATCTGCACTGTCACTGACCATGCATATCCAGAAACTTCTTGCCTGTTTATCAGAAATCATTTCCTAGCCTCTCACCTACTTTTCCGACCATACATTCAAAAAGCCCTTTTTGGTCGGAATAAATCCAGTAAAATCAATCATTTGTGGTGTTTATGAACATTGAATCAAAAAAAGCTGTAAAAAATGCTTCTTTCATTTTTTACAGCCTCTTCTTTTTACATATCTATCTTCTTGTAAGCTCTGACATGATTTCATCCCAGGTAACACCTTTTTCCACCATTAAGATGTTTAAGTGATACAAAAAGTCTGAGATTTCATACTTCAAAACATTGGCATCTGGATTTTTGGATGCGATGACAATGTCTGTTGCTTCTTCTCCCACTTTTTTTAAGATCTTATCCAACCCTTTATCAAAAAGATAATTGGTATAAGAACCTTCCTGTGGATTATCTCTTCGTTGTTCTACTATCTTATAAACATTTTCTAATGCTCTATATGGATCTTTATCCTGGTAATCCTTTTTAGCGATTTCTGTAAAGAAACAGCTTCTAGCGCCTGTGTGACAAGCAGCGCCAACCTGAGAAACCTTTGCCAAAATGGTATCAAGATCGCAGTCAATGGTCAGTGACTTTACATACTGGTAATGGCCACTGGTGTCACCCTTTAACCAAAGTTCCTGGCGGGAACGACTATAGTAAGTCATCTTTCCAGTACGAATGGTATTTAAATAAGACTCCTCATTCATGTAGGCAACCATCAAAACCTCATTGGTCTTGTAATCCTGTACTACAACAGGAACCATGCCATCTCCATTTTTCTTTAAAGCTGACCATGGATACCTGGCTTCAAGCGCCTTAACCATAATACCATTTTCTCTGCAAAGCGCCTTTAAGGAGTTTAGTTCATTGATATTGACATTAACAAAGCTTCCGCAAACACCACTGATGCCTGGAAGATTCAAAAATGAAAAGAAAGAATTCAATGGAAGATCTTCAGCCTCAGCAACAATTGGAAGTTTTACAAGGCTCTGACATTCGTTGGCACATTTGGTATTTAAGGCGATAAGCTCAGATAAATAGGCTTCCACAACCGGTTTATAGTTAAGAACCTGTTCAGACATGTTAAAAAGCCCAACCAGATTTTCTTTTCCAAATTTCTTTGCAATATCTTCTGTAATATCAATGGTCTTAGGATTGGTAAAATCTAGACAAACCTTGTGACATCCAGCATAAAGATACTTTTTCGCATCCTCGATCTGAAAAACATTTCCTGCAGCGATCACTGGAATTTCTGAGATCAGTGCAAGCTCCTTAAACAAGGAAAAACTCTCCTCATGGGCTTCAAAGGAATCAGAAAGATCCATGATCATGATCTCATCTGCACCAAGATCACCGTAAAGCTTTACAAGCTCCTTCGGTGTATTTTCAAGGACAGTGAGATCATCGTAATTCTTCACTGCCTGATTGTTTTTGATATAAATAGATGCAATAAACTTCTTATAACTCATACAATACTTCCCTTCCTGCTTACAGAGCCCCTTTGGTACTTAGTACACCTGTGATTCTTGGATCTAAGCTGGTAGCTTCGTCCAGTGCTTTGGCAAAAGCTTTAAACATGGCTTCGATCTTGTGATGTTCATTGATACCATCTAACATTTTGATATGAAGATTCATGCCTGCGGAATAAGAAACAGCATAGAAAAACTCTCGCACAAGCTGTGTATCCAAATCTCCAACCATTGGCGAATCAAACTCACAGTCAAAAGAAAAATAAGGTCTGCCGCAAAGATCCACTGCGCAAAGGCAAAGTGCATCATCCATAGGAAGAACGAAATATCCATAACGCTTCATGCCGAATTTATCTCCAATGGCTTCCTTAATGGCAGTTCCCAAAACGATTCCGCAGTCCTCTACAGAATGGTGACCATCCACCTGAAGATCACCTTTTACAGTACAATCAAGATCAAAAAATCCATGTTTCTGAAAACCCTCTAACATGTGATCAAAAAATCCAATACCAGTACTGATCTTACCCTTTCCGTTTCCATCAAGGTTAAGCTTTACTGAAATGTCAGTTTCCTTTGTAGTTCTTGTGATTTCAGATACTCTAGCCATACTCTCCACCCCTTTTTTATTTTTCAAAACGAACTGCAATAGAATTTGCGTGTGCAGTCAAGCCCTCTTTTTTAGCAAAAAGTTCAATATCATCATGTACTTTTTCCAAAGCATCCTTTGAATAGTAAATGATAGAACTCTTTTTCACAAAATCATCTACGTTTAATGGTGAGAAAAACTTCGCTGTACCGTTTGTTGGAAGTACGTGGTTAGGACCCGCAAAGTAGTCACCAAGTGGTTCTGAGGAATATTCTCCCAAGAAAATAGCACCTGCATTACGAACCTTTGTCATGGTTTCAAATGGGTTCGCTGTTAAGATCTCTAAGTGCTCTGAAGCGATCTCATTGGTTGCTTCAATAGCTGTTTCCATATCATCTGCCACCAGAATATATCCATAGTTATCCAAAGATTTCTGGATGATCTCTTTACGCTCTAAAACAGCTACAAATTTATCTACTTCCTCTGATACTTTTGTGGCAAAATCCATAGAGGTTGTGATCAAAATAGCAGATGCCATTTCATCGTGCTCTGCCTGAGACAACAAATCTGCTGCAGCATATCTTGGATTGCCTGTTCCGTCAGATAAAACAAGGACTTCTGAAGGACCTGCAACAGAATCGATGGATACAAAACCAAATACTGCTCTTTTTGCCAAAGCAACAAAAATATTACCTGGTCCAACGATCTTATCTACCTTTGGTACGGACTCTGTACCATATGCCAATGCAGCGATGGCCTGTGCGCCACCTACCTTATAGATCTCTGTTACACCAGCGATATCAGCTGCTACCAAAGTACCCGGGTTACATTTGCCATCAGCTCCTGGAGGTGTTGTCATAACGATTCTGTCAACCCCTGCAACCTTTGCCGGAATGATGTTCATCAAAGTAGAGGAAGGATATGCAGCCTTTCCACCTGGTACGTATACACCAACTTTTTCAATGGCTGTAAACTTCTGGCCTAGGATTGTTCCATCCGGTGTAGTATCGATCCAGCTGTTACGCATCTGTTTTTCATGGTAAACACGGATGTTTTCTGCTGATTTTTTCATAGCTTCAATGAAATTATCATCAAGCTGTTTATAGGCTTCTTCAATCTCTTCTTTTGTTACACGGAAATTGTCCTTGTTGATACTTGCCTTATCAAATTTTAAAGTATAATCAAACAAAGCCTGATCTTTGTTCTCACGTACATTTTGAATGATATCTGCTACGATTTTTTCATATTCCCCATAGTTATTTGGGCTTCTTTTTAAAAGATCATCTAAAAGATTTCTCTTGGAATCTTCGGTTAATTTTACAATTTTCATATTTACACACTACTTTCTATAATATTTACACTTATTTATTTGCATCATTGATGGCTAACTGCTGTTTGATCTTATTGATAAGATCCTTGATCCTGTCGGCTTCCATTCGCATACTTACAGGGTTTACGATCATTCTTGCTGACAATGGACAGATCTCCTCTAAAACAGTCAATCCGTTTTCACGTAAAGTACTTCCTGTTTCTACAATATCTACGATCACGTCAGAAAGCTTCACGATGGGACCTAATTCTACCGAACCGTTTAACTTGATGATATCCACTGTTTGATGCTTTTTGTTGTAAAAATAATCCTTTGCGATCACCGGGTACTTGGATGCTACACGGATCATCTCATGATGCTTTAAAAGCTCTCTGGCTGATTCTGGTCCGCAAACACACATACGGCATTTGCCAAATCCAAGATCAAGCACTTCAAAAACTCTTCTTTGTTCTTCTAAAATGGTATCGGAACCAACCACACCGATGTCGGCTGCACCGTATTCTACATACGTTGGAACATCCGGACCCTTTGATAAAAAGAATTTCATCTTTAATTCTTCATTTACAAAGATCAGCTTTCTGGAATCCTTGTCCTTCATCTCTTCGCAGGAAATTCCGATCTGCTCTAATAATTCCATTGTTTTACTGGCCAAACGCCCTTTGCCCAAGGCAAATGTCAAATATCTATCTTCACTACTCATGATTATCTCTCCCTTTTTCCTTATGAAATCGCATCTACTGGTACGTATTTTTCTTCATTTGTTAATACGTTGATCATCTTGGCTGTCTTGCTCTGCTCAACGATCATCAAAACAGTGTGATGTCGGTCACTTGCAAAGGAAAGATAATCTGTGATGTCTCTTTCCGGCTTCATGCAAACCATTTCAACCGGCATTCCATCCACTCTTAAAAATTTAGCGATGGAAAGCGCTTTTTCGTAATGATCTTTTTCATAGATCAAGCAGGTTGAATTATCTTCAAAAGGAATTGCGATATCCTGTCTTAACAGTGCGTTCATCAGATCATCCATATTTACTGCAAAACCAATGGCTGGTGCATTTTTACCAAACTGAGAAAGTAAGGTATCATAACGACCACCCTGGATGATGGCATCACCAACACCATATGTGAAAGCCTTGAAAACAACGCCTGTGTAGTAATTGTATTTGCTCAAAAGACCGAAGTCGTAGGAAACATATTCTCCACAGCCATAAGCCTTTAACAGATCGTTTAATTCCATCAGTCTTTTTACTGCCTGGATGGAACGGTCGTTGTTGGCAATATTTAATGCTTTTGCTAAAACCTCTTCATTTCCGAAAAGATCATTGATCTTTAAAAGCACTTCTGTATATTCATCTGTTACATTACTCTGTGTTAAGAGATTTTCTGCTGCAAAATAGTTTTTGTTAGAAATAAATTCACGTAAAGCAAGCTCGGTTTCTTCGTCTAAACCGCCTGCTTCGCACATTCCCTTGAAAAACTCTACCTGTCCGATGCTGACCTGGAAATTGGTAAGGCCACTTGCAAGCAAGGTTTCCACCAAAAGCATGATCATTTCCGCATCAGAAGCGATGCTGTTATCACCGATCAGTTCAACACCCATCTGTGTTTCTTCCTTTAACTTACCCTGTAAGTTAGAGCGGTTTGTAAAGGTATTTCCTGAATAGCTGAAACGAATCGGAAAATCCTCTTCCATATAATACTTTGCAGCACATCTTGCTACACTTGGTGTAAAATCGGGTCTTAAAACAAGTGTGTTGCCTTCTTTATCAAAAAATTTATATAAATCCTTAGAAGGTGTTGTGCCTACCTCTCTTGAGAAAACATCAAAGAATTCAAAGGTAGGTGTTTTGATATCATGGAATCCAAAAAGATGAAACTTCTCATGAACCTTCTTCTCCAGAAGCATTCGTCTTGCATATTCTTCTCCGTAAATATCTCTTACACCCTCTGGTGTATGTAATAATTTTTTAGACATATGATCCACCTCATAAAATGTTTGAATAATCACGCTTTCCAAGTAAAGGATCCCTATGTGGAATCCGTACGCTTTAGCGCTTTAAAGTGCTAATTCGCTACCAAATGAAAGTGTTACGATTTGTACATTATACTATTCCGTATTGTTGTTGTCAACAGATTGATGAAAGCTTATGCAAAGATTATACCAGCGATATAAACGCTATCCTGTTAGTCCTCTCGCAAAGAAAGATCCAGTTTCAAGGAATCTAAATAAGGAACAAAGACTCCTTTCGATGATGGCAGGAAAAACCGTTCATCCAACTCCTCATAACGAAAGCTTTTTCTGCCGCCCTCCTTCATACGCTCCCAAAACACAAGAAGTTCATCTAAACGTAGATAATAGAACCTCTCCTTATGGGTATAGTAGATTAAGAAAAATGCGATCCCGTCCTGTCTTTCGAATTCCTTCATAAATTCCACCTGATGCGCATGAATATTGGCAAGGGCAAAGGTGTCCTTGGTACATTCCTTGGCATCAAAACATACAGGAATCCCCTGTACTGCGCCGATATAGTCTACCGTACTTCTTTGATCAAAATACGCCAGGGTAATATGGCGGGTATCCTGATCAATGTTGATAGGTGTGATAGGCGTTGGAATTTTCTGGATCAGGGCCAGATGATTTTCCAGGTATTTTTCATTGGTTCGATTGATCAGTTCCTCCAAGGTGGAACCTCTTAAACCTCGCGATCCCCAGGTTGCCATGTTGTACTCCCTTTCTATTGAAAAATTGGTCTATTCAGAGGCAGCCATAAACACTTGCTGTTTATGGCGTAAGAACATGATTTAATGAGCAAATCCCATCGCCGCAAGCGATTTTCCATGGATTTGCAATCGTAACTATGAAGGTACTGAATAGATACACAAAAATTATATAAAACGATGTATGAGTCATCACAAATCAGCAAGGCAAGGTATCTTGAAAATATTGTAAAAATGTATCAGGCAGCGGGCAAACAATAGTCTTTCCCGAAATCTCCATCCCCTCAAGTGTAGGGATTTTTAAACAATAGGCATGCAAAAGCTGCTGTTTCTCACTGTATTTCTTATTCATCTTTTTGCTTCCATACTTTGGGTCCCCTAAAATTGGAAAGCCAAGACCTGATAAATGGGCTCTGATCTGATGTGTTTTCCCGGTGTATAGCAAAACCGATAATAGAGAAAGCTCTCCATTGGTATTCACTGGGCGAAACCCTGTTTTTACTGGACTAACCTCTCCGGAGTCTAATACATCCTTGGGAATCTCAGCCTCTGTTTTATAAAACGTAACCTTGTTTGTCTGTTCGTTTTTTACCAAAAATCCATCAAAATCCTGATTCTTGGTATATTTGCCACAAACGATGGTGGCATAAAATTTATCTATGGAACGATTGCGAACGCATTCACTCATTTTTTGAGTGCCAGGGAGGCTCTTTCCACAGATTAAAAGGCCTGTTGTATTACGATCCAAACGGTTAACAACCGATGGTTTAAAGGTTTCTAAATCCTTTTTTTCAAGCTTCTTTGTGGCAAGTAAATACCCGATCAGCCATTCATTTACGGACAGGCTTTGTGGTGTATCCTTTTGGGAAAGCATATTAAGAGGCTTGTTGACGATCAAAACATCCTGATCCTCATAAATGATCTCAATTCCATGCAATTCCTTGTATGCTCTCTCATACTCCCCGTTTGCATCCTGCTTGGAAGCAGTGTTTTCAACACTGGTTTGTCCGCTAAACTTTAAAAAGGTTTCCTCGGAAAAAAACATATTGATCACATCTTTTTCAACCAGGATTTCATTTCCCTCTGCCTTTTTTCCATTTAATGTGATGTTCTTTTTGCGAAGCATCTTATATAAAAAGCTAGATGGTGCTTCCTTTAATACCTTATGAAGATATTTATCAAAGCGCTGTCCTGCTTCATTTCTTCCAATTTCAAATTTCTGCATGTTTATTCCTCGTTCTTCATCATGGATTTGATTGGATTAATGCCACAGGCTTCTCTAAGGATTGTCTGCTTGTTGTTGACTAAATACTCCTTGATCTGACCAAGTTCATCATCCGAAAAACCATGGTTACTGGTAATTTCGCAACTTGGCACATAGCCTTCTGCATTTCTTTTTCCATCTTCAAAATATACACAAACCTTTTTATCCTCGCCTTTTCCCAAAACTCCTGAATGAATGATTTTCATATCCTTGTGATATCCCCCTTTTGCTCCTTATATAATCATACCATTTTTACAAACTTCATACAACGTTATTTCGATATACCAGTGAAGAACGTTGCCAACCACTGAGTCATATTTGTTGCACGCAGCTTTTCTTTACTAGGAAATTAGAGGAATTGCCTAGTAAATGAAAAAAAGCCATCACGATTACCCGTTTGGGATAACCTGATGGCTTTTCACTTTAATATATTATTAAGTTAGTTCAGCTTAGAAAACAAGATCAATGCTTTCAATTTCAAGAGTCATATCTGACCACCATTTGTAGATTGTCAGTACTGACTGAGGATTCTTCACATCAATTGTGATTGAATTATTTGATACATTTGTGTTATCAAACGATTCCTGCTGTGCCCATTCTCCAAGAATGATGGCACCGCTGAATGCATTAGCGTTACCGCTGAATTTCACAACAATCTTTGTGATATTTGCAAAATCATAAGAAGAAAGATCAATGCTCTTTCCAAACTCAGCACTAGCAATTGTAACGATATCTACTGTTGGATCAACTGGATCTACTGGGTCAACTGGATCTATTGGGTCAACTGGATCAACTGGATCTACTGGGTCCACTGGGTCAACTGGGTCTACTGGATCTACTGGGTCTACTGGGTCTACTGGATCTACTGGATCTACTGGATCTACTGGGTCTACTGGATCTACTGGATCTACTGGATCTACTGGATCTACTGGATCTACTGGATCTACTGGATCAGTATTGGCTACTCCATTTACGATCACTACGATCACATCTTTGACAATACCTTTGCCCTGTGTACCAAATTCTACTGAGTTGCCTGGCTGAATAACAGCATTCCAATCCATTGGAGTTACGACATAATATCCATTTTCCTCAGTAACATTTACATTCCAGCTTGAATCAATAGTCACATCATTCTTATTGATTTCTAATTTCCATGAATCAACGGCTTTATCAGTATCATTCTTAACAGTAAAGATTACCTGATGTTCTGATCCCCAGTTTGCAATGGTATATGTTACAGTCAGATTCTGCACAGTATCCTCTGGGTCTACTGGGTCTACTGGATCTACTGGATCTACCGGATCTACCGGATCAACTGGATCAACTGGGTCTACTGGGTCCACTGGATCTACCGGATCTACTGGGTCTGGTTCTGGAACTGTTACATATCCAATAATTTCACTATTATAAAATTCTTCTGGAATCAGTGTCTGGCCTGAAAGGTCTTCGTATGCATAAGAAACCTGTTCAAGATTTAACTTGATCGCATATCTACCTGCTGGAGTTCCTTCTGGAACTTCTACTCTGATCTGAGCCACAGTACCATCACCGTATACGTTGCAACCATCAGAGCTTAAGAAAAGGAACATTCCACTATTGTTTGAATAAGAAATAGTTCCTTCCAATTCCCCTTTTCCAAAACGATCAATAATAAGACCGCCTTCAGCCTCAGCTGAGCCTAATAATGCACTGAAACCTGTTGGATTTACTGTGCTTACCTGTAACTTAACTTTAGTTCCTGGTTCTGCTTCCACTTCATTCATTGTAAAGGAAATTGGCTCAAATGAAGGACCAACTGGTTCTGGTTCTGGAACTGTTACATAGCCAATAATCTCACTATTGTATAATTCTTCTGGAATTAGTGTCTGACCGGATTTATCTTCGTAAGCATAAGAAACCTGCTCAAGATTTAAGGAAACTGCATACTTTCCGGCTGGTGTATTTTCTGGAACGATTACGCTCACCATAGCCAATGAGCCATCACCATAAATATTAGAGCCATTACTTGTTAAATAAAGAAACCTATTTGTACTTTTTGAGTTCATGAAAGAACCACGAAATTCGTCAGCATAAATATCTTCGATTTCAAGGTCACCCTCAACATCAATCGTGCCCATAAGGCCACTAAATCCTGTTGGATTTTTCACATTCAAGTAAAGATCAACGATGTCACCTGCCTGAGCTTCGACACTATCAAGAGTAAATTCGATAGGCTCAAAAACCACCTTCTCGGCAGCTTTGGCTTGAATGGCACTTACATTCAAACCTGTCATTACCATGGTTGCTGATAAGATGCTTACCAGCACGCGTTTTGTTAATTTCTTTAACATTTTCTCGCGTTTTTGCATTTGTTATTTCCTCCCCAATTGTTATTTTTTGTAATCATTCTTTGCCTCCTTCACTAAGCTTGAAAAATTACAGATTTCGGATTAGTTTAATCGTTTTCGTAACATTAAACAATAAAAACTAATCCGGACCCCTTCGTCATTCATAATATTATCAATAAACCATCATGATATCAACGTGATTTTGTAACAAATTCACAATATTTTATTTGTGACTTTTAAACAAGAATTTGACATTTTCATCAATTTTCACAAAATAGTACTTTCATTATGTTAACCGACAATATTATTATATATTTTTGGCAAAATACTATCATGAAAATTGGCAATATTAAAAAAAGACCCCTAAAGCATTCATCCTTAGGGATCCTTCTAATCAACGAAAACGTATTCGTAACATCTGTCTTATTTTTTTTACAATTCACTAAAATATGTCATCTTGTAATGAGAAACAACACCATCCTTGAAATAAAGAACAAAACATTTAATACCCTCTGCATCATACTTCACCTCATATGCCCAAATCTCGTCAGCATATGCATTTTCCTCATCACTTGAGCCTTTGCAGATATCATATAGACCCAATTCTTCTTCCACCTCAGTAACACTCATACCGATCAGTTCATAGGAATTGAACAACTGGTCTAACAACAGGTAACGTTTTAGTGGATCAGTATTGGCCCAAACCTTTGAAAAGTAAGGGTTTTCCGTTTCAGATAAAAGATAATCCGAATTAGCTGTTTCCGACTGAGCGTAAACGATTTCGCAATTAGAAACGCTTGTACCGCTCTTCATTAAGTCATTAATACTAACATTACGCATGAAAAGAGCCATAATGATCATCAAAAATGGTGTAAAAATACCATAACAAAGTTTTTTTATTGTATTTTTTCTGAAAGCTTCCTCTTTATCCTGTTCAAAAAACTGATGTCCTTTGTCCTTTAATGCTTCCATCACATCCCAGTAACGATCAACATCCATGGAATCAATAAAATCGTTTTCCTGTTCGATCATATCACAGATTCGACGAACTCCACGATAAGTATGGTCATTTTCTACGGCTTCTTTTTGTTCTGAAACAACATCTGCAAGAATTTTTTCACCATCATAAAGAGCTTCAATTTCTTCATAAGGAATACCAAGTCTCTGCAAAAGAACCAATTTTTTCAAAGTCTGAACATCCTCTTTTGCATAACTTTTCTGAAATCCTGCTTTTTCTGGCTGAACAAATCCATTTTTCTCATAAAAACATAGTACATCCTGGCTGATATCAAGCTTCTGCTCTAGTTCCCTAGCTGTCATTTTCTTTTTCTCCCCGCGATTTATTCTTTATAACAATAAACATTTCGTAACTGTTCAGACCTATTTCTGAAAAGTTACAACATTTCAATAATCTATGTGGCTTTAAGCCAAAAGTTTCATAGTGCCCCTCAAAATTCTGTTAACTCATCCTTGATTACTCTTTCATTCATGTACATCACCAGCTCCTGCACTTTTTTGACATCAGGTTCTACTGGTAAGATGGTGTTTTCGGCTGCATACTGCAATTTCTTTTCAAAGTCCGAAAGCATATCATAAAAGCTGGCATCAAAGGTGCCATCTGCTTTCTGGAACTTTCCGAAACGAATATCCATCAAAAGATCATGTTCTTTTTCACGATAAGTGTTGATCTCACCTTTTTCCAGAATATCTAGAGCCATCATGAAAAGACGGATCAGATGCATGGCATGCTTATTCAGATGAATGTCATCCTTTTTGTGATTTCTTTTTCCAATCTTTTCATAATCCTTAACCACCTTCGCCATGGAATTCCACATGTTTGAGTAATCCCGCAAAGGATAATGCTGCAAGGATGCATTGACAAAAATCTCTGTTTCAAGTTCTGGATGAACGGCCTGATCGATAAAAATCTCCAGGCTGCCATTTTCAAAGGATTGATACCTGTTATTAAAATCATACATGGTATTTTTCACTGAGTTAAAAATATGCTGTTCCTTTTCGCTTTGAGGAAAGCTGTCTCTTGCTAACGCATTCTGCAAACGTCTTAGTTGGGCATCTGCGTATCCGCCAAAGGACTGGATCGCTTTTTGACTCAAAAATAACTTCTTATTGTCAAGCAGCAAGCGCCCCAAGTCATTTAAGTAAAGATAATGCTCATCCTTTAAGCCCAAAAGCTCAATAGTATTTGGATTGCAGGATAAAAACAGTGAAACCGCCTTATTGAATCCGTAGATCACAGAATCGGTGTGATCATCAACATACTGCTCAAAGCTTGTAAGACCAATCAGATCCGACTTCCGGTTCATAGCGATACCCCTTAGATCAATATCGCTGGTTTCGATGTTGGTACCATAGGAATAGCTTCCAGCAAGAGAAAGCAAAATAATGTGCTTACCCAAATGCTCATTGGTCTTCAAAAACTCATATTCTTTTGTCCTGATCAAGTTTGAATGGTCCATCCTATCTCCCTCTTCCTGGCATATATTTTGTTCCATTTTGTCATCTTTTGTCAGTCACCGGACTATCTTAGCAGATTACATCCATATTGTATATAACAAA
The DNA here is from genome assembly GCA_045628865.1 of Lachnospiraceae bacterium. GTDB lineage: Bacteria > Bacillota > Clostridia > Lachnospirales > Lachnospiraceae > JAZQQB01. The sequence continues at coordinate 43,396 of JAZQQB010000051.1, read as the reverse complement.
ATACGAAAAAAAGTATTTTTTTTGATGTTTTATTCTATTTTTCTTTGGAAATGAGTGATAAACAATAGTCCAGGTTCACATTTTTTGTGATATGCTCCGGTGTCCATGGGATATAATGTTCTACCATGACGCCTCTGCCTGTCATGCCATGTCCCTGGTCAAGACTTAATAAACGACTGGTAGGATATACAAAGTTGTATTCATCAAAGGATACAAACATAACATTGGAATAATCCTGAATACCCATGGTTGGTCTTCCGATGGTTGTAACCTTAGGAAGCATCGCAAAAATGTATACAAAGCTGTCTTTCAGGTCTTTACAGGTTGAAGAGTCATATTTCATAATTGATGTTATTTCGTCAAAAATTTCTAATTTTGTCATTATGTACCTTCGTAATTCAATGATATTATGTCAACTTTTCAACGTCATACCATTCATAATCACGGATATCAAGTAAAGAATGTTTGTAGCTGTTTAGAAATAGGCCTAAAGTGTTACTGTACTACTGTACACAGGATGTGTACAGTAACGTCTGACAGAAAGATCATGATTCAAGAGCGCAACTTGTCTTCAACTTCACCAATCTTACATGATTGTACCTTATTTCAAACTTTTGAAATAAAAAGTACATTCTTTTTTCCATCATTTATCCAGATTGGACTCAATATATAAAAATCCATTTAAAAAGTACAAATTAATTTTTACTAATTTGTAACTTTGTACTCAAATAACAAGAATAGAACTAAAAAGTACACACATGTTTATCATTTTAGTGTGAAATGTACTTTTCACGCACAAAAAAAACTATAAAGTACAAAATACACGATTAGTTTTTTTGTTATTTGTACTTTTTACAATGAAGTCTTTTGATAAAGTACAATTGCTTAACTTTACCCATTTGAAAATGTACTTTATTTGTAACAAACCTGTATAAAAGTACAACAAAGAGTGTGCTCGCACACAACACTTCGCATCAAAACATACGTGGCGTTCTTGAATTAATTTCCATACATATAATGAAAACCGCCAGCTTAGTTTTGGCTGACGGTTTTATTTGTTTTAAAATGAATCTGAAATTTTAGACATTGGGGGGCAGATAAACATGACAATATTTCCCTGCCCAGTGTTTTTTATTTATCTTCATACCATGTATCAGCAACGCCTTTACCGCGAAGCTTATCCACTAGCTTGTCTAATTTCTTTCTCCAAAAGGACTGAAACCATTTTGTATGTCCAAACCACTTTACAAGGGTTGGACTGATGGCATAATAGCATCGGATAAATGCTCTGCCATACCAGGTGGCATGAAGCGTTTCATCACGAAATCTTCGCAATGTCCAAACCTCTTTGCAATCGTAGGAGCCGTAAACACAGGTTGCCACATAGCAACCCTTTTTGGAAGCATCCGCCTGATAGGAATCTAGTTCAACTGCTGATTTAGGTACTACTTCCTTTTTACAGGTTCTGGCATATTGATCGATGGCAAATTTTGCATCACTTAGACTTGCACCGGTGCAATCTCGCAAAATTTTAATGGCGATCACTTTTTCATCATGCGCTACATGAGAAGTGATCTTATCATATTGTTCTTTCGTCAACTCATATTCACCAATTTTTGTTGCTGATTCATCCATGTTTTCATCCTCCTGCCCTCTCGTAAGTAATATGCCTGCTTATGAATAGACGATCATTTCATCATTCAGAGACGTTTTGAATTATCTCGTAAACTGGGAAATAAACTTCCATGCGTGCTCATTGGTATGAACACGACACTCGTGGATCTGGTCACTGACGCTTGCAAAAGCAGTACGACATATGCCATCTTCACTATCATAATAACGGATTGTTAAATAGCTGCCTCTTTCCTCATCGTAAATCTTTTCCTCACGATCCCCTGGTACACCCATGATCGGATCCTTCCAGGTATCCTTTGTGGCAAAATCAAGATCAAAGTTTGCCTTTAGCTGATTGACCTTTGCACCATACTGGATGCGTTCCAACGCAGAATCTGCCTGGAATGGCAACTCTGGAAGATGGGATTTTTCTCCACCTGAATAAAAAATTGGCAAAGACACTGTTGTATTTAAGCGATTCCCAAGATCCTGACTGAATGGATTGTTTTTCACAGGGAAAAGTGCACTTGCTGGTGCCACGCCTGCAAAAATCTCTGGATACTGTTCAAATAAGCTCCAGGTTTTGCCACTACCCATGGAAAATCCTGTGGCGTAAATTCTCTTTTCATCAATATTGTAATTGGCTTTCAAATGCTCGATTACCTGCACAACCTCTGAAGCTGGCACGTTTAAATGATTTTCAATGGAAACATATAAAAATCCATACTTATGAGCGATCTCATACCAGCCTGATACAAAGGTCAGATACATAGAGCTATCGCCGCCGCCATGGAATCCCACAACCAAAGGTACTGGTCCGTTGTCAAAAATGTCATTGTTGTAATATGCAAAATAGCCAACTTTATGTTCTTTTGTACCCTTATAAACACTCATGTTATCCTCTGAGGTTTTTACCACGACACAGCCGGCTTTTTCTGTCATGTTCATTTCATCAAAATCAGGTTCGATTTCCATATGTCCGCACCACATTTTAAATTTACGGACAAAGTTCTTAAAATCAACCTGATATTCTGCTTTATCTTTCAAAAGCAAATACTCGCAGGATGCAAATGCCTTGTTGATCTTTTCTGAATTTCCAACACTTAAGATAGCAATATCTGTGCGGTCTACCACAGGCATTACGCTTAAACGTTCCATGGAGCACATTGCAGGTGTGATCTCGCCTGGTCCCCACAGATACTCGCCATTTACCGTTGTTAACAAATTCTTGGCTACATAGTCAGCTGACTCGCCAAAACTGTAGATGTCCGCTCTAAAAATGGCACCTCTTGCGAAGTATCCCATAAACTGTCTTGTAAAAAAGTTGGTAAAGCTTACCATACCATCCTCATAACAAGGATCCATTTTCACCTCTGAAATCAAAGATGCATAAAGATCACTGGTAGCATTTTTCCAACCTCCCTCATTTGTTGGATATACAAATAAAACACTGGAATCAACATTTGCGGCGATTGTTTCTAACCCTGATTCCTTTGCAAAAGCGATGGCTTCTTCCATAGACTGCTTCTTTTCTTCAAACACCAAAAGAAGTGGCGCACGGAAGCTGTAATTGTTTGCTTCATTATCGATCTCATTTGTTGGAACATAAACCTTTAAATGAAAAAGATCATAGGTATGTTCCCAAAATTTGCTGCCATCCTCTAAAGTGATCACAGCTGGTTTTTCCATTATACTCATTCCTCAATACCTCTTCTCATATTATTTTAACCCTATCATGATTATATTCAAAAAAAAGTAAACGCACTTATTAAATTTCGCTCAGTTCTTCTTAAACGTTGTTGAATTACAAATTTTTCACCACCAAAACGATTCCTGAAAGGATCAAAAGCACCATAACAAGCTTTTTCACCTTTTTATCATCCATGTGCTTGGCACTTAAAATTCCAAGGAATAGACCAGCTAACATGAAAGGTAGCATAAGAGTAGCATTTTTGAGACTAGTCAGGGTAATGATCCCAGTGATACTGTAAAATAAAATGCGAAAGGTATTCTCTACAATGAAAACTGCACTCATGTTAGCCTTAAACTCATCCGTAGATTCTGATACTCTTCCCACATATGCTGCAAGCAGCGCACCAACGCCAAAAAGTCCACACAAAATGCCGGACAAAATCCCGATAATGGCCAGCATAAGCTTAGACTGTTTCTTATTCGACACGCTTTGTGTACCCTGTTTCTTATATTCCCGCATCAGCATTTCAGTGCCTAAAAAGATCACCACAAATCCAAAGATCAGCTTTATAAGCCCTGCATCCACATTTTTAAGCATCAATGCGCCCGGAATGATGCCTGCTAAAACCAGCAAGGATAGTGGAATAAACACCGATGGCTTTAATAGTTTTCGGTTTCTGACTGTCAGGATGATGTTACTTGGATAACCAAGCACAAGCTCTACTGGTGAAATGTTTACATTGTTGGTACCAAATCCAAGAATGGAGGTTAACACCAGTGTATTGGCAAAACCACAAAGTCCTTTTATATAAAATGCTGCAAGAGTTGCAATGATCCATAAGCTCATTTTCATTGTTCCTTTCATCTCAGTGGGTGAGCCCCCCTCCGCGTCTAAACGTGGTGTCATTCCCAAATCGTCTGCTCAAGTTTCATCATACGCAAAGGGGATAAATTGGTCAATGACTAACGAAAAATACGCTGATAAAATATACGATTTAGAGTAATATTTTTTATATGTTTTCGTACGTTACTATGATATAATGAGAAACAGTGCAATTATTTTGCATATCATAAAAAAAAGAAAAGAGAATTAAAAAATGATACATGAAAACGTACTTCAGGCAATTGGACACACTCCTATTGTACGCTTGAACAGAATGAACAAACCAGGGAATGCAGAAATCCTGATGAAATTTGAAGGTCTTAATGTAGGAGGTTCCATCAAGACAAGAACAGCCTTTAACATGATCAACGAGGCAGAAAAAGCAGGACTCATCAATAAAGACAGTATCATTGTAGAGCCTACCAGTGGAAACCAGGGTATCGGATTGGCACTTGTTGGTGCCGTAAAGGGCTACAAGACCATTATCGTTATGCCAGATTCTGTAAGCGAGGAACGCAGAAAGCTTGTAAAGCACTACGGTGCTGAGGTGATCCTGGTACATGATGCCGGTGATATCGGAGCCTGCATCGAGGAATGCTTACAAACTGCCTTAAATATGGCTAAAGAAGATCCAAAGGTTTTTGTCCCTCAGCAGTTTGAAAACCCTAACAACACTAAGGCTCATAAAAATCATACTGCACTGGAGATTATGGAGCAGGTTGCCAAACCAATCGACGGTTTCTGTTCCGGAATTGGAACAGGCGGAACCATCACTGGTATCGGTGAAGTATTAAAGGCACAGTATCCTAATATTGAGATCTGGGCTGTTGAACCAGAAAATGCAGCAATCTTAGCTGGTGGAAATATTGGAACCCATTTACAGATGGGCATCGGTGATGGCATTATTCCTGATATCTTAAATACAAACATCTATGATGACATTTATATTGTAACCGATGAGGAAGCCCTGCAGACTGCAAAGGACCTTGCTCGCAAGGAAGGAATCATGTGTGGTATCTCTAGTGGAACCAATGTGGCAGCAGCCTTGAAATTAGCCCAAAAGCTTGGAGAAGGAAAAACGGTAGTGACTGTTTTACCAGATACTGCAGAAAGATACTTCTCTACCCCACTTTTTGAAGAGTAATCTAAACCATGATAAATAAGAAACGGAATTTGATTTTTTTTTTAAATTATGGTATAACAAAACCCATGCGAAACATTTTGGTCAACATAATATATCATGAAATGTTTAACATAAGAATGTTGCGATTATACTTTGCGGCATTTAGGAGGTACTAGAAATGAGAAATAAGAAAAATGTAGCATTGGCCCTTACTCTTACCATTGCAATGGCCGCTTCATTTGTTGGATGTTCATCCGACAAAACAAACGAATCCGTTTCATCAACAAACGCGTCAACTCAAACAATAGAAACTAACGTTTCGATGGATCAGGATTTAGACAATCAGGACAGTTTTTCTATGGATTTAGAAAATACTGAGTTTTCCGATGAAGGAACCGAAAATGAAAATGGAACCATGTACGAAGCACAGGGCGTGATCGTTCACAACGATTCAGAACCAGGTCTGACAGACACTACCTATTATGAGATCCTTCGCATTGAAAAAATTGACGATGGCACTACCTGGAGCTATGTAAGTGAAGAAAATGAGATTGGACAGTATTCTGTTTTGAACTACGCTATTTGTGGAAATTCAATTTTGATCACAGAAAAAAGTACATTACATGTATATGATCTTACAACCGAATCTGAAATTGCAACTGCTTCACTAAACAGCTTCTACAATGGTGCTGTAGCATCAGATTCTCAGTATGCTTATTTTATGAATGCTGATGGTGGTGAAGTTCTGAAAGCTGATTCTGCTGGTGAACTGATCTGGGAAATCGACAACTGTGATTCCAACCATGCCGACTGCGATTTAGGCGGAGGTGGATTCATTGAGATCACCGATGATGGTAACTTAAATTGCAACTATGAATTTGGCAATTATAGCCTTATCGTTATCTCACAGGAAGATGGATCTTTCGTTGAAAAAATGGAATAAAAAGCCCCTCCGGTGGATGCGCACGCTTGTGCAGAGGAAGTTGTCGCCAATGCGACGCACAAGCGGCGCAGGGTATCGCAAGCGATACCCTTTGTTCCTCAGATTTCTTTTTCATACGCGATCATCTTTTTTTTCACCTCTTCGATATCAATCGGTTGATAATCTATACGCTCTACACTGACGCAATACCCATGGCTGGAAACAGTCTTGTAGTTAGGATTAGCATGTACATGCCCGTAAACATTAGCATATGGCATGTTTTTGTTTACATACATCGGTTCATGAGACAATAAAAAGAAGTTTTCTAAAACAACAGGAAGATCATAACACTCTGTAAATCCATGGTTTCTGTAAAAAGAATTGTCATAAATGTCATGATTGCCTTTAATAAGCTTTTTGATTCCCTTCAAATTCTTGATATAGGATACATTTCCAATATCACCTAAAACAAAAACGGTATCCGTATCCTCCACAGTTTCATTCCAACGCTTAACCATCGTCTCATTCATCTCACTAACCGTCGCAAAAGGCCTATTTTCATATAACATAATATTTTCTTCATCAAAATGCAGATCAGCAATTAAAAATGTACGCATGCAAACCCCTTACTGAAAATCAATGTATTCTGGTTCATCCTGTGTATATTCACCATCTATAGTTACATTCAAAGCAAGTCCTAAGCTGTTGCAGTAATCAGAACAAAAAACCTGTAATTCCTCATTGTTCCATACAAAAAGAACATACTCTGTACCAAATTCTTCACTCTTCGTAATAGCGACGTTCTCAGAAACCCAGAAAGCATGTGATGTAAAATCAGAAATACTATCTCCAGATACAGCAGTTACACTAAAATCAAAACCATCCTGTGTTATAGATTCAACTGTAATTGTTGAATTGGTATCACTAAACGTATTGGTTCTATACCATTCGCCTGCAACTTCTGGTGCTTCTACCGAAGTTGCAGCTGCGAAAAGTCCCTCGTACGCTTCAACAGAAGTCATATCCATTGCAATTTCAGCCATGTAAAAATCTATCTCTGATGCAGTTTCTACAACATTTTCAACTTCATCCACCAACTCACCATTGGAAATATCTATTGAACCGGCAACGGTTTCACTTACTGTCGTATTACTTGTCTGACCAGCATAGTCTTCAACCTTGGTTTTGCTTTCCTGATTTTTTCCCGCACATCCGGTTAACATAGAGGCTAACATACATGCACTTAAGATTGTGGTTAATAATTTATTTTTCATTCTATTCTTCCCTCTTCCTTATTGCGAACGCAAAAATTTTAGTACATTTATACCAATGATTCTCTCGCATAATCTGTTAAATCAGATCCCAATTTTTCATGGAGCGCCACAACAGAATCCTTTTTGTTGGTCAAGGATTTAAGCTCCGCATCTGTCACGCCAATAAATTCACGGAATTCAACTGATCCGTTTGGTGTATCGATGGTGTTTACACTGGCATCCTTCACACAGATAAATCCTGTTAATTTTGATTTCTGTTCCACATCAATACCCTGTGTCTGACCTGTGTAAAGGTATTCATTTGGTCTAAAAATCTCACCCTTTACGTAGGTTACACGAGCCAGGGATTGCAAAATACCGCAAACGCAACGGATTTCTTTTTCCTCATCCTTTAAAGGCGCCTTTTTTAATTTAAAGGTCATTTCGTAGCCAAAACCACTAAAATCCTTATTTTCACTTACTTTTTCATAAAGCTCAGACATTCCGTAGGTAACAAAATGCCAATAATCTCCTGCATCATAAATACTGATTCCATCTAGTGGATCTCTTCCACCCATGCCGTAAGGAATCACGGTTCCATAATGTAATGGATTCTTCTGGTCCGGGTAAATACGCTCAAATTCCGCAGTAATGGCGTCCCAGCCTGGTGCCGAATCATCGGATTCGATCACTTCATTATTTTTGATTTCTTCATTCATTTTCTTTTTTCCTTTATTCGTATATTTTTATGGCAAAAAACCATATATGCATTATATCATACATGAATGTTCATTTCTTCATATAAATATCTAAGAATCTGAATTTTGGGCAGTTTCTGAAACGGATGTTTCCTCTATAGCTTCCGTTTCCTGCATTTTAGGTTTTTTCTCCTCATTTTTTTCCTTATCATATCGCGACACTTCTTCGATCAATTTGCCATTTTCATCATAATAATATGTGAAATCAGGCTCATAATAGCTCTCTTTAGAATTCGCATAAGGATCGACACCACCCTCAAACGCTTCTTTAATGCGATGATGAAGTCCACAAACAAGGAAATTATGGTATTCATAATAATCCACATTGGTATAAAAAAAACTGCTGACATAGGCTACATATTTTTTACCATCACGGTTTATAATATACTCAGGTGAATAAAAAAGATATCCAATGATGAGCAAAATTGGTGTGCCACACACAACCACGATTATAACGACCCAGGTCAGAACGATCTTAATAATACGCTGCTTTATAAATCCCAAAATCTGAAACAAACCAATAAGCCCTGGGAATCCTAATACAACTGCCATTACAATAAATACCCACTGGCGAAATTGTAGTCCAAATAAGGATAGTAAGCCACAAATCCCAGCAAAAACTGCTCCAACTAATAAAACATCCAGCAATATGATACTTGGAATATATTTTCTGATCAATTCTTTTAAAGTATGTTTTTTGATATTGCTATTTTCGGAATCCATGTTATTTTTTTCTGAATCCATGATACTTCCCTCCTGCTTTCAGATTATTAAATCCAAAGTAATTATCCGATAATCTACTTTTATTTTTCAAAAAAGTATGACATAGCTCTGAATCTAGCCTCTTTTTCCACGAAACCAATTTTTTGATAAACCGGGTATCCTGACTTTGAAGCACCAAGATCGATCCTTCCTAGTCCTCTTTCTTTGCCATATGCTACAAGATCTAGCATCAAATGGGTGCAAATACCCTGTTTGCGGTAGTCATCCTTGGTGTAAACCCCAATCACCTCACCATATAACCCACTTGTAAGCATAGCATTTCCAGGCATTTCGATGATATGTAAAAGTGCACAGGCAATCAGTTTTTCCCCATCACTTGCCACAAATGCAATAAGCTCTGTGCCTAGTTTTCTTTCAAAATAATCCGGTAGCTGCTTCTCCATGCCGGCTCTCTGTTCCTCGGTGATACCGCCAAATTCCTCGATCATATAGGCAATTCGAAGAGAAACAAGCTCATCAATATCTTCTTTTGTTGCCCTAAAAAATTGTAAATCCATTGCTCCCCACCTATTCTTCCATAGCAAGATCAATAAGCTTCTCAATATGGATCTTCACACTGTCTAAACAAGGAAGTACACAGTTTTCGTCGTTTAATAAAAGCGGCAGCTCTGTACAGCCTAAGATCACAGCTTCCACCTGTTGTTCCTCTTTCATCTTAGTCAAAAGCGCATTAAATTCCTGTAAGGTGGAGTCCTTCACGATACCAAACTCAAGCTCTTCAAAGATCCTTTTTGCAACAAGCTCCTTACCATCTTTATCAGGAACCACTAGCTCAATGCCCGCATCATAAAAATCCTTTTTCATGTAGTCCTTTTCCATGGTCAGCATGGTTCCTAATAGAGCGACCTTATGATATCCCTTTTTCTTGGCATACTCACTAACTGCTTTTGGAATGCTGATCAGCTTCACATTTGTTTTCTTTTCGATTTCTCCTAAAACAACATGCATGGTTACGGCACTTAAGGAAATGATTTCGGCCCCACCTGCTTTTAAGGCTTCAACCTTTTCAGATAAATAGTCTGCCAAAAGGGGATAGTTTTCTTCTAAAACATAGTCCCAGGTTCTTCTAAAATTTACACTGTCGATCATAAGATCTGGCATGGCTTTGCCACCAGTTCTTACATCTGTTCTTGCATTTAATTCCTTGTAATACATCAGAGTGGATTCCGGTCCTGTTCCACCCACCAGTCCAATTTTTTTCATAGAACAAGTCTCCTTGGCGATGATTTCTTATTATGATTTCGCTTATTCCAATCATCATACCATTTCTTTTCCCATTCGCCAAGGTTAATCCGTATTTTTCGAAAAAAATGTTACTGTACATACCCTGTGTGCACAGTAACATAAAAAATACACTGGATTTAAACTAGTTACCTTCTTTGGAACCAGTCTCTCATGGTCTGAAGCACTTTCACCAACTCCTCTTTAGTGATGATGTAAGGCACCATGGCATACAGATAATTTAAAAACGGTCTTGCAAACACACCTCTTTCATAGGCAAACTCCTGATAACCTGCCAGTGTTTTGGCATCCTTTACCTCAATGCACACACACCCGCCCATAATGCGGATCTCCTTGATGCGATCATCTGTAAAGCCCTCTAACTCTTCTCTTGTGATCTTTTCAATGGTATGGATCTTTTCCATGTAATTTCCTTTTTCAAATAATTCAATGGATGCAAGGGCTGCACTGCAGGCTAAGGCATTTCCCATAAAGGTAGGTCCATGCATCAATGCCTTATCTGCTGAATCTGCATAAAAGCCATCGTACACCTTTTTGTTAGAAACCGTTACCGCATGGCCGATATGCCCGCCAGTTAAGGCTTTCCCCAAAACAATGATATCCGGAAGAACCACGTCGGATACAAAACGATGTCCGCATCTTCCAAAGCCTGTGGCAACCTCATCAAAGATCAAAAGCACATCATATTGATCACAAAGCTCTCTGGCACGTTTTAAAAAGGAAATATCATACATTCTCATTCCACCTGCACCCTGCAAAAGCGGCTCCACGATAAAGCAGTTTAACTGATCATGGTATTTTAAAAAGGCTTCCTCCAAACGCTCTATATCAGTTGGGATATGAATGGCATTGGGATTTTCTCCATAAGCCTCTAAGATAAAATGATAATCCTCATCATCTCCTGCCTCCATGGTCTTAAAGGTGTCCCCATGATAAGCATGGGTAAGACCCATGATCTTGATCTTTTGGGTATCCCCGCGGTTTACGTAGTACTGTAACGCCATTTTAAGCGCAACCTCCACCGCTACCGATCCGGAATCAGAGAAAAAGCAATAATCCAAATCCCCTGGTAAGAAATCACGTAATTTTTGAGCTAACTTCTGCACCGGTTCGTGGGTAAGCCCACCAAGCATCACGTGGGAAAAACGATCCGCCTGATTTTTGATAGCTTCGGTGATTTCAGGATTTTTATACCCATGGATCACACTCCACCAGGATGAAATGGAATCAATCAGCACTTTATCCTCCGTATATAGATACACGCCATTTGCGTCAATGATCTTTCTTGGTTCTTTCATGGTTTTCATCTGTTCGTATGGATACCATATCATATTTTTTTCCTCCTTATTCATATATTGCCTTAGCGTATCAGCATCTTCTTAATTTATATGTTGCCTTAACATATCTGCATCCTCTTATTTATATGTTTTTATATGTTGCCTTGTCATATCTGCAACCTCTTATTCATACAGTGCCATTAGCGTATCAGCATCTATAGAAAGATCACATGCGCCTTTTTCTACAGTTGCGATCACCGGAATACCGGTAAGTTCTTCACACATTTTCAAATTGTCTTCATGGAGGAAATTATCCTCTTGAAAGTTGTTAAAAATAATACCTTTTACGTTCATGCCCTTACTTTGCATGTAATGCACAGTCAAAACCACATGGTTGATGGTACCAAGGCCTGCATCACACACCAAAATGCTTGATAGATTTAAGGTTTTTACAATATCCTCTAAAAAGATCTTTTGCTCATCGTAACGGATTGGACAAATGATCCCTCCGCTTCCCTCTACGGTGATATATTCATATTTTTCCTTCAACTGTTCATAATGCTTTTTCACGACCTGAAGATCCACTGGATCATTCTCAAGTTTAGAAGCCAAATGTGGCGATACTGCTGTTTCATAGATATATGGGCAGGTTTCAGCCAATGGCTGATCTAAGTTTGAGATCTTCTTTACCCATAAAGCATCTCCCGGGATCAATTGATTATTTGCATCCCTGTCATTGCCACTCATAGCTGCCTTATAATAAGCAGCCTTTCCACTTGCCTCTTGTAATTTTTTTACGATCAGTGCACTCACATAGGTTTTTCCAACGTCTGTTCCTGTTCCTGTGATAAAAATACTCTTTGCCATGATCTATTCCTCCTGAATAATTACTCCTATTTTAAATAGCCACATATTAACTTCGCTGCCTGCTTTAACTCCTCTTTCGTATGGGTTGCCATGATCGCCACTCGAAGTCTTGCACTTCCTTTTTTTACTGTAGGATAACGAATGGCTGAGATATAAAAGCCGTTTTCTAACAAATACTCTGACAGCTTTACAGCCTTTTTTTCATCTCCTACCATGATGGGGATAATGGGAGTCTTAGCATTTATCTTCATCCCATACTTTTTCATGCACTGGCAAAAATATGCCACATTTTCATGAAGCGCCTTTACACGCTCAGGCTCGTTTTCAATGATGGATAAGCCTGCGATGGCACATGCCATGGATGGCTGGGATAAGGAAGTGGAAAAAATAAATCCCCTTGCCTTGTTTTTTAAATACTCGATCAAATCCCTTCTTCCTGTCACAAAACCACCCTCGCCACCTATGGCTTTGCTTAGGGTGCCCATGGTGATATCCGGCTTTACTACATAGTCAAAATGCTCCTCGATGCCACGTCCCGTTTTTCCGATCACCCCTGTTGCATGGGCTTCATCCACCATGGAAAAAACGTTGTATTTTTCACAGATTTCCACAAACTCCTTTAGCGCTAAGATATCACCATCCATGCTAAATACTGCGTCACTGACGGCAAGCGCACGGTCAAACGGGGTGCTTTGGATCTTTTCCAAAAGATCATTCATATCATTGTGCTTATATACCACGATACGAGCACCTGAGAGCCTGCAGCCGTCAATGATACTGGCATGGTTTAATTCGTCGCTAAAGATCACGTCACCTTTTGTCATAAGACAGGAAATGGTGGCAAGATTCGCCACATACCCTGTGGAAAACACCAAAGATGCCTCACAGCCCTTAAAATCAGCGATCTTTTTTTCCAAAAGATCATGGATATCCGTATTCCCGGTTGTCAGTCTGGAGCCACCGCTCCCAAATCCATAGGTGTCAATGATCTTTTTGGTATAATCCTTGATCGCTTCGTGTGCTGTTAGATCCAAATAGCTGTTTGACGCCATCAAAACCACGTCCCGCCCATGATAGGTAACATGGGAGCCCTGGGCGGAATCAAAGGTCTTTAGGGTTCGATACAAATTGTTTTGTGATAATCCAGTAAGCTCTTTTTTGATAAAATCCCATTTATTTTCCCTGTCAGGTATTTGTAGTGGTTTGATGTTTCTTACCATTACATAGGTTTCCTGCAAAAATGAGATCGCCTTATCTTTCTCCTCTTCATTTCCCCGAAACAAAAAGATCCTTCCGCCAAAATCGCTTCCCATCTTTTTTAGTTTGCTGATACGCACATAGCCAAGCTCTTTCGAAGCAAAATATCCTGTTACATAGTTGGGATCATCGGAAATACAGATCTCCCCCAGGATGCCTTTACAATTTGCCACCTTGGTGGCAAGCACAAGGGCTTCCTCGTAATGATTTTTTTTCGTGGAGCATGGTCTGTTTTCACCAATCTCCTGATCCATATTGGTAACACGGATGCCTCTGTCTAAATCTTTTTCCAAACGCTTAAAACTATCCACATCAAGAAGCATGGCGCCTCGCATATGCTTTGTTTCAGGCAGCAGGTTTAGGATTTTTTTTGTATCTTTGATACCGGATCTTTCTAACATTTTGGAAAGTACCTGCCATCCCTCGTTTTCGTTTTCCACCTCTATATCAGTAACTGGAAGCGCATCTAAATAAAGTATCTTATCTTTGCAAACCTTTTGACATTTCAGATTGATAAAATCCGCCTTTCCAAGATCATGGGTAAGCCCACGCCTGATCAGCTGGTTTGCGCAGGTTTCTATTTCAGATTCCAAAACAATCCTTTCTGCCCCGGAAATATGTTTTTCTAAAGTGCCTATCGTCTTTGATGCACGCATTTTTACACTATATAGTTCTTCCATTCTCGTATACCTTTCCTTTTTATTCCGATAACACCATAGAAAAGTTAACATAGCAAAAAGAGAATGTCAACCTTTTAAAAAAACGGGTTAACATTCTCTTTTATCATCTTTTTCACTTTTTGCGTCTAAAAAAAACAATAATGCATGACAAAACAAATATCTATTATACTTGGTATAAAGAAAAGTAATCTTATAAAAAGCTTCTTTTCTTTCATAACATATAAAAATCCTAATATATTTGCAATAAGCAGCGGGAAAAATCCAAGTGTGAGCAGCATACCGGCTCTATCCCAGTTTTCCATAGGCAGCATTGCATCAGGATTAACAACGTTCGGGTTATGTGAAATATACAATATGGCATAATATATCAGGCAAATAATACCTATGACATTTATAATACTCAAACAAATTGATAACTTCCTATTTTTCATCATTTTTTCTCCAATGACATGAATTTTTTTCAGTCCTAACGATATCACATAAAAGCACTTATCATTATTGCGGGAATTTTCCGAATCCTTACTATAACTTTATTATATCAGGTCATGTCTTCTTTTTTTTCATGTTCATTACAACAATAACCAAAACAACAAGATTGCCTATAATCAATGTACCTCCGCCCAAAATCATATATGCAAAAGTCCAGATAAAATATTCAGGTTCAACACGAGCTATCTGCGGTGCATAATTATAACTGCGACCGTCCACTACCATATTTTGCTTCTGCTCTATCGGATTATCTTTCACAGTGTAAACGATTGCATCATGGGTTATCTTCGCCAATGGTGAAACTTTACAGGTCTCTGCAGGAACAAGATAAAGATCTGATCCAAACAAATTACTAGAAGAAAGATAATGATAACCATTTTCAGTTTTATGATATGTCCAACTAGACAGAATCGTACTGTCATAACGGTCATATTTATCTGATAACCTCTCAGATTGAAGATTGCTTATAAGATTCAACACTAACAGTATTATGAAACCTAAATATATGACTCCATTAAACACAAGAATGAATCTACGCATTTTTCTGCCTGATTTCATGTAACTAATAATTGCAATGGCAATAAGTACAATAAGTACAATGCTGCCGACAAGTATGTAACCATATAATTCCATATCTTTCTCTTTTCCTTACTCCTTATATAATTTCTTTTTTATATCTTTTAGCAGACCCTCTTGCAGTTTTTCTGCTATTCTCCGTATATACAATAGATGTATGATTCAATTGATTCTTCGAAACATTCTTCAAAAAAGCCAAGTTTTTGAAACAATGCGATACTTCCTGCATTTTCTTTCTCTATCAGAGCCACAATATCCATAGTCGGATATTTTTCTCTTATCTTTTTTACAATCGAATCTAATACTTCATATGCTATTCCCTTCCTTTGAACTTCCGGAGCAATAGTTAATCATAGCTGAAATCTTCATATCGCTGGAACTTGTTGCAACGCTCATCACTTCGATAGCAAACAATTTTCTCAATGTCGTCTTCATTTAGATTTCGAACCCTCGTACGTTCTGTCTCAAAAATCATATATCTCTTCCTTTATCTACAAATTTACAATTGGCTGAATTATGGATGCTTCTGGCACATTTTAGTCATCTTAATCCCAATTTTCTGCCCTTATTCTAAAAATCGGAATCTTTTTCAACCTCAACTATATCACAGTCTAACACAAATTAGACAAGTCTTATTCATGACTTCTGTACTGTAATTTTTAGAAGTTTTACACTGATGGGTTTTAGGCTTTTTCTCTTTTTCCTTCCATTTTTTCGCTATAGTACATAAGGTGTGTACTGAAACGGATTATAACATCTGAAACAGCAAAAAATTACATTTCGCTTTACATTTTTGTAAAACAATTGTAACATACAGTGTATGCACATACATAAACGTAATCACATTTAACTGTAATATATACGCCTGCTTTGCTGATAATTTTGGCTGTGCAGAAAAAAATATCAACGCCAAAGAAAGGAAATTCTATGAAGAAATTGACGAAATACAACACAAAAAAGAATAGACATAAGCTGTCAAAATGGCTTAGAACAATTCCTGTTGGTGCTGCCATCCTTTTGGTAAGTCCCATCCTTTTAGGAGGATGTTCAGAAAAAGGCCAGGGTAATCCGGTATCTCCTACTGTAGAGGAAACGGTGACTTTAAATGATAACGTTTCCATTGAAAACAATGAAATTGATGATAACAATACGATTGATGAACCGACAAAAAACGCTGATATAGAAGATTTTGAAACGGTGGAAACAGATCCAGTAGAAACCCTTGAATCTATTGATGAAACTGACGAAAAAGAACAAAATGATGGTAATTCCACTGACAAATCTTCTGACAAAGACAGCTCGGATAAAAATAACAATGATAAAGAATCTAACAAAAAAGATTCTTCTTCCGGTAGCTCATCCTCTAGCGAAACTTCCGGGACAAATAACAGTACTGCTAATAGCGTAATCGCTGGTCAGCCTGCGCAAGACACAACACCTACAAATTCCGGCAATACCCATAGCGGAAAAGCAACTTATTATGGTGCTGGACCAGGTGGATGCTGTAACCTAGATGAATATGAAAATGTATATTACACCGTTGCCATGAACAGGCCGGATTACAACAGCATGAATCTTGCAGGTGCTTATCTGGAAGTCACCGATAAGGATGGGGACAAGATCAACGTTATGGTTACAAACGAATTACCAGAAGGCAACAGCGGCGATCTGGATCTTTCCATCCAGGCATTTGGTGCTATTGAGCCTTTGGAAACCGGTATTATGAACGTCACCTGGAAGATCATTCCTCTTCCAACAAGCGAGCCCATCTATTACAAATTTAAATCTGGCAGCAGTCAGTACTGGGTAGAGGTTCAAGTAAGAAACCATAGATACCCTATCAAATCTGTAGAGTACTTAAATGCCAACGGAGAATATGTTGCTTTAGAACGAAAAGCATATAATTACTACTGTGCACCATCTGGTATGGGCAGCGCGGGACCTTACACCTTCCGTGTAACAGATATGTATGGACATGTTTTGGTTGATTCAAACATTCCTTTGGATACTTCCGAATCCTTGATTCCTGGAGCAGCCAATTTCCCTTATTAATAGAACAAAGGGCATCGCTTGCGGTACTAGCATAGATTGTTCGTCGCATTAGCGACAACTTTCTCTTCACAAGCATACACATCCTTTGCGGAGCTTTTATCTTTTTAATCCATATAAAAACCGCAAGCATCCAGACTATAGGTTTTTACCAGATTTCCAAAAAGATCTGTCATTGTATAATCAACTTCGCCGCTTCGTGCCTTTTTCCAGGCAGCCTTCACTGCATCGATATGATCAGCAGGAAGCAAAAAATCATCATGAGAAGAATAGATCACATCAAAAGAATCCTTCATTCTGATCAGCTTATCCAAAGAAGCCTCAAAAGAATCTGGATCACGCTTATCTCCAAACATATAGATATGTCCTGTTTGCACAGAATCCCCTGCAATGAGTACCCTGTTTTTTACATCTAAAATCGCGATACTTCCGTAGGTATGTCCTGGAATATGTATGATCTTTAACAAACGATCTCCTAGATCGATACAATCTCCATCAGTCACTGGTTCTAAAACCGTTTCAGGATATCTTTCCTTTACATGACAATTTTCATGATCCGCCTTGTGCATATAGATCTTGTCAAAACCAGCAGTACCCGAAGTATGATCCCCGTCACCGTGGGTATTTAGTAGCATGATCGACTTATCTGTCAGCTTTTTAGCTTGTTCAAGTGCATCCTTGCTATTTACGCCACTGTCGATCATCGCTGCTTTTTCCTTACCTGCTAATAGAAAAAACCGGACAAACCCATCTTCAAATCTCCATGTATTTTCATTAATCTGAATAATTTCTGCCATTTTTCCCCTCCTTGTTTATATTCAAGAGCCATGTAATTTCTTTTTCAATCTGTGTAAACCTGCCAAAACAAGATCCACATAGCCTCTAAATCCACCAGCTGAAAGCTGAATCTGGTAACGATGAACTGTCTTTTTCCTATATTTTTGAAAAAGCTTATCTAGTTTATCATTCGTCATCGTAAACAAATACTTAAACGTGTATGACGTGATTTGTCTACCATGATTGGCTCCTTTAAAAGCCATCACACGGATATTTTCTGTATTTGTCTGGCTACAGATATAATTTTTTTGCATATGATCCATTTGATTTTCATATGGATAAAAATAAAAGATCGGTGTTTCCGCTTTCTGAACCAAAGACGCAATGTCAAAATACTGATTTCTCGTTGCATCCTCCAGATATTTTCCAAACATTCTTTCATTAAGCCAAGGTTGTAAACAAAACTGTCCGCAAAAGCTAAAAACCCGCTCTCCATCTAGCTTGCAGCCCAGGATCATCGCCATATACCCACCTGAAGAAATGCCTGCATAAGTAGTTTGATAGCCGGCTGTCAGATTTTTAAGCAATTGGATCGTCTGATCGATGGAATCCACTTTGGCGTTTAGTCCAAGCAAATACCAGGATCTCCAAACTTCACGAATATAGATAATGCGCGAAAAATGCTTTTTGATCACGGAATCCTTTGTAATATTTAAGTACTGAAATGTATCTTTTTCAACGATTTTTTCAACAAAGGCTTCCTCTGTAAATGGATAATAAATGCCATTATCAGAGCAAAGGACAAGGCATCTGCCACTTTGGTTATCAAAATCCTTTACTAGATAGTTTTCTTTTTCATGCCACTGCCTGTCTACCAGTTCAAAATTTGTATCATAGATTTCCATAGTTCATGATCCTCTTCTTCACCATACTTGACATATTCCTTGATACAAAAAAGCTTCAAGTACAGCGTTTTATAAATAGCCACACTATATAATACATAATATTTTTCAACTTACGCTATCAGGAAAATAGGCAAGTAATTCTATCAGTTAATTATTATTCGCTGTACAAGGTTAAGTTTAACATAGGATATTTCATTGATAAATACAAATTTTAAAAAGGTATCGCTGGCGATACCACTGATGGTTACATAAAAAACATATCCGAAAGTATAATCTGCACACGCTGTTTCTAGCCTGGTTGTATCATGCCAATTTCAAGAACAATCAGTTCTCGTTGTGTTGTGGAATGACGTACCTTGGAATCATCTTCATGGATTCCAAAGGTTTTCATGTGTTCTATTCCAAGTATTACATTCAAAAGCGTTGATTTTCCAACACCTGAGTAACCAAGCAGACAAATGGTTGTTCCAGGTAGCATTAACAAGCCACAGTTAAAAATCTAAATAAAAATATAATAACAGTCTAAAATCTGAACTAACACCGAGTCACTTCCAAAAACTCGATCACTTCATATAGATCAGGCAAAACTGCATAGCAAAGATCCATGATTTCCATGGTTGGTTGTAAAAGATCCGGTACCATGATGGGACGAAGTTTTCCATCATAAGCTGAACGAATCCCATGGAAGGAATCTTCTATCGCAAAAGTCTTAGCTGGTTCAACCCCGATACATTCACAGGCTTTTAAATAAATATCCGGAAAAGGCTTGCTCCGTGATACCATATCTCCACAAACCAAAGCATCAAAGTATGACAGTAATCCTGCATCTCTAAGCTCTGCTTCCACTACCTCTTTTCGGGTGGAACTTGCAAGCGCTATTTTCTTGCCACTTTTTTTCAGATATTCTAAGATTTCCCTGATTCCTGGCTTCATTGGCAGTCTTCCTCCATCGTATCTTTCATGAAAAAGCTTAGAATTTTCTTTTTTATACTCTTCATATGGGAAATCAGGTCCATAGGTTTCCATCATTATTTCACAGGTTCTTTGATAATTTGTGCCCAAACACTTACGACATGCCTCTTCGATTCCCACTATGTTGTATTTTTCCGCAATTTCCTTCCAGCAATCGATTACCGCCTGTTCGGAGTCAAAGATCACGCCATCCATGTCAAACACAACTGCTTCATATTCCCTTTCCTCAGCCTTAAAAACCACCTCAAATTCCTCAAAAACGACCTTCATGGATTCATCAAACTCCAAGCCTGCCTCAACCATGCAGTTTGTAAAATACTTCCGATGCACATGCTGCCAAAAGACAAGGCTTCTATCTCCTTCTCCTTCCATATAGCCTTGTTTTTCAGTAATATCCTTAAAAGGAACAATAGAAACCTTTGTTGTTTGTATGATACAAACGGCATTTTCCTTAGAATCCAGGATCACACTGTATGCTCCCGCTTCAGGAATTGGCTCATCATCTAATTCAAACAACGGATAGGCTGAGGAAGTCGCTGTTTTAATTCCCGCAACCACAAGATTTGCTAACATATCTGCAGCCTCTCCAAAGCTCCAGGCTTCATATTCTGCATTTTCAATATGTTCTTGTTTACAATATATTTTCCAAAGTTCTTCTGCTGTCATGTATTTATAAATCCTTTCAAACTTTTTTATCCATATGATTTGAAATAGTCTTTTTGTTCCTATTTCTTTTCTATTCTAGGTTTTTCCTACACTGCAGGCAAAAAATGGCTTCTCTGTAGGAAAAGCCAAATCAAAATTACAAATATTATCTGACGCTTATTGTTCATTAACCACTGCAATCTGCCAAAAACATTAAAAAACCATAATGGTTTCCTTTTTTTTCGTATCTTTATAGGACCTGAGCGGAACCTCTTCAACATCAGGAAAAATCTGATATTCCTTCCCAGGAAAAAGCATCTTTGCAGTCTGGTCTGTTATTTTTAAGCTGCTTACAAAAATCTTAGGCATATTTTCTTTGAAAAGATCCATTGTATCCTTTTTTAGCAAATCCTCTTTGGCAATACCTTGAACAATATCGCATATATCTATGTAGCACAGGCCTTGTCAAATTCTGAAGAAGTACATCTTTTTGGCCACTCAAAAGCCACGTTTCCATGTCTGATCACATACAATGTCATTTTTTTCTTCCTTCTAGTAGTGTACCCTACAACGAAACGTTTAACATTGTTTCCAATACAAATGAATCCACCTCTGGTTTTTCCATTTCAAGCTGATCTAGCGAATCCATACGGTCCAAAAACTTATCCAATTTAGAAAAACACTTCAAGGTATAGCCTTCAAAACGATTTTGTCTAAAAATCCCCTCTAAATGCTTTTCACACGCCTGACAAAGTGCATCCGCAGATGGCATATAGTAACAAATGGTCTTGCCCTTTAAGATCATGGCACTCACCGGATAATTTTTCTTCTCAGATGTAAAGTACAGATCATATAAAACCAAAAGATCACCCTCATGAGGTTTGATCAATTCATAATCCCTTTCCTTACAGCCTGTGGCTTTTAAAAACATGATAAACTCCACAAGGCTCTTACTGGCTGGCAGCATGCCAAGCACTGCAACCAGAGTAAGCAGATTTGCTTTGGAATGTACCAATAGATACCCACCAAAAAACAAGGATAAGGACACACCAAACAAAAGAATGGTCAGGATCAGCTGCTTCTTTTTTGCAAAACGAAGATATCCAAAATCCCCTTTTCCCACTTTATTTTTCATAAAAAACTCCTCTCAAAAACCAACATTGCTTCCGCTAAATACTCGAACATTCTCTTTTGGCGAAAACCTGACCTTTCCTTTTATTTCAATACCAGCTTCAAAAAGCCAAGAATCAGCTTATGTGGCACTAACTTGGCAAAAACCTGGAAAAACTTCATAATAAATCCCGGAACCGAAACATCCTTTTTTGCCTTCGAATCGATCAAGGCCTGCTTCACAACCTTTCTCGGGCTGATCATGATAAAACGTTTAAAAAACAATCCTTTATGATACTTTTCAGCAATGTCAAAAAATGGTGTATCCACTGGACCAGGACAAACGCTTGTTACACTGATCTTCTTTTTAGAAAGCTCCACATTCAGCGCACGACCGAGACTTAAAACATATGCCTTTGTAGCTGCATAAATGGCAAAATTTGACTCTGGAGTAAATGCCGCAGAGGAAGCCATCAGGATCATTCGACTGTTCTTTTTCATATAAGGGATACAGTCATAGATGTTTCTGGTCAATGCCTTACAGTTCAAATCGATCATACCAAGCTGCTCCTCTAATGGCAGATCCGCAAAACGTCCCTCGATTCCATAGCCCGCAGAAAATACTGCCATTCTGATCACAGGCTGTTCTGCCTTCAATTTATATTTTAAAGTATCGTTATCTGTCTCAGAAACAAGATCAATTGATAGACATTTTGAAGAAAGATGTAAAACCTTCGACAATTCGTTCAGTTTTTCACCATTTCTGGCTATTAACCAGATCTCATCAAGACCTGCTCTCACATATTTATCAATCTGGATGGCAAATTCCTGCCCAATTCCTGAAGATGCACCTGTAATAATCGCAATATTCTTTGTTTTGTTCTCCATTTTGCTCTCCCTCATCAAGTTTTTGGTGTGATTTTTGTAATCTGACTCTTTTTTCCAAAAAATCACTTTTTTAATGATCTATTTTAACATCCTATACGATATTTCGTAACCTGTTGCAAATGTCTTTGATAAAAATCAAAGCTATCTGCGTTTCTTAGCTCCTGAGCGTCCATTCTGTCTCTTTGTACCTGATCCAGACTGATTTTTACCTAAAGACGCCTTGCCTCCCTGGTTCTTCTTTGCAGTTTTCTCGCTGATTCCGCGGTTTCCACCGTCTTTTCGTCTGGATCCGGAACCATGGAATGTTCTTTCTTCATCCGCCTTTAGCTTTCTAGGCTTGATCAGGCATTTTTTATCAAAACCGATAAGATCTGTACGGCCTGCCAAGGTAAGTGCTTCCTTCACAAGCTCGTAATTATCCGGATTTCTGTACTGGATCAATGCTCGCTGCATGGCCTTTTCATGCGGATTTCTTACAACATTTACAGGCTGCATATTTCTTGGATCTAATCCCGTGTAATACATAACCGTTGAAATGGTGGAAGGCGTTGGATAAAAATCCTGCACCTGTTCCGGCATATAACCAAGGTCACGCAAATACTCAGCAAGGGCAATGGCATCCTTTAAAGTAGAACCCGGGTGTGATGACATCAAATAAGGCACAAGGTATTGCTTTAATCCAAGTCTTTCATTCATCTTGTTATATTTTTTTACGAAGGCTTCATAAACACTATTTTCCGGTTTTCCAAGTAAACGTAAAACATTGTCTGAAATGTGTTCCGGAGCAACCTTTAACTGTCCGCTAATGTGATACTTACAAAGTTCCTCAAGGAACGCATCGCTAGAATCTGCAAGGACATAATCAAATCGGATTCCTGAACGGATGAAAACTTTTTTCACTCCAGGAAGCTTTCTTAACTTTCTCAACAGTGCAATGTAATCGGTGTGATCCACCTTCAAATTGCCACATGGTTTAGGAAAAAGACACTGCTTATTTGGGCAAACACCCTTGGTGAGCTGTTTGTCACAGGATGGTCTTCTAAAGTTGGCGGTTGGACCTCCAACATCATGGATATACCCCTTAAATTCCGGATCCGTAATAACTTCCTTTGCTTCCTCCAAAATAGATTCATGACTTCGAACCTGTACCGTTCTTCCCTGATGGAAAGTAAGAGCACAGAAGCTGCAGCCACCAAAGCATCCACGGTTTGAAATCAAAGAGAACTTAATTTCTCTGGTAGCAGGCACACCTCCCATGGCTTCATACATAGGATGAGGCTCTCTGGTATAAGGCAGGGCATACACATCATCCATTTCCATCATGGAAAGTGGCTCCTGTGGTGGATTCTGCACCACACGCCAGCCATCCGGATATGGTTCGATCAGTGTTTTTGAGATAAAAGCATCCGTGTTATTATACTGGATGCCAAAGCTCTTGGCATAATTGGCCTTATCACGCACGCAATCCTCATAGCTAGGCAAAGTAATAGAATCATAGATCTCATCCTGATTTCTTGTTTTATAAACCGTACCCTTGATAAAAGTGATATCTGATACATCGATGCCTGCATCAAGCGCATCCGCAATTTCCACGATACTGCGCTCTCCCATGCCATAGCTGATCAGATCCGCCTGTGCATCCAAAAGCACCGATTTTCGGTAGGAATCAGACCAGTAATCATAATGTGCCAAACGTCGCAAACTCGCTTCAATACCACCAAGGATAATCGGCTTCTTTTTATAGGTTTTCCGAATTAGCCCAGAATATACAATCACCGCTCGATCCGGTCTAATCCCAGCCGCACCACCTGGTGTATAAGCATCTGACGGTCTTTTTTTCTTGGATACAAAATAATGGTTTACCATGGAATCCATGTTTCCTGATGATACCAAAAAGCCAAGTCTTGGTTCGCCCAAAATATTGATGCTTTCCGGATCCTTGTAATCCGGCTGAGCGATGATACCAACGCTGTAGCCTCTAGACTGCAGCACTCTGGCAATGATGGCAGTACCAAAGGATGGATGATCCACATACGCATCTCCGGATACGTATACAAAATCCAATTGTTCAATTCCCTGATCCATCATATCCTGTTTACATACAGGCAAAAAGGTTGTATTCTCTCTCATTCACACTTCTCCAAAAAACTTATAAAACTGTTTCCAAATAAACAGGAAATCACCCATTCAAGTATTACAGATATTTTTCCATAAACTCATTAAAATCTGATACATAATAATCAGCTGCAGCTCTCTTTTGAGCTTCCTGATACCTGGAATATTCATCATCAATAGCGCACACTAACATGCCTGCGTTGTGTCCGCCTTCAATTCCTACTAAAATATCTTCAAAAACAAGACATCTTTCACGTTTTACATGCATCTTGTCCGCACATTTAAAGTACACATCTGGCTCTGGCTTGCTTTTTCCCACATCAGCGGAAGAAATAATGGCGGAAAAATAATTGCGGACACCATTTCCCTTCAAAACATTTTCCACCAACTGAATAGAGTTACTTGTTGCGATACCGCAAGGAATCTTGTTATCCTTAGCATACTGCAAAAGTGCTCTGGCACCTGGTTTTAACATGATCTCATTGGCATAGATGTTCATAGCCATACGATTCCAGTCGTCCTTCATTTTTTCAACGGAATCTGAAATGCCAAAGCGTTCCTTAAAATACTTGGCAGTATCCGTAAAGCTTAACCCTTCAATGGCCTCCTGTAAATCCTCCGGAAGCTCTAAATTAAATTTCTTCAAATAATCAACATCAAGCTGTTTCCATACACCCATGGAATCAATCAATGTACCGTCAAGATCAAAAATAAATCCACTTGGTTTTGTCATATGTATTCTCCCATCATCTTCAAATTACTATAATCAACGCACACTGGTGGCGTTCCTGAATTGGTGCAATAAATTTCCTCTACCAATCAGCTTCTAAACAAATCACAAAAGTGCCAGCAGTGCCTTCACCTCATCCTCTGTGCACTTGCGATATTCCCCTTCTAAAAGATTGTCTGGTAAAACAAGGGGTCCGAAGCTCTCGCGTTTTAAATATACCACTTCATTATCCACCGCTTCAAACATACGTTTTACCTGATGAAACTTCCCTTCACAGATAGTCAGTCTTGCAGCTCCCAAAAATCGTTCATCCGAAACAATCTCACACTTGGCAGGAAGCGTCAATTCCTCCTCCCCGATGTCAACACCCTGCTCAATTTTGATCCTTGCATCTTCAGAAAGCGGATTCTTAAGTCCCACATAATAGGTCTTGTCAACATGACTTTTTGGTGCAAGCATTTTATGGCCTAAAGGCCCGTGATTAGTGATCAAAAGCAATCCAACCGTGTCCTTATCAAGTCTACCGACAGGGTAGAGATTTGGAGTTTGACATTTTTTAAAAAATTCCATAACAGTTGTTTCCTTATCATCACTTGCCGCCGTAATGACCCCGGCAGGTTTATGAAAAATATAAAAAGAAAACTCTTCGTAAGAAATGAGTTTCCCTTGATAAAAAACTTCATTTTTTTCAGGATCGAACTTATGGTCTGGACTCTTTATCACAATTCCGTCAATACTGATCTGACCTTTTTTAATGAAATTTTTCACTTCAGACCTGGTACCGATCTTATGATCAGCCAGAAATTTATCAAGTCTAATCATGATTCTTTCCTTTCAAACATAGAATATCACAAAAAAGCAGTAACTAAAAAAGCCATGATCCATAATCCCAAAAAACTGTTCAATCGCTGTCTAGTCTATGCACTCCTTGTACTTATGATAGGCAATATCACAAAAATCACTCCTTACACCAAAGCTGCCTTAGTGTCTTGGTATGAGATGATCCTGCCAAGTCAGTTCGTAACCATTGTTATGCTTAATTTTCTAAAATCCTATCAGGCACTAAGCACAAAATCAGGTCCTAAAAGAACCATTTTAGGGCTTATTTGCTGTGGCTATCTGTTCGGTTTTCCATCCGGTGCGATTTTAGTTTCCAATGCCTACAAAACCCGTAAAATAAGCAAAAAGACTGCTCTGATCCTAATGCCTGTCTGCAATATTTTTGGTCCTGCTTATCTGTTTGGCTTTGTATATCCTACCTATCAAAAAAGCTTTGAAAAATGCTTTTCATTAATGGATTTTCTGATTGCCATTTATGGATTGCCTCTCATTTATCTATTTTTTGCATTCATCTTATCTAGTATAACATCCATGATGGATTATGGCAAAAATGCCATCAAACCGGTACCAGAAAAACCCGAAAATCACGAAACATTACGAAATAATATCAGTCAACATACATTTCAGGATGTAATTACAGATTCTTTGATCACTATTTCAAAATTAGCAGGGTACATGATGTTATTTTCCAGTTTTCAGTTTATAGGAGATCTGCTCCCCTTGTCCAGATTCCATTTAATGCTTTTCAAATCAAGCTTTGAGGTCACCACAGCCCTGCAATTACTTGGCGCGCAATTTCCGGTCATTTCTGTTTTTTTTATAATATTCGGTTGTTTATCCGGAATTGCCCAAACCTTTTGTATTTCGGCCGAATTTGGGCTTCCAATTTTCCCCTACATTTTACAAAAAATCTTACTAGGCATCTTGGGATTTTGCTATTTATCTCTCATATAATATTCAAGAAGAAACAAAAGTTTTCCTCTTTATTTCTCATCCAACTTCAACACACAAAGGTAAGTCTTCTCTTTATATCCAACCGGGATTTCCTGGACCAAAACTGCATTGGCTAATCCCATATATTTTTTTATAAATGGAATATCGTGGGTGTAAAGGATCATGGTACCCGTCTTTTTTAACACATATCTCACATGCATAAAAAAGCTGCGATATTCCTCTTCAACCTCGCTTAAGGACTTATATCCCAAGGCAAATGGCATTTGGGTAAAAATTTCATCAAACGGATATTCATGAGAAAAGGAGCCAAAATCCTTTTTCACAAAATGAATAATCTGATCTGACTCGAACGCATGCCGTTTTGCTGACTCCAAAGCTTCCTCTCTTGTATCTAATCCGTAAGAGGTATTGGCTTTTACCGCCATCTGGCGCTCAATAAGTAACTCAGCACCTGACACATAAGGGTCAAGCACCTGGGCATCCGGCACCATGTAATCCTTCGCTAAGCTCACCAAAAGTGCTGCATTGGCTGGCTTTAAGGAGGTTGCATACGGCATCACCTGATAAGAAAAACGCAAATCCTTTATGGTATTCATTTTGAGAAGCACATTGCAGTTCCCTGCCTTGTTTTCAATAAGACGCAATTCAAATTCATAACCCGATGGATCATTGATCAGCTCGTGCTTTGAAAGCATCTGCAGTTCATTGGAAAACTTTTTGGCAAAAGCAGTTTTCTGATCCAGTTTTAAACTACTCTTTAATTCCAAACGAAAAGCATATGGGCCAGGTTCTTTATGGCTTTCCTTGATCATAGAAAGTAAACCAGACTTACTAATGGCCTCTGCAGCTTCAATAGGATCCATTGGCACACTGCCGCATTTTGGCACCATAAAAAGCATGGAATGAAAACTTCTCACATGATAAAGCATCTTCACATCCTTAGTCTTTAGGCGCACGCCACCGGAAAATTCAGTAAACTGTACATCAATAGGAAGCTCCCTGATGGCAGCCTCCACTTTATCCTTGTGCAGCTTATTGGTCAAAAGGATGATGTCCTTAGGAGTCTTAAAACCGGAAAAAGAATGCTTTGAAACGCCCGATTTCGCATTGATGAGCTGATGAAGTATCTTAACCTCTTCCTCTAAATGCTTCTTGTTAGCCTGCGTAATGTCAGCATCCATCAATTCTTTCAATCTAGCTCGAAGCATTGGTAGGTACTCTTCATAATCATAATTCTTGATTGCCTCTAAATAGGCGCTTTTTACAAAAAGAGTCTCCTCTTTTTCATAGGCCACCATCAAAGGTTGCAAAAAATCCGACATATCAAGCTCTCCCATCAAAAGAGCTGCATTTTTACGGGTTTTTGCATCCTCGCTTGATAAAAAAGAGATCATCACATCCATCTCATCGCACACTAGCTCATACAAGTGATCCATTTTTGCAAAATCCTTCACTTCGCTTCTAAGAGTGCTCAGATTCGCTCTTACATTGATTCCTTTTTTTGCTTCTTCATATAACTGTTTGACCATATATTCTCCAATTTACATTTTTATTTCAATTCTTCCCTTGTTCCTGACTGTTTTTCCCGATCACGCTTTTTTCTGCTGGTCGCTTTGATCATCTGGTTGGAAACCACGGCCGCGATCACCACACTAAATACTGATACAAAAAAAAGTGCACCTGCAATCAGAAGCTTTTGTTTCAAGGAAAACTTGTTTTTTTCCACCTTGTCAGTGCTGGTGGTTTCAGATTTCCGATCAATACCACCGCCCAATTCATTCTCTTCTAATTCAAAGGATACCAAAGATTCACTAGGCTCTTCTATCTTAGATTCCTCCTCCTGGACTGCATTAGGATCCTTTAATACTCCAAGGGATATGACCCCGCTTTCCGCAATCTGATCGTACTTGTTGTAAACTCTTGCCATCATATCGATTTTAATGCCATAAGGCACGTCCACACAAAATTCCGCAGAAGTCTCTCGATTCAATGGATATAGCTCTGAATAGGTTCTGCCCCCATCAAAGGAATAACTGTAGTAAAGTACATAGGAATCATAATCATCCGCCTCTAGGCTGCAATTAAGAGTGGCATTTCCTTCATTTTCCACAACGGAATCTACAGAAAACTCCACAAAATCTGCTGGAGAAAGATCCTGGGCAATAGATACAGAAGGTGCATCTACACTAACAAGCTCATACCCGGAATAGTCCACACCCAGAACATTTGAGGATAAACCAAAATACTTGGCAACCGCCGTTGCATCTAATACACCAAATTTTTCCAGATCTTCAACCGAATCATAAAAAGGTACATCATTTTTATGATCTAAGTGACAGTGCTCCACTAAAGCACATGGATAGCCGTATTCTTCAGAATGGCGCAAAATACCATAGTACTCGCCACCCCTGTCATTCAAGCGGGTCTTGATCCCGCGTATGTAAAGTCCCAAATCTTCAAATTCACCCAAAACAATATCAGCAAACTGATAGCCCTTCACATAATTTTTTCCTTTAGAAGGGATCCACACCTCTGAGCCATATACGTCATGGGTTTCGAACATATTCAAATGGAGACAGAACAAAAAGTCTGCGTGAACCGCATCAGCAATATCACAGCGCTCCTGAAGGCTTAAATCTGTATCATCCTCTCTGGTCAAATACACACTTACTCCTTCATATTTCTCCAATTCTTCCTTCATGGCATTGGCAATGACCATCGTCATATCCTTTTCTGTATGGTCTTCCCATTCTGCCCCTAAGTTCTCTCCGCCGTGTCCAGGATCAATGACAACCACCACATCCTTGGCATACACTGACATTCCCGAAATCAGCCAGAAACAACATAATATCATAAAACTACAGCAGAATACAAATTTTCTTTTCATGTAAGCTTCCCCTCCTGTTTGGCTTACCCGCACGCCCTTAATGTCCTATTTTCATAAAAGCAAGAGCGAACCTCATCGGTTCGCTCCATTTTTCTAAATCACATCAAGATTATCTGACCCTTCATCTGAAGCAGTATCAGCCGTAGCACTTGGATATAATGACATACGGTTCTGTTTCACAATATCATAATAACCATTTAATGTCTGAATGTATTCCTCATGCTTCTGGTTTAAGTTGTTCATGGCATGACTTAAAACATTTTCCAGATTACCCAGCATTTCGTCCATGTAAGCAATTGCTGCTTCACGGACCTGATTGGCTTCCATGACACCCTTATCAAGGATTTCCTGAGCCTGGTTAGTTGCCATTCTTACTACTTCATTAGCCTGATTGTAAGCCTGCTGCATGATCTCATGCTCATTGATCAACTGATTGGTCTGCTCAGTGGCATTGTCGATCAAAGTCTGCGCCTTCTCCTTCGCATCCTGTAAAATTGCTTCCTTGTTCTTTACAATCTGCTGATATTTCTTAATCTCTTCCGGACACTTCATACGAAGCTCGCGAAGCAGATCTTCAATTTCATCCTTATTCACAATAATCTGTGTATTATTGGAAAAAGCCTTAGGCTTACAGCTATCTATGTATTCTTCGATCTCATCTATTAACTGTTCAATTCTGCTTGTCATTGTTTATAGTTCTCCCCGTTTTCTAATCTGTTCCTCAACATACGGAGGCACACACATAGAAATGTCTCCATGAAAATGTGCAATTTCCTTCACTGCACTGGAACTTAAATATGCATATTCCATACTGGTCGTCAAAAAGACTGTGTCCAAATCACCCCTCGATAACAGTCTGTTTGTGTGTGCGATCTGTAATTCATACTCAAAATCAGTCACTGCACGCAGTCCCCTGACTGATACATGAATATCGTGTTCCTTGCAGTAATCTACCAAAAGACCACCAAAAGTCACCACTTTTACATTCGGAATATCCTTAACAACTTCACTAATTATTCTAACACGTTCTTCAGGTAAAAACAATGGAGTCTTTGCCTGATTATTCAAAACTCCGACAATCACCTCATCAAACATTGCCGCACTACGCTTAATAATGTCAAGATGTCCATAGGTTATGGGATCAAAACTACCCGGATATATTGCTCTTCTCATGATAATCTCCCTTTCATTTTTCACACGATTCCCCTATCTATTATCTATAAATTTGTAAGATGCTAAGCCACGGAATCTACACCCATGGCTTAGCATGCTCTCTTCATATTCTTACTGTGCTTTCTTCAAAAAAACATGCTGGTTTGTCTTATAAACCTTCTGCTTTACGATTTCAAATCCCAAGTCTTCCACATAGGAAAAATCAGTTTCCAAGGATGCCTCCACAATAATAGTTGTCCCTTCATAAACAGCCTTAGAATCCTTTAAAACTTTTAACGCTCTTAATTCATGCTCCTGATTATATGGCGGATCCATAAAAATAAAATCCACCTTTTCTTTCAAGGAAGAAAGGAATGCAATACAATCCTGCTGAAAGATCTGAGCCTTGTCCATAAGCTTTGTTTTGTGAAGATTATCCTTTACACACTGGATTGGTGCAGCACCATTGTCTACGAAATATGCCTTTCTGGCGCCACGGCTTAAAGCTTCAATACCAATTCCGCCACTTCCAGCAAAAAGGTCCACAAAAACACTGTCTCCTACTTCAAACTGGATCATATTAAATAAAGTTTCCTTAATGCGGTCCTGGGTTGGACGTGTTTCTTCACCCATTGGTGCTACCAAAGGAATACTTCTTGCGCTACCTGCGATTACTCTCATATTTACCTTCCTTTCGCCCTGTAAAATCCGAGGCGGTCTCTATTTTCCTGTTAAGCCCTGACCTTAGTACCAACGGTATTTCTGCCAGCAGCCTTTAACTTGTTTAGTTCTATTTTTTTCTCTTTATAATCAATCTTAACATCCTCTGTCTGATTTGCATAGTAGACGTTTTCAATATAATCATTGTCCTTTAGTTTCATACCATGACAACCCACTGCACCCTTTTTATAATCAGGCACTTCACAACTTGCAAACTTTAAGAAATATCCTAAGGAAGACTGCAGTACCAGGAATTTAGAATCCTCAGCAATAAAAATGCTTATGACTTCATCTAAATCTTCTAACTTTGTAGCAGCAACAGTTCGCTTTGATACATCAAACTCTCCCCCATTGACAGTCTTTATGTATCCATACTTTGTAACAAACAAAAGTCTGAATAAATTAAGCTGTGACTGGTTAAAGATCGCCACCACATCTTCCTTGGTGGTATCAAAGTTACTGATGTTATCTACAGGAGTTCCTTTGTCTCTGAATTTACCAAATGGAACGTCCGAAACCTTAATGGTATGAAGATTTCCCTTGTTTGTAAAAATACAGATCTTACCGGAGCTCTTACATTCCACAATATATTTATTTTCTGAAATGGCAGCATCCTTATTACGTTCAAAGGTAGCCATATCAACAGACTTGGTATAACCAAAACGATCCATCAAGAACATAACAGGAATTTCTTCCTGCTCTTTTTCTACATAAACAGCAGCTTCTGCGTTCTCGATCACGGTTCTTCTTTTACGGGCGAATTTCTTTTTGAATTCGTCTAATTCCTTCATGATCACCTGTGCCATGGAATCCTTACGATCCAAAATATCCTCGTATAAATAGATATTTGCCATGGTCTGATCATGCTCTTTGATCAGTGCTTCCACTTCCAAACCGATCAAACGATACAAACGCATCTCTAAAATCGCATTGGCCTGTGGCTCAGTAAACTGAAGCTGAGTCGCCATCAGCTTGGATTCCTTGGTCTTAAACTTAATACCGTCAATCTTACCCTCCACAAGACACGCCTTTGCCATGCTTCTGTCCTTAGAACCACGTAAGATCTCAATGATAAGATCGATGACATTACAAGCTTTTATAAGACCTTCCTGGATCTCCTTTTTCTCAAGTTCCTTCTTTAAAAGAGTTGTATATTTTCTGGTGTTGAACTCAAACTGAAAATCAACGTTTGATTTGATGATATCCTTTAAGCTCATAACCTCTGGACGGGAATTGGCAATGGCTAGCATATTTACGCCAAAGGTGTCCTCTAATCTTGTCTTTTTATATAATAAATTTACGAAGTTCTCTGCATCAGCATCCTTTTTTAATTCGATGACGATACGGATTCCCTCCTTAGAAGACTGATTTGTGATATCCACGATCTCTGGAGCCTTTTTGGACTCATAAAGATCTGCTACATCCTGTAAAAACTTGCCGATGTTAGCACCGATCATGGTATATGGGATTTCAGAAATGACAACATTTACCTTGCCATTTTTGCCTTTTTCAATATCCACCTTACCACGAAGCTTGATCTTTCCTGTTCCTGTTTCATAGATATTTTGAAGCTCGTCCTTATTACAAACGATACCTCCCGTTGGGAAATCAGGTCCCGGCATATACTTCATCAGTTCTCTGACAGTAATGTTATTATCCTTGATATAAGCCTTTGTGGCATCAATAACCTCAGCTAAATTGTGGGTTGGAATACTGGTTACCATACCAACCGCAATACCCTCTGCACCGTTTACCAAAAGATTTGGAAATTTACAAGGAAGCACTGCCGGCTCTTTTTCCGTTTCATCAAAGTTCGGAACAAAGTCAACAACATCCTTATCTAAATCCTGTAAAATACCCTTTTCAGCAATTTCTGACAGTCTTGCTTCTGTATATCGCATGGCAGCCGCGCCATCACCTTCGATGTTGCCAAAGTTACCATGACCATCTACAAGAGGAATCCCTTTTTTGAAATCCTGTGCCATATCAACCAAAGAATCATAGATGGAGGAATCTCCGTGAGGATGATATTTACCCATGGTATCACCAACGATACGGGCACTCTTTCTATGAGGGCGGTCAAAACGTGTACCTAACTCCATCATATCATATAGTGTTCTTCTCTGAACTGGTTTCAAACCATCTCTGGCATCCGGAAGTGCTCTGGCAATGATCACACTCATGGAATAGTCAATAAACGACTTTTGCATAACTTCCGAAAATTCCGTTTTAATAATCTTTTCTTCCATACTTTGCCTCTATTTTCGTAATTATTCAGTACCCTCATAATTACGAAGCAAAAATGCATTTAAAATTGCTTCGCAATGGCATTTTTGCCATTGAATCATGTTCTCACGCCATAAACACTTGCTGTTTATGGCCGGTTCTGAACAGTTACCTATTTTTAATTTATCATCAATCATGTAAATTTGTAGCTGGCAGAAGCTTAAACTTACTGCTTGTAAGCCAGCCTGCGAATTTAAATATCAAGCTCTGCGTCTGTAGCATGCTCATAAATATACTGCTTACGTGGCGCAACGTCATTACCCATCAGTGTTTCTGTGATAACATCTGCAAGTCTTGCATCCTCAATCTCAACCTGCTTCATGATTCTGGTCTCCGGGTTTAAGGTTGTTTCCCAAAGCTGTTCTGCATCCATTTCACCAAGACCTTTGTATCGCTGCAGGGTAAATGGTCCCTTATGAGTCTTACGATATTTTTCCAAAGCCTTATCATCATACAGGTATTCCTCCGCTCCCTTGGAAGGTACTGCCTTGTATAAAGGTGGCATGGCAATATACACATGTCCCTCAAAAATAAGCTCCGGCATAAAACGATAAAACAGGGTCAGTAAAAGGTTGGAGATATGTGCACCATCCACGTCGGCATCGGCCATAATGATGATCTTATCATAGCGAAGCTTGTTGATATCAAAGTCGTTACCATAGCCTTCTGAAAAACCACAACCAAAGGCATTGATCATCGTCTTGATCTCCGCATTGGCCAAAACCTTATCAATACTGGCTTTTTCTACGTTTAAGATCTTACCTCTGATTGGTAAAATCGCCTGGTACATACGGTTTCTCGCCATTTTAGCAGATCCACCAGCAGAATCTCCTTCGACGATAAAGATTTCACACTTGCTGGCATCCATAGATTCACAGGTGGCAAGCTTTCCGTTGGAATCAAAAGAATACTTCTGCTTGGTAAGCATATTGGTTTTTGCTTTTTCTTCTGTTTTTCTGATCTTAGCCGCTTTTTCTGCGCAGGAAATAACAGCCTTTAACTGTTCTAGGTTACGGTCAAAGAAACGAACGATCTCTTCACCCGTGATCTTGGCAACTGCCTTAGACGCATCCTGGTTATCCAGCTTTGTCTTGGTCTGTCCTTCAAAACGAGGGTCTGGATGCTTCAAGGAAATAACAGCTGTCATACCATTTCTGACATCCGTACCTGTAAAGTTTACGTCTTTTTCCTTTAAAATATTCAAGCCTCTGGCATAGGTGTTGATCACATTGGTAAACTGTGTCTTAAAACCTGTAATGTGGGTACCACCCTCAGAATTATAAATGTTATTACAAAATCCCAAAACATTCTCATGGAATTCATTTACATACTGGAATGCAACTTCCACAGAAATATTGTCAGCCTCTCCCTTAAAATAGATCACATCGCTGACAGCTTCCTTGGAATCGTTTAGATCATTGATAAAGCCAATGATACCGTCTGGTTCATGGAATTCAATATGTTCCGGAACCTCTCCTCTTAAATCTTCAAAAACAATGGTCAGTCTAGGATTTAAGTATGCAGTTTCATGCATACGACTTTTGACCTCGTCAGCTTTAAATCTGGTTTTTTCAAAAATGGTATCGTCTGGTAAAAAATTGATCCAGGTACCTGTTTCTTTGGTCTTGCCGATCACTGGAAGCAAACCGTCTACCAATTCCTTTACCGGAATACCTCTTTCATATTCATCTTCATAGATACATCCACCCTGCTTAACACGAATGGTCAGGCGGTTGGATAAAGCGTTTACAACAGAGGAACCTACACCATGAAGACCACCACTGGTCTTATATACTGAATCGTCAAATTTACCACCTGCATGTAAAGTAGTAAAGACAACTCGTTCCGCACTAACGCCCTTTGCATGCATCCCAACAGGAATTCCTCGACCATTATCAGAAACAGTGCAGGAACCATCTGCTTCCAAAGTTACATGGATGGTATCACAAAAGCCTGCAAGATGCTCATCTACTGAGTTATCTACGATTTCGTAGATCAAGTGGTTCAATCCCTTCGTTGAAACACTTCCTATATACATACCCGGTCTGACACGTACTGCTTCCAGTCCCTCCAAAACATGAATACTGGACGCATCATACTTAACTTCCTTTGCCATCAAAACTCCTACTTTCTACACGAATTATCTTGCTTTTTAACGCTCTAAAGCGCAAAAACGCACTTTAAACCAACATTATAGTAGCACAAAAAATAGTAAATAGCAAACATATTT
This sequence comes from Lachnospiraceae bacterium, assembly GCA_045628865.1. Taxonomy (GTDB): domain Bacteria; phylum Bacillota; class Clostridia; order Lachnospirales; family Lachnospiraceae; genus JAZQQB01. The sequence continues at coordinate 6,720 of JAZQQB010000051.1, read as the reverse complement.
TCGATAAAAAACAAGCGTAAATGCAGAATATTTTTCATGCATCTACGCTTCCTTCTTTTTCACACCAATCTCCATTTCGCTCTGCGAAATCTAAAGTGGCCTATTTTTACCGGATTGCACTAACATTTTCTTCATTGACGTCTATTAGGTCAAGAGTCACCTCTTTTGAACCATCTGTCGCCTGATCTTGCCAAGCCTCATACACATCATCATCACAAGGGTTATCATATCCACCATAGCCAGGTGCTTCTATATAATAAACAAAGCCGTTCTGATCCTCATCTACTTCCTCTGGAAAAACATCAATGAAAGAAGATTCGCCACTCTCCACAAAGACCCTATCAAAAGCATCTACATACCCCATATACTGATAGGTATCTGTTTTAGCATCATACTGATACAGCATATATGGCCAAAAGCTTCCAGCCACACCCTGATTATGTGTAAAATCAAATCGGATTCCACCATTTTCATAAACAGCGATTGTTCCACCTTCGCTTACTTCTAAAAACACCACATTTTTTTCTTCATCATAACCAAATACCCAGGCACAAATATTTGAGGTATTACTTGAAACCATGGATACAATCAATTCCTCTTTGCCATCCTGATCCACATCAATTATAGCAAAACTGGTGTCATCTGCATCTTCCTCAAACAAAAAGACGTCCCCCTCATTTACCAATTCTTCTGGAAATCCACCAGTTTCAATAACTGCCATTAACAGGTCTTGATAAGCCTTACGGCTTCTTTCTTCCAAAGAAAGACTATCATCTACGGTAGCAACCACTTCCTCTACTGACTCTTCTGATTCAGTTTCCATACTCTCTGTTGTTTCAGCCACTGTTTCTACAACATCAGACTCCGTCTCTTTTACAGAATTCAAATTCTCTACCTCTTCTGTACCACAAGCGCAAAGGCAAAAGGATGCGCTTAAAATAACCAAACTCTTTTTGAAATCATTCTTATTCATTTTCTTTATCCTCTTTCATGTATATTTCTTTATCTCTTACTCCAATGCTAGTTTCTTTATTTCTTACTCCAGTTTATATTTCCTTATTTCTTAATCCAGTTTATCCTGCAACAGCTTTAACAATGTAAGACATCTTTCTCTTGTTATGTTTGCTCCAACTGTGTTCATGATGATCTCTTTTTCAGTTGCATCTGATATGGATGTTCCTACATACTCCATGGTTTTTTCCTTTTGTAAGATCCACGCTCTTTCCTCTTCCTTTAAGGTATTCATTTCCTCTGTAAACTTCACCGCCAAAAGAACATTCCAGATGTCATTTAAATAATCATCCCATACTTCATATAGATATGTTGCTGTTTCTTCTTTTTTTGAAGGACCTATCGTAACATCATTTAATTCTTCTCTATATTTCGCATCATACTCATCTAAATAAAAAGACAGCCAGACAAAGGTTCGATTTATTTCATTATAACCGGAAAAACCCTCCTGCTGCGCTTCATTGTTCATACACACCATATTAAGGGCTAAATCCATGTTTGATTCTTTGTCAATGTGAATCCATCCTAAGAACCCTTCGTCTAAGTCCTTTACCGGTTTACCCGGAAGATAAAAATAGATATCCTTATGATCTTTAAATCCATATGCATCAGTATATGTGACCAAAGTTCCATCCACAATTTCCTTTGTATCCGGTGTTTTTTCAAAATTTAATTCTGTAATGGTAGTCTTATAGGTAAACGCATCCACCTTTGTAAGGGATCCAAACTTTCCTGTAAAATCACATAGATAACGTTCTCCATCGTATGTTTCACCGTTATATTCGCCTGTATATCCCATATCATCATCACAATACTCACCCCAGAAGGATCCATCACATTTTAAGTGAAAACGAGTACTCCATGCACCAGCCCCGCTACAAAATTCAAATTCGTAGCCAGCCAGATCATCATAGGTCAATCCGTCACTAAATTTTTCAATGACCAAAGCTTCATTGGAAGGTTCCAAAACAACCATTTTTTCTTCCTTTTCTACCTTTAAGTCATTAATATCAATAAAGGTATCCTTGATCTGATCCATGATCTCTTCTTTGGTGGAAACACCACCATCCGTAATCATTTTCCAGTCGTATGCGTTATATTTGATACTATCCTGATCCAAAGGATCTTGTGAGTGCAAATGGGAATACTCATAATACCATACTTCTTCCTCGCCCTCAAAAGTATAGCTCATACTGCAAAGAAGATCCTTATTCGGAACATACTCTGTACGATTTCCCCAGGTTCCCGTTGGATAATCACCTGTGATCACAATCTTGCCGCATTGAAAGCTGGCAACATATGCATAATAATTATTCAGTGACATCAACAATTCCGGAACATTATCCTGATCCACATAGATCAGATCATAGGTCCATTCATTTGTTAGATCCACCTGATAACTTCCGCTTTCTGGAGCCATAAAACCATTAGCCTCTAAAATATCCAGATAAGCTCCCTGCCAGGTATACTCATCATAATAATCTCTCACATCCAAAGGTCCATAGTCAGTTGTATCCTCATCCTCATCGGATTCTTTACTTTCCACTTCAAGGTATCCAATCTCTGAGGCATTCATTCCCGTATCTTCATTCTCATCTGACTCGGCATAATTTACCTCTTTGTCACCGCCTCCAGCAAATACATTCTTTTTCTCCTCTTGTTTCGAACCGCATCCGGTAGAAAATACCAAGCTCATGGTTAAGACTGATAACAACAATTTTTCATACATTCTCTTCTTCATCTAAATTCTCCCCATCTAAGTTTTTTGTAACTGTTCAGAGCCAAGCGATTTTGCGAATGGGGCTCTGAATAGTAAGTTTTTTTAATTCAAAAACAATTCTTAACTCAAATATATCCTACCAAAGAAATCTCTAAAGAATCTCTAAAAATTCTTTTTCAAATAAAAATAACAAAAATACGCGTATCTAATTCATCTTTTAGATACGCGTATTCATTATAAATTTGTAACTATTCTAAGAAGACGAAACACTTTATTGTCTAAATCTACTCTGGAATCTTCTTTGATAAGGCAATTGCCAAAGCACCTGGTCCGATATGGCAGGAAACAGAAAGTGACAATGGATTCACAATGATCTCTCCACAATTCGGATACTCTGCCATCAATTCTTCCCTTAACTGAAGTGCAGCTTCTTTATTATAGGTATAAGCGATCTCAATATGACATCCGGTATTTTCAACTGTACCACCAAATCTGGTTTCAATATCACGTCTGATCTGTTCTTTCATGATCTTTACGCCAGCCTGAGAGGTTCTAGCCTTTGCAAAAGCATCTAACTTCTCGCCCTGGATCTGTAAAACCGGTTTCAATTTTAAGATAGTTCCAAGAGCTGCAGCTGCAGGAGTGATACGACCGCCCTTTTTCAAATAATGTAAGGTATCAAGCATGATATAGATGCTGGATTCCATTTTTACCTTTTCCAAAAAGTCTCTGATCTCGGCACCTGACAAGCCTCTGCCTACTAATTCCTTAGCATCCAACACCGACTGTCTTTGTGTTACAGAGATTCTCTGATTATTGACTACAAAAACCTTTCCTTCATACTCATCCTCGCCAGCAAGCATGATTGCTGTAGCACAAGAGCTTGAAAGTCCGCTTGACATAGGAATATGTAAGATTTCATCATATTCCTTCAAAAGTTCATCCCAAAGGTCTGTTACAGAACCTGGAGTTGGCTGAGATGTCTTGATATCAACATCCGCCTTTAATTTTTCATAAAACTCTTCCTGAGTCAGATCAATATCTTCATATAATGTCTCGTCATCAATCATAAATGGCATAGGCAATACATATACGCCTAATTCCTTTGCTTCTGCCTGTGTGATTGCACTATTACTATCTGTTACAATTGCGATTTTAGCCACGCTGATTGTCCTCCTCGTAAAACACGTTTGGTAACTGGTCTTAAAACCTAACCGGTTACGAATAGTTTGAGTTTCAAACTTCAACAATTATAGTAAGAATTACCCAGAAAGTCAATCGTAGTAAACAATACTACGTTGCGTGATTATCATATCCACGTTTATTCTGCCACAATAAAAGAACGCCTCCAGTGTTCTTGACACGGCATGGTTCTCCCCCACAAAGATGAAGCAAATTTCACATTAGATACTGCCAAAGTCCAATCGATTCTTGTAGTAATCTCCCATGTATCTATGAAGCTTTTCCATCTCCTCTTTCGCTACCTCAATTTCTCCATTGATAAGACTTTCCGCTGTTTCTGACGCTACCTTTAGAAGGTCTGCATCTGTAAAAATATCACCGATTGGAAAAACAAGGGCTCCACTCTGGCGGATCCCGAAAATATCTCCGGGGCCTCTAAGCTTCATATCCTGCTCTGCAATGTAAAAACCGTCATTAGATTTGTTTAAGATCTTTAATCGCTCCATGGTATCTTCACTTTTATTCCCGCTGACAAAAATGCAAAAGGACTGTTCCTTTCCTCGTCCTACTCGACCCCTAAGCTGGTGAAGCTGGGCAAGGCCAAAACGTTCAGAGTTTTCCACCATCATCACCGTTGCATTAGGTACATTGATACCAACCTCGATTACGGTAGTAGAAACCAAAATATCGATCTCATGTCTGCCGAAAGCCTCCATGATCTCATTTTTTAATGCCGGTTTCATTTTTCCATGAAGCATCTCAATACGGATATTATCCGGAAATTTTTCCTGAAGCGCTTTGGTATAATCACATACATTATGAAGATGCTCCATTTCCCCCTCGCCTTCTTCCACCATCGGGCAAACCACATAGGCCTGTCTGCCTGCTTCAATCTGACCTTTTATAAAGCGGTAGGCTGTTTCGTGATAAGACTCATCCACCACACAGTTTTTAATAGGAAGACGATTGCTAGGAAGCTCATCAATAACACTGATATGAAGATCTCCATACAAAACAATGGCCAAAGTTCTAGGAATCGGTGTGGCACTCATGACTAAGATATGCACACTGCCATCCTCCTGTTTTCCTGCAAGGGCTTCTCTTTGACGCACACCAAATCGATGCTGCTCGTCAGTCACAACAAGTCCGAGATTTTTGTAGGTAACCCGGTCCTGGATCAGAGCATGGGTTCCAATGATCACATTGGAATAGCCTGTTTCGATCTTTTCATATACATTTCTTTTTTCCTTGGCCGTCAAAGAACCTGTCAATAAAACCGGTTTAAAAGGAAGATCGTATTTTTCCACAAACGAAAGCAACCCTTCATAATGCTGCTTTGCAAGCACTTCCGTTGGTGCCATCAATGCACCCTGATAGCCATTTGCCACGCACTGAAGCAATGCCAAAAAGGCAACAATAGTCTTACCGGAACCTACATCACCCTGGATCAAACGGTTCATCACATATGGACCGGACAGATCATTTTGGATCTCTGAAAGCACTTTTTTCTGGGCATTTGTCAGATCATATGGCAATTTATTTAAAAACTCGTCTATTATAGGAGACTTTTTCATAATTGCACTGCTAGGAATAGCTTCATTCTCATCTTTCATCTCTCTTAAATACAAAGAAAATAAGAAAAATTCATCAAAAGCAAGACGTCTTCTTGCCTCAATCAGCTCCTCTTTTCCATTTGGAAAATGAATGGTTTTAAGCGCCGGGGCAAGATCCATAAAGCGATACATCTTTTTGATAGCACCTGGCAGATACTCTGGCTTTCCATATAAAAGCGCCTGTTCCATGGTCTTACTCACCATTTTGCTGGTAAGACCCTTGGTGACTGGATACACTGGCTGTAAAGTTTTTCTTAAAACCTCATACTGGGATAGCTGGTGAAGCTGTGGATGATCAAAGCTCACCGCCTCTCTTTTTTTCTTTACCTGCCCATATACCACGTAACACTGGCCTGCCTTTAAGGTATTTTTCAAAAATGGCATATTAAAAAAGGTAAGTGAGATCGTACCTGTATCATCACTCGCCTTCACACTTGTTAGCGTAAGCTTTCCTACCCTTTTGGTGGCCGGGCCTGAAATCAGGCTTACAACAACTGCCGCTTTTTCGCCATCTGCTAGTGATATGATCTTTTTGGGTTCTGGATAATTGGTGTATTCCCTTGGATAATAGGTCAAAAGATCCTCCACCGAGGTTACGTTGATCTTTTCAAAAAGCTGTGCGGTCTTGTCCCCCACACCCTTTAGATCCTTGATTGATGTATGCATATGATGAAACTCCCTTTATAACTGTTCTACGCCATGCGCAAATTCCACATCAAGCCATGCGTATTGCAGGGCTTTAAACTAATGCTATTCAGAGCCATGGCTCTGCACAGACAAATATATTGTATCACAAAACCACGAAAGGAACAAAATACATAAAAAAGAGTGCTTCGCACTCTTTCGCGCCCGAGCGGTATGCGCAGCATAGCTTTGGCGTCGCATAAGTAACATCTTCCTCTGCCAAAACGTGCACATCCCCCGGATGGACTTTGTGGGCATTTTAAATAAAGCCTTCTTACTATTAATTTTTTATGATTTCTTCTGTTTATCAGTAGTTTTTTCCTTTTTAATATTGATGTTTTTCATTTTCTTTCATTTATTGGTAGTTCTTTCCATTTTTACTATTGATATTTTGCAGTTTCTTCTGTTTATCAATAGTTCTTTCCATTTTTACTATTGATATTTTGCAGTTTCTTCTGTTTATCAATAGTTCTTTCCATTTTTAAGTCGGATCGTAGCCATGTCGTTCTG
>JAZQQB010000050.1:0-3180 GCA_045628865.1 Lachnospiraceae bacterium | reverse complement strand
TCTTTTTTGTTACTGCCTCTTACATCTGCAGCAAGTGGCTCCACTGGAACCAATTCATAGGATACATTCCCATACTCATCTGTATAAGGTTCCTGCCTGTAAACGATCTCATCCGGAAAGGACTCTGCCGGCTCCCCTTCGATCAGTACGGGAAGCACATGATCATACCCTCGCATTTCGATAAAGGTCATGATCTCCTGCTGGCACCATAATGACTCCTTGATCCTTGGGGAACAGATGACAATGAGGTAATCCGACACCGTCAAAGCCTGATAGATCTGATCCGAAAGATCACTGGTAATAGGCAGCTCATCCTGGTCACGAAAAACCTTTTCGATCTTTTTTCTCTCCCAATCCGCCTGCTGTCTTTTTACGTTCTTTGGAAGCTTAAATTCCTCTAATTTCTTTTGTATGGTCTTTGCTACAAACATATCAAGGGGGGTGTGTCGGTAGCTGATAAAGGCATCATAATGCTTAAAACTGTCTTTTCTCATATATACGTCAATCTCCTATTGTTCTATCCTGGTTGATGCCTCACCACTTCTAATTTTTTTTGCATCTTCTATTAATAAATCAATCGTATAAAATGGACATAGCCAAAGTCCATCATCCGATTGTGAAAGAAAAACCTCATTTTCCTGGATCGAATAATATTTTCCATTCGTTTGATAAACGATCTGATAATCTTTATCCAAAAAGAAAATACGATCATCGATTGTAATCACATAAGGTGTATCTCCACCACCAGGATAAGTCTGAATCTCATATCCAGAGCCCATGGCTGTTTCTCCCACACCCACACATTCTAATGTATCATTATCAAATACCTGATAGGTCTCATCATCCATTATGATCAAAAAACAATTTGAATTTGGTATAAACAAAATATTTTTGATCAAAGTTCCCAATATGTCTATTTTTTTAGGTTCCTCTCCCACTTTACAGATACCGTACCCATCCGTTATGTTTTCTAATATAACATGCGTTCCATCAGATGAAAGAATACAATTATGAAGCAAATACTCTTCAAAACAACCATCCTTTAAAATGCTGGAAACTACCATACTATTTGCATCAAACATACAAACATCACTGCCATCATGAAAATAGACTATACTGTTTTCATAATTCACCCAAACATCAAAAAGCGTTATTTTTTCATCATAGATCACTTCTTTCGTGTCTTTCTGAATAAGACACATTTTTTTGCCATCGTCTGTATCATAATAAACCCATAAATTGCCATTTTTCAAAATATCCATCTTTTTGACTTTATAATCCAATCTCCAAAGTTCCTCTTTGGTCTGCAGATCATATGCGCCAAAATAGTCTGCAAATGAAACATATTGTGTTTTTCTATCAGGATCAAAAACTGTTATATAGCCAGTATCATTTGGAACAGACTCCATACGAAGTCCCCTTTGAGACGTATAAATCGTCAACTGATCCATATGGGATGTGCAGGCAATATATTTATCAGCCAAAAACTTGATCTGCTTTATATTTTGAGGTAAGCCAGAGGCTAAAACATTTTCACTCCAGTATCCTCCATGAACAATGTTTATTACTTCTCCAGTACTTAATCCTATGGTCATCTGATAGTATTGTGAATCAGGCATCACACTTTCTTTGGCACTGACTATCATGCCATTGTATAGTTTGGAATAGTTTAGATTTCCTGTGCTTGCATCAAAAAAGTAAATTCCAAAATCTACTACAATACAAAATTCCCCTTTTTCCGATGCATGATCGGCATAGATAGAAGCCAAACTATTACAATCCGTATAACTCATATCGGATTTCCAAAGCATCTTCATATTGCTTTCATCTAAGCAACAAAGAAATCTTCTTTTTTCTACGCTAAACGTAGAGAATTCCTTTGAAATTCCAACTGCTAAAATCTTATCCTGACATTTTGTGATTTCCTCAAACTCCATATCTGCAAAAAATGTGGTACTTTGAATGATCTCACCTGTAGCAAGATCAATTTTTCCATATTGATACTCGATCTCATTATTTGCAGTATCCTCTGACTGCGTCAAAGGATAACAAAAAGAAGCTGTATTTTGCTCAAAATCAAAAATCAATCGATCTAATTTATATTTATCATATTCATAGAGGGATAGATCACATAATTCTTCCAGTGTACGGGAATTATGATAATACATCATCACCTTCCCATATGTAAAAAGATAAGTAACCCCTTTTTCATAACAGTTTTCAACCTGCTGCAAATTGCAATCATAAGAGTCATGTTGTTTATAGGAATAGCTATAAAGCACCTCATCATCCAAAAAATCATAAACAGCAAAGTACATATTATTGGAAAAAATGATACATCTATCATTTATGAATTTGGTGTAATCAGACAAATCTACAAATTTGTATTCTTGCATATCATCCTTTGCCTTTGAATCGATTGTTCGAACCAATCTCAAGTTCTTCGTATCATAAATAGATATCATTCCACCTTTTTCATGGACTAAAAAATATTCCTCATTCGGAGAGAGTAAAACCTTTGAAATGCCATTTTCATAGTTTATTATTTGCTCTGGTCGCACCCCATGACCATTTTCATAGGTATAGGTAGATTGGAACAATGCCTTTATTCCTTCTGACGTTACTGGCATCATGACACCATCATCATCTTCCGTTACCGACATATAAGCATATTTCAATGCATTCTCACGATCCCCATTCTCTAAATAGTTTAAAGAGGCTATTCCCATACTCTGTGCTTCTCGATAAGCCATTCCATCATACTGCTCCTGCAATTGTGCTTGCTGTTCTTTGATTTCTTCATACTGTTTAGAAATGGATACTGATTGAGCATCGATTTTTCTATTTTGATCCATAATACGTAATGTGAAAATGCCACTAACAATACTCAAAATCCCAAGTCCTGCTGCGATCCCTGCTACAAGCTTCAATCTTTTCTTGATTCTTTGCTCCTTATGTCTTTGTTTCAGATCATCATAATCCACCGAAAACATAGGAGCTACCAGACGCATGATCTCTTCCTCGATCTTTTTCTTGATCTCTTTTTTGTTACTGCCTCTTACATCTGCAGCAAGTGGCTCCACTGGAACCAATTCATAGGATACATTCCCATACTCATCTGTATAAGGTTCCTGCCTGTAAACGATCTCATCCGGAAAGGACTCTGCCGGCTCCCCTTCG